>DXZP01000001.1:0-194841 GCA_019419605.1 Collinsella sp.
GCTGCGGAAACGCGGGGCCCGTTCAGGCTGTTGCGTTGAGATTGAAAATCAACCCGCGTGTCACAGCGGA
Source organism: Collinsella sp. (assembly GCA_019419605.1). Taxonomy (GTDB): domain Bacteria; phylum Actinomycetota; class Coriobacteriia; order Coriobacteriales; family Coriobacteriaceae; genus Collinsella. Next base: position 71 of record DXZP01000001.1, read on the forward strand.
GCTGATTCAGTTGAGATTGCCTGAACATTCCGCCCCTCTTTACGCCCTCGGGTATACTCAAAAGCTACTGATTCGATTTGATGCCCAGCAACAGCAGAGGGGATAGTATATGTGCGGTTTTGTCGGTTTTGTCGGTGGGACGGATAACCAATCCGAGGTGCTCACCAAGATGATGGACCGCATCGTCCATCGCGGTCCCGACATGGGCGGTCAGTTTATCGACGGCCGCGTTGCCCTGGGCTTCCGCCGCCTGTCGATCCTCGACCTGACCGAGGCCGGCGCTCAGCCCATGGCCAATGAGGACGGCAGCGTCGTCATTGTCTTCAACGGCGAGATCTACAACTTCCAAGAACTCCGTTCCGAGCTCGAGGCCAAGGGCTACAAGTTCCACTGCGGCGCCGACACCGAGAGCCTCCTGCACGGCTACGAGGAGTGGGGCGAGGCCGTACTCGATCGTCTGCGCGGTATGTACGCCTTCGTCATCTGGGACAAAAAGAAGAACAAGCTTTTTGGCGCCCGCGACATCTTTGGCATCAAGCCGCTCTACTACTATCCCATGGCCGATGCGGGCGACGGCGCTCCGGGCGTGCTCTTTGGTTCCGAGATCAAGAGCTTCCTGGACTACCCGCACTTCCACAAGGCGGTCAACAAAAAGGCTCTGCGTCCGTACATGACGCTGCAGTATTCGGCGACTGAGGAGACCTTCTTCGAGGGTGTCTACAAGCTGCCGCCGGCGCACTACTTTACCGTCGATATCCCGACCGGCAAGATGAACATCGAGCGCTACTGGGATTGCGATTACTCTGCCGTCGAGAAGCCGTTCGAAGAGTATGTCGATGAGCTGGACGAGGTCGTGCACGAGAGTGTCGAGGCCCATCGCATCGCCGACGTCAAGGTCGCGTCGTTCCTCTCCGGTGGCGTCGACTCCAGCTACATCGCCGCTTGCCTCATGCCCGACAAGACCTTCTCGGTGGGCTTTGACTACAAGAACTTCAACGAGACCAACTACGCCAAGGAACTTTCCGATAAGCTCGGCGTCGAGAACGTTCGCAAGATGATTACCGCCGACGAGTTCTTCGGTGCGCTCGAGGACATCCAGTATCACATGGACGAGCCGCAGTCCAACCTGTCTTCCGTGCCGCTGTGGTTCTTGGCCGAGATGGCCCGCAAGGACGTTACCGTCGTGCTTTCGGGCGAAGGCGCCGACGAGCTCTTTGGCGGCTACGCCTACTACGAGGACACGGTCCCGGTGCGCAAGTACAAAAAGATGGTGCCGCTGCCCATCCGTCGCGCGCTCGGTAACCTGGCGCTGCATATGCCGTACTTCAAGGGACATAACTTCCTGGTCAAGGGTGCCGAGATCCCCGAGAAGTCGTTCCTGGGACAGGCTCTGGTATGGCCGGAGCGCGAGGTCGACGGCGTGCTCAAGCCCGAGTACAACACCGGCGATGGCGCCTTTGAGCTCGCTGCACCCATCTACGCACGCGTGAAGGGTCAGCCCGAACTGGTCAAGAAGCAGTACCTGGACATGAACATGTGGCTCCCGGGCGACATTCTGCTCAAGGCCGACAAGATGTGCATGGCGCACTCGCTGGAGCTGCGCGTGCCCTTCCTGGACCGCAAAGTCATGGAGTTCGCCGAGCACATTCCCGATCGCTACCGCATCAACGAGAACGGCAACAAGCAGGTACTCCGCCACGCTGCCAACAAGTCGCTGCCCGATGAGTGGGCCACCCGTCCCAAGGTGGGCTTCCCGGTGCCGATTGTCTACTGGCTGCGCGAGCAAAAGTGGTACGACTATGTCAAGGAGTACTTCACCGCGCCGTGGGCAAGCGAGTTCTTCAATACCGACGAGCTCATGCACCTGCTCGATCTGCACTTTGCGGGCAAGGGCGATTTCCAGCGCAAGATCTATACGCCGCTCGTGTTCCTAGTGTGGTACAAGCGCTTCTTTATCGACGAGGACCAGCCCGCTGTTCAGGCTGCCTAGCCTCGGCTTACGAACGCCTGCGCGTAACGGCTCCTCCGGGAGCCGTTTTTGCGTGGGTGCGTTTCAGTTACTATAAAACCGTCCCTGCCAAATGGCTGAGAAAGGTGAAAGATGCACCATTCGGATTCCGCGACCGTGACCACGGTCGATACGCTTGCCAAGCTTCTCGATGTGTGCGGCGAGCTGCGCGCATCAGAGCAGGTTGACGAGCGCGCCGTGACCGGCTGCTCGTTTGATTCGCGCGCGGTCTCGGCAGGTGACGTATTCTTTTGCAAAGGTGCTGCCTTTAAGCCCGCGTTTTTGAGCATGGCGCTCGATGCGGGCGCCGTCGCATTTGTGTGCGAGGAGTCGCTGGTCGAGTCTCTGGAGCCGCTGGCGCAGGAGAGCGGTGCTGCGATGCTGGTTGTTGATAGTGTTCGCACGGCCATGGCCCTGTTGCCGCCGGAGGTCTACGACCGTCCCGACCACGACGTCAAGATCGTGGGCATCACCGGCACCAAGGGAAAGACCACGGCCGCTTTTATGCTCCAGTCCATCATCAAGGCGGCGGGCGAGTCCTGCGGCATGATCGGCTCGGTGAGTACCGACGATGGTATCGAGTGCTACGAGAGCACCAACACCACGCCCGAGGCCCCCGAGGTTTGGCGCCATATCGCCAACTGCCGCACGTCCGGTCGCCAGTCCATGGTCATGGAGGTCTCGAGCCAGGCGCTCAAGTACCAACGCGTCGAGAATCTGCCGTTTGACGTGGCGTGCTTCCTCAACATCGGCCGCGACCACATCTCGCCGATCGAACACCCCACGTTTGAGGATTATTTTGAGAGCAAGCTTAGGATCTTTGACCAGGCAAAGACCGCCGTGGTGAATCTGGGCACCGATGAGGTTGACCGTGTGCTAGAGGCAGCGTCGACGGCCGAGCGCTTGGTGACCGTTGGCGTCGAGCATCCCGAGGCAAGCCTGTGGGCGAGCGATGTCCGCATGCTCGGCTTTAACATCGAGTTCAACTTGCACGGCATGAGCGCCGACGAGCCCGAGGCGGGGGAGAAGGTCCTGCTGGGTATCGCGGGCGACTTTAACGTGGAAAACGCGCTGGTCGCTATCGCCGCTGCGCGCGAGATCGGCATCGGTATCGAGGCTATCAAGAAGGGCCTCTCCAAACTGCGTGTGCCGGGCCGCATGGAGGTCGTGGAGTCGAAGGACGGCCGCGTGATCTGCGTCGTTGACTATGCGCACAACCAGCTTTCGTTCCGTTCGCTTTTCTCGTCGGTCAAGCGCGCGTTTCCCGCTAGCCCCGTCATTGCGCTGTTTGGCGCCGCCGGCGGCAAGGCGCAGGAGCGCCGCGAGCAATTGCCACGCGAGGCCGCACCGTATTCCGACCTGATGATCTTTACGAACGAGGATCCAGCTCACGAGGACCCGATGAAGGTCTGTCGCGAGCTTGCCGAGCATGTTCCCGACGATACGCCGAACAAGATCATCCTCGACCGCGAAGCCGCTGTGCATGCGGCGTTCAAGGCGGCGCGCGAGGAGTACGTCAACCCCGATGCTCCCACCATTGTCTTGCTGCTGGCAAAGGGTGACGAGGAGCTCATGCACGTGGGCGACGAGTTCGTGCCCATCGAGAGCGACCTTTCGCTGGCCAATCGCCTGATCGATGTTACCCAGTTTGACTAATGAACCATGATGGCGGCGGCGCCCTGAGTGCGCTGTCGCCATAAGCGTGTTCCCTCAATCAAAACATGCCGTCCAAGTCCAAACCCTTCTACGTAAACGGAGTAACCATGTCCCACAACACCTTGCCGACCGTTGCCGAGCTTTCGGGCGAGATGCGCGAGCGCTTGGCCAAGGTCAAGTACGTCTTTACCGACCTGGATGCCACGATGCTCGCGCCCGGCTCGTGCGTGCTGCGCGACAACGACGACAACCCCTCGACCAAACTCGTCGAGGCCGTCGTGGCGCTCGCTCGCGCTGGCATTCAGGTGGTTCCCACCTCGGGCCGCAACCGTACCATGATCCACGAGGACGCGCGCGTGCTCGGCCTCAACTCCTACATTGGTGAGATGGGCGGCCTGGTCATGTACGACCTCAAAGCCAACGATTGGGAGTATCTGACTGGCGACATGCCTTACGACCCCGCCTGCGGCCTTACTCCGCACCAGGTGATCGAGCAGACCGGCGTGTGCGAGAAGATTCTTGCCCGCTGGCCGCACAAGATCGAGTATCACAACGACATGTCGACCGGCTACAAGTACCGCGAGGTCACCGTCGGCATGCGCGGCGATGTGCCCGACAATGAGGTCCAGGCCATCCTGGACGAGGCCGGCTGCGGCCTGGTGTGGGCCTGTAACGGTCACCTGACGCATCTGTCCAAGCCGACGACGCTCGAGCTCGATCGCGTCGAGGACGGTCGCGCGTTTAACATCAATCCCGCCGGCCTCAACAAGGGCGTTGCCATCGCGCGCTTCTGCGAGCACCTGGGGATCGAGCGCGAGGAGACGCTCGCGCTCGGCGATTCCGAGTCCGACTTCTACATGGCCGATCACGTGGGCACGTTCTGCCTGGTCGAGAATGGCCTGACGAGCGCCGGTGCGCCCGAGTTCCTGGCTGCTTGCGAGAACGCTTTCGTTACGCGCGGCAAAATTGTCGACGGTTGGGCGGCGACGGCAGAGCTGCTGGTCGCGGCGCGTTCGTAGCGCGGCGTCGCCGCACTTGGACATGTCTTTTCGAGAGAGACTGGTGAGGTAATGTCCGATATCGAGAATCCGACAGGCGACACGCGCCCGATTGGCGTGTTCGATTCTGGTTTGGGCGGTCTGACGGTTGCGCGCGCCATCGCGACGGTGCTGCCGCGCGAGTCCGTCTACTACTTCGGCGACACCAAACGCTGCCCCTACGGCACGCGCACCGAGGATGAGGTGCGCTCGTTTGCGTTGCAGGCGGGCCGTTGGCTGTCGAAGCACGACGTCAAGATTATGGTCATCGCCTGCAACACGGCGACAGCTGCGGCCTTGCGTCTGGCCCAGCAGGTGCTCGACGTTCCCGTGATCGGCGTGATCGCGCCGGGTGCCCGTGCGGCAATCAACAGCACCCGCACGCGTCGCGTGGGCGTGCTCGCCACCAACCTCACCATTCGCTCGGGCGCTTACACGCGCGCCATTCAGGACCTAGATGCCGGCGTCGACGTATACGGCTGCCCCGCCTCGAGCTTTGTCGAGGTTGTCGAACACGAGCTCGCCTCGGGTGCGCATCTGCAAGAGCAGTGGCTTGAGAACGAGGACATCTTCGATACGCCTGCCGTGCGTGCGCTGGTGGGTGCCACGGTTGAGCCACTGCGCGACCACGGTATCGATACCGTGGTGCTCGGCTGTACGCATTTTCCGCTGTTGGTGGGACCTATCCGCCATGCGCTGGGGCCTGGGGTACGCGTCGTGAGTTCCGCCGAGGAGACCACGCGCGAGCTGACCGATATCCTCACGCGCCGCGAGCAGCTGGCGGGCGTCGCCGCCGAGCCGCAGCATCGTTTTGCCACGACGGCCGATAACATTGCCGAGTTTGCGGTGGCGGGCAGCTTTATCTTTGGTCAGCCGCTCAAGAGCATTGAGCATATCGATATCGATGAGCTGAAATAGATGTAAGGCCGCCGTCAGAGCCTTCGCCACACCTTTTGCCGAAAGGATTTTTCTATGGAGTACATGCAGGTCAACCGCGCCAACGGTCGCGCCGCCAACGAGTTGCGCCCCGTTAAGCTCACCCGTGGCGTCATGAAGCACGCCCACGGCTCGTGTTTTGCCGAGTTCGGTGACACGCGCGTGTTGTGCGCCGCCACAATCGAGGAGGGCGTGCCGGGCTGGCGAAAGGGAGCTAAGGTCGGCTGGGTGACCGCGGAATACGCCATGCTGCCGGCGTCGACCGGCAAGCGCTGCAAGCGCGAGCACGCCAACCGCAAGGGTCGCTCCATGGAGATCGAGCGCCTCATTGGCCGCAGCCTGCGTACCGTCGTCAACATGAAGGCGCTCGGCGAGTACACCGTCACCGTCGACTGCGATGTGATTCAGGCCGATGGCGGCACGCGTACAGCGAGCATCACCGGCGCCTGGGTGGCGCTGCACGACGCCCTCGCCATGTGGGTCGAGGCGGGCAAGATCGAGCGCATCCCGCTTACCGGCCAGGTGGCTGCAATCTCCATGGGCGTTGTCGACGGCAATACGCTGCTTGACCTCGATTATTCCGAGGACAGCCATGCCGAAGTCGACATGAACCTCGTCGCCACCGACACCGGTGAGATGATCGAGCTCCAGGGCACTGGCGAGCAGGCGCCCTTTGACCGTAAGCGCCTCAACGCCCTGCTCGACCTGGGCGACAAAGGCATCGCCGAGCTCATCGAGCTTCAGCGCCAAGCCATCGCCTAACCTGCCAAAAAGGGACAGGTTTATTTTGGCAGGTTTTATCTGGGAAAACGTCGAAGTATAAGACTGCCGTTGATTGAGAGGGGAGAGGCGGAGGCCCTCGTCGCCCTCGGCGCGGCATTGCTATAGAGACAAGGAGACCACTCATGGCACTTGAGAAGATCGACATCGACACCCTCGACCCGGCGGCGACCATTGTCGTGGCAACGGGCAACGCCCATAAGCTCACCGAGATCGAGGCCATTTTAGGCAAGGTCATGCCCGAGGTTCGCTTTGTGGCGCTCGGCCAGCTGGGCGATTTTGAGGACCCCGAGGAAAACGGCACGACGTTTTTGGAGAACGCCATCATCAAGGCGCAGGCTGCCGTCGAAGAGACGGGGCTCATGGCCATCGCCGACGATTCTGGCTTGGTCGTCGACGCGCTTGACGGCGAGCCGGGCGTGTATAGCGCGCGCTATGCGGGCGTGCACGGAGACGATGCCGCCAACAACGCCAAGCTTCTCGTTAACCTGGAAGGCGTGGCGGACGAGGACCGCACCGCGCGCTTTATGAGCGTCGTTGCGCTTATCGACACGGATGGTCTGGTCACCTATGGCGAGGGCGCCTGCGAGGGCGTTATCGCACACGAGGGCCGCGGCGATCACGGCTTTGGCTATGACCCGCTGTTCCTGCCGGTCGACACGCCGGGCAAGACCATGGCCGAGCTGACGGCGGACGAGAAGAACGCCATCAGCCATCGTTTCCACGCGCTCGAGCATCTGTCCGCCAAACTGACGGGCGAGGAGTAGGCCGTGCGTGCGGTGGTGCAGCGCGTACTCAACGCCGGCGTGACGGTCGACGGCGAGTGCGTGGGCAAAATTGGGCGCGGCTATCTGGTGCTGCTGGGCGTGGGCCACGGCGACACGCGCGCCGAGGCCGATAAGCTGTGGGGCAAGCTCCGCGGCTTGCGCATTAACGAGGACGAGAACGGCAAGACCAACCTGGCACTTGCCGATGTCGACGGCGAGGTTCTCGTAGTGTCGCAGTTCACGCTGTTCGCCGATTGCCGTCACGGCCGCCGCCCATCGTTTACGGATGCCGGCGCCCCCGATGTCGCCAACGAGCTCTACGAGTACTTCCTGACGCTCGTTCGTCAAGATGTCGAACACGTGGCGCATGGCATCTTTGGCGCCGATATGAAAGTCGACCTCGTCAACGACGGCCCATTCACCATCGTCCTCGATACCGACAATCTGTAAGTAGCCAAATTAGCTACTTGCGCGTGGTCGCAACAGGGTGCTATAGTATTAGAGTTTTGTCTATCTTAGGGGTATTATCCCCTTTTTGAATTGCACCTTCTGGAGGCCCTGTTCATGGAAGAGATGGAAGTCAATCACGTCGACGACATCCACGAGAAGCTGACCGATATGGTGGGCGATCGCGTCAAGGTGAAGGCCAACATGGGCCGCACCCGCGTCGTCGAGCGCATGGGCACCATCAAGAGCGTCCACCCCGCCGTCTTTATCGTCGAGGTTGACGAACGTCGCGGCCGCAAGTCGCGTCAGTCCTACCAGTATATCGATGTCCTCACCGGGCAGGTCGAGCTGTTCGACCCCGAGAGCGGTGAGCACATTTTTACCCCGCTCGGCAATCAGCTCGAGGAGCACTAACGGTGACCGATCGGTCCCTGACTCTTTCCGCGCCGGCAAAGATTAACCTCTACCTGGGGGTTCATACCGAGCGCGATGACCGCGGCTACCACAGGGTCGATTCCCTGATGGCAGCCGTCGGTCTTTCCGATTCCGTGACGGTCGCGCCGGCGCAGGCGCTGACCGTCCAGACGGTTCCGGCATCAGATTTTCCCATGCAAAAGAATACGGCGTATCGGGCTGCGGTTGCTATGGCCGAGCATTATGGTTGCGAGGCAAACATCTGCGTGACGATTGAGAAGCGCATTCCATTGTGCGCCGGCTTGGGCGGCCCCTCGACGGACGCGGCCGCGGTCATTGTCGCCTTGGCGGAGCTCTGGGGAATTGATCGCACCGACCCCGCGCTCGACGACATTGCGCGGGGTATTGGTGCTGACGTCCCGTTCTTTTTGCACGCGAGCCTTGCGTTCTACGTAGGTGGGGGAGACGTGCTGGCAACTGAGTATCCCGCGCTGCCCGCAACGCCCGTCGTGTTGGTCAAGCCGCGCGAGGCAAGCGTTTCAACAATTGAAGCCTATCGACGTTTTGACGAGGCTCCGGTGCCTGCAGACAAGCCCGGCGCGATAGCTTCTGCCTTGCATGCTGGTGATGCCGAGACGGCATATGCGCTCATCCATAACAACCTAGGTGTCATTTCCGCACAGATGGAGCCGCAGATTCAAACGGTTCTCGATTGGCTGCGTAAACAGGACGGCACCGTTGCTGTAGATGTGTGCGGATCGGGTGCCTGCTCATTTGCCATTTGCGACACCGCCGCCACGGCCGAAAGGCTTGCCGACGCTGCCCTGCAAAACGGCTGGTGGTCCTGCGCGACGGAGCTCATTCCCAACACGGTTCGCATCGAAGTGCCAAAGAAGTAAAAATTTCTCTAGCACACGACGGAAATCTTTGTTACTATAGTCGAGCTAACGGGTTGTGGCTCAGTTTGGTAGAGCACTGCGTTCGGGACGCAGGGGTCGCTGGTTCAAATCCAGTCAACCCGACCAGAGCATGAGGAGGGACCGCTTCTTGCGGTCCCTTTTTTTAGCTATTGTTGTGATACCGCGATACCCGCGGTATACTCATTCGAGCTTGTCTCGCTGTATTGTGGAGGTCTACATGTTTGGACTGAGGGCTCCTGAGCTCATCATTATTCTCGTCGTTGTCCTGATTATCTTCGGGCCCAAGAACCTGCCGAAGCTCGGCAAGTCCCTCGGCTCTACCGTCAAGAATATCCGCGAGGGTATGGAGGGCGACGATAAGGCCGAGACCAAGCAGGCCGAGGAGGTCGTGGTCGAGCAGTCCGAGGAGGACAAGGAGATCGCTGAGCTCGAGGCCAAGCTCGCTGCTGCCAAGAAGAAGCAGGCAGAGGACAGCGACGCGGACGCAGAGTAGTCCCATCCCTTTGGGGTGAGCACCTGACCGGCTTGCCCGCAGGCTAGCCGGTCTTTTTCGTTTTGTTGACAGTTGATTGTTTGATCAGAGTTGGGGAGATATCCGTATGGACGCAAGCCAGATCGTACTGACCGCTGAGGGCCGCCAGAAGCTCGTCGAGGAGCTCGCTTGGCGTGAGGGCGATTACGCCAAGGAGATCGTCGAGGACATCAAGGAAGCCCGCGCGTTCGGCGACCTTTCGGAGAACTCCGAGTACGATGCCGCCAAGGACAAGCAGGCCCAGAACGCCGCTCGTATTGCCGAGATCCAGGCCATCCTTGCCAACGCTCAGGTTGCTGCCACCACAGGTGATCTGACCGTCTCCATCGGTTCCACCGTTTCTCTGATTGATCCCAACGGTGAGGTCATGGAAGTCACGCTCGTCGGTACCACCGAGACCAACTCGCTCGAGCACAAGATTTCCAACGAGTCTCCGGTCGGCCACGCCATCATCGGTCACGGCGAGGGCGACTCCGTCGAGGTCGTTACGCCTTCCGGCAAGACTCGCGTCTACACCATCGCCAAGATTGCACGCTAGACCACGGTCCCGCGTAAAGGTATGTTTTCGCTCCCTGGGACCGAATCCTGGGGAGCGTTTTAGTTTGAGGAGCTAACTTATGGCAGAGAACCAGAACGCCGCAGATCAGGCATCGACGCTCAACGACGAGCGCGCCACCCGCCTGGCCAAGCGCGCCGCCCTGTTCGAGGCGGGCCAGAACCCCTATCCCGAGCACTCTGAGCTTGAGGACTACGTTGCCGATATCGAGGCTAAGTACGCCGAGCTTGCCGATGGCGAGGACACCGAGGACGTCGTGAAGATCGCCGGCCGCGTGGTCGCCAAGCGCGGTCAGGGCAAGATCATGTTCATCGTCGTGCGCGATGCGACTGCCGAGATTCAGCTGTTCTGCCGCATCAACGACATGGACGAGGCTGCATGGAATACGCTCAAGTCCCTCGACCTGGGCGACATCCTGGGCGTGACCGGCGTGGTTGTGCGCACCCAGCGCGGCCAGCTCTCCGTTGCCCCTAAGAGCGCGACCCTGCTTGCCAAGGCCGTTCGTCCGCTGCCCGAGAAGTTCCACGGTCTTTCCGACAAGGAGACCCGTTATCGTCAGCGCTACGTCGACCTGATCGCCAACGACGATGTCCGCGAGACCTTCCGCAAGCGTTCGCAGATTCTCTCCACCTTCCGCCGCTTCATGGAGTCCGACGGCTACATGGAAGTCGAGACCCCCATCCTGCAGACTATCCAGGGCGGCGCCACGGCTAAGCCGTTCATCACGCACTTCAACGCGCTCGACCAGGAGTGCTATCTGCGCATTGCTACCGAGCTGCATCTCAAGCGCTGCATCGTCGGCGGCTTTGAGCGCGTGTTCGAGATTGGCCGCATCTTCCGCAACGAGGGCATGGACCTCACCCACAACCCCGAGTTCACCACGATGGAGGCCTACCGTGCCTTCTCCGATCTCGAGGGCATGAAGGCGCTTGCCCAGGGCGTCATCAAGGCTGCCAACAAGGCCATCGGCAACCCCGAGGTCATCGAGTACCAGGGCCAGACCATCGATCTTTCCGGTGAGTGGGCAAGCCGCCCCATGACTGATATTGTCTCTGACGTGCTCGGCAAGAAAGTCACCATCGACACGCCGGTCGAGGAGCTTGCTGCCGCCGCGCGCGAGAAGGGCCTGGAGATCAAGCCCGAGTGGACTGCTGGCAAGATCATCGCCGAGATTTACGATGAGCTGGGCGAGGACACCATCGTCAACCCGACCTTCGTGTGCGATTACCCCATCGAGGTCAGCCCGCTTGCCAAGCGTTTTGAGGACGACCCGCGTCTGACGCACCGCTTTGAGCTGGTTATCGCCGGTCACGAGTACGCTAACGCGTTCTCCGAGCTCAACGACCCGGTCGACCAGGCCGAGCGCTTTGCCGCTCAGATGGCCGAGAAGGCTGGCGGTGACGACGAGGCCATGGAGTACGACGAGGACTACGTGCGCGCCCTCGAGTACGGCATGCCTCCCGCGGGCGGCATCGGCATCGGTATCGACCGCGTGGTCATGCTGCTCACCAACCAGGCCTCCATCCGCGACGTCCTGCTGTTCCCGCACATGAAGCCCGAGAAGGGTTTCCAGTCCGGTGCTGCTGCCGCCAAGGCCGCCGAGGCCGGCAACGCCTCGAGCCCGTTCGTCAAATCGCTCAAGCCTACGCTCGATTACTCTAAGATCGCCGTCGAGCCGCTGTTCGAGGAGTTTGTCGACTTTGATACCTTCTCCAAGAGCGATTTCCGCGCCGTGAAGGTCAAGGCGTGCGAAGCCGTCAAGAAGTCCAAGAAGCTGCTGAACTTTACGCTCGACGACGGTACCGGTACCGACCGCACCATCCTTTCCGGCATCCATGAATACTATGAGCCCGAGGACTTGGTCGGCAAGACCCTGCTCGCCATCACCAACCTTCCTCCGCGCAAGATGATGGGCATTCCCAGCTGCGGCATGCTGATCAGCGCTATTCACGAGGAGGAGGGCGAGGAGCGCCTCAATCTGATTCAGCTCGACGCTTCCATCCCCGCCGGCGCAAAGATGTGCTAACTAGTTACGCGGTTCTACGAACCGCGTAACGGCTCGACGCTGCGCGCCGCCCAGGGCGACAATTTGTCATTCAAAAGGTAAGGCATGACCAGAAGGTCTATGTCTTGCCTTTTTCATGCCAACTTGTTCGCCCTGGACGTCGCTCGCTGTCCGTCCTCTACCTGCGGCGTTGCCTTGGTTGGCACTTAGGGACGTTCTTAAACGACTAGCCATTCAAGAACGTCCCCAACGACTACCTAACGGCTATTGCGTACATGACTCACATGACAGTTGTCTCTTTTATGTTTCCTTTAGCCGTCGCTGCCTAGGATGGGAGTTAGTCGGCAGGAAGGGAGCGTCTGTATGGACGATGCGAGCGAGCGCGCGATCGAAGAGGACATGCTCGATCAGTTCAATTACTTTGATGATGAGGACGAGGAGCTGATCGACCGTCGCGAGCCAGCGCCGCTTGATTCCTTTGATCTGGTCGATGAAGAGGCTGATGAGGTTGAGGATGAATCGACGGAACCCCCACAGCCTTCGCGCCTTGACTCACTGCCTTCGAGAGCCCCCATGCACCACGGTGTCCGTGCCGGCGCGCTCCATATGAAAACTGACTGGCGCCAGATCGTGACCGCGGGCGATGAGCTTGCCGTCGATGCGCCACTTACCGACAAATCATCCATCATCTGCCGCACCGGTATGCTTATGCTCGCGAGCGGAACGGGTGCCTGGCGTGTACGCGATACCATGAACCGCGTCGCCGCCGTACTCGGTGTCACCATCCACGTTGACTTAAGTCTCCTGTCGTTTGAGTGCACCTGCATCGAAGGCGGCCACTGCTTTAACGAGGTCGTCAGCCTGCCAACAACGGGCGTCAACACTCATCGCATTTGGATGATGGAGAGCTTCCTAAAGGAAATCGAGACTTATGGGCGCCGGTTTACCGTGCATGAGTATCACGAGATGCTCAAGACCGTTGAGAGTTCAAAACCTGATTACGCGCCTTGGCAACAGGGCCTTGCGGCGGCCTGCGCCTGTGGCGCCTTTGTCTTTTTACTTGGTGGCGGTCCCATTGAGATGGCATGTGCGTTCGTGGGCGCGGGCGTCGGCAACTTTGCCCGTTCTCATATCCTCAAGCAGGGCCTCGGCCAGTTTAGCGCGTTGACGATTGGCGTCGCGCTGGCCTGTATCTCGTATTTACTGGCGTTGCTCGGCCTTGGCCAGGTCATTCCGGGGGCAATGTCGCACCAAGAAGGCTATATCGGCGCCATGCTCTTTGTCATCCCCGGCTTTCCCCTCATTACGGCAGGCCTCGACATCGCAAAGCTCGATATGCGAAGCGGCATCGAGCGTCTTTCGTATGCTGTGTCAATTATTGTGATGGCGACCCTCGTAGGCTGGATGGTTGCCGAGTGTGTGGGACTGGCGCCGGATGACTTCGCCCCGCTCGGCCTCTCACCGTTGGCTCTTACGCTCTTGCGCATACTGATGAGCTTTATCGGTGTATTTGGCTTCTCGGTTATGTTCAACAGTCCGATAAAGATGGCCGCGGCGGCTGGGCTCATCGGTGCCGTGTCTAATACCTTGCGCCTTACGCTCGTCGATGCGCCGACGCTGTTTCCCTTTCTGGGCCTGAGTGCAGGCATGCCTCCCGAGGCGGCGGCGTTTATCGGCGCGCTGGTGTCGGGACTGCTTGCGAGCCTGGCCGAAATCAAGCTCACGTACCCGCGCATCGCCCTCACGGTGCCATCGATTGTCATCATGGTGCCGGGACTGTATCTGTATCGCTCGATGTACTACATGTGCACGTTTGACACGGTTAATATGCTTGGCTGGTTTGTGCGTGCGGTGCTCATCGTGGCGTTCCTTCCCGTCGGCCTGAGCGTAGCGAGAACTCTCACCGATCCCCGCTGGCGCCACACCAGCTAATTGGTGCAAGGGGGACAGGTTACTTTGCACCAATACGCCGAGCATCTCCACAAACTCAACGCTTACGAAGCGCGTGTTGTTCGCGTTAGGGTAGTTCCACCACATAAGTAGTCGCAGACGCACGTACCGCGGGCGGGCGAGATGAAGTCCCAGTAACTCCATCTCGCCTGCCCGTTTTTTTGCACGCGCCGCGGCGTAACACAGAAAGGATTTCGCCCTTTATGCCTATCAACAAACGAGAGAGCCTGCTGTTCACCTTTATCATGTGTTTTTGTATGGTGCTCTGGATGAGCATCTACAACGTTGCCCTGCAGCATGGGGCCATCAACGGCGAGGTTGTTGCCGCTGCATGGCTTGGCTTCCCCGTTGCCTACGTCTTTGCCATGTGCTGCGACTGGTTTATCGCCAGCCCGCCAGCCAAAGGCTTCGCCTTCAAGTTCCTGGTTACTCCGGGCAAGAGCTCGCCGCTCGCTATGACGCTCGCCGTCAGCTCCTGCATGGTCGTCCCCATGGTCATCATCATGTCGCTCTACGGCGCCTGCGAGGGCCTGTTCCATATGCCCGGCGGCCCGCTTGCCAATTTGCAGGCGCTGCCGATGATGTGGCTCGTCAACATTCCGCGCAACTTTATCATGGCCCTGCCCTGGAACCTGCTGGTGGCCGGTCCGGTTGCCCGGTTTGTCTTCCGTCGCGCCTTCCCCATGGGCACGGTCTTTGCCGAGCCGCACATGGAGCTCGTGCACATGCCGGGTGCTCCCGCTGCCGAGGAGGTTGCCAACATTTCCGAGGGCATGGACGTCGAGCCTGCCTGCTAGGCAACGCTCAGAACCAGACCCCCAAACAGACCGGAGCGATTCCTTTTTTGTAGACGTTGTCGTATGGCTCCGTGCGGAAAAGGTCCCAACGGTTAACATATACTCCATATGGGTAAAGAGACCAAAGCGCTGCCGCGGGGCGGCGCTTTGCGTTTGAAAAAACTAGCTCGTCTAAGAGGAACTAGCATGTTAGACCGTTTTACCGATCGCGCGCGCAAGGTCATGTCCATGGCCAAGCAAGAGGCGCTCGATCTACACTCAAATAAAGTGGGTACCGAGCATCTGCTGCTCGCGCTCGCTAAGGAGGACGAGGGCATTGCCGCCGAGGCACTGCGCTCGCTCGATATCTCCTACGACGACATCATGGACACCCTCAAGGAGGTCCAGACCACCGTTCCCGAGCCCAGCGAGGAGACCGAGGCCGCCAAGCTCGCCTTTACGCCGCTCGTCATTAGCGTGATGGAGCGTTCCTTCCGTGTGGCGCGCGAGAACAACCAGACCTATGTGTCGACCGAGCACCTGCTCATCGGTATCGTCGAAGAGGGCAACGGAATGGCCATGGACATCCTCATGCGCCTGGGTGTTTCGTCCGCTTCTATCAAAAAGGCCATCGAAAAGCTCACCGCCAAGGACCAGGACAAGAAGCGTCCGCTCGCCGGAGCTGGCGCCGGCCGCCCCGGTGCGGGCCTGCCGTTCTTTAGCGGCTCGGACGCCTCACAGCAAAAGGGGGACGGCACCGACACGCTCAAGCAGTTCGCCACCAACCTCACACAGAAGGCGCGCGACGGCAAGCTCGATCCCGTGATCGGTCGCGAAAAGGAAGTCCAGCGCATGATGGAGATCCTTTCGCGCCGCACCAAGAACAACCCGCTTATCTTGGGTGATCCCGGCGTGGGCAAGACAGCCATCGTCGAGGGCCTGGCTCAGCAGATTGCCGCCGGCAACGTGCCCGAGAACCTCATGAACCAGAATATCTGGACACTCGACCTGCCGGGTCTTGTTGCGGGCGCCAAGTATCGCGGCGAGTTCGAGGAGCGTCTCAAGAACGTGATCCAGGAGGCGACCGAAGCCGACGACGTTATCTTGTTTATCGACGAGATGCACACCATCATCGGTGCCGGCTCTGCTGAGGGTTCTATCGATGCGAGCTCCATGCTCAAGCCCGTTCTCGCACGCGGTGCCTTCCAGATCATCGGCGCCACCACGGCCGAGGAGTTCCGCAAGTACCTCACCAAGGATCCGGCCTTTGAGCGTCGCTTCCAGACAATCGATGTCGAGGAGCCGAGCGTCGAGGACACGGTCAAGATCCTGACCGCGCTCAAGCCGCGCTACGAGGAGCACCACCATGTGCGTTACACACAGGGTGCTATCGAGGCCGCCGCGAACCTCTCCAACCGCTACATTCAGGACCGCTTCCTGCCCGATAAGGCCATCGACCTTATCGACGAGGCCGGTGCCCGCGCCCGCATCGCCGCTAACCGCGCGCCCGAGCCGGTGCGCGAGGCCGAGCATCGCGTCGAAGAGCTCAAGGCTGCCGCACAGGAGGCCACCGAGAGCGACGACATGAACAAGGCTGCCGAGATCACTGAGCAGCAAAAGGCTGCCGAGATTGAGGTTGCCGAGGCCAAGGCTGCCTGGACGGCCGAGCTCGACGCGAGCCCGCTCACCATCGACGTCGCCCAGATCGCCGACATCGTCTCCGTGACCTCGGGTGTGCCGGTGTCTTCGCTCACCGAGAGCGAGAGCCGTCGCCTGCTGCAGACCGAAAGCGTGCTCAAGACCCGCATTATCGGCCAGGACGAGGCAGTCGAGGCCGTTGCCAAGGCCGTGCGCCGCAGTCGCTCGCCGCTCAAGGACCCGCGTCGCCCCGGCGGCAGCTTTATCTTCCTGGGTCCCACCGGCACGGGCAAGACCGAGCTCGCCAAGACGCTTGCCGAGTATCTCTTTGGCAGCAAGGACGCGCTCATCAGCTTCGACATGTCGGAGTTTGGCAGCGAGTTCGAGGTCTCCAAGCTTATCGGTAGCCCCCCGGGCTACGTTGGCCATGACGAGGGCGGTCAGCTCACCAAGGCCGTGCGCCGTCATCCGTACTCGGTTGTGCTGTTTGACGAGATCGAGAAGGCGCACCCCGATATCTTCAACATTCTGCTGCAGGTGCTGGAGGAGGGCCGCCTGACCGATAGCCAAGGCAAGACGGTCGACTTCCGCAATACCGTGATCATCATGACGTCCAACGTGGGCGCCCGCGAGATTGCGCAGGATGCGAGCGTTGGCTTTGGCACCACCGGCGAGCACGGCCTTACCTCGAGCGAGATTAAGGGCCGTGCGATGGGCGAACTCAAGCGCCTGTTCCGCCCCGAGCTGCTCAACCGTATCGACGACATCGTGGTGTTCCAGAAGCTTTCGGGCGAGAATCTGACCAAGATCGCGCACCTGCTGGTGGACGACTTGCGTCAACGCCTGATTGCCAACGGCATGAACATCAAGCTCACCGATGCGGCCTACGACAAGATTGTGGCCGAGGGCACCGACCTCACCAATGGCGCGCGTCCGCTGCGCCGCGCCATCCAAAAGCTCATTGAGGACCCGCTGTCCGAGGAGCTGCTGGCCGGCGAGTGGGGCGAGGGCGATACCGTCCTGTGCGATGTGGCCGACGGCAAGTTTGTCTTTAGCCACGGCACGGGCGAGATTCCGGCACCGCGTCCGGTCGGCGCGCTCGGCGGCGATACCGCTCCGGCGGCGCCGCACACCGGCAACGCCACGCCCGTAAGCGGCGGCGTGACCTCGGGCCCCGGCGGCATGATGCAAGCCGGCTCTGGCGCGCTGTAAAGTGTGAAATAGTCTGAATGAAGGGGATGTTCCAGCTGGGACGTCCCCTTTCTGGTAAAGGCGGCATTCATCCTAAATGCTATACTAAGTAAAGGAAAGCGTATAGCAAAAGGAGCCAACATGTCTATGTCGATACTAGACTCACGGCCGGTTCAGATGAACGTGCGCATGGATCGCCAACTCAAGGATGCCGGGGACGCCGTTTTGGCACAGATTGGCATGACGCCGTCGCAAGCCGTTCGGACACTTTGGGAGTATCTGGTCGTTAACGGACATATGCCCTCGAAGGGAGACGCGGCGGCTCCAGTTTCTGACGGAGTGGAGCCCCGGCGCATGGAGTCAAGGGCCGCGCAAGGCAGCCATATCGTTCGCGATTCGTGCCTCAAATACGGCATCCCCATCCCTGAGTTCTCGGGAGACTATGACGACCTCTATGAGGAGGCCATGGCGGAGCGCTATCCCGAGTGGGTGGAACTATGAGCACAGAAGGCGTCCTCAAGCTGTTAATCGATACCAACGTATGGATGGATTATTTTTCTGGCAGGTCCGACCGTACGGCAAATGTCGCCCATCTGATCGAGATTGCCGACGCCTCGGAGCGGATTGCCCTGTTTGCCTCGTCGCTTTCGGTCAAAGACGTTTCATATCTTGTCTCGGCGGCAATCAAGCAGGAGTGCCGAAGAAAGACTGGCTCACTGAGCGATAACGCCATTGCGGCGGCAGACGAAACGGCCTGGGCATGCGTTCGACAGATGCGCGAGCTAGCCCTCATCGCCCCGGTCGGTGCAGATGAGGTCTTCGACTCCTTTGTGTTCAAGTATCATCACAACGACTTTGAGGACGACCTGATACTGGGCGTCGCTAATCGCATTGATGCCGATTACGTCGTGACGGAGGACAAGAACCTCATTAAACATACCAATGGCGTATGCATAAACGTTGATCAAGCTTTGAGGTTGGTTGAAGGGTCCAACGCCCCTTCGGTGCGGCCCGTCTAACCTGCTTTATCTTAATAAAGTAGCGTTTCCCCGCCGTTAGCCGATGATGCGAGGGCGCTCGGCGTTTTCGACTGGTTTATGCACGCAAAGTCTGGGAATATACAAGGCGCATGTCTTACTGTCTAACCAGTTGCGCCAAGGAGGCACCATGGATTACAAGATTACCGGCTACGAGCCCGCCCAGCTGTTCCATTTCTTTGAGGAGGTCAGCGCGATCCCCCGTGGGTCTGGCAACGAGAAGGGCATCAGCGATTTCCTGGTTGCGTTTGCCAAGGAGCGCGGCCTCGATGTGTACCAGGACGAGGTCTACAACGTCATCATTCGCAAGCCCGCTTCTGCCGGCGCCGAGAATGCTCCGGCCGTGATGCTGCAGGGCCACATCGATATGGTGTGCGACAAGTTGGGCTCCGTTGAGCACGACTTTACGACCGACGGTATCGACCTGGTCGTCAAGGACGGCGTCCTCACCGCTAACGGCACCACCCTGGGTGCCGACAACGGCATTGCTGTCGCTCTGATGCTCACTGTTCTCGATGACGATTCGATCGTTCACCCCGCCCTCGAGTGCGTATTCACCACCGACGAGGAGACTGGCCTGGTCGGTGCCGAGACGCTCGACAAGTCCCAGATTAGCGCCCGCACCATGATTAACCTTGACTCCGAGGAAGAGGGCGTTGCCACCGTCAGCTGCGCCGGCGGCGTCGTTGTTACCTACGCCTGCCCCATCGTGCGCGAGCACAAGACCGGCAGCACCCTCACGCTCGACATCTCCGGCCTACTGGGTGGTCATTCCGGCAACGATATCAACCTAGAGCGCGGCAACGGCAACCTCATCATGGCCCGCATCATCGACCGCCTGATGGTTGCCGGCGAGCCCGCCATCGTTAGCTTTAACGGCGGCACCAAGGACAACGCCATCAACCGTGAGTGCAAGGCTGTTCTGGTCTACGCCGACCACGCTGCCGCCGAGGCCGCGGCCCAGATCGCAAAGGGCATCATCGCCGACGTCACTGCCGAGCTCGAGGTCTTCGACCCCGGCTTTACCTGCACCGTCGAGATTGCCGATAACGCTGAGGTCGAGGCCATGGACCAGAAGTCCGCGCTTGCCCTCATCCGCGCCCTGCGTCTTGCCCCTAACGGCGTGATTCGCCGCAACGTCGCCACCGACGGCTCCGTCGAGGTTTCCTCCAACATCGGTGTGGTTGCCACTTCTGACGACGAGGTCAAGATCATGCTGTCCCCGCGCTCCTCGATCACCTCGCTGCAGGACGAGTTCAAGGACCGCCTGCAGACGCTGGCCGATGTCCTGGGCTTCGACGCCAAGTTTGAGTTCGAGTATCCCGGCTGGAGCTATGCCGAGCATTCGCCGGTCCGCGACGTCTTTGTCGAGAGCTATCGTGAGCTCTTTGGCTCCGAGCTGCGCATCGAGTCCATTCACGCCGGCCTTGAGTGCGGCCTGTTTGCCGAGGCCCTGCACGGTCTGGACGCCATCGCCGTGGGCCCGACGCTCTCCGATGTCCACACCCCGGACGAGAGCATGGAGCTCGCTTCTGCCGAGCGCTTCTACGAGCTGCTCATCGACGTCCTCAAGCGCCTTGCCGCGTAAAGGTCACGCCGGCAGCGGTCCGAGCCACGTGCTAGCGGATTGCAAATGACATTACGAGAGGGGACACCCGGTCTTTTGCGACAGGTGCCCCCTCTCTTCTTTTAAGAAATGGGAAATTGCCTGGCGTCTAACCCATATCACCCTTTAGTCAATTTGGAACGTGTCTCTATAGTTTTGTCCACTCTCCCGGGACGACCCCGCCTTCCTTGAGGCGCGTCGGGAGGCTCGGCGTTACAGAGACGGCAAGGCCGGACGGGGATTACCTCTTCGCGATGGAGGGGAACCCCCGGCGCTGGAGGGCGACGGGGAAGAGCCATGCGATCAAAACGGGGAGCAGCGACTGCCGAAAGTTGATCGTCTCGCACAAGCGCCAGCACGACATTCGGGCTTTCGGATCCTAGGGAGCGGATGGCCGGGGCGGAGATTCCGGTTCAGAGTCAGAGAAGAAGAGGTGAAGGCTTGAGCCCCGGTGGAGGGAATTAGTGCCTTCCCGGGCGTAGCGCCATGTCTCCTCCACGGTATCGCCCGGAACCTTTACGTCCCCGCTTCGGAGCAGATTGATGAAACCCTCGGGGTCGTTCCGGTATTTCTTGCCGAAGGCTGCGGAAAGCTGCCTCTTCTCGTCATCGCTGAATTCGCGTACGGAGCCGTAGAGCGCATGCTCGAGGTTGCGGGACATGAAGTAGACTCTGTAGGGGACTGCGTGTTTTCTGTGCTTGAGCTCGCGCGTGCCCGCGAGCTCAAGCAGCGCGGCAGACTTTCTCTCGTTTCTGTCTACCACCCTAGCGGTGTCCCGGGCGGTGATAGAGTCGCGGCCATAGACGAATCCATCGCAGTCCCCCTCGACGATGCACTCGTTCGGTATGAAGGCGCCGTCCAGGTCGACGATGTGGATGATCCGGTCGAGGTCGGTCCATTCGTACTCGTGCCGCGACGCGATGCGGTCGACGACGAACTGGCGCACGGTGTCGCGCACCCTGTCCTTGACGGCGAAGGAGGCCTCCCATGAGAAGGGTCGCACCGTGGTAACGTCGCAGTGGAAGGCGAGCGCCCTCGCCTCGGGCGGTGCACCGTTTGCGGCGAAGTTGAGCGCGGCCTGCATGGGCTCGAGGAGCGCGTTTTCATCGCTCGGCCCCTCCACGAGAATCAGGACGACCCGCTTCTCCCTTGCCATGGTCACTCGCCTCCCATGGAGGACAGAAGGGAGTCGAAGTCGAGGGCCTGGGGGCTTCCAGCCTCAAGGAGGGCGGAGCCTATCGCGGAGGTTCTGGTCGGCTCGTACAGCTGTTCCTTCTGCCCCCCGAGGTTGATGGCTCTCAGGTATTGGTTCCTGAGGTTGTTCGAGGGTGCCATGCCCCGGAACCCGATGTAGCGGTTGTTGGGGTTGGAGGTCGAGAAGACGAGGCATCCGACCGGGAGACATTCAAGCGCTCGCAGGTTGTGAGCGGTGAAGATGAGCTGGCCCTTGCCCTGCTCGGTCACGACTTCGAGGAGCTCGCCGAGCAGGAACTCGAACACTCCGGAGTCGATCTCGTCAACGACGAGACAGGCGCTGTCGTCATTGAAGACGTTTATCAGCCAGCCGAGCATCGATGCGATCTTCTTGATTCCTTCCGATTCTGTTCTGAAGGGGACGCGTGCCCCCTGCCGGCATGATAGGAGCTCGACGCGCTCGCCCGGTGTGCCGTCTTCCATCGTTTCGCCGTGGAGGGTGTTCACTTGGATGCTGAGTCCCGGAACGATTGCCCCAAGCGCGCAGTTGATGGTCTCGACGGTCTTGCGGACCGAGTCGCAGACTTCTGAGGGGAGGACCGTTGTCTGATCGATAGGGAGTGACACGTCGCGGATGACAGGGGCCTTTCCGGCCTCCTCGGGTGACCATCCGCCTGTGCTGCTGCCCGGGGAGGCGAGGAGGAAGATGTTGAACGCCAGCGCCGCGCTTCGGCGCGTGTCACAGACCCTCATCTTATCGTCGGCGAACCTGTTCAGGAGCGTCGTGGAGTCCATGAGTGGAACCAATACGCTCTCGTACGCCGTCCTCGCCGCCTCGGATAGGGAGTTATTTCCGAGGCGCTCGAGATAGGACTTTCTCGCGGCGACCGCGAAGGCGACCATGGCGTTCGAGAACAGCTTCGAGGAGCCCTGCAGGTCGGGGGAGCGCCGTGCGACGGTGAGGTCGAGGTCGGCCTCCCTTCCGGCGAGATTTCTGAGTGCCCGCCACCTGTTGACGGGCTTCAGGTTCTGGCTGTCCTCGGTATCGGCCGCATCGTAGGCGGCGAGCCTTCTCTTGACGAGCCCCTCGGCGCGGACGGAGAGGTCCTCGGAGAGGAGGCGCGGTCTGTCGTCGAGCCTGTCGAAGGAGAACGAGTAGCAAACTGTGAAGGGCTTCCCGGCCGCTACGGTGCCGCCGAGCCCGCCTACGAAGCCGAGCGAGGAAGGGGAACCCTCCGTCACCTCGACCTCGATGCTGATTTTGGCGCACTCGGCAGAGGGGCCGATCAGATCGACGCTTTCACGGTCGAGCGGAAAGCCGCACATCAAATCCTGGACTCGCGCGAGGGATTCGACGACGGCGGTCTTGCCCGATCCGTTCTGACCGTATATTCCCATCACACTGGAACCGAAGGGGCTGTCCTTGAAGCCGATCGTGCCGTTAGCAACGTTTTTCACATTTGAGAGCTCTATGGAGCGAATACGGATCATGGTGCCCTCCTTGAACACAATTTATATTACTATATATCGAATAATCGATATAAAATCAAGATAACAATTATTAAGAATGGAAATGAGATCAACCAATAATTAAAACAAATTTGCATTCAAGCTATTATTTTTACTTGATTTAAGACGGAGTGGAATGTGAGCGCACAAGGAGATGCGGAATCGATGAGAGCCTCGAAAAAAATTACTGCAGTGTTATCATCTTTCATCCTCTCTATTCTTCCATTTCTGATTCTATGGGCGGCTTGGTCAGCCCTCCCTGATACAATTCCCGCTCATTGGAGTGGGGGTGTGGTTGATCGATGGGGTAATAAGCTTGAATTGCTGGTTGTTCCGCTGTTTTCTCTGATTGGTTCTATTGCAATTTCTGTGTACCTTATTGTTTCCACGCGGCGAAGAGAGTTCGCGGATTTCTCTGTTCGAATGCGACGGGACTTTCTTGCGTGCTATATTTCTAGCCTTCTTTTATCGACAACCTGCTCAGTGATAATTGCCGTTTGGGTTCAGTTGATTCTTACGCAAAACACTGCGGTTGATGGGGGGCTTGGACTATCGATCCTGTATTCCCTTCCCGGGCTATATGTGATCTTGTGCGCTTTGCCGCCTTTTTATGCGAGCGGCGAGAGCAAAAAGGCAGAGCGCCTGATAACAGTTCTTATTGGCGGCGCGGAGATTGTTCTTTGTGGAATAGTGTTTGAAGGTTCGGCTGCCTCTTATGCGATGATTGGACTGATGATTCTGTTCTGTGCGTTTGAGATTGTGTCACAGGTAAGGGATAACCGGTCCTTATGAGTTGAATTACGCGCGTGCGGATATAAAGGTTGGCATGTTAAGCTGGTCGTTTTCTCGTTCTGGGACATTTGCAGTAGGATGAGTGGGACTAGGCGCGCTGCGGTGTGATGGTTGAGACTTGTATCGCTGCAATTCCGCTGATGCACATTTTGCTATTGGGCTTGAAGGTGGGACCGACAGGCCTTTGTTTGGGATGTTCTGGTCGTCCAACGCGTGTTGCACGGCTTTATATTGTTACGCTCGTTCGGCGCTCCGTTGGAGCATTTCCGGGTTTGTCGGCATCATGACTTGACCAAGTGACACGCTTGCCGGGACGGTTGTAACGCCGCGCCGGTTCCGTGTGCTCCTTCGTTGTTGGCCTGTCCAGCCGGGGGCGGATTCGGCCTCATGTTGTGGCGCACGGCCTTCAGGGGCTTCCCCTGGCGAGCTATGTTCGTCCGTATGGGTAAGGGTCGGTTTGAGCTGACAATCCCGTGCCGGAAGAGGCTTGCACCATGCGTACGATGATAGAGATTGAGTGGCTGGACGGCCGTATGACGAAGGTGCCGGAGCTCGTCCTGGGCGATGCGTTCGGCGAGAGCGTCCAGGCGGAGCTCGATTTCGGGTTCGATGACGTGTCGGAGGGCCTTTGGGTCGAGGTGCGCCATCACGAGCCGGATGAGGGCTCGGGCGGCGACCCGCGCGGGAGGGGCTGCGCGCTGTACGCGGACTGCCGGTGCAGCCTGGTCGAACCGTCGGACCTCGAGCGCGTCTTCTGCATCCTTTACGAGGGGCAGCCGAGGGTCTGCCGCGTCGCGGGGGAGCTAGGGGTCCCCGTGTCGGCGGTGAACGCGGCCGCTGCGTGGGAATCCGGGATGGGGGCGGGTTTCGAAACGCCTGCGGAGGGGAGAACCCCGTTGGGCGGGGACTATTCGTGATGCTACTGGCGTTGAGTTTTGAGCGATTGCGTTTGGCGTTACAGCGCCAAAATCCCCAGATGCTCAAGCAAGATCTTAAGCCCGATGAGGATGAGCACGATGCCGCCCACGATGGTGGCAGGTTTTTCGTAGCGCGCGCCAAAGGTGTGGCCGATCGCTACGCCGGCGATGGAGAAGATAAACGTTGTGACGCCGATAAGCGATACAGCGGGAACGATGTCAACCGAGAGCGCCGCAAATGAGATGCCTACGGCTAGGGCGTCGATTGAGGTGGCGATGGCGAGGATCAGGTACTCGCCCAGGTCAATCTTTTCGGCATCCTTGCCGTCGCCTTCATTCTCGTCCTCGGTAAAGGCTTCCCACAGCATTTTGCCGCCGATAAAGGCCAAAAGGATAAAGGCGATCCAATGGTCGATGGGTCCGATGATGCCCATGAATTGACTGCCAAGCGCCCATCCGATTACGGGCATGCCGGCCTGAAAGCCGCCAAAGAACAGGCCGAGCACCGCGGCGACTTTAAGGTCGATCTTCTTCATGCCAAGGCCCTTGCAGATGGATACGGCAAAGGCGTCCATCGAAAGGCCAACGGCGAGCAGCACGAGCTCTGCGAGTCCCATAGTCTGACTCCCTCTCTGCGGGCGGGCCCGCGTGTACCTCTTGGGGGAGTAACAAAAAAGACCCGTGGCGTACGCGTTGCGCGCACAGCCACGAGTCTCGTTCATTAAGGCAAGCCAGGCCGCATCGGCCAGTGTGTTGACTTACCGCGCCACCGGAGGCGAACCCGGTCACGCGACTACTCCCTCATTCATGTGAATCCCGATGCTACCACATAAGCAGCTCATTTGGGTTGGGGCTCTTTTGACTACCCCAGCGGTGTTCGCTCATTCTGTAAGCATCGGATTTCGCAAGCGCTGCGGGGGCAAACCGTGAGAAACTATTTAGCGTTTATGGAGCGTATACGATGGGAGCGATGCCTTGGATAAGAACGAGCTGCAAAAGCGTATGGAGCAGGCTATTCGCCTGACTGCCCCCGGCCAGCCGATCCGCACCGCCCTCGACATGATCATTGCTGGTCACCTGGGCGCTCTTATTTGCGTCGGCGACACCGAAAACGTACTCGCTGCCGGTAACGACGGCTTCCCGCTCAACATTTCGTTTACCTCGAACCGCCTGTTCGAGCTTTCCAAGATGGACGGTGCCATCGTCATCGATGGCGACCTCACCCAGATCCTGCGCGCCAACTTCCACCTCAATCCCGATCCCTCGCTCGCCACGAGTGAAACGGGCATGCGTCACCGTACTGCCGCTCGCATGTCGGTGCTCACCGACGCCATCGTGATCTCGGTTTCGGCTCGTCGTGCCGTCGTCAACGTGTACGTCCACGGCAAGAGCTACGAGATCCAGCCCGTCACCACCATCATGAGCTCGGTCAACCAGCTCGTCGCCACGCTCCAGACTACCCGTCAGTCGCTCGATCGCTCCCTGCTGCGCCTGACGGCCCTCGAGCTCGACGACTACGTTACGCTCGCCGACATCACCGGCATTTTCTCGAGTTTCGAGATCATGCAGCAGGCAAAGACTGAGCTTAAGGATTGCATTGTCAAGTTGGGCAACCAGGGCAAGCTCGTGCAGATGCAGCTCGAGCAGCTCGCCGGCTCCAGCATGGATACCGAGTACGACCTGATGATTCGCGACTACGCGAGCGATTCTTCCGAGGCCAATGCCGAAAAGATCCGCGCCAACCTGAGCCGTATGACGCCCAAGGACTTGTCCGACCCGCAGCATGTGGCGGCGGTTCTGGGTTACGACGACCTGGACGAGGACTCCGTCATGACACCGCTGGGCCTGCGCACGCTTTCGCGCGTGTCCGTCGTGCGCGACGGCGTGGCCGAGAAAATCGTCGACGAGTATGGATCGCTGCAGGAGCTCATGGACGACATCAGCGAGGATCCGGAGCGCCTGGGCGACTTTGGCGTTAACAACCCTGCCATTCTTGCGGACTCCCTGTACCGCATGAAGGGCACCAAACAGGGGAACGCATAATGGCGCCCGTATGCGCCGTGGTCGTTGCCGGTGGCAGCGGCCAGCGCTTTGGTAACCCCGGTGGCAAGCAGCTCGTCAATGTAGCGGGTCGTCCGCTTATGAGCTGGTCCATCCGCGCGTTCGATCGTAGCGACAAGGTCGGCCACATCGTGGTGGTGTGCCCTGCCGAGCGCCGTGCCGAGATGCGCCGCCTGGCCATCGACCCGTTTGACTATGACACGCCCATCAGTTTTGCCGATGCCGGCGATACCCGCCAGGACTCCACCCGTGCCGGCGTGCATGCGGTACCGGCGGGTTTCGAATATGTCGCCATCCACGACGGCGCCCGTCCGCTCATCACGACCGAGGCCATCGATCATGCGATCGACGTGCTTGTGGGCGACCGCTCGCTCGACGGCGTCGTGTGCGGCCAGCCCGCGATCGACACGCTCAAGATCGTCGACGGCGACAATATCGTCGAGACGCCGCCGCGCGAGCTCTACTGGGCCGCGCAGACGCCGCAGATCTTTAGCGTCGACGCCATGAAGCGCGCCCACACCGCAGCTATCACCGAGGGCTTTATCGGGACCGACGATTCTTCGCTGGTCGAGCGCATGGGCGCCCGCGTCCGCTGTGTCCAGAGCCCGCGCGATAACCTTAAGGTGACGGTGCCCGAGGACCTGCGTCCCGTAACCGCGATTCTGCTCGGTCGCATGGCCGAGGGAGAGGACCTTCCCCATGTTCAGTAACCTGCGCATTGGACACGGCTATGACGTTCACCGTCTGGTGGAGGGTCGTCGATGTATTATCGGCGGGGTCGATATTCCCTACGAGCGCGGTCTGCTGGGCCACTCGGATGCCGATGTGCTCGCGCACGCCTTGGCCGACGCCATTTTGGGCGCCTGCCGCGGGGGAGACATCGGCAAACTGTTCCCCGACACCGATCCTGCCTATGAGGGCGCCGACTCGATGGTGCTGCTTGCCCGTGTGATGGACTATGCGCGCGAGCTGGGCTTTGAGTTTGTCGATGCCGACTGCACCATTGCCTGCCAGCAGCCCAAAATCACCCCGCACCGCGATGCCATGCGCGCCAACCTTGCCCGTGCTCTGGGCGTTGACGTCGAAAACGTGGGCGTCGCCGCCACTACGACCGAAAAGCTCGGCTGGGAAGGCCAAGGCGAGGGGATCGGCGCTTGGGCCGTCTGCCTGCTACAGAAAACCGTTAAGGAGTAACGAATGCGTATCTACAACAGCGCTACCCATAAAAAGGAAGAGTTCCAGCCCATCGAGTCCGGCAAGGTCCGCATGTACGTGTGCGGCCCCACGGTCTACGACAACATTCACATCGGCAACGCCCGCACGTTCATCAGCTTTGACGTGATCCGCCGTTGGCTCATCGCGAGCGGCTACGAGGTCACGTTCGCCCAGAACCTCACTGATGTCGATGACAAGATCATCAAGCGCGCCAACGAGCAAGGCCGTACGGCTGCCGAGGTCGCGACGGAGTTCTCCGACAAGTTCATCGGCGTCATGCGCGCCGCCAACGTGCTCGATCCCGATGTGCGCCCCCGCGCTACCAAAGAGATCGGCCCCATGATCGCCATGATCAAGACGCTTATCGAGCAGGGCCACGCTTATGCAGCCGATAACGGCGATGTGTACTTTGCTGTGCGCAGCGATCCCAACTACGGTCAGGTCTCGGGCCGCAACATCGATGACCTTATGGTGGGCGCGCGCATCGAGGAGAACGAGGACAAGAACGACCCGCTCGACTTTGCCCTGTGGAAGGCCGCCAAGCCCGGCGAGCCCAGCTGGCCGAGCCCCTGGGGCGAGGGCCGTCCCGGCTGGCACACCGAGTGCGCCGCCATGGTGCACCGCTACCT
Organism: Collinsella sp.; assembly: GCA_019419605.1. GTDB lineage: Bacteria > Actinomycetota > Coriobacteriia > Coriobacteriales > Coriobacteriaceae > Collinsella. The sequence continues at coordinate 28,644 of DXZP01000001.1, forward strand.
GGGCACCCCGATCGACATCCACGGCGGCGGCTCCGACCTTGCCTTCCCGCATCACGAGAACGAGTGCGCCCAGGCTACCTGCGCCTGGCACCAGGGCTTCTCCAACACCTGGATGCACACGGGCATGCTGCTGGTCGACGGCGAGAAGATGTCCAAGTCGCTCGGAAACTTCTTTACGCTGGCCGAGGTCCTCGAGCAGCACTCTGCCGCGGCTCTGCGTCTGCTGATGCTGCAGACGAGCTATCGCTCGCCGCTCGACTTCTCTTGGGAGCGCCTGGAGGGTGCCGAGAACTCGCTCACGCGTATCGCCGGTACGGTCGAGAACCTGCGCTGGGCTGCAAGCCACGCGACGGCCGACGCCGATGCGGCTGCCGCCGAGGCGTTTGTCGCCAAGGCCGCCGAGACTCGTGCCGCCTTTAAGGAGTGCATGGACGACGACTTTAACACCGCCGGTGCCATGGGTGCCGTCTTTGGCTTTGTCACCGAGTGCAATCAATATTTGGAGCAGGCGGGCGATGCTGCCGACAAGGCCGCAGTCTTGGCTGCCGCCGATACGCTGACCGAGCTGCTCGATACGTTTGGCGTTGAGCTTCCCGAGCCCAAGGTCGAGCTGCCGCTGGGCCTGCTGGGCGTTGCCGCCGGTTTGGTTGCCTACACGGGTGACGACGTGGACGAGGCCGCTGCCAAGATTCTCGAGGCCCGCGCCGAGGCCCGCGCCGCCAAGAACTGGGATCTGGCCGATGCCATCCGCGACCAGCTCAAGGACCTGGGCCTGACGATCGAGGATACTGCCGCGGGCACTCGTATCAAATCTCTCTAATCCCCGCGGGTTTCCCAAGCGCCCGACCTTGCCGTTCAAACCGTCGCTCGCGTACTCAAGTACGCGTCGCTCCTCTTTCACGGCCATCTCGGGCACTTGGAAAACCCGTACCGACCGCCCGAATTAATATTCATGGGCGGTCGTTTATTTTGTTTCGTTTGATAATTGTGTTAAGGAGGCCGTTTTATGGCCGACAATCGCAAGTGTGCGCCTCGTGGTGGCAAACAGGCTGCTTCTGGCTCGCGCCCGATTCGCCGCAATGACCGCGCTGCCGCTTCCAAGGGCCAGCGCGAGCGCTCCCAAGCCCAGGCTGCGCGTTCGCAGCGAGATCGCAACCGCGACAACGTTCAGGTTCCCAAGGGCGAGTTTATCGAAGGTCGTCGTGCTGCCGCCGAGGCACTGCGTACCGGCTTTCCCGTCAAGTGCGCGCTCATCGCCGAGGGCGGGGAGCGCGATGCCGCCTTGTCGCGCCTGGTCGACGACCTCAACGCCGCGGACGTCCGCATTAAGTATGTGCCGCGCACGCAGCTCGATGCGCTGTCGAGCCATGGCGCTCACCAGGGCATTGCGCTCGAGGTGGGCAATTTCCCCTATGCCGATGTCGCCGACATTCTCGATCGCGCGGGTGAAGGACCGGCGCTCGTCGTCGTGCTCGACCATGTGACCGACGATGGCAATTTTGGTGCGATCGTGCGCTCTGCCGAGGTCGTGGGCGCAGCGGGCGTCATCATTGCCAACAAGCGCGCCGCCGGTGTGACCGTGGGCAGCTACAAAACCTCCGCTGGTGCCGTCATGCACCTGCCCATCGCGCAGGTTCCCAATATCGCCCGAGCGCTTGACGACCTCAAGGCCGCCGGCTTTTGGGTGGGCGGTGCTTCCGAGCACGCCGAGGGCAGCTGCTGGGATGCTCCCTTCGAGGGCCGCGTTGCGCTCGTCATGGGCTCCGAGGGCGACGGCATCTCGCGCCTGGTGCTCGAGAAATGCGACTTTTTGACCAAGCTTCCCCAGCGCGGCATGACCGAGAGTCTCAACGTGGCCCAGGCGACCACCGCGCTGTGCTTTGAGTGGCTGCGCCGCAATGCCGGCGAGCTCATGGGGGAGGAGTAGCGCATGTCCAAGAAGAACCGCGCCAAGTCCAAGGCCAAGCGCTTTGGCGAGGGCTCGGCCAAGCCGATTGTTTCGGCCGCGACCTATGGCGTGGGCGGCAATGCGTTTGCGCAGGCCATCGCCGACCCGGTCTCGACGGTGCACTCCAATAAGCCCGAGCTGCTGGTGGTCGACGGCTACAACGTGATTCACTGCACGCCGCGCTACGAAAAGCTCGTCTACGACCATTCCGACGATCCATATTCCAGCGACGTCCACGATATGGCTCGTACTGCGCTTATCAACGATGTCGCGGCGTTTGCCCAGGGCCGTTACGAGGCCGTGATCGTGTTCGACGGCGCGGGCAACATCTCCAACGAGCGCCCCAACCTACCGGCCCGCGGCGTGCGCATCGAGTTCTCGCCGACGGGCGTCTCTGCCGATACCGTGGTGCAGAAGCTCTGCATCGAGGCGCGTGAGGAAGGCCGCGCGTGCTCCGTGGTATCGAGTGACGGCACAATACAGGCCGTCGTCATGGGCAAGGGCGTCACGCGCATCTCGAGCCGTATGCTGGTGGACGAGATCAAACAGATCGACAACGACGTTCACGAGGCAGAGGAAGCTCCGCAGATCAAGATGACCCTGGGCAGCCGCCTGAGCCCCGATGCCCTGGCCAAGCTCAAGGCCCTGCGCGGGAGGTAGGGGATTATCCATAGAGACCCGTTTCCCAATTGGCCGGCCCGTTGATTTGTAATCAACGGACTGTGGGTTGCCGTCGCCAAAACGAATAGTTTTTTGTTTTGGCGAACAGATAAAACTATTCGATCTGGCGAATAGTTTTGAGATGTGGTCGGGTGAAGGGTCTGTTGCGCCTCGTCCGCAATTCCTTTATTCTTAACAGGCTTCGCGCGAAAGCGCCAAGTGTGCCAGTGTGGCGCAACGGTAGCGCAACTGATTTGTAATCAGTGGGTTGCAGGTTCGATTCCTGTCACTGGCTCCATGAAAGTTTCGGGTTCTGTCTCTATATGGGACAGAGCCCGTTTCTATTTAGGTGGTGCGCCATCGGGTTAGCGCCCATCCCGTTTTTGGTTTGTCTCGTCCTCCAGTTTGTCTAAATCTGTAACACCAAGACCGATATTCGGCATCTAACTGTTACAGATTGAGATGAAACTTAGGGTGTTTTAGGAATATCTTGATTTGTAACATGTAGAAGCGGAATAGGCCTCTTGCTGTTACAGATCGAGACAAGGGCGGGCGCGGATCTGGATGTCCTGCTCGAGCGTGGATTTCTGGATACGCGAGCGAAGAAAATCTCCCGACCGGAGAACGATCGTGGATAATTAACTTGGATAGGGAGCTAAGGTAAACACCGATTGTCTATCGACGGCTTTAGAAACAACGACCCCGATTTCATTGTGGAATCGGGGTCGTTTGTGCCTCAGGAATCCGAATGGATTAATCGAGCTCCTAAGGAACTTCTTGGGTTCTTGCTAATGGTCTGCCGAGGATGTCCCCAATGCAAACAACGGGCATCTACTCAATATAGCTGGGGTTCTTCTTGATGATCACGCGTGCAGCGATGAAGGAGACGACGATGGCGATGATGGCGACAACGCATGCCAGCACGAAGTTACCCATGGACCCATCGGGAGCGATAAAGATGAGTGCCGAAAGAAGGCCGGGGCATGCTCCCGCAACATACTCTTTCAGAACAAAGATGCCTGCAGGGAGTCCAGCGCAGAGCGCGCCGATTGCCGTGCCGACAAGCAGGCGGGGACGCTCGATGAGGCAACCGTAGAACGCGGGCTCGGTTACGCCACAGAGTGCGGTGACGGCAACCGTGGTAACCATACCCCTCTTCTCTTTGTTTCCCTTCATGGCAGTTGCCAGGGCGAGGCTCGTGCCGCCAATGCAGAGGTTCGAGATGAATCCAAAGATAATGGGTGCCCAACCGAGCTGCGCCAGGCTCGTAACTTCGATTGCGATGTAAGCCTTATCGAGACCGAGCATGACGAAATAGGGGTTAAGGGCTGCCAGGATCGGAGTAGCGATAAATGCCACGTTGTCCATAAGCCACGTGACGGCATCGCTCAGCGCGTAGCCCATCATGCTGCCGGCGGGGCCAAGGATAATAAGCTCGACGGGCACGATGATGATCATGGTGAGCAGCGGCTTCAAGAACAGTTTGGTAACGTCGGGAATGATCTTCTGAAGGCCGCGGTCGACAAAGTACATGAATACAACGCCCAGTACGATGGGCACTACCGTACTCGAATAGTCGTTCGTCGGGATGGGAATACCAAGAAAGTCGAGACTCTCGGCACCGCTAATGGACGAGCTGATCATGATCGCGCCCAGCAATGCGCCCATGATGGGCTGCATCTTCATGACGGCCGCGAGCTGATAACCAAGATAAACGGGTAAGAAGCTAAACGAAGCGCTAAAGATCGCCAACAGGACCTGGGCGGTTCCGCTATCGGTGCTCAATCCGCAATAATTGACCAGGAGATTCTTGATCGAAAGAATGAGTCCGCCAACGATGAGCGCCGGGACGATGGGCATGAATACCTGTGCAGAGACGTTCCCGAATTTCTCAATCAAGCCCATGGCGGTGTTACCGCTTTTAATGCCTTCTGCAAGGTCTTTGGCGGTTTGGGCATCGTCGGCAACCGTGCCACCGCCGACTTCGATTCCCGCGAAGTCGAGGAAGTCGTTGTAAGCCTCGGTGACGTTGGGGCCGATGATCACCTGAAGCTGGCCACCGCTGACTACTGCCCCGAGCGCCTGATCGGCCGATTTGGCGAGCTGGAGATCGATGATCGAGGTGTCTCGTGCGTCGATGCGAAGGCGCGTCGCACAATGAGTTACCGATGTAATGTTCTCTTTGCCGCCAACAGCCTTTAGGACTGTTTCGGACATTGCCTGATATTTCATCTCTTTCTCCTAACCTTCCTGCTCCTGATACTTCGAGATAAGGTCTCGGTACCAATACCAGCTCTTTTTGGGGGTGCGCTCCAGATTGTTCTCGAAGTCGATATGGACAAGTCCGTATCGTTTTTCGTAGCCGTTGATCCAGCTATACAGATCCATCGTCGACCAGAGGTAGTAGCCCTCAACGCGCGCGCCGTCGCGCTTAGCCCTCATCATGTGCTCGATGAACTGGCCCAGAAGCTCGATGCGGTCATCATCGTGGATCATTCCGTCTGCGTCTGGTTGCTCATAGGCGCCATGTCCGTTTTCCGTAATAAAGATGCGGGGCGCGTCATAGCGCTTGTGGACATCCATGATGGTTGAATACATGCAACCTGGGAGTATTTCGCGGCCCCATTTATTGCGGGGAACATTGCTGTCGCGGGCGCTTTCAAACAAGGGCGCAATGCATTTTCCTTCGACCTTTTTGCTCGAACCGCCCTTATTGTTCGCCGAAACGGCAAGCTCTCCACCGTGCCAGTCGGTTACATACTCTCGGCAATACACGTTGAGTCCAATAAAATCGACTTTACCGTCTCTGAATTCTTCTACGTCATTTGGGGATCGATAGAGCGAGACGCCAAGTTTTTCAAGGATTTCGTCCATTTCTGGCGGCAGTTGACCCTGAAGCGCTGGTGCCAGAATCATGCGATTGGCGAAAAAGTCTGCGTATCGAAATACGTCATCAGGGTGCTCGGTTGCCGGGTCGAGTTCGACAACGCCGCCATCGTGGACGGCGCCGATGATGCCGTCGTAGCCCATTTGATGATATGTTCGGACTGCGAGTGCGCTCGCGCGCATCAGGTTGTACTGAAACTGCATGTACGACTGAACGTCGAGCGATCGATTGGGGGGATAGTTGCCCAACATGTTTACGCAGTAGCTGTAGAAATGCGGCTCGTTAACGGTAGCCCAGATTTTGACGCGGTCTCCAAAGCGCTCAAAGCAAATCTTGGCGTATTTGCAGAACCACTCTGCCATGTCGTTGTTCAGCCATCCGCCTTTGCAAGCAAGCGTGAATGGTAGATCGTAATGGAACAGCGTAACGTTGGGCTCTATGCCATTTTCGAGGCAACAATCAATGACCCGATTATAGAAATCGATACCCTCTTCATTCACTTCGCCGATACCCGTGGGGATGATTCGACTCCATGAAAGAGAGAAGCGATAAGTGTTTTGTCCGCCTTCTTTCATCATGCGGATATCTTCTTCATAGCGATGGTAGAAGTCGCAAGATACATCACCGTCAACATGGTTGATGTTCTTATTGCTTGTGTGGCTAAAGAAATCCCACTCGCCAAGGCCTTTGCCGTCTTCGTTCCAGGCACCCTCGCACTGATAAGACGCCGTGGCGGAACCCCAGAGAAACGGCATGTTGTTCACGTTGTCCATGAATCCCCTTTTCATCATTCAACACGGTGGATACGTGTGGCGGAATTACGATTAAGATGACGTCAACTGATTTGAATCATAGGAGAACGACCAAAGCTGTTTGATTCAATAAATGAACCATGATTTCGAGGAGAGCGGAAAGAGGGATCACGTGAATATCAATAACTTCGATGTGCTCAATCGCATTAGCTCAATCATCAACAGCGAGTTTGGGTCAAACGATGCCGCCATCGCTCGATATCTCATCGCTCACATTAGGCGTTCGAGCGAAATCAATGTTGCCGCAATAACCCGCGATGCATTCGTGGCCCGTTCCGCTGTTCGTCGTTTCTGCAATCGATTGGGCTACCAGTCTCTTAGCGATTTGAAAGAATCATTTACTCAATCAGTCTTTCCAAGCGACTTAAGCCATCGAGAGGAGGAATTTGGCTACGAGGAGTACAGGGCAGAGCTCGACGTTCGCATGATCGAGATGTTCGCTGAGGTTGAAAGCGGCGTGTCCGATATCGCTATTAAGCACCTTGCCGACGAAATTGATGGCCATAAAAACGTTGAAATCTGGTGCACCAATAATGTGAGCGCCAATCTCGTACGATTTCAGCAGGAAATGTTTTATGCGGGCAAGATAGTTCGCATAGTTGCTGGGGCTAACGTCGCGGAATTGAAAAACATGGGAGACGTTTCGCAGTCATTGATAATTCTCGTATCGGTCTCCGGGCTATTTGCGTCACAGGCACGTGAGTATCTTGATTGCCGTTCGGGCAGGAAGATTCTAATTACTGCGTTTAGCAACGATGACAAATCGAGGTCTTTTGACCGTGTATATCGTCTTGGTAATGCGGGAAACGGAATTGACCGACTCGGCGTTTATTCGAAATATGCCATGACTTATTTCTTCGACTTGCTATCGTCGTGTTACTTGAGTCGCTACCCCTGCACCAAGGGGGAGCCGCTCTATGGGTCTACTTTGGCCTGGCCCGAGTAGTTCGGCTCTATAGTTCTCCCGCCTAGAGAATGAGCGTGGATAATCTGCCACTTTGGCCTCAGAAACACGCCAAAAGTGGGAGATTATCCACGCTCGATGTCAAACGGGAGAAAATCCACGCTCGATTGTGCCGGTGAAGGCCGATCACGACCTATGTAATAAGCGCAAGGGATCCGTTATCGAGGGACGAGACTGCAGGCATACTCCATCACGCCAAAGTGTTCCCTTGGGAAATGACGCCGGCATTGCCAAATTCATCACTCCACATAATCAAACTCAACAAAACCGCAGGTCACGGCTATATAGATACGCCCGGAACCGTGTATCTAGAGGTTTTCGTTGACAGCCCCCAAGGTTGCATCGTATTATCTTTTTCGTTCGCGGGGGCGGCGGTCCAAAAGACCAAAGAACCTGCGGATACTTGAACGATTGGGAGTTTGCCCGAGTGGTTAATGGGGACGGGCTGTAAACCCGTTGGCTCTGCCTACATAGGTTCGAATCCTATAGCTCCCACCCGTCAAGTGCCTGTATAGCTCAGTCGGTAGAGCACTTCGTTGGTAACGAAGAGGTCACCAGTTCAAGTCTGGTTGCAGGCTCCATCCGGCGGTGTAGCTCAGTTGGTTAGAGCACACGGTTCATACCCGTGGCGTCACTGGTTCGAATCCAGTCACCGCTACCATAGGTAACACGGTGGCTTCTCAATAGTATGTTGAGAGGCCACTATGGTATAAAGGCAAAGTCCCGTCCGGGGACGACCTGTTAAGAGGAGGGCTTTATGGCCAAAGAGAAGTTTGAGCGCACTAAGCCGCATGTTAACATCGGCACCATTGGTCACGTCGACCACGGCAAGACCACGCTGACCGCTGCCATCACCAAGGTTCTCTCCGAGACCGAGGGCTGCAAGGCTGACTTCACTGCGTTCGAGAACATCGACAAGGCTCCCGAGGAGCGCGAGCGCGGCATTACGATCTCCGTCTCCCACGTCGAGTACGAGACTGCTGCCCGTCACTACGCTCACGTTGACTGCCCGGGCCACGCTGACTACGTTAAGAACATGATCACTGGTGCTGCTCAGATGGATGGCGCTATCCTGGTCATCGCCGCTACCGACGGCCCCATGGCTCAGACTCGCGAGCACATCCTGCTCGCCCGTCAGGTCGGCGTTCCCTACATCGTCGTCTTCCTGAACAAGTGCGACATGGTCGACGATGACGAGCTCATCGACCTCGTCGAGATGGAGACCCGTGAGCTCCTCTCGGAGTACGATTTCCCCGGCGACGACATCCCCGTCATCCGTGGTTCCGCTCTGGGCGCTCTCGAGGGCGACGCCAAGTGGATGGACGCTATCCGCGAGCTCATGAACGCCGTCGACGAGTACATCCCGACGCCTGCTCGTAACAACGACCTTCCGTTCCTGATGGCCGTTGAGGACGTTATGACCATCTCCGGCCGTGGTACCGTTGCTACCGGCCGTGTCGAGCGCGGTGAGCTCAAGCTCAACGAGCCCGTCGAGATCGTCGGCATCAAGGATACCCAGAACACCGTCGTTACCGGTATCGAGATGTTCCGTAAGTCCATGGACTTCTGCGAGGCTGGCGACAACGTCGGTCTGCTGCTCCGCGGCATCAAGCGCGAGGACATCGAGCGCGGCCAGGTTCTCTGCAAGCCCGGTTCGGTTACCCCGCACACCAAGTTCACCGGTGAGATCTACGTTCTGACCAAGGAGGAGGGCGGCCGTCACACCCCGTTCTTCGATGGTTATCGTCCTCAGTTCTACTTCCGTACCACCGACGTTACCGGTACGGTCAAGCTCCCCGAGGGCACCGAGATGGCTATGCCTGGTGACCACATCACCATCGAGGGCGACCTCATTCACCCGATCGCCATGGAGGAGGGCCTGCGCTTCGCTATCCGCGAGGGTGGCCACACCGTCGGTTCGGGCATCGTCTCCACGATCATTGAGTAAATTAGCTCTTTGATATAGCTGACTTAGAGAACCCGGCACTTTTTGCGTGCCGGGTTCTTTTCTACGCGGGGCTTGTTCCCTGTCGATTGCGCTTCGCTCGCACTTAAGCCGAGCGTGAGGGATCGATTAGATCTCGCTGGCTTTATTGATGTGTTCCAAATATGAATGGATCCAGCGAGAACCAATTGATTCGAGGTTTTCATTGACAGCACTTACATAGAGCTGATAAAGTACCATCTCGTGCCCGTACGGGGCGGATATGAAAGGTTCAGGATACATGCGTACTCTAGTTACTCTTGCGTGCACTGAGTGCAAGCGCCGCAACTATACGACCACCAAGAACAAGGCGAACATGCCTGATCGTATGGAGATCAAGAAGTATTGCCCCTGGTGCCGTCACCACACGCTGCACAAAGAGACTCGCTAGTCTCTAGTTACATACGCCAGTAGTTCAATTGGTAGAGCATCGGTCTCCAAAACCGAGTGTTGAGGGTTCGAGTCCTTCCTGGCGTGCCAGTCATTATTCCGTAAGCTCCCATTTGGGGGCTTACGGTTTACTCATGTATAAGCGCATTGCGCGGAGGTAACCCAAATGGCCAACAAGAAGAACAAGAAGAAGGCACAGCAGCAGGCGCCTGCCAACAACGCTGCCGCCAACTCCAAGGTTGAGGCCAAGAAGGCCGTTGCCAAGAAGAGCGAGAAGGCTGCGAAGTCCAAGAAGAACGAGAAGCCCGGCTTCTTCGCCCGCACCAAGAAGTACTTCGCTTCGGTGAAGTCCGAGATGAAGCGTGTCACGTGGCCCGACAAGAAGGAACTCGTGAACTACTCCGTTGTCGTTTGCGCTTCTCTGGTCGTCGTCGGTGTCGTCATCGCTCTGCTCGATGCTGGCTTTGGCGAGGCTCTTGCTCTGTTCTCCGGATTGAGGGGCTAAACCATGTCTAAGCGTTGGTACGTCGTTCACACTTACTCTGGATACGAGAACCGTGTTAAGTCCGATCTCGAGCATCGCATCGAGACCATGGGCATGCAGGACCGTATCTTTGATATCGAGATTCCTATGGAGCGCGTCACCGAGATTAAAGAGGGTGGCAAGCGCGAGACCAAGGATTCAAAGATCTTCCCGGGTTATGTCCTGGTCCGCATGGAGATGGATGACGATGCGTGGACGTGTGTTCGCAACACGCCCGGTGTCACCGGTTTCCTGGGCGGCAATGGCAAGCCCGCTCCGCTTTCCCGCGACGAGTACAATAAGATGACTCGTCGTCCCGGTAAGGGCGATTCGCCCAAGCGCACCTCGGTCGATATTCAGGTCGGCACGTCCGTCCGCGTCACCGATGGCCCGCTTACCGACTTTGATGGCAAGGTCTCCGAGGTTAACACCGAGGCAGGCAAGCTCAAGGTCACGCTGATGATCTTTGGCCGCGAGACGCCGGTCGAGCTCGACTTTAACCAGGTCGCTGTCATCGCTTAAGTTTTCGTCCGTTCGCGCGAGCGTGCTTCTTCTGTGACTGCTCATCTCAGGAGTGCTTCTAACACGTGCGTGCTTACGATATAGCAAGTACTTCACACTCGTGATTCGAAAGGAATGACCATGGCTGAGAAGAAGGTTGCCAACGTCATTAAGCTCCAGATTCCTGCTGGTGCAGCTAACCCCGCTCCTCCCGTCGGCCCCGCCCTGGGCGCTGCTGGCGTGAACATCATGCAGTTCTGCCAGGCCTTTAACGCCGAGACGCAGGACAAGAAGGGCGACATCATCCCCGTTGAGATCTCTGTCTACGAGGACAAGTCCTTCTCCTTCATCACCAAGACCCCGCCGGCGGCTCACCTCATCAAGAAGGAGCTGAACCTCAAGTCTGGTTCCGCTAAGCCCCAGGCCGACAAGGTTGGTCAGCTCTCTCAGGAGCAGCTCACCAAGATCGCCGAGATCAAGATGCCGGACCTCAATGCCAACGACATTGACGCCGCCAAGAAGATCATCGCCGGTACCGCCCGCTCCATGGGCGTCACCATCGCTGAGTAGCGATTTCTTTAGGTAATGACGGGTGCTCCGACTGGGGCGCGCGTTATATGTGTGCAATAGGGCACACGATACGATGTGGGAGGGCTCACGCCCGTTTAACCACAGGAGGTAATGCACATGGCTAAGCATGGTAAGAGCTATAACGCCGCTGCCGAAAAGATCGACCGCGCCACGCTCTACACCCCCCTTCAGGCTGCCAAGCTCATCAAGGAGCTCGACACCGCCAAGTTCGACGAGACTGTCGAGGCCCACTTCCGTCTGGGCATCGATACTCGTAAGGCTGACCAGAACATCCGTGGTTCCATCTCCCTGCCCCACGGCACCGGCAAGACCGTTCGTGTTGCCGTCTTCGCTGAGGGCGAGAAGGCCCGCGAGGCCGAGGCTGCTGGCGCCGACATCATCGGCTCCGACGAGCTCGTCGCCCAGATCCAGAAGGGCGAGATCAACTTCGACGCCGCTATCGCTACGCCGAACATGATGGCCAAGGTTGGCCGCATCGGTAAGATCCTTGGTCCCCGTGGCCTCATGCCGAACCCCAAGCTCGGCACCGTGACCATGGACGTCGCCAAGATGGTCTCCGAGCTCAAGGCTGGCCGCGTTGAGTATCGCGCCGACCGTTATGGCATCTGCCACGTGCCCCTGGGCAAGAAGTCCTTCTCTGAGCAGCAGCTCGTCGAGAACTACGCTGCCCTGTACACCGAGATCCTGCGCGTCAAGCCCTCTTCTGCTAAGGGCAAGTACGTCAAATCCATCTCCGTGTCTTCCACCATGGGCCCTGGTGTCAAGGTCGATCCCGCTATCCAGCGCGACTTCCTGGCTGAGTAACTAACAGTTACTGCCTGAGCAAAGCAAGCATTGCTAAAGAGACCCGGTTCTGCCTCGTGCAGGACCGGGTCTCTTGCTTTTGAGTCAACGAAACCACCACGAAGGGGACAGGCACCCTTGTGGTGGTTTTACTTGTGTTGTACTTTAGCGCGATGTAGTACTACCCGAGGCCGAAGGGAGCCCAACATGTTTAAGAACACGCAACAGCTCCTAGGCCTAGCGCTACTAGATTGGATAGCGCGCTAGGGTTGTAATCTCGCTATAACGATTTGTTGTACCCGGGTGCGCTATCGTCTGCCGCTTTCAGGCGTGATGAGCGACACGGGTATTTTTCTATCTCTAGGCCTTCTCTCTCCTGAAAGCCATCTGTCATAAAACGGTCAATCAGGAGGAACATATAAGCCGCAAAATCACAATCTTTGACGCCACCCTGTGCGACGGTGAGCAGTCGCCGGGCGCCAGCATGAATACCGAGGAAAAGCTCTTCATCGCCCGCCAGCTGGTGCGCATGAACGTGGACGTTATCGAGGCGGGCTTTCCCATCTCGAGTCCTGGTGACTTTCGCTCCGTACAGGAGATTGGCAAGATTGCGGGCGACCGATGCACGGTATGCGGCCTGACGCGCGCTGTCGACAGGGATATCGAAGTGGCTGCAGAGGCGCTCAAAACGGCCCAGAGGCCCCGTATCCATACAGGGCTGGGTGTGAGCACCAGTCACCTGCGCGACAAGCTCCATATGACTGAGGAAAGGGCAATTGAGTGAGCGATCCATGCCGTCAAACATGCTCGCAAGTTCGTTGACGATGTTGAGTTTTATGCCGAGGATGCCGGCCGCTCCGATCAGGAGTTTCTGGTGCGCATTATCGAGGCGGCCGTAAAGGCCGGTGCCACGGTCGTGAACATCCCCGATACGATGGGCTACAACATGCCGTGGGACTTTGGCGCCCGCATCCGTGACCTGCGCGGGCGCTGCGGGTGCGGCCGGTCAGCGTGCGGTCGACGTGATGGAGTATCGCGAGTACGAGATTGAGCGCATTGCGCGCCAGGCATTTGAGGCGGCGCGCAAACGTCGCGGCAAGGTGACGAGCGTTGATAAGCGCAACGTGCTGGAGACGAGCCGCATGTGGCGCGAGATCGTGCATCGCGTGCAAGACGAGGAGTACTCCGACGTGGAGCTTGAGGACCTGCTCGTCGACAACGCCGCCATGCAGCTCATCAGTCGACCGGCAGACTTTGACGTCGTGGTGACGGAGAACATGTTCGGCGACATCCTGTCCGATGAGGCGGCTCAGATTACCGGATCGCTCGGTATGCTTGCCTCTGCCTCGCTGGATGATGGCGTATCGCTGTTTGGGCCGAGCGCTGGCAGCGCTCCTGACATCGCGGGGCTCGGCGTGGCCAATCCGCTGGCTCAAATCTTGTCGGTGGCGATGCTGCTGACCTACGCGCTCGACATGGGCGAGCAAGCCGCGTGGATCGAGAGCGCCGTGGCGCGCGTGCTCGACGAGGGCTGGCGCACCCGTGACATCGCCGATGTCAACACCCCGGCAGATAAGATCCTCGGCACCACGAAGATGGGCGACAAGGTCGTCGCCGCGCTGTAGGCGATGCCGATTCAAGCTGTCAAATATCTCAATCTGTAACATCTAAGGGGCAAAATCGTTCCTACCTGTTACAGATTGAGATTTTCGGCCGAGCATCTGTGGTCTGTCTCGATCTGTAACAGCTAACCGATTATTTGGGCCCTACCTGTTACAGATTGAGACAAACCGTTGGGACAGGTCGGACGAGTCAGCAAAACCACCACAAAGGTGCCGGTCCCCTTCGTGGTGGTTTTTAGCGCAACGAGGTGTTCCCAGCCGACCATACGGGCGGCCTTGCGCTCACGCTGCTCGATGACAGCGCATCTTTAGACGCGAAGTGCGGAACCGGGTGCATATACGAGCCGCGTAGCGTTACGAATTCATGGGAATGACCGTATCGCCAATTTGTACGCTTGCAATCTTGTCTGTGTCACAAACTTGCGAGAACGGCCAGGTCTTGTGGACATCAGTGGTGCCGTTATCCAGTTTATTTGCGAAATAGCCGCTGTGGCTGGTTGCGTCCTCAACATGACCGTCTTTGAACGTCACGATGAGGGGTATGTTGCCAACGGCATCCATAGACTCCTCCATGTTTTGAGACATCTTGCCGCTGTTGTTGTCGTGTTCGATGGAACGATCTATGTTGTAGCGGACTGAAACGCCAACGCAGGATACGGTGGCCTCTTGAATCGTCGCCTTGGTGCCGTTAAAGTTGACCGATTTGGGCGCGGGAATCGTAACGGATGTATCTTCGTAATTCAGCTGGAACTTAAGATCCCATGGGCCCGTAAGTATTTTCTTATACTCGGGAAGCTCTTTGCCAGCACGTGGCACAACGAGAGAGTTGATATGCGTGCGGACGGTCCTGCCCATAAGGCCGGGTGATTCAACGCTGAACTGTGCAAAGTATTGAATGCTGGAGTCATTGGGGTTCTTGTCAATGAGCCATGATTGGCCTTGGCCGCCATGCTCGCCATCAACGTATACGTTTCCATCGACACTTCCGGCGATAGTTCCGTTCTCGCCCGGCTCGGAAAGCTTTTTCAGGGCAGCGGGATCGTCGAACGTAAGCGTATAGGCGATGGTAACCATATCCTTGTCGCCCATGATGGCGTCGGCGGTCACGGTGACTCCGTTGTTGGAGCAGCTAGCACCGACGGGCCGGCCAATACGGTCGATGATCTCGGTTTGAGAAGCAGGTCCGTCAAAGATGTCGGAAAGCATGTCAGAAGGAAGCGGCAGGACGCCTGTTGCCATAGCCGTGCCAGCGCCTCCAATGACGATAGCGAGGACTGCCGTTACAGCGGCAATGCGAGCGACTGTTCTTACGGGATGGCGGGCGATGCGCGGCTTGCGTCGCGTGCCATTAAAGTTGCTTTGAGCGGTCGCCGCATCGCTCGAGGCGACGGACTGAGCAATCGAGTTTGCCATGTGCTGCTTCGCATTATCGGTAAACGAAATGTGCTCCAGGGCGTGGCGATAGTCATTCGAATTCGTAGTCATTGTGGTCTCCTTTCAAGGAAAGCCGAAGTGACGCACGTCCGCGGCTAAGGTGCTGGGCGGTTGCAGCTGGCGTCGCGTGAACGGCGTCTGCGATTTCCCTGATGCTCATGCCTGCGTAGTAGTGCAAAAAGATGGCGATGCGCTGTGCTTGAGGCAGGGCCGTGACAGCGGAAAGAATGGCGCAGTCGCGTTGCGCGAATTCTTGCTCGGTATGTGTTACGGGTGCGCAGAAATCGGGGAGCGAATCGAGGTCGACAACCGGGTGATTCGCGTGCGTACGGCCGATATCGCGACATGCGTTCAGTGCGACTCGGATCACCCAAGCACGTTCGTGTTCGAGCGAGTCGAACGGTTGAGTGCGTTGGAGAATCTTGATCAGCGTGTCCTGGCAGATGTCTTGAGCGTCGTCAGCGGATCCAAGGGCCGAATAGCACAATCGAAGGATGAGGTCGGAATACGTGTCGACCAAGCGCTTTGCTTCCCGCTCGATCTGATCGGCATCGCATCGGAGCGTGCTATTGCGGTTACGGCGTGCAGGCATAGTGTCACCTCCAATTGGTCGTGGTGGATATAGGGAAGGCGTCTCGCGAGGTCCCTCTACATACAACACGGTCGAGACTGCATAAGTTGACAAAAAAAGACGGCACGTGAGCGCCGTCCTTACAAAACAATGAGTGTTCTCGTTAATTACACAAGCACCGTGATGGACAGGTCGGACGAGTCAGCAAAACCACCATAAAGGTGCCTATCCCCTTCGTGGTGGTTGTTGGCAGTTACCAGGGGGTTCTGGCGGTTGAAGACTCGATTGCTTCGTGGCGTTTGAGCTCGCGGCGCATGGTTTGCGAGTTGAGCCAAGCGGCCTTCCAACCGCGCGTGGGGTAGCGCGCCTCGTCAATTTCGATCTTGGTATAGCCGCAGGCGTTGACAATCTTCGTTCCGCATGGGTGTTGGCGCTCGCGTTGAAAGTTGGGGCCGTAGCTTTGGTGCACATGCCCGTGAATCATATAGTCGGGACCCCAAGACTCAAGAGCCGCATTAAAGCACTCGAATCCTCGATGCGGCAGGTCGTCCAGGTCGCCCATGCCTGCGACGGGTGCATGGGTAAGTAGAATATCGCATCCGTCTACCAGTGCGATTTTTCGCGATAGCTTGCGCATGCGTTTTGCCATCTCGCGCTCGGTATACATGTTCGCGCCGTCGCGGTAGCGCATGGAACCGCCCAGACCCGCAATGCGAATACCTCGGTACACATATACGCTGTCCTCAACACAAATGCACCCGCCCGGTGCATGGCGCGCGTAGCGGTCGTCGTGGTTGCCACGAACGTACACAAGCGGTTTGTTGATGACAGTGACCAAAAACTCAAGATAGTCCGGATCCAGGTCGCCTGCGGATAGAATCAGGTCAACGTCCTCAAAGCGCTCCTTGCGAAAGCACTCCCAAAGGCATCGTTCTTCGGTATCGGCTATGGCAAGGATTTTCATAGTGCGCGGACCTTCGGCTCATCGTCGAGCTGCGGAATGGTGCCCACCACGTTGTCGGCCAGCCAGTCCATCTCGACGATTTGCGTGCTCGGCAGTGGGGGAAAGCCCTCGATCTGCACCACGCCGTCTTGGCTATGGAGCTCGCCGCCAAATGGATTGATGGAGCCCTCGACGATGCCATTGCGCAGTAGCTGAACAAGCTTGCGCGTCTGATAGGGCAGGCCCGGAGCGTAGCGAATGTCGATAACCCCCGAGCTCATGCCATACCAGTAGTTGACGGCGCGTACCTGGCTGTCGTCACTGGTCTCATCCCAGGTTCCATGCAGTAGGCTTCGCACGATAAGTTCGTAGTATCGGCCCCAGTTCCATACCGGCATGGCGATACCGGCAACCTCGCCGTCGACTAGGCGATGGAGCCCGTAGGCCGCGGGGTCTTCGAGCGACTTTGACATGTCGGCGCCGGTCATGACGCTCACGCCTTCGCGGCACATGGCCTCGGCAAGGCCTCCGGCGGGCACATCGCCCCAGGTCAGGATAACTTGCGCGCGGGGGTCGAGTAGCGAGGCGCCAATCGCAAAGGCGTTGATCTCACTGAGCGCGCCCGAGGCGAAGACCGACGCGTGGTAACCGATGCGGTGGTTGTCCGCCATGCTGGCGGCAAGGGCGCCCAGGAGGAACTTGGCCTCGTACATCTTGCCAAAGTACGAACGCACGCTTTGGTGGGGAAGGCCGATAGAGCAGTTGAGGAATCGCACCTGGGGATACTCAACGGCAGCTCTGAGCGTGTATTCCATCAGGCGGTGCGAGGTCGAGAAGATGACGTTAGCTCCATGTTTGACAGCCGTTTCCACGGCGGCGTAGAACACGTCCGGATCGTGGCAGTCCTCGAACGCCTCGGTGCGCACGATACCGCCAAAGTGCTCATCGAGATACTGACGCCCTTGGTCGTGCAGACTGTCCCAGCTCGACGTTGCGCAGGGGAATTCATGGATAAAGGCGATGCGCAGGGGGTTGGCCGCCGAATAGACGGTCTTGCCCATAAAGAAGTTGAGCACGCCGGAGGTGGACTTAGCGGGCGACTCTTCCTCATCGACGCTCGGTGCTTCGACAAGATCGACCTTGTCCTCGTTATTTTTGCCGGCAATGACCAGCTCGCGCCAAATCTTACACAGGCGGTTTACGACGATATCCGTCGGCGTGTCCAGCAGACGGTCCTGGTTGTACACGTTAAGGTAGACGAGCATAGCGTCGGCGGGCGTAATGTCCAGGTGGTCACCGCCTGCGCGAAGGTAGGCGCGCTTAAAAAGCAGGAAAGTGTGGCGCAGGTAATCGACCTTTTTCTGCGGCCACCTTTCGATAAGATCCTGACCGAGCATTTTGGCGAGTGTTTCGTAGCTTCCCTCGCGCGAGAACTCGATCTCGTATAGGGGGCAGACGCGCCAAAACGCGCAGAACTCGCCGTACAGGCGACTTTCGACGGAATCCCATGTGCCGGGGTAGAGGCGGGTGACCTTGGCCGAGACCGTCGGGGCGTCCAGGAATTTGAGGACGCTGCCGCGCTTGTTGCCCTCCTGGACGTAGAACCGATGCATGAACTCGGTGACGATGATGGGGTCGCGATAGCCCTCGGTCACCTGGATGTCATAGAGGTTGGACCACTTGCGGGCGAACTCGGTGCTAAATGGCAACAGGGGCATAAAGTTGCACGAAAAGGCAGACTGACGGCCCTTGGTGACCGTGCCGACGACCATTTCGAGCGGAATATCCCGCAGGCCGACATTCTCTCGCTGACCTAAGGGGAGCTGAGCAACCAAGCTATCGAGGTCCGTAAGGTATGGATGCTCGCTTTGGCTGATGGCGCGACGGCGTCCCTGCTCGCCGCGCTTGCGTGCTTGACGATAGGCCTCTTCCATGGTGTCTACTCCCTTAGTCGTTTAAACAACGATATCAACCATGGTACCACGAATGAAAACCACCACAAAGGCGCCTGTCCCCTTTGCGGTGGTTTAGGCGATGATGGGGGCGATGGCGCGGATGCAGGCGTCGGCTGCCGTGAAAGTAGTGCTGTCGTCGCTGACGATAAAGATGATCTTTCCTTTGATGCCAAGGTCGCCGATTTCGCTAAAGAGTACGTAGGGCTCCTTGTCAAAGCCCGAGATGGGAAGCACCGCGGCCTTGGTGGCGTCGGTAAGCTCATCTGCCAGCGCGTCCAACGAGGCCCACTTGGACGTGTCCTTTACGGCAACGGGGACGGCCACGCGTCCAAAGGGCATGAGGTGCACGAGCGTGTTCTTGGAGATGTTTGAATTGGGGACGATGATGGTCTGCCCGCAGGCATCTTCGATGGTCGTATGGCGCCAAGTGATGTCTTGGACCACGCCCGACACACCGCCGACTTCGATATTGTCGCCGGGCTTGATGATGCCCATAAACGTCACCTGCATGCCGCCGATAAGGTTTGACAGCGTGTCCTGAAAGCCGAGCGAGATAGCGATGCCGCCGACGCCAAGAGCGGCGACGAGGGCGTTTGCGTTAATGCCAAAGCAGTTGTCGAGGATAAAGCTGCCGCCGATCATCCAGATGACGGCACGCGCGATGTTGATGAAGATGCTCGATGCCGGAAGCGGGTTATCGTCTCGGTTAAGCAGATGGTTCAGGGTCTTGGATGCGACCTTGGCGGCGACGGCGGTGCCTATCGCCAAAATGACGGCCCAGATGATGTTGTGGACCCATCGTTGTGCAAAGAAATGAAGAATCGGCTCAAACAATTCCATGTAGGGAAAACCTCCTAATGATCGTTCAACCATGATACCCATCAAAAAGCCCGTCCGATCACATCGGACGGGCTTCTGTGCTCGATATAAGGGTTAACGAAAGCCACCACAAAGGTGCCTGTCTCCTTTGTGGTGGCTTTCCAAGGCGTTAGCTCAGCAGCATGCGGTCGTTGGCGAGCTCGCCGCCCGAGACCTCCTCGAACTTCTGCAGCAGGTCGGCGACGGTGAGCGACTTCTTCTCGTCGCCCGCCACGTCGTAGATAACGTGGCCCTCGTGCATCATGATCAGGCGATTGCCCAGACGGATGGCGTCATTCATGTTGTGCGTGACCATGAGCGTGGTCAGGTGGTTCTCGTCGACAATCTCCTCGGTCAGATTGAGCACCTTAGAGGCGGTCTTGGGGTCGAGTGCCGCGGTGTGCTCGTCGAGCAGCAGCAAGCGCGGCTTGGTGAGCGTGGCCATGAGCAGCGTGAGTGCCTGGCGCTGGCCACCCGAAAGCAGGCCGACCTTGGCGTTGAGGCGCGTGTCCAGGCCAAGGTCCAGGCGCTTGAGCAACTCAACGTACTCGTCCTTCTCGGCCTTGGTGACGCCCCACGAAAGACCGCGACGTTGGCCACGGCGCTTGGCGAGGGCCAGGTTCTCGGCGATCTGCATGTCGGCTGCGGTGCCGCGCATGGGGTCCTGGAACACGCGGCCCAGGTACTTTGCGCGCTGCGACTCGCTCAGGCGCGAGATGTCGGTGCCGTCGAGCTCAATGACACCCGAATCGAGCGGATACACGCCGGCGATCATATTGAGCAGCGTGGACTTGCCGGCGCCGTTGCCGCCGATCACGGTTACAAAGTCGCCATCATTGAGGGTAAGGTCGACGCCGGTAAGCGCGCGCTTCTCGGTGACGGTGCCCTTGTTAAAGGTCTTCTTGACGTGTGAGAGCTTAAGCATCTGCCTCATCCCCCTTCGTGTAGGAGCTGCGGAGCTTATAACGCTCCCAAACCACGGGCACGCACAGGGCCACGGCGACGATCACTGCGGAGAGCAGCTTCATGTCGTTGGCGTCCATGCCCAACTGCAGCACGATGGCGCGGATGAGGAAGTACACCACGGAGCCAAAGACGGCGGAGGCAAGACGGACGCTAAACTGCGTGAGACCGCCGGGCAGCAGGCGGCCGAGCACCTCGCCGATAACAATAGCGGCAAGACCGATAACGATGGCGCCGGTACCCATGCCAATGTCGGCATACTTTTGGCTCTGGCAGATAAGCGCGCCAGAGAGGCCGATGAGGGCGTTGGAGAGCACGAGGGCGATCATCTTGGTGGAATTGGTGTTGACGCCCAGGGCGCGGATCATGTACTCGTTGTTGCCGGTAGCGCGCAGTGCCGAGCCGATCTCGGTGCCAAAGAACCAATACAGGATGGCAACGATAGCCACGGCGAGCAAGATGCCCAAGATAATGGCAACGGTGGACTGCGGCAGGCCGGTCATGTTGCTGACGGACGAGAAGATGGTGCCCTTGGCGAGGATGGGCGTGTTGGACTTGCCCATGATGCGTAGGTTGATGGACCACAGGCTGATCTGCGTTAGGATTCCGGCAAGGATTGCGGGGATCTCAAAGACGGTGGTCAAAATGCCCGTGACGGCACCGGCGATGGCACCGGCGCACATGCCGGCAAGCACGGCGAGCAGCGGGTCGACGTTATTGTTGACGATGAGTACGGCGCAGACACAGCCACCGAGGGCAAAGCTGCCGTCGCAGGTCATATCGGGGATGTCGAGCAGGCGGAACGTGATAAACACACCAAGCACCATAATGCCCCAGAGGACGCCCTGCGAAACGGCGCCCTGCAATGCAATGAGCATGCTTCATACCTCCTAGGATAGGGTGGACACGTGAGTCACCATAATAGCGGTACCAATGCATAAAAGAGCTGCGGACGGATGTTTTGTCTCATCCGAAACAAGCAGGGCGAACGCCGGTCTTTAGCGTTCGCCCCAAGGACTCAGATATTGAATAACGCGGCTGTGGCGCGCGTGCGGGCCCTAGACGCGTTACCGCGCACGGCGCTACTCGTCCAGAGCGGAAAGGTCGATACCCAGAGCCTCGGCCATCTCGTCGTTCTTGACGACGACCAGGTCCTTGCTCGAGAGGTGCTTGATCGGCATATCCTCGGGCTTGGCCTCGCCCTTCAGGATCTTAACGGCCATCTCGCCCGCGGCGTAGCCCAGGTCCTTATAGTTGATGGAGAGGGTGAACAGGCCGCCGGCCATGCACATACCCTCCTCGCCGGTCACAAAGGGAAGCTTATTCTCCTTGCAGATCTGGCCGACCTGCGAAGCGCCCGCGGCGATGGTGTTGTCAGTGGGGGAGTACAGCGCGTCGACCTTGCCCACGGCAGACTCGACGACGGACTGAATCTCGTTGGAGCTCGAGACGGTGAAATCGGTGTACTCGAGGCCCAGCTTGTTGAGCTCCTTCTTGGCGGCTTTGATCTGGACGTCGGAGTTGGACTCGGCGGTGCAGTAGAGCAGGCCGACCTTTTTAACGTCGGGCAGGACCTTCTGCATCATCTCGAGCTGCTCGGCGACTGGGGTGAGGTCGGAAGCGCCCGTGACGTTGGTGCTGGGCTTGTCGTTGTCCTGGACCAGGCCGGAGGCGGCGTAGTCGGTGATGGCACAGCCCACGATGGGGATATCGGCCGTGGCGCCGGCAGCAGCCTGCGCGGCGGGCGTGGCGATGGCATAAATCAGGTTGACGTTGTCGCCCACAAACTTGTCGGCAATGGACTTACACGTGGACTGGTCGTTCTGGGCGTTCTTCTGGTCGATCTTGACCTTAAGGCCGCTCTCCTTGATGGCCTTGACAAAGCCGTCGTTGGCGGCATCGAGTGCGGAGTGCTCGGTGAGTTGCAGAACGCCGATGGTGTAGTCGGAACCGGCGGCAGCAGAGCCGGAACCAGAGTTGCCGCCGCATCCGGCGAGCGGGGCGAGCGCGAGCAGACCGGCGGAGACCAGAAGGCTCCTGCGGCTGATGGTGATGTCCTTCATATCATTACCCCCAGTATAAAAATGGCTGGAAACACTGCACTGGGACAAAGTGCAAGTGGAACTATAGTAGCGCTGATGTCCATTTTTACAACAGCCTGGCGGGTTTTTTAATACAGAATCGGATGGGCGGTACGGGTAGTCGAATGGGCGGCGGAGGGTCTTATGCGGCGGAGGAGGCATCGTCCTCGTCCAGGACGGCGAAGAGCTTCTTGCCGTCGAGGAGACGTGTGGTGACGTTTCTCATGCGGCCGATCTCAACGGTACGCAGCGTGTCGTCGGCGCCTCGCGCGTCATAGACCGTTCCCAGCAAATACGAGATGCCGTCTCGTTGCTTGATGGCAAAGGGCCGGAGTGTCATCCGCGCCACTTCGACCTCTCCGCGTGCCGTGACACTCGAAATATCAAAACTCACCGTGGTTCCGTGGTCGATGGCCTGCTCGATGAGCTCGCAGGCATCGATGCGCTTGACGGGCTTGCGTATGGCCTTGGTGGATTTGTCGCCTGCGCTTGGAGCAGGCTCGGGTGCATCGAGGTAGCCGCGAACGTCGGCACTCGCCATGGCGACCAGGTGCTGCGCCATGCTTTTTCGAATGGCGATGGGCGTAGAGCGGTTGCGCATGACCATGCCGTGGAGCCGGATGATCTCTTCGTCGGTGAGCGGACGGGTCAAGAGCCGATACCCCACGCCGCGCTTGTATTCAATTTCGTATCCGGCATGGCGAAGTGCGGAGATGGCGGTGTAGATGCTGCGCCGCGCCGCCGAGATGGGCATGCGGGCGGGGTCGTCGGGATGGGCGAGACGCCGGATCAACTCATCGGAAAGCATGGCCTTGTCCTCGCCGGTGTTTTCGCTTAATAATTGCAGGATGCGAACGGCGCGATAGGCTGCCATCGAGGCGGCGCCCCTCGTCGTGGTCTCGTAAGTTTCAACAGCGGTTTCGGTCATGGCGTCCACGTCCTTTCCGTTTTGGGTGGCGACGGTATGGAGCCTAGGGCGCGGGGCTTTCCCAGGGGTGCAGGACACTCCGGGCGGTCGGTAGTCGTCGGCAAGCGGCGGGTCGAGTTTTCAACAGCCCTGCTCAACTGACCAAAATCTTGCCAAAAGCTTGACGGATACTGTTGAAAAAAGCGCCCCTCGGCTTGCCGAGAGGCGCTGGCGTGATGCGCTGGAACGCGTTCGGTGGCGCTGTGGCGATTAGAAGTCGGCGTTGCCCACGGTGCGCGGGTGCGGCAGGACGTCGCGGATGTTGCCCACGCCGGTCAGATACATGACCAAGCGCTCGAAGCCCAAGCCGTAGCCGGCGTGCTTGCAGGAACCGTAGCGGCGCAGGTCAAGGTAGTACTTGTACTGCTCGGGATTCATGCCCAGGTCCTTGATGCGGGCCTCGAGCAGATCCAGGCGCTCCTCGCGCTGGGAGCCGCCGATAATCTCGCCGATACCGGGAACCAGGCAGTCGGCGGCGGCGACGGTCTTGCCGTCCTCGTTCATGCGCATGTAGAACGCCTTGATCTCGGCCGGGTAGTCGGTTACGAAGGTCGGTCGCTTAAAGTGTTCCTCGGTCAGGAAGCGCTCATGCTCGGTCTGCAGGTCGATGCCCCAGCTGACGGGGTAATCAAACTGGTGGCCAGCAGCGACTGCCTGCTCCAGGATTTCGACAGCCTCGGTGTAGGTAACGCGGGCAAAGTCGGAGTTTGCCACATGGTCCAGGCGCTCGATCAGGCCCTTGTCCACAAACTTGTTGAGCATATTGAGCTCGTCGGGGCAGGTAGCCATAACGTCCTTAAGGACGTACTTGAGCATGGCCTCGGCGTTATCCATGTAGTCGTTCAGGTCGGCAAAGGCCATCTCGGGCTCGATCATCCAAAACTCGGCGGCGTGGCGCGTGGTGTTGGAGTTTTCGGCGCGGAAGGTGGGGCCAAAGGTGTACACGTCGCCAAAGGCCATGGCAAAGTTCTCGGCATTGAGCTGGCCGGACACGGTAAGGCTCGCGTGCTTGCCAAAGAAGTCCTGGCTCCAGTCGACCTCGCCGGACTCGGTGAGGGGCGGATTTTTGGGGTCGAGCGTGGTCACGCGGAACATCTCGCCGGCGCCCTCGCAGTCACTCGTGGTGATGATGGGGGTGTTGACGTAGACAAAGCCCTGCTCCTGGAAGAAGCGGTGGATGGCGGCAGCCGCGACAGAACGGATGCGGAACACGGCGCGGAACAGGTTGGTGCGCGGGCGCAGGTGCTGCTGGGTGCGCAGGAACTCGACGGTTGCGCGCTTCTTCTGCAGCGGGTAATCCGGGGCGCTGACGCCCTCGACCTCGATGGAGGTGGCAGAAAGCTCGAAGGGCTGGGGCGCATCGGGGGTCAGCTTGACGGTGCCGGTGCAAATGAGTGCGGCCGAGACGTTTTGATGGGCGATCTCGTCGTAGTTGTCGAGTGCCTCGCGGTTCATGACGACCTGCAGGTCGCGGAAGCAGCTGCCGTCGTTGAGCGTAACAAAGCCAAAGTTCTTCATGTCGCGGATGGACTTGACCCAGCCGGCGACGGTGACGGTCTGGCCGCCAAGCGACTCGGCATCGGCGTAAAGCTGCGCGATTTTGGTGCGGTTCACGTATCCTCCCATAACGGTTGAATGATAGTTATCCATACAGTTCGATATTCTAGCAGCTCGGCTCATTTGGGCTATACAGATAAGGCATTGGCGGGATGGTTTTTCAAACGAAAAGCGCCCACGGCAAATGCTCGTGGGCGCTTTTCGTGTTGCCTTTTGGCTGTGTGGCGCGGGGCCTGGCTACTTGGTCTTGGCTACCAGCAGCGGGTCGCCCAGCTTGACGAGCGGGTTGCCGCCGATAAGCGTTCCGGACTCGCCGACATGGTCGATGCTCTTAAGACGATCGAGCTCGGAGATGATGACGGTCACGATGT
This sequence comes from Collinsella sp., assembly GCA_019419605.1. Classification (GTDB taxonomy): domain Bacteria; phylum Actinomycetota; class Coriobacteriia; order Coriobacteriales; family Coriobacteriaceae; genus Collinsella. Next base: position 54,009 of record DXZP01000001.1, read on the forward strand.
CCTCGTGGCCGGCGGCCTTGATGGCCTCGCGATCGAAGCTGATGAGCGGCTGGCCGGCCTTGACCGTGTCACCCATCTCGACAAAGCGGGCAAAACCCTTGCCGTTCATTTCCACGGTGCCCAGGCCAACATGGATGAACACGCGAAGACCGTCCTCGGTGATCATGCCGATGGAGTGGTTGGTGACGGTGGTGGCACCGATACGGCCGTTAGCGGGGGCGTAAATGGTGCCGGTAATGGGCTCGATGCCGTAGCCCTGGCCGAGCATGCCCGAGGCGATGGTCTCGTCGGGAACCTCACTCAGATTGACGAGCACGCCGTTGACGGGAGCGTAGATGACGCCTTCGCGGGTGGCGAAGCTTGCTGCGGGCGGAACGGACGCCTCGCCCGACGAAGTGAACGTGGACTTGAGCGAATCGAGCAGACCCATAGATGCCTCCAACGTATCAGGCGTGCATGTTGCACGCGTGTGGTTTGCCGGAAACGTTTCGTACGTGTTTCCCAGCATGGTCAGCGCTCCTATTTTACGCTGCTTAACGATGCCTCTGAACAGCGATTTTGTGATATATCAGTTGAAGGCCAACTCATTGCGGGGGTGTTTCTGCGCCGCGGGCTCAAGTGGGGTACGCTAAGGTGCGAAAAACGAGTGCGCACGAATCGCACGGAGGGAGCACCTATGATTATTGAGAACCATGCGCTGTGGGGCGAGGAGCCGACCGAGGATTATCCGGCGACGTTTACGTATCTGGGTGCCGAGCCGCTGCCCGACAAGCCCAATGGCCGCCGCCCCGCGGTGATCATCTGCGGCGGAGGCGGGTTTACGCATATCGCTCCGCACGAGCAGGACCCGGTGGCGTTTGCGTTTTTGGACCGCGGCTACCAGGCCTTTGTGCTCAACTATGTGACGAGCGCCACGGGCGACGTGAGCTTTCCGCACCCGCAGGCGGACCTCGCCAAGATGGTCGCTACCGTGCGCGCCAACGCCGACGAGTGGCATGTCGATCCCAAGCGCGTGTGCATCGTGGGTTTCTCGGCGGGCGGCATGATCTGCGCCTCGTTGGCAACGCAGTGGAAGACCGGACCCTTCGCGGGCCTTGCCGGGGCTCGTCCGGAGGATATTCGTCCCGACGCCGTGGTGCTGGGCTATCCGTTGCTCGACCTTGCCTATGTGCGCGATATGCAGACGCGCGACCCGCGCATCGACCTGCGCGTGCCCAAGACGGGTGGCAAGACGGGGCGCGATTTGCTCAACGACTATCTGTCGATGGTGACGGGCGGCGAGGCGACCGATGAGCACCTGGCCGACATTTGCCCTACCACGCACGTTTCGCGTCAGATGCCCCCGACCTTTGTGTGGGGCGTTTCGGACGACAAGACGGCGCCGGTCGCGCAGGTCTACCCGTTTGCGCAGCGCATGGCCGAGGAGGGTGTTGCATGCGAGATGCACGTCTTTGACCAGGGTGGCCACGGCCTTTCGCTCGGCAACGCCAATACCGCGGTCGACAACGAGGACAAGCAGGTTTCCGTCCGTCCCTGGATCCGTCTGGCCTTCCGCTTCCTGGAACGCCATATGTAAAAGTAGACTACTTGCCCGTTTCAAAAAGTCTGCTTAGAGGAGGAGCCATGCTTGAGGGTACGTATGTGGTTTTGGCCCAGACGCCGGTGGGGAGCAAGCGCGGCGAGGTGACGTTTTCACATGGGGTGAACGGCGCGCTCAGGGCAGTACTAAACGTCAGGGGTCTCAATATCGCTCTCTCGGGTGCCCGCGCTGAGTGCGATTTCTTTGAGCTCTCGGGTACTATCTCCCACGTCTTGATGGGCAAGGCGCCCTTTACATGCACGGGGTCGGTTGAGGGTGATCGACTCACTGCTACTGCGCGGTCGGGTTCCATTTCGATCTCGCTGAGCGGTATGCGCAAAGAGCTTTCGGGGCGCACCGCATAAAGTTTGCGCAGGTAAACATCGGTATTTGACTTTATAAAATAGTTCAGAGCGCTATCATTTGTCGTTACGAGTTGGTTAGCCCTGGTAAACGGTTAACCGCGTCTAACGAAAGGATGAGCGCGTGAAGCTCGATACACTCGAGATTGGAAAGGACGCCGTTGTCGCATCGGTGGCATCGGACGATCAGGCACTCCGACAGCATATTTTGGACATGGGCCTAACGCCGGGCACCGAAGTCACCATGATGAAGTACGCCCCCATGGGCGACCCGCTCGAGATTCGCCTGCGTGGCTACGAGTTGACGCTGCGCAAGGACGATGCCGCACGCATTGAGCTCGTGGATGTGCACGACACCGATACGGGTCCGCGCGTTAACGCCGCAATCGGCACGACGGAGCATCCGGCACTCGGCGAGGGGACGTATTCGCCCCGTGCGGCAAAAACGGCCGTGCCCGAGGGCGCACCGCTGCATTTTGCCCTTGTCGGTAACCAAAACTGCGGCAAGACCACGCTGTTCAACCAGCTGACGGGCTCCAACCAGCACGTCGGTAACTTTCCCGGCGTGACGGTCGACCGCAAAGATGGCACCATCCGTAATCATCCCGAGGCGAGCGTTACCGACCTGCCTGGCATTTACTCCCTGTCGCCGTACACAGGCGAAGAGGTCGTGAGCCGTCAGTTCATCCTCGACGAGCGTCCGGATGCCATCATCGACATCATTGACGCCACCAACATCGAGCGTAACCTGTACCTGACACTGCAGCTTATGGAGCTCGATCGCCCCATGGTTATCGCGCTCAACATGATGGACGAGGTGACCGCCAACGGCGGCGCCGTAGACGTCAACTTGCTCGAGAGCCTGATGGGCGTGCCTGTTGTCCCCATTAGCGCTGCCCGCAACGAGGGCATCGGCGAGTTGGTGGATCATGCTCTGCACGTAGCGCGGTTTCGCGAGCGTCCCGGCCGCTTGGACTTTTGCGCGCCCGATGGGCCGGACGGCGGCGCACTGCACCGCTGCATCCACGGTATCGCCAACCTGATCGAGGACCATGCCTCGACGGCGCATATTCCGGTGCGTTTTGCAGCGACCAAGCTGGTTGAAGGCGACGAGTTGGTGACCGAGGCGCTTCACCTGGACCGTAACGAGCTCGACGCTATCGAGCACATCATTACCCAGATGGAGGGCGAGGCCGGCACCGACCGCCTGTCCGCGCTGGCCGATATGCGCTTTAGCTTTATCGGCGACGTGTGTGGGCGCTGCGTCGTCAAACCGCACGAGAGCCGCGAGCACGTGCGCTCCGTCAAGATCGACCGCATCCTGACGGGTCGCTACACGGCCATTCCGGCGTTCCTGGTGATCATGGGCCTCGTCTTTTGGCTGACGTTTGGCGTGATCGGCGCGGCGTTGCAGGGACTCATGGAGGACGGCATCGCTGCCATCATCGCCTCGGCCGATGCGGGTCTCAAGGCGTTCGGCACCAACGATGTGGTGCGCTCGCTGGCTGTCGACGGCGTGCTCACAGGCGTGGGCAGCGTGCTGACCTTCCTGCCGATCATCGTCGTGCTTTTCTTGTTCCTCTCCATTCTGGAAGACTCGGGCTACATGGCACGCGTAGCCTTTGTCATGGATAAGGTGTTGCGTCGCTTTGGCCTGTCGGGCCGCAGCTTCGTGCCCATGCTCGTCGGTTTTGGCTGCACCGTGCCGGCTATCATGTCGACCCGTACGCTCCCATCCGAGCACGACCGCAAGATGACGGTCATGCTCACGCCGTTTATGAGCTGTTCGGCCAAGTTGCCGGTTTACGGCTTGCTGTGCGGAGCATTCTTCCCGCAGGCGACGGTTCCCGCCATGGTCTCGCTCTATCTGATTGGCATCGCGGTCGGTTGCATCGCGGCTTTGGTGCTCAACCGCACGGCATTTAAGGGCGACCCGGTGCCATTTATCATGGAGCTCCCCAATTACCGCCTGCCGAGCGTCAAGACGACGGTGATGCTGGCATGGGATAAGGCCAAGGACTTCATCACCAAGGCCTTTACCATTATCTTTGCCGCTACGGTGGTCATCTGGTTCCTGCAGACGTTCGATATCCGCTTTAACGTGGTCGCCGACCAGTCGCAAAGCCTGCTTGCCGGTCTGGGTAGCATCATCGCACCGGTGTTGGCCCCGCTCGGTTTTGGCGACTGGCGCGCCTCGACGGCACTCGTCACGGGACTTATTGCCAAGGAGAGCGTCATCTCGACGCTCACGGTGCTTTTGGGCGCAACCTCTCCCGCGGCACTGTCAGCCATGTTTTCGCCGTTTACCGCCTACGTGTTCTTGGTCTTTACGCTGCTGTACCCGCCTTGCGTTGCGTCCATCGGCGCCGTCAAGAGCGAGTTGGGCGCGCGCTATGCCGTGGCCGTATTCGCGTTTCAGGTGACGGTCGCCTGGATCGTGGCGTTTGTCGTGCATTCGGCGGGCATATTACTGGGGTTGGCTTAGCTATTAATTGACGGCGCAACCTCTGTGTATTGAGTTGATTGCGGCCCCGCATCTGTACTGACGGATGCGGGGCCGTTGCTATATAATCGCCCACCGCCCAAGACAATCGGAGAGGTTTCCTACATGACTCAGGCAAGACAAGATGGTATCGCACTCAGGCAGTGGCTCCCGCTTATCGGGCTCGCCTGCTGCGCGTTCGTGTTCAACACGTCGGAGTTTATGCCCATCGGCCTTCTGACTGATATCGCCGCATCGTTCTCGCTCACCGAGGCCCAGGCAGGCATCATGATCTCGGTCTATGCCTGGGGTGTCATGCTGCTGTCGCTGCCACTCATGGTGTTTGCCTCGCGCTTTGAGTTCAAGCGGATGCTGCTGGGCGTTTTGGCCGTGTTTTCGCTCGGCCAGTTCTTGTCCGCCTTGGCGCCCACCTATCCTATTTTGGTTTGCGCGCGTCTGGTGGTCGCCTGCGCGCATGCCGTGTTCTGGTCGGTCGCCTCGATCATGGCTTCGCGCCTGGTCGACACCCGCCATGGGGCGCTCGCCATCAGCATAATCGCCACGGGCTCGTCCATCGCGCAGATTTTTGGCCTGCCGATCGGCCGCGCCATCGGGCTGGCCGTGGGCTGGCGCATGACATTCGCCGTGGTCGGTGCCTTCTCTGCCGCCGCGGTGGTGTACCAAGCCGCGGTGTTTCCGGCTATGCCGGCGGGTGAGCGCTTTACCGTCAAACAGCTGCCCGTGCTGCTCAAGAACCCGTTCCTGATCGCGCTCTACGCGGTCACGGTCTTTATGGCAACCGGCTATTATGCGGGTTACAGCTATATCGAGCCGTTCCTGGCGCAGGTCGCGCACGTCGACGCAAGCGCTATTACCATGACGCTGACGGCGTTCGGCTGCTCTGGTCTGCTCGGAAGCTGGCTGTTCGGCCGTCTGTTCGATGGGCATCGCTTCCCGTTCTTGGCTATCACGCTCTCCGGCGTGCCGGTGGCTCTGCTGCTCATGGGTCCGGTTGCACCGTCGCTCGTCGCCGTTCTCGCTGTTTGCGCGCTATGGGGCTGCTGCGCCACGGCCTTTAACGTGGCGTTTCAGGCCGAGCTCATCAAGTACACACCGGCGGATTCGTCGGCCGTCGCCATGTCGATCTTCTCGGGCCTGTTCAATCTGGGTATCGGCACGGGCACCGCAATCGGTGGCGCCGTGGTTTCGGGTCCCGGTATCGCTTGGATTGGCTTCGCGGGCGGGGCGATTACCGTCGTGGGCGTCATCCTCGCCATCACGGTGCTGTTCCCGGCCATACGCCGCGCAAAGCCCGTCGCCTAATCACGTCCCCTCATCAGCTGCGGTGGAATAGCTCCTGTTTAAGGCCTCTGAAGGCCCAAGCAGGAATTATTTCACCGCAACTTATTTTGGGGGAGGGGATACGCGGCGGGCATACAATGGATGTCGTTGTGTTGAGCTTACCGGGAGGTTGCTATGTGGGCATACGAGACGACGTTCTATCAGATCTATCCGCTGGGCTTTTGCGGAGCTCCGCGCGAAAACGCCGCGCCCGTTGCCGAAGATGAGCTCGCCCAGGCTGCCAACGCAGCGCCCAACCCCGATGCGCCCATCATGAAGATCGCCCAATGGGCCGACTACCTGCAAGAGCTCGGCATCGGTGCTGTGCTCATTAACCCGCCGCTCGAATCCGACAGCCATGGCTACGACACGCGCAGCCTGCGCCATATCGACCGTCGCCTGGGTGGGGATGCCGATTTTGCCGCCGTGTGCGAGACGCTGCACGCCCATGGCATCCGCGTGGTGCTCGATGCGGTCTTCAACCATGTGGGCCGTGGCTTTTGGGCCTTCCGCGATGTGCAGGAGCGCAAGTGGGACTCGCCCTACAAGGATTGGTTCCACATCAGCTTTGACGGCGACTCCTGCTATGGCGATGGCTTTTGGTACGAGGGCTGGGAAGGCCATTTTGAGCTCGTGAAGCTCAACCTGCAAAACCCCGCCGTGGTCGATTACCTGCTCGAGTCCGTGCGCCGTTGGGCCGACGTCTTTGGCGTCGACGGCCTGCGCCTGGACGTTGCCTATATGCTCGACCGCGACTTTATGCGCCGCCTGCACGCCTTTGCCCGTGAGCTCAAGCCCGACTTTGTGCTGATCGGCGAGACGCTCCACGGCGACTACAACCAGATCGTCAACGACGAGATGCTCGACTCCTGCACCAACTACGAGTGCTACAAGGGCCTGTACTCCAGCTTTAACTCGGTCAATATGTTCGAGATCGCGCACTCGCTGCACCGCCAGTTTGGCGGTGACCCGTGGTGCATTTATCGCGGCAAGCATCTGCTGTCGTTTGTCGACAACCACGATGTGCCGCGCCTGGCGAGCATCCTTACCGACAAGTCCTGTCTGCGCCCCGCTTATGGCATGCTCTTTGGCATGCCGGGCATTCCGTGCGTCTACTATGGCAGCGAGTGGGGGATTCCTGGCGAAAAGGGCGGCCCCGATGGTGACTGGGCGCTGCGACCTGCGCTCGATGAGCCTGCGCCCAACGAGCTGACGGCCTTCATCAAGCAGCTCGCGCACCTGCGCTCGGCAGACGACGCGGCGGCCCGTGCCCTCAACTATGGTGCCTATCGCAACGTGGTGATTCAGAACAAGCAGCTGCTGTTCGAGCGCGCCTGCGACGACGCGACGGTGCTCGTGGCGGTCAATGCCGTGAACGAGCCCTATACCTTTGGAGCCGGCGAGCTCAACGGCTCCTTTGCCGACCTACTTGCCGACGGCGCGCCCACAGTCGAGCTAACGGGTGCCCTTGAGCTTGCACCCTACGAGGTGCGCTATCTGTTGAGGGCCTAGGCCATGGCTGCGTCCGACGAGGGCTATCAACATATTGAGCATGGGTTTGAGCCTGTGTTCGACCAGCACTCGCGCGTTTTGGTGCTCGGATCGTTTCCCTCGGTGCTTTCGCGCGCCAACGCCTTTTATTACGGCAACCCTCAGAATCGCTTTTGGCGTGTGATGGCCGCGTGCCTCGGTGTGCCCGTGCCGCCCAACGAGGGAGACTCTTTGGCGAGCGGCGAGCCCGCGACGCTCGACGCCTCGGTTGCTGCCAAGCGGGCTATGCTGCTCAACGGCGGCGTGGCCCTGTGGGACGTGATCGAGAGCTGTGACATCAAGGGCTCAAGCGACGCGAGCATCAAAAACGTCGTTCCGGCGCATGTCGAGCGCATTACCGATGTCACGCCGATTGAGGTCGTTATCTGCAACGGCGGCGCGGCCGGGCGGCTCTACAAACGCTATCTACAAGAGCGGACGGGGCTACCCGCCATCGTGCTGCCGTCGACGAGTCCTGCCAACGCGGCGTGGCGTTTGGAGCGGCTTGTCGAGCGTTGGAGTGAAGCCGTTGACTGGGCTGTTATTTAATTTAGATTTTTGTTTGAGCGTGGGCGCCCAGACGTTTCAGAACGCCTCGCCAGATCGGCGCGGGCACGGCTGGCTCGGTGCAAATCATGCCGTCGGCGTCGACGTCCTCGGCATTACCACCACCAAGTCGCTGCGCATGCTCAACCGAACAGCCCATACGAACGGCGCCTACGAGCTTGTCCATCGCTTCCGAAAACGGTCGCCGCAAGAGTCCCATGCGCGGTGAGTGACGAAGCGCCGCGAAGCCGCTGCCGGTACAGACGACAACGCCGCCGCACCATGACAGCCCACGAAGGTCGCACGTCGCTCGCAGACGCACGACGAGCCCGTGTGCTCGCTCGAGGCCGCCGACGTCGGCCTGGACAACAACATAGGCACGCGTCCCTGCGCCGCCAAAGCGGTCGAGCATCTGCTTAATGGGCGCCATCGCTTCATCATTGGGTGCATCTTCAATGGCGAACACAATGCCATCGGCGGCACCGGCAACGCTGCCGGAATCATCCGCCTCCAAAACGACCGGGTGGGGGAGCACAGTGCCGGAAAGCTGTGCATAGGCGGCGATGGCATCCTGCAGGTCCCAGAGCAAAAACTCAAGATCGGCGCTCTCGGAAATACTGACAAACGCGATGTTATGCAGTGTTTTTGGTACATCGCCGCGTGCGGTCGTCTCCATGCCGTCTCCTTTCCGGTTGGTTTCCGTTTAGGTTACACCGTCCGGCGGCGCCCCGCCGCGCTATCCTAGTGCAACCCTTACGAAAGGAACGTCATGCGTCTGCCCATGAACACCTCGCTTGCCACGCTTAAGCCCTCCGGTATCCGCCGGATCAACGCGCTCGCCGCCCAGCATCCGGGGTGCATCGCGCTCGCGCTAGGCGAGCCCGATTTTCCCACGCCCGATGTGATTAGCGCCGAGGTGACTGCTTCGTTGGACCGCGGCGACACGCACTATCCGCCCAACAACGGTCGCCCCGCCCTGCGTGAGGCGTTATCTGCCTACATGGGGGACGCGGGCCTTATGTTTTCGGCCGACGAGGTCATCCTGACCGACGGCGCGACCGAGGCCCTGTCGGCAACATTCATGGCTATGCTCAACCCCGGCGACGAGGTCATTATTCCCACGCCTGCCTTTGGCCTGTACGAGAGCATCGTCGTGGCCAACCACGCCAAAGCAGTCTTTTTGGATACGGAGCCCGCGCAATTCCAGATTGACGAGGATGCGCTTCGTGCTTGCGTGACGCCGGCGACCAAGGCCATCGTCATCTGCTCGCCCAACAATCCTACGGGCTGTATCCTCAACGCGGCTTCGCTCGACGCCGTGGCGCACGTGGCGGAGCAGGCGGGCATCTACGTGGTCTGCGACGACGTATACAACCGCCTGGTTTATGTGGATGGCTACGAGCGCTTCGCCCAGCGACACCCGGAGCTGCGTGAGCAGACGGTCGTCATCGAGAGCTTCTCCAAGCCCTGGGCCATGACCGGTTGGCGCCTGGGTTGGCTCGCGGCAGCGGCACCCGTCATCGCCGAGATCGCAAAAGCTCACCAATACCTAGTATCGAGCGCCGTCTCCTTCGAGATGGACGCCGCAGCCCGAGCCCTGACTGTCGACCCAACCCCCATGCTCAAAGTCTACCGAGCCCGCCGCGAACGCGTACTCGCAGCCTTAGACGCCATGGATCTCGACGTAGTGGAACCAGCCGGCGCCTTCTACACCTTCCCCAGCATCAAACAATTTGGTCTAACAAGCGAAGACTTCTGCATCAAAGCCATCAAAGAGGCCAACGTGGCCCTAGTTCCCGGAAACTGCTTCGGAACCGAAGGCCACATCCGCCTAAGCTACTGCGTCTCCGACCATGATCTAGACGAAGGCCTCCATCGTCTGTCCACCTTCGTTTCAACCTTGTAGCCATCAGGGATGCAACGCATCAGCCCACCGACCCAAGCATTATGAGTGGGGGCGTCAGCCAACGAAAACCCGGGCTGCCCAAAGTCAACGCAGGCCGCGCCGCCAAAGGCCAGGCGCAAGGTTTTCGTAGATTCCGCACGAGCCGAAGAGCACTTAATGTGCTCTTCGTGCGAGCCAGGACTTGACCGAGCGAAAACCTTGCGCCTGGCCTTTGGCGGCGCGGCCGGATGGTGGAATTGTGTGCAGCCCGGTTTTCCGTTGACCGACGCCGGGGTCCCCGCCATAATACTTTCGGTTCACGCACGAATCCGCTGCCAGAGACAGCCGGTGCAAACGGGCATCGCCCGCGAGCTTAATGGGACTTCCCGCCAGCCGAGGTGGTCGAGTAGATATGTCTTCTCGCCCCCGTCGCTCATGCAGCGCGGGGGCTTTCTTTTTGGACATGCCCCCGTCACGTCCTTGTGGCGGACCGTGCCCGGAAAGAATTCGAGGAGGTGTAATTCATGCCCCAGCAGTACAAAATCGACAAGGTTGCAGAGATCGAGTCCCGTATCGCCGAGAACGCCGGTCTGTTCGTCGTCAACTACAACGGTCTGACGGTTAAGCAGGCTCAGGAGCTGCGTCATCAGCTTCGCGAGTGCGGCGCCGAGATGAAGGTCTACAAGAACAACCTGGTCAAGATCGCTCTCAAGAACCAGGAGCAGCCCGAGCTCGACGAGATCCTCGCCGGCCCCGTCGCTTATGTGTTCTACGAGTCCGAGCCGGTCGAGGCCGCTAAGGCCCTTAAGGACTTCTCTGCTAAGTCCAAGGGCGTCCTTGAGATCAAGGGCGGTATCTCCGACGGCAAGGCCGTTTCCGCTGATGATGTTAAGGCTATCGCCGAGCTGCCCACCAAGGATCAGCTTCTCGGCCAGATCGCCGGTCTCATCTCCGGTTTCGCTCGCGACATCGCTGTCTGCGTCAACGGCGTTTCCTCTGGTCTCGCTCGTTCGATCCAGCAGGTCTCCGAGCAGAAGGCAGCCTAGTCGCTGTTTTCACCCGCGGCGGCAACGCCGCACCCCTGGCGCATTCGCGCCGTGTTTTAACTGATCTCCGTGCACAGACACGGAAACCGAAAGGACTTAGAAATGGCTAAGCTTACCACCGATGAGATCATCGATGCTCTTAAGGAAATGACCCTTCTCGAGGCTTCCGAGCTCGTTAAGGCTATCGAGGACACCTTCGGCGTTTCCGCCGCTGCTCCTGCCGCTGTTGTCGCCGCTCCCGCTGCTGGCGCTGCTGAGGCCGAGGAGAAGACCGAGTTTGACGTCGTGCTCGAGGGCTTCGGCGACAACAAGATCCAGGTCATCAAGGCCGTCCGTGAGCTCACCAACCTTGGCCTGAAGGAGGCCAAGGAGGTCGTCGAGGGCGCTCCCAAGGCTGTTCTCGAGGGTGCCAAGAAGGAGGACGCCGAGGCTGCCAAGGAGAAGCTCGAGGCTGCTGGCGCTGCTGTCACCCTCAAGTAATCAGGCTTTCTCGCCAGATTTCTTTGCAGACGGGGTTCGCATTGCGAGCCCCGTCTTTTTTGTTTTTCGGTCCCTCGGCATCGGTTGCTCAAACTGCCATGTTCTGTGATTTGCGTCGTATCGGGTGCCCTGCCGTTGGGCAATAAAATTGCACCATTCGAGCAATAATTTGCGTTGACCTGCTGAAGAATTGTCTCTGCCTTGTAGCGACATATAGTTCCAGCGGTAAGATGCTTGGGTATCGCAATTTGGTCTGCGGCTGTGTGCCGCACGCATGGGGCGCTTTTGCGCCTGCGAAAGGATCTTTGAATAACATGAAGGCAATCATCCCCGCCGCCGGTCTTGGCACGCGTTTTCTGCCTGGCACCAAGTGCACGCCCAAAGAGATGCTGCCGGTGCTCGACAAGCCCGTCATCCAGTATGTCGTCGAGGAGGCACTCGACCCCGAGGAGGTCGACGACGCCATCATCGTTACCTCGCCCGGCAAGCCCGAGCTGCTGAACTACTTCCAGCCCGACCGTTCGCTCGAGAACCTGCTGCGCGAGCGCGGCAAGAACGCCTATGCCGATGCCGTCGCCCACGCTGGCGGTATGCCGGTCGACTTCCGTTATCAGTACGAGCCCAAGGGCCTCGGCCATGCTATTCGCTCTGCTGCCGACGCCGTGGCAGGGGAGAACTTCCTGGTTCTTCTGGGCGACTACGTTGTACCTAACCGCGACATCTGCGACAAGATGCTCGCCGTTTCCAAGGAGCACGGTGGCGCTTCGGTTATCGCCGTCGCTGCTTGCTCGCCCGAGGAAGTCAGCCGCTACGGTGTTATCGCCGGCGAGCGCGTCGGTTCGCTCGAGGGCGTCGAGGACGTTGCCGATGCCGAGCCGGGCGCTGTCTGGCGTATCGGCGGTCTGGTCGAGAAGCCCGCTCCCGAGGCTGCTCCGTCCAACCTGTACATCGTCGGTCGCTACCTGCTGAGCCCGCTGGTCATGGACCTGCTGGCAGATCAGCAGGCCGGCAAGGGCGGCGAGATCCAACTCACCGACGCCATGGCCCGTTCGCTCGACCGCGAGGCCATGTACGCCGTCGTCATCGACCCGCTGTCGGGCTACGACACCGGCACTCCCTCTGGCTGGATGGCCACCAACGCCCTCATGGCTGCAAGCGACCCCCGCTTTGCCGATGCCTTCTGGGACGCCATCGACGAGCGCGGCGGATTGATGCGCAAGTAAGGCAACGCTTGGGATAGGCCTGTTCAAATAGCTAAGATCAACAAACCACCGTGGTTTTCTACACCGCGGTGGTTTCTTGTTATCAGGGGATATTTCTGCTGTACTGGGCAAGCATCGATTGAGCGTCTTTTGCAAGCTCCTTGCGCAGCTCTTCCGGGGCGAGCGTCTCGATGTTCTCTGAGTTTTGCCTGATCCAATATCGTATGGCGTTGAGGTTCGCCTCGACTTGAAGATCAATAAGCTCGCTGTTGCACGCGATGACGTGCGCATGTATCCCAAAGGCGTCAAAGACGCGCAGAAGCGCGCGGGCGGTGTTGCGTACGCGAATGGTTACCGGTGTGTCGCCTTGAAACATCATAAAGTGTTTTTGCTGGTAGTCGGTGAGATCCTGCTTTGTTAGCGACCTATTCACCTTGATATCGACCAGCTCGATATCAAACAGCACATCGATTCTAAAATGGTAGATTTGTTTGGCATTGTTGGGGTACGTTGCCAATAAGTAGTACCTTCCACCGCTCGTTACGATTTGCCTGGGGTCGACCTCGCTCATGTGCTCCGTTTTTCTGAGGGCAAGTGTTTTTCCCTCTGGAGCGTATCTGCCCCATAGAAACCTTATGCGCTTCTTTTGAGTGATGGCCTGGTCGAGTATGCCGATATTGGTGAGCAGCCGATTGACAACCGTTCGTTCCTTGCGGGCGTCAGCCGAGACCACGTTCTTGAGAGTGCTGACCCCCGACTGGGGATTAAGGGATGCAAGTTTGTCGAGCAGCTCGCGTTTCTGCACCTGCGGAAGCGGTGCCGACATTGCTCCATCTCCGAGAAATCTGATCTCGGCTTCGCTGAAATCGTGTATCCAATACAGACGCGTAATCGTTGTCTGCTTGCTGCCGTCGGGCTGCACTCGTATACGCTCATGGTATCCCAGATTGTCTGGATAGTGCTCCAGGAGCGTGGCGATGTGACTACTAATCGTATTTCTGCTTAGCGAAAGATTGTATACCCGTTTAAGCTCCTTTTGGATATCGCTCTGGCACATCGGGCTATCTTCGCTTGTACGCCCCCGCAAGATTTCGACAATGAGCAAAGGCGCGAGAAGTTTTGAGTACATGCTCAACTCCTACTGAAGATCTGAAACTATGCACAAAATCCTGTGCATACAAATCCCTATTATGCCAAATGTGCCGAGCAGGGCGAGCGAGTCTCAGGCGAGACGGGTGTGTCAGACGACGTTCACGGGGAAAGGATTTGGGCTAAGAGGACCATCGTACCTTGAAAACCGCAGAGAGTACAGCAAGGGGAGCCGAATGGGCCGCGCCTGATGTCGTTCGCACGAGCTCGGATTGATAACGATTTTGTGGGCAGAAAGAGGAGTCGCTTATGGATGTGCGCGTTTCTATTCCGGCGAAAAAGTACAACGAAATCGAAGGCTGCTTTGGCTCCGGACATCTCGACAGCATCGTCAACGGTGTCTATTACTGTTCTCCCGATGGATACGGTGGGGGCAGTAGTGTAATCGGCTTCACGGGAAACAGCGATGGCTTCCAGCGTTTTCAGGGCTCCGACAAAACGGCCTACAAGAAACTCAGGCTGATTTTCGATAGCTTTTTCGAAGATTACAAGCGCATCAATCCAGCTTCGCTGCAAACGTTTTACCGGGCATTCAAGGTCAACGTCGTGGCTGAGCTCGAAGACGCGTGTGGCCACGATGTGTTCATCACGCGTTTTGGTATCAAGCAATACGATGGAGCCTATGCGGTGTATCCAAGCTCTATTGATGACCCCGTATTTTGGACCGACAACTGGGCGGAGATGACCGATAAAGACGGTTTTCCGCTCTATGACGCCAAGATCGACCTGACGTTTTATAAGGCATCCGAGGACTTTAATGTTTTAAGGGGGCTGAAGGCTTATTGCCGTCGAACGATGGGGGGCGGATTTACCAAGAAAAGGTTCAATCGGTTTCTCGAGAAGTGCCTCTGCTCTGAGGAAGAGCTGGACGACAGCGTTTTCGATTTGAAGTATACAAAGGCATACGGATGGATGTTCGAGAACCTGGAAGAGCGAGCGTCGATGTGAGGTATCTGATGGCGCGAATGAAAAAGAATTAGTGGTGATAGCTGCTATTCATTTCTCGGTGCCCTAGAAAGTAGCGAGGTTGCAAACGCTGCCCTGGGTCGTTTCGCCCCCGTCCGAACCCTTTACGCACTGAAAGGAAGTGCTGAAATGTCCGCTATCAAGACTCATCTTACCGTCAATCTAGCCCGTAGATGCCTGCCGCTGCTACAGGATGCCCACCGCTCCTATATCTTGGCGCACGAGGGTTTCAAGGACGTTCTCATAGTCGCAGGCGATGCCGTTCCCGCCGATGCCCCCGCCGCCTATGACCCATATAACCTCATGTTTCCCTATCGTTCCGACCCCCGAAACGAGGGTATCGACCCGAGTATCTTCGATGGTTTGTTCCCGAATGGCGTGGATGATGGTTTCGAGGATGCCGAGGTGTTCTAATGTGGCTGTACACCGTATCCGATAAGCCTGAATGGTGGCGGTTCGAGGATGCCCCCGAAACGGTAGAACGCCTGCACGTTTCGCGGAAAGATGTTCGCCGCTATGGGGTTCTTGGCCGAGTCCCCGCCCGCAAGCCCGCCGATGATGCCGAGCGCCCTGACCTCGAATTCTATGCTTTCTCGCGGGCAAAGTTTTATGGCCGGGCTTTCAGCCGCTTTTTTGAGCGCCACGGCGATGTTGAGAGTGTCATGCATGGCGAGTTTATGCACGTCCTCAACCATCGCGACCCGCAAGCCCGCCGCCCGCTGCGTGCGTTGTTCGTCCGTGAGGGCGGTGTGGTCGAGATTAAGGAGTTCCAATCAGGCCATTCGACCTACGCCGCCGTCCTGCATGTGCGCCGCTGGCCGCTCCTGCTGCCGCTGCTCCTTGCTGTGCTGCTCCTGAGCCTCACCCTCTGCGGTTCTGATTCCAGCCCTGCCGCGTTCCTCGAAGGGCAGACCTCAATATCTGGCGCCACTTTTAAGCCCGTCCTGACGACCTCCTATGCGAGCTATTCGGCAACCCCTGACATCGTGTGGAGTGCGGGACAGACACGGCAGGATATGACGCTCTTGCTCCCCGCCACCTGTACCGTGGACGGGAAAGAAGGGTCTAACCCCATCCTGTCAGCGCCCGCCATAGCGGTAGACCTCAACAATAATGGCTCCTTTGAGTCCTCTGAGGTGGTTTTTAACTCCGAGGGTGCCTACCTCCGCGCTGGTGCCGAGCTTCGGCATATAGAACTTTCGAAGAAACTTGATTCGGGCGAGTACGCGGCTCGAACTATCTGGACTTCCGTACTCGCCGAGGACGGCAAGACCCCAGCGGGCACAGCCACATTCGACTGGCATCTCACCGTTAAATAGTTGCGATGCGGTGGCTTGCCCCGCCACCCCGTCCGAGGTGCAGTCTGAGACTGCCAAGGATGATACGTTGAAGGAGCAGGCCGGCACCCACGTTGCCGCCCAGCTCTATAGCACGGGCGGCACTTGGAGTGACGGCGAGGCTACCTGAGCGAACGGGGCCTATGTTGTCACGGTGCCCACCCAGGTGGGATACAAGAACGTGAATGTCGGAAAGGTTGATTTGACAGCGTCCTATGGAGTGACAGTTAAGGGCGTAGCCGGCACAGGCTAGTGCGATGATGGGGTCCGAGGTGGTTCGATTCGCCCCGGACCCCGGTTGTGTGAGGAGGAGAAAACATGGTAGATGTGATTTCGATGCCATCGGCCAACTTGATGGCTTCGTACTTGGGGAAGGAGTACCAACCCAATCGACCGCTGAGCAACTGGGTCCGTTATTGGCAGCATCCCGGGTACGAGATCGATTACCTTTATCTGAAGGAGCATCTCGGATCTGATGAAAAAGGGCGCGCGGATATCATGTTCAGCCCCTGGATGATCATACGGGAGCTATTGAGTCTACGCGGCGAGCGCTGGTATAAGAATGATATCTATCGGGGCAAACTTACTGCTGAGATGCTGGAAGGGCTCCTGCCGCAAGAGGAATATCCTCTCCTCCACATGTTTCTGGGGCTTGCGTACACTCGAGCAAATATGTGGATCCTGCCAGAAGGATGGATGCAGCACCGAGGGCTTTACCCCCTTGTTGACTGTTGCAACGGGGACGGTCTCGGGAGAAAAACCCGTTTCGCCTCGGATTGGGGCGGATGCTGCGACCAGATGCCTCCGACCTTGGCAGATTTGATGCTGGGCGCCGAACAGGGGAAGTATGCCCTTGGAGACCTTGAGCCCTGGGCGAAGAGAAACTGTCTAGAATGCTTCTTTGAAGGCGGAGAGATTGAGTTCCATCACATCAAAGGGGTTTCTGGCTTTGACGAAAGGTTTCATCCTTTTCATGTTCCGGGGTTTCTGGATGCCTACCTTCAGTACGCGATCGACCGTCTCGAAGAGCGGGAGCAACTGCTGAAAAACGCCGAGGCCAACGGCTGGAAGCTCTAAAAGGGCGGACGAATGTGTTAGGTTTTAACTACCCGGATGCAGAGCTTGGGCTGTATGCCGGCTGATTCCGCGAGCGGGAGAGGGGAGAAGAAATGGCAAAACCAGTGGAGCTATACAAAGGCAACGCGGGTGGGAGGTGTCCCGTAGATGTGTACCTCAGAGAAGAAGACGAGGAAGTAAAATTCACCGACCTGAGGACGCTGGTCGATTACTCCATCTTGAATTACACGAGCGAAACCTCAACGGCCTTGGAGCGTCTCGCGTGCTACAAGCTTTCGGGTGATTTTGATCTTGACTGCAGCAAGACGAGTGCCAAGAGATATAGCTTCAAGCCCGTTCAGGATATGTATGAAGTCCTGTGGCCTGTTGATGAGTATCCGAGAGACATCGTTGATTCCGCGGAAACCTTGGTTTCTGCAAGCGCGGCGTTCTGGAGATGCAAGACCGAGAACCAGCCGTATATCAAAAGCAGAAAAATCGATTGGGATTCGTTGCGCGTCGAGGCATCTGAGGCCGAATACGATGACGAATTAAATGATCTGAATGATTTCGCCCATGCGGTTGCAACCATTGGCAATTTCATGCCCGTTCCTAGCGGGCCCGTTCCTAGCGGGCATCAATCATTTCTCCGGTATTCGGGGGAGAGGTATGACCTGGTTCTCAAAAAAATCTGGCAGCATTATTGCGATTCGAGCAAGGACGAGGATGAATTCTTCTGTGCAAAGAAAAATCTGTGCTGGCTCGATTGCTTCGATGGGTGGAACGGATTCGTCGACAAAAACTACCTCAAGGGCTCTTTTGTCGACGATGGCTATCAAATCGTGGCGTTTGACAACACGTTTCGCCAGCTCTCCGAGATGCTTGAGAACAGGTCGCGAGCGATGCTCAAGGAATACGAGAAACGCCTCGAGGGCTCGCAACGCTCAGCAACTGCCTAGCGGCTGAATTTCATTTTCGTCTATCGCTCAGACACGTGCGTTCCGATTTTTCGCGTGGTTGTCCGGGGCGGTAGGCAAACGGGTGCGGACTTCGGTCTGCACCCGTTTTTTATTTGGGCTGTGCCCGCGCTTCCATTTCGCAACTCAGCGGTATGCATCAGCAGCTCTGTTCACAGAAAATATATGAACAGGTGTTCGATATATACGTATCTACCTGCACCTTTTCTGTCGAAAAACTTTGCTACTCCAAAAACTCAATCGCGTCAAGGCTTTTCTTGCCCAACGGTCGGTACCTGATAAACTATTAGGTTGCGATAACTGGCGAAGCTATGCCTCGCCAACCCACCGAGCATTTCCGTGAAGGAGGAAAAACCTGGTGACCTACGCATACACTGCCACTGAGCGCAAGCGCGTCAGCTTCGGGAAAATCCCGGAGGCCATGGAGCTCCCCAACCTTATCTCTGTTCAAAGGGAATCCTTTGAGCGTTTTAAGGACGAGGGTCTTCGTGAGGCGTTCAAGGAATCCAGCCCCATCCAGAGCCAGAACCATGTTCTCGAGGTTACCTTCGGCGAGCATCAGTTCGGCGACCCCGCGCACACCGTCGAGGAGTGCCGCGAGAAGGATATGACCTATCAGGCTCCGCTTCTGACCGACGTCCGTCTCACCAACAAGGAGACCGGCGAGATCAAGGAGCAGCTCGTCTTCATGGGCGACTTCCCCATGATGACCGATCAGGGCACCTTCATCATCAACGGTACCGAGCGTATCGTCGTCTCGCAGCTCGTCCGCTCCCCGGGCGTGTACTACAGCTCCGAGATGGATTCGGGCAAGCAGATCTACAAGGCCCAGATCATCCCGTCCCGCGGTGCCTGGCTTGAGTTTGAGGTCGACAAGCGCGACCAGCTCATGGTCTCCATCGACCGTAAGCGCAAGCAGAGCGCCACGATGTTCCTGCGCGCCCTTGGCATCGCCGTCACCAACGACGACATCATCGAGCTGCTCGGTAACTCCGATGTGATCAAGCGTACCCTGGAGCGCGACACCGCTCTCACTCGCGAGGACGCCCTCATCGAGATCTACCGTCGTCTGCGCCCGGGCGAGCCTCCCACCGTGGACGCTTCCCGCAGCCTGCTCGAGGGTCTTCTCTTCAACCCGCAGCGCTACGACCTGGCCCGCGTCGGTCGTTACAAGGTCAACAAGAAGCTCAACCTCACCACCGAGGAAGAGGTCACGGTGCTCACCGACGAGGATATCGTCGCGACGCTGCGCTACCTCCTGTCCCTCGCTGCCGGCGAGCAGGGCTTCAAGGTCGACGACATCGACCACTTCGGCAACCGCCGCATCCGTACCGTCGGCGAGCTCGTCGCCAACCAGTTCCGTATCGGCATGAGCCGTATGGAGCGCGTCGTCCGTGAGCGCATGAGCTCCCAGGACATCGACGAGATCACCCCGCAGTCGCTCATCAACATCCGCCCGATCGTGGCCTCCATCAAGGAGTTCTTCGGTTCCTCGCAGCTCTCGCAGTTCATGGACCAGGCGAACCCCCTGACCGGTCTGACCCACAAGCGCCGTCTGTCCGCACTCGGCCCTGGTGGTCTTGCAGGCCACAAGTCCGGCTCCAGCCGCCGCACCAACGTGCCGACGGCCGTCCGCGACGTTCATAACTCGCACTACAGCCGCATGTGCCCGATCGAGACCCCCGAAGGCCCCAACATCGGCCTGATCGGCTCGCTCGCCCTCTACGCCCGCGTCAACGAGTACGGCTTCATCGAGGCCCCGTTCCGTCGCGTCGAGAACGGCGTTGCCACCGATCAGATCGACTGGATGACCGCTGACGAGGAAGAGAAGCACGTCATCGCGCCGGCCAACACGCCGCTCGATCCCAAGACCAACGAGTTCATCACGACCGATGCCGAGGGCAAGATCGTCCGTCCGCACACCGTGATCGCCCGTACCCGCGACTTCGACGGCTCCTTCGGCGCTCCCGCCGACGTGCCCGTCGAGGATGTCGACTACATGGACGTCTCGCCGCGTCAGATGCTCTCCGTCGCAGCCACGCTGATCCCGTTCCTTGAGCACGACGACGCCAAGCGTACGCTGATGGGCGCTAACATGCAGCGCCAGGCCGTGCCGCTGGTTCACCCCGCCGCTCCCTATGTCGGTACCGGCATGGAGCGTCGCGCCGCTCTGGACTCCGGCGAGGTCACCCTGGCCAAGAACGCCGGCGAGGTCATCTTTGCCGACGCCGCCAAGATCATCGTCAAGCATGCCGGCGGCATGGACGAGTATCACCTGGCCAAGTACCAGCGTTCCAACCAGTCCACCTGCATCAACCACCGTCCGCTCGTGCGCGTCGGTGACACCGTTGAGCAGGGCGAGCCTCTGGCTGACGGTCCTTCGACCGATCACGGCGAGCTCGCACTGGGCCAGAACCTCACCGTGGCCTACATGCCGTGGGAAGGCTTTAACTACGAGGACGGTATCGTCGTGTCCGAGCGCCTGGTGGCCGAGGACCTGCTGACGACCATCAACATCACCCGTCACGAGATCGACGCCCGCGACACCAAGCTCGGCCCCGAGGAGATCACCCGCGAGATCCCGAACCTCTCCGAGGACATGCTTGCCAACCTCGACGAGGACGGCATCATCCGCATCGGCGCCGAGGTCGGCCCTGGCGACATCCTGGTCGGCAAGGTCACGCCTAAGGGCGAGAGCGCTCTGACCGCCGAGGAGCGCCTGCTGCGCGCCATCTTCGGTGCCAAGGCTCACGACGTTCGCGACACCTCCCTTAAGATGCCTCACGGCGCTTATGGCCGCGTCATCGACGTCGTCCGCTTTAGCCGCGAGAACGGCGACGACCTGGCCCCCGGCGTCAACGAGCAGGTGCGCGTCTACGTCGCCCAGCGTCGTAAGATCCAGCAGGGCGATAAGATCGCCGGTCGCCACGGCAACAAGGGTGTTATCTGTAACGTTCTGCCGGTCGAGGACATGCCCTACATGGCTGACGGTACCCCGATCGACGTTATCCTCAACCCGCTGGGCGTTCCTTCGCGTATGAACGTCGGCCAGCTGCTCGAGTGCCACCTTGGCTGGGCTGCTGCCTGCGGTTGGGATACCGAGGATGCCGACTCCGACAAGTATGTCCCCGGTCCGTTCTTCACCGCGACGCCCGTCTTCGACGGCGCCAAGGAGGACGAGATCGCCGAGGTCATCCGTCGCGCCAACAAGAACATGCTCAACAAGGCCACCGCTGCCTTTGGCGATCACATGCGCCCCGAGTTCGTCACCCAGCTTGACGAGCGCGGCAAGACCCGTCTGTTCGACGGCCGCACCGGCGAGGAGTTCCGCGAGCCCATTACCGTGGGTACGTCCTACATCCTCAAGCTCGGCCACATGGTCGACGACAAGATCCACGCCCGTTCGACCGGCCCTTACAGCCTGGTTACCCAGCAGCCTCTGGGCGGCAAGGCTCAGTTCGGCGGCCAGCGCTTCGGCGAGATGGAAGTTTGGGCACTGTACGCTTACGGTGCTTCCAACGTCCTGCAGGAGATCCTGACCGTCAAGTCCGACGATACCGTGGGCCGTGTCAAGACCTACGAGTCCATCGTCAAGGGCGAGAACGTTCCTGTCCCGGGTATCCCCGAGTCCTTCAAGGTTCTCGTCAAGGAGATCCGCTCCCTCGCACTGGACATCGAGCCCATGCACGATGCCGACGAGGACGCCTCCGCCCCTGTGACCGCCGAGGAGACCTCTGCTCTCGACGACCTGGCTGCGCTCGCCGGCGTTGACACCGACGTCGAGGCCCAGGATGCCGAGACCGCCGAGGCACCCGAGGCTGTCGCCGCCACGACCACTGATAAGGAGTAGTTGACTGTGGCAGATTTCGAAGCTACTGATTTTGACTCGGTAAAGATCTCCCTTGCCTCCGCCGACCAGATCCGTTCCTGGTCGCACGGCGAGGTCAAGAAGCCGGAGACCATCAATTACCGTACCCTCAAGCCCGAGAAGGACGGCCTGTTCTGCGAGAAGATCTTCGGTCCCGCCAAGGACTGGGAGTGCTCCTGCGGCAAGTACAAGGGCATCCGCTTTAAGGGCATCGTCTGCGAGCGCTGCGGCGTTGAGGTCACCTCGGCCAAGGTGCGTCGCGACCGCATGGGCCACATCGAGCTCGCCGCTCCCGTGTCCCACATCTGGTACTTCAAGAGCCCCACGAGCTTCCCGATGAGCCGTATGCTCGACATCAAGTCCAAGGACCTCGAGAAGGTTCTGTACTTTGCCAGCTACATCATCACCGAGGTCGACTACGAGGCTCGCGAGGCCGACGCTGACGACCTGCGCGAGGAGCTCGCCGCCGATCTGGAAGAGATCGATGCCGAGTGCGCCCGCCAGATCGAGTCCCTCAAGGAGCAGGGCGACCCCGAGAACTTTGACGAGTTCTCCGACGAGGAGCCGCTGACCCCCGAGGAGATCGCCTCTGGCATCGTTGACATCGAGGAAGAGTGCAAGGACGAGAAGCAGCTCCGCACGGACGCCTTCGACGCCTTCATGAAGCTCACCGAGCGCGACCTCATCTCCGATGAGCCGCTGTTCCGCGAGATGACCCGTTACTACTCCATGTACTTCAAGGGTGGCATGGGTGCCGAGGCCGTCCGCGACCTGCTCGCTGCCATCGACCTCCCCTCCGAGGCCGAGAAGCTCAAGGCCATCATCGCCGACGAGGATTCCCAGAAGCAGAAGCGCGAGAAGGCCGTCAAGCGCCTCGAGGTCGTTGACGCCTTCCTGAAGGGCGGCAACAGCCCCGCGAACATGATTCTGGACGTCATCCCGGTCATTCCGCCCGATCTGCGCCCGATGGTCCAGCTCGACGGCGGCCGCTTCGCCGCGTCCGACCTCAACGACCTGTATCGTCGCGTGATCAACCGTAACAACCGACTCAAGCGTCTGCTCGACCTGGACGCCCCTGCGATCATCGTGAACAACGAGAAGCGCATGCTCCAGGAGTCCGTGGACGCCCTGTTCGACAACGGCCGTCGTGGTCGCCCGGTCTCTGGCCGTGGCGGTCGCCCGCTCAAGTCGCTCGCCGAGGCCCTCAAGGGCAAGCAGGGTCGTTTCCGTCAGAACCTGCTGGGCAAGCGTGTCGACTACTCCGGCCGTTCGGTAATCGTTACCGACCCCAAGCTGCTGCTGCACCAGTGCGGTCTGCCCAAGACCATGGCGCTGGAGCTCTTCAAGCCCTTCGTCATGAAGCGCCTGGTCGAGCTTGGCAAGGTCGAGAACATCAAGGGCGCCAAGCGCGCTATCGACCGTGGTGCCACTTTTGTGTGGGACATCCTCGAAGAGGTCATCGACGGCCGCGTCGTGCTGCTCAACCGTGCACCGACCCTGCACCGTCTGTCCATCCAGGCCTTTGAGCCGGTGCTGGTCGAGGGCAAGGCTATCCACCTGCACCCGCTGGTCTGCTCGCCCTTCAACGCCGACTTCGACGGCGACCAGATGTCTGTCCACGTGCCGCTGTCCAGCCAGGCTCAGGCCGAGGCCCGCGTGCTCATGCTCTCTGCGAACAACCTGCGCTCGCCGGCATCCGGCAAGCCGGTCAACATCCCTTCGCAGGACATGATCATCGGTGTGTACTACCTGACCCAGGTCCGCGACGGTCTGCCGGGCGAGAACCACGTGTTCTCGAGTTTCGACGACGCGCTGCACGCCTATGACTGCCGCTCCGAGGTCGACATGCAGGCCAAGATCCAGGTCCGCGTGTCCGCCGAGAACGCCAACGTCATCAACGAGGACGGCACCCGTATCTTCCGCGTCAAGAACGGCAAGAACGAGTTCGTCGACTACGACGTCACCGGCAACAAGACCGCGCGCTTCGAGACCTCTATCGGCCGCATCATCTTCAACCGCCAGTGCCTGCCCGAAGACTATGAGTTCATGAACTACAAGATGGTCAAGGGCGACGTGGCTAAGCTGGTTGCGGACTGCTGTGATCGTTACCCCGAGGCCAAGGTCGGCCCGATCCTCGACGCCATCAAGTACTCCGGCTTCCACTACGCTACCCGCGCCGGCCTCACCATCTCGGTGTGGGACGCTCTCATCCCTGCCGAGAAGCAGGGGCTGCTCGACCGCGCCCAGGCCAACGTCGACCAGATCAACGAGTACTTCGAGGAGGGCTTCATCAACGAGACGGAGCGCCACATCGAAGTCGTTAACGAGTGGACCGCTTGTACCGATAAGGTTGCAGCGCTCATGCTCGACATGTTCGACGAGGAGAACCCGCTGTACATGATGGCCGACTCCGGCGCCCGTGGTTCTAAGACCCAGCTGCGTCAGCTCGGCGGCATGCGTGGCCTGATGGCAGACATGTCCGGCGAGACGATCGACCTCCCCATTAAGGCGAACTTCCGCGAGGGCCTGCTGCCGCTCGAATACTTCATTTCGACCTACGGCGCCCGTAAGGGCCTGGTCGATACCGCATCCCACACCTCGGACTCTGGTTACCTGACCCGTCGTCTGGTCGACGTGGCCCAGGACGTCATCGTCCGCGAGGAGGACTGCGGTACGCACGAGGGCGTCACCTACAACCTCATCATCCCCGGCACCACCGACCTCAACACCGACCTCGTCGGCCGTTGCTTCATTGAGGACGTCGTGGCTCCCGATGGCACCGTGCTCTTTGAGCAGGACGGTTACATCGAGAAGGTCGCCGACATCCAGAAGATGGTCGATGCCGGCCTCAAGAAGGTCAAGCTCCGCGCGCTGCTCACCTGCCGCTCCAAGTACGGCGTGTGCCAGAAGTGCTACGGCTGGGATCTTTCCACCCGTCGTCCGGTCGCCATCGGTACCGCGGTCGGCATTATTGCCGCCCAGTCCATCGGCGAGCCCGGTACGCAGCTTACGATGCGTACCATTCACTCCGGCGGCGTCGCTGGCGTCGACGATATTACGCAGGGTCTGCCTACGGTCAGCCGTATGTTCGATATCGTCGGCAACGTCAACGAGAAGATCCTGGGTCGCGAGGCCGAGCTGGCTCCGTACTCCGGCCACCTCTCGATTAAGCCCGAGAAGTCCGAGTACGTGCTGACGCTCACCGACTCCGAGGATCACACCCGTGTCCTCGACGAGCGTCGCGTCCCCGCTTCGGTGCGCTTCATGCCCGAGATCGAGGACGGCTGCGAGGTTCGCGCCGGCGACCAGATCACCAAGGGCTTCGTCAACTTCCGCAACCTGCGCAAGCTGACCGACATCGAGTCGACGATGCACACCTTCGTCGAGAGCGTCAAGGACGTCTACACCAGCCAAGGCGTCGACCTGAACGACAAGCACATCGAGGTGCTCGCACGTCAGATGCTGCGTCGCGTTCAGATCACCAACCCCGGCGACTCCAAGTACCTGCTTGGTCAGTACGTCGACCGCTACGAGTTTGCCGACGAGGTCGAGCGCGTTGCCCGTCTGGGCGGTCAGGCTCCCGTGGCCGAGCCCGTCATCCTGGGTACGCTCAAGGTCGCGTCCAACATCGACTCCTGGCTGTCGAGCGCTTCGTTCATCCGTACCGCTGGCGTCCTTACCGAGGCTGCCATCGAGGGCAAGGTCGACCACCTGCTCGACCTTAAGTCCAACGTCATCGTCGGTAAGAAGATCCCGGCTGGTACCGGCCTCAAGCCGTACGCCAACGCCAAGCTGACGTATCGCACGGCCGACGGCTACGTGGACATCGACGGCCCGGCTTCGCCCAACGCCAAGTCGCTGCCCGAGTGGGCTCCTGTGGAGCTCAAGGACCTGGACGAGCAGCTCCCGCAGCAGCTCGACTGGGCCGGCTACGACGAGTTCGGTGGTGCTGACGGTTCGTTCACCCGCAACGGCCACACCATCTCCGCCGAGAAGGCTCGTCTGTACCTGTTTGACGACCTGGGCGTGTCGCAGCGCTGGACCAACAAGTTCAGCGAGGTTGGCATCGAGACGGTCGGCGACCTGGTCGGCAAGTCCGAGGAGGATCTGCTGCGCATCGATGGCATCGGTGCCAAGGCGATCGAGGAGCTCCGTGACGGCCTCGAGGCCCACGATCTGCTCTACATCCTCGAGAACAACGACGACGTTGCCGACGAGGAAGACCTCTCGCAGCTGCTGCAGATGGTCTTTAGCCCCGACGGTCCGGACGATATCCTGCTGGGTACCTCCGCTCCGACGCATCACGCCGACGCCGACGAGGAGCTCCTGGGCGCCCCGATCGACGACAAGAAGGCTCCCGCCAACGGCGCGATCAACGAGGACATGGCTTCCCTTGACGAGCTGCTCAACCAGCTCGTGGACACCGACGACGCCGAAGAGGCCAAGGACAACGACGAGGAGTAATTAGTTCCGCTGTTCTAACGAACGGCGGCGACCTCCGTCGCTGCGCGGCCCCCAGAGCTACAATCTGTCATTCAAAAGGCAGGGCATGACCAAAAGGTCAATGCCCTGCCTTTTTCATGCCACCTTGTACGCTCTGGGGGCCGCTCGCTTGCGTATGCTCAATCTGTTGTGTTCCGTTGATCACTTGCAAAAAAGGGACAGGTTTTTTTTGGTAGGTTTTTCCTGCTTGAATTTGAAACAATTCGCCCGACAAGAGCGTATCTATGGTGAGGGCCTCATCAAGAACCATCAATGTCACCGGGAGGTGATTATGGAAGAACAAGCATTTAGACAGGCGGTCGAAGATCACCGGGATGTCGTGTTTCGAATCGCGTTGACGTACCTGCGCGATCGTGCCGATGCCGACGATGTCGCACAAGACGTCTTTCTGAAGTTACTCAAAAGCGATGCGCAATTTGAAAGCTGGGAGCATCTTCGTCGATGGCTTATCCGGGTCACGATCAATGAATGCAAATCTCTCTTTCGAAAGCCATGGAGGCGTGTGGAGGATATCGAGAATCTGACCGATTCGCTCTTGGCGGCGCAGGACGAGACTAAGGCCGTCCTGTCGGACGTCATGCGGCTTCCGGAACGATTCCGTATCCCCATCGTGCTCTATTACTATCTGGGCTTCTCGACTTCAGAGATTGCCGAGTTGCTGCACGTACCAGCCGCGACAGCTCGAACGCGTTTAGCTCGCGGCAGATCGAAACTCAAGTTCATCCTAGAGGAGGGCGACCGTGAAATCCAACCAAATCAAGCAGGCCTTCGAGTCCGTCCAAGCCGATAGCGATCTTGCTGACCGTGTTCTTTATGCCGCTGCTGGTGAGCCGCTTCGCCGAAAGGGTCACGCGAAGCCTCTGTATGTTGCCGTGATCGGATGCCTTGCCGGAGTGCTGGCGACCGGAGGGGTCGCCTACGCCGTCGTCAATTCCAGTTATTTTGCCTCTGCCTGGGGAAACCATGGCAACGGAGAGTCCATTACCTGGACTCAAGGTGGCTCGTCGGGGACTAAATATACCTACACCAGAGAGTTTGGTGATGGTATCGCGCCCCAAAGCTTGGAGGGTTCAGTACAGAAGGTCAATCTGTCCGTCGAGGGCAACGGCTATACACTCGACATTCATGATATGGCTATCGACCAAAACGGCTGCGGTGCTGTGACGTTTACGCTGTCCAATCCAAATGGTGTTAACTACTACAAGCCGGCAGCAGAGACAGGCGAACTTGTTCTCTATGGTGAAGAAGAACAAGGCATCGGTACACCCAGCATGAACTTCGGCGAGGAATGGGCTGATACACGCTGCACCATTGATAAGGACACCTCAAGCGATACTGTCATTAATGGCACGATGTACTTTGCTTCTATGGATCGCGAGCGAGGTTTTCAACATGCGGTCACCTGGAATATCTCGTGGACCGAGGGCGAAGGAGAGGATGCGAAGCCGTTCGAGGCATCGACGCCCGAGTTTAGCGTTGGAGCGTACGTCGATACTAAGGAACTCCGCTCCGATGACTCGCCGCTTGAGATCAGCCCGTTTTCCATCCAGACGCACATCGATGATCTGGGCATTGACGCAGTCACGAAGAAGTTGACGGTTACCTACAAGGATGGATCGGAGCAGATTATCGAAGATGACGACGCAGGGGTGTTCAACTTATATTTTTCTTATGCGCGCAATAGCGGAGAGAACATTTGGGTGCCAACGAAGTTGATTGATGTCGACCAAGTGGTCTCGGTAACCCTCGAGGGCACGAGATACACATCAACAGGAGAGACTCAAACGGAAGAACCCTTTACCATCGTCTATTCGTAAGGCTTGAGGCCGCTTCCCACTAGGGGAAGCGGCCTATTTTGCGTTATATGGACGGTTATTTTGAGCGATATTCGCCTGAATTTCGGAAGTATGCGGCAAAATCTCGATGGGCCGACCACACCGCATATGCTCAAGCGCTCTACCTGCGGGTTTATTATCGCAAAACCCCGGCGTGCTCGGCAGGTCCAGAATTTGCCGCATACTTCCGAAAGCGCCGCCGATTTCCCTATGACAGATGAGGGCGGATCACCGCTGGAGCGCGACGTTTCCGCAGATAAAACCGACCAAAACAAACCTGTCCCTTTTTGGCAGGTAACGTTGCCCCGACGAGCGCGTCGGATCCCCGGCCCGGGCGGCGCAGGGTTAAGTTTGTCGCGAGTTCCGCACGCAAAGGAAAGCACTTAATGTGCTTTCCGTCTTGCGCAGGACTGTAGAGCAGCAAACTTAAAACCTGGGCCGCCCGGTCCGGGGATCCTCCCAAACGCACAGGAGGGGATTCCTTTTGTGTAGGCTTTGCGGAAATGTGCCTATTTTAGGATACGCCCGGCGGCGTGGTCTGTTGACGGCACAGCTAACGCCACGTATCCTATCGAACTGCGTGTTTCGTAGGGGGATGCTGACCCCTCGATTCAAGCCGTTGCACTTTACAGAAAGCTGGAATCATTCGAGAAGGAGTACGCTTTGCCTACTATTAACCAGCTGGTTCGCCAGGGCCGTCGTTCCGTGCCCAAGAAGTCCAAGAACGCTGCTCTGCAGCACAACTCCCAGAAGCGCGGCGTGTGCACCCGCGTCTTCACCACGAGCCCCAAGAAGCCGAACTCGGCTCTTCGTAAGGTTGCCCGTGTTCGCCTCGTCAACGGCATCGAAGTTACTGCTTACATCCCGGGTGAGGGCCACAACCTGCAGGAGCACTCCATCGTGCTCGTCCGCGGCGGTCGTGTCCGTGACCTCCCTGGTGTCCGTTATCACGTCATCCGTGGCGCCTACGACGCTGCTCCGGTCCAGAACCGTATGCAGGCCCGTTCCAAGTACGGCGCTAAGCGCCCCAAGGCCAAATAAGCCAGATAACGTTTTGATACTTTCGCCGTGTGCCGTCTTGAGCGCCGCACGGTAGACACTTAAGGAGATTTCACATGCCGCGTCGTGCAGCAGCTAATCGTCGTGAGGTTCAGCCTGACGCCGTTTACAACAACCGCCTGGTGACTCAGCTCATCAACAAGGTCCTTCTTGACGGCAAGAAGGCTACCGCTGAGCGCATCGTTTACACCGCTTTCGAGATCGTTGCCGAGAAGTCCGAGGGCGGCGACGCTCTCGCTACCTTCAAGAAGGCTATGGACAACGTCAAGCCCACGCTCGAGGTTAAGCCCAAGCGTGTCGGTGGCGCTACCTATCAGGTCCCGATGGAGGTCAACTCCCGTCGTTCCACCGCTCTGGGCATCCGCTGGATCGTCAACTTCTCCCGCGCTCGCAAGGAGAAGACCATGGCCGAGCGTCTCGCCAACGAGATCCTCGACGCCTCCAACGGCCTGGGCGCTTCCGTCAAGAAGCGTGAGGACGTCTTCAAGATGGCCGAGGCCAACCGCGCGTTCTCTCACTATCGTTGGTAAGTTAAGGTAAGGAACTAACATGGCTAAGCCTAAGTACAAGCTTTCCGATACCCGTAACATCGGCATCATGGCTCACATCGATGCTGGTAAGACCACCACGACCGAGCGTATTCTTTACTACACCGGTAAGACCCACAAGATCGGTGAGGTCCATGAGGGCGCTGCCACCATGGACTGGATGGTTCAGGAGCAGGAGCGTGGCGTAACCATTACCTCCGCTGCTACCACGTGCTTCTGGAACAAGGACGGTAAGGACTACCGCATCCAGATCATCGACACCCCGGGCCACGTTGACTTCACCGCCGAGGTCGAGCGCTGCCTGCGCGTCCTCGATGGTGCTGTCGCCGTCTTCGACGCCGTTGCCGGCGTCCAGCCCCAGTCTGAGACCGTTTGGCGTCAGGCTTCCACCTTCAACGTCCCCCGCATCGCCTTCATCAACAAGTATGACCGCGTGGGCGCTGACTTCTTCAACGCTATCGAGACCATGAAGGACCGTCTCGACGCTAACGCCGTGGCCGCTCAGGTCCCGATGGGCGCCGAGGACAACTTCTGGGGCGTCATCGACCTGGTCACCATGACCGCTTGGGACTTCAAGGCCGACGAGAAGGGCATGACCTACCCCGAGCCGATGGACGAGATCCCGGCTGAGTTCGCTGACATCGCTGCCACCAAGCGCGAGGAGCTCCTCGACGCTGCTGCCAGCTTTGATGACGAGCTCATGGAGAAGATCCTCATGGAGGAGGACTTCACCGTCGAGGAGCTCAAGGCTGCTCTGCGCAAGGGCGTCCTGGCCAACGAGCTCAACCTCGTTTTCGTGGGTTCCGCCTACAAGAACAAGGGCGTTCAGGAGCTGCTCGACGCTGTCGTCGACTACCTGCCCAGCCCGCTCGACGTCAAGGCCGTCACCGGTACCGATCCGGACACCGGCGAGGAGATCGAGCGTCATCCTGACTTCGACGAGCCCTTCTCCGGCCTGGTCTTCAAGATCATGACCGACCCGTTCGTCGGTAAGCTCACTTACGTCCGCGTTTACTCCGGTCGCGCCGAGTCTGGCTCCTACGTGGTCAACGCTTCCAACGGTCAGCGCGAGCGCCTCGGCCGCATCCTCGAGATGAACGCCGCCGAGCGTATCGACCGTGACGACGCTGCCGCCGGCGACATCGTCGCTTGCGTCGGCTTCAAGAACTCCACCACCGGTGACACCCTGTGCACCGAGGGCAAGGAGATCGTCCTCGAGAAGATCGAGTTCGCCAAGCCCGTTATCGACGTTGCCATCGAGCCCAAGACCAAGGCCGAGCAGGACAAGATGTCCCTGGCTCTGACCAAGCTCGCCGAGGAGGACCCGACCTTTACGGTGTCCACCAACCACGAGACCGGCCAGACCATCATCGCCGGCATGGGCGAGCTGCACCTCGAGATCATCGTCGACCGTCTGCTCCGCGAGTTCAAGGTTGACGCTAACGTTGGTAAGCCCCAGGTTGCCTACCGCGAGACCGCTGGTCACGACGTCGAGAAGGCTGAGGGCAAGTTCGTCCGGCAGTCCGGTGGTCGCGGTCAGTACGGCCACGCCGTCATCAAGCTCGAGAAGATGGAGGAGGGCTTCGGCTACGAGTTCGTCAACGCTATCGTCGGCGGCGTCGTGCCCAAGGAGTACATCCCGTCCATCGACAAGGGCATCCAGGAGGCCCTGAACACCGGTGTTATCGCCGGCTTCCCGGTCCTCGACGTCAAGGTCACCCTGTTCGACGGTTCTTACCATGAGGTCGACTCCTCCGAGGCCGCCTTCAAGATCGCCGGTTCCATGGCTATCAAGGACGCCCTCAAGAAGTCCGATCCGCAGCTGCTCGAGCCGATCATGGCTGTCGAGGTCGAGACCCCCGAGCAGTACATGGGCGACGTTATGGGCAACCTCTCCGGTCGCCGCGGCAAGATCGAGGGCATGGAGGATCGCAAGAACAGCAAGCTCATCCGTGCCAAGGTGCCGCTGGGCGAGATGTTCGGTTACGCTACCGACCTTCGCTCCCAGACCCAGGGCCGTGCATCCTACACGATGCAGTTCGACTCTTATGAGCCCGCGCCCAAGTCCATCGTGGACGAGGTCATGAGCAAGAACGCCTAAGTTCGAGCTCCCTGTTACGTAATCCGCGAGAACATCTCTCGCACTCTTTGGAGGTTTAAGTTGGCTACCCAGAAGATCCGCATTCGCCTCAAGGGCTATGATCACGAGGTCGTCGATCAGTCCGCGAAGCTCATCGTCGAGACCGCTCAGAAGACCGGCGCTCGCGTTTCCGGTCCTGTCCCCCTGCCCACCGAGCGCAACCTGTACACGGTTATCCGCTCGCCGCACGTGAACAAGGACTCCCGCGAGCAGTTCGAGATGCGCACCCACAAGCGCCTCATCGACATCCTCGACCCCACCTCGGGCACCGTTGATTCGCTCATGCGTCTCGACCTCCCCGCTGGCGTCGACATCGACATCAAGCTCTAAGCGATATCGCTCATAGCTTAAAGGGCCCCGCTGCCGTAACGGCAGCGGGGCCCTTTTGTTTTGAGTTTAGATTTTGGGATAGCGAATTCGTCTGCCGAGCCGACGGCTGCGGCGCCCTATTCGCTCAGGGGGCGCAAGGATGCTTCTTCGAAGTGGAAGACGCACAAGCCGCTCTCGGTCTCAATGCATGCGCGGCCGCAATCGTCGACCGTTCTAAATATGCCTCGTGCCAGCTCGTCTCCAGCGGGGGAGCGGGCGATAACGTGCTTCCCGATCCAATTGAGGTGAGCGATATATTCGTCGTGGACGGGCGCGAGCGGACCGGCGTCTTCTTCCTTGGCGTTGAGGCGTTCTGCCCAGGCATCTACAGCGTCTATAACTGCGTGATAGACCTCATCGAGGAGCATGTCGACGGCGGGAACGCTCTCGTTGAGGTCCGAGAGGCCAATTGCCGTCAGGCCGCCATCGGGCACCTCTTGGGGCGTGTAGTTTACGTTGACACCAATGCCGCAGACGGCGAAAGGTTTGCCTTCGTTATCGCGTGCGGCCTCGACCAGAATGCCGCCGAGCTTGCGTCCTCGCGCGACCAGGTCGTTGGGCCACTTGAGGGCTATTTCGCTTGCAAGGCCTTGCTTTTCGAGTGCTTCGAGCACCGCTAGGCCGCTGACGGCGGCAAGACCAGAGTACTTTGCGGGATTAACGCATGGACGCAGGACAATCGAAAGCAATAGGTTGCCGGCGGTTGAATCCCACTTGTGGCCGCGCCGGCCGCGTCCTGCCGTTTGCGCGCGGGCGGCAAGTCCTGTGCCGTGCGGCGCACCCTGTTTTCCTGCCTCGAGCAGGTCATCGTTGGTCGATCCGGTTACATCGACAATCGTTAATTGGGCATCCATAGCGGCTGCTACCTCCTTATTGAATAAGTGAATGACGCAATGGTGTCGAGAGATAGACACAATGTGAAGCCTTTGTCGCATTTGGACAATTTAATGTTAACACGTCAACAAAGACTGAAATGCGTTATCCTCTCTTGGTCGATGTAAACACGTCAACAACTCAAAGGAGGTTAGTGATGGGTTTCACGATTCTTGGAACAGGTTCGGCACTTCCTGAGCGCAGTGTTTCCAATGACGAGCTGTCTGAGTTCCTCGATACCTCGGATGAGTGGATTTTTACTCGCACAGGTATCAAGAGCCGCCACGTCTGCACCACCGAGTCACTTGACGACCTTGCCGTAGCAGCGAGCGAGCGGGCACTCCAGGTGTCCGGAATCGACGCGAGCCAGCTGGATCTGATCGTCTGCTCGACGACGACGGGTGACCACCTTGTTCCCGCCGAGGCGTGTGCCGTTGCTGAGCGACTAGGCGCGACGTGCCCTGCCTTCGATGTCTCGGCGGCTTGTGCCGGCTTCGTATTTGCGCTCGATGTCGCCGAGGGCTATATCGCCCGCAGCCGTGCCGAGCGCGTGCTTGTTGTTGCTGCCGAGCAGATGACGCGCGCGCTCGAGTGGACCGACCGTGCCACCTGCGTGCTATTTGGCGATGGGGCAGGCGCCGCAGTGATTGAAGCTGGGGGAGACAACCCCCTTGCCGTTGAGCTTTCGACGGCGCCCGACGTCGAGACGTTGCGCGTTCCCGGTCTGGTCGGTACCTCGCCGTTTAAGGCTTCCGCAGATAGCGCGAGCGTGCTGTCCATGAATGGCCGCCGCGTGTTCAAGTTCGGCGTCAACGCCATCTGTGACACGGTCCATAAGCTTGCAATCGATGCGAGCATTTTGGTCGAAGACATCGATCATTTTGTATTCCATCAGGCTAACGAACGAATCCTGAGCCAGG
Organism: Collinsella sp.; assembly: GCA_019419605.1. Classification (GTDB taxonomy): domain Bacteria; phylum Actinomycetota; class Coriobacteriia; order Coriobacteriales; family Coriobacteriaceae; genus Collinsella. Next base: position 88,062 of record DXZP01000001.1, read on the forward strand.
CGGTCAAGCGTCTGGGCGTGCCGGACGAGCGTGTGGTTCGCACGTTGCGCGAGACCGGCAACATTTCGAGCGCATGCATTCCGCTTGCCCTCGACCGGCTGGCAAACGCCGGTGCACTTCACACGGGCGACACGATCGCCTTGGTTGGATTTGGCGCCGGTCTGGATATAGGTGGCTATCTGCTTCGTTGGAAGTAGTCGCACATAGGAAATAAAAACGCCCTAGGGCACAACCAAAGGAGAACTACCATGGCAGATCAGAAGACCTTCGAGCGCGTTTGCGACGTTATCCGCGAGACCGCTGGTCTTGACGACGTTGAGATGAAGCCCGAGTCCACGCTCGAGGAGATTGGTCTCGACAGCCTGGGCACCGTCGAGATCCTCGTCGCCGTCGAGGACGAGTTTGGCATCCAGCTCGATACCGAGGAGAACCCCAAGACGGTCGGCGAGTTCGCCGATACGGTCGAGGCGGCATTGGAGAAGTAGAGATGCTCAAGACTCCTCTCTGCGATCTGCTCGGCATCGAAAAGCCCGTGTTCCAGGGCGGTATGGCCTGGATTGCCGATGCCTCGCTGGCGTCCGCAGTGTCCGAGGCGGGTGGCTTAGGCATCATTGCGGCCATGAACGCCGACGCCAACTGGCTGCGCGACCAGATTCACGAGCTGCGCGCCAGGACGGATAAGCCCTTTGGCGTCAACGTCATGCTCATGAGCCCGTTCGCCGACGAGGTTGCACAGGTCGTGATTGACGAGCGAGTGCCGGTCGTCGTGACGGGCGCCGGCAATCCCGCCAAGTACATGAAGGCGTGGAACGAGGCGGGCATCAAGGTCATCCCGGTCGTTGCCTCGGTGGCGCTGGCGCGCCTCGTGGCACGTCGTGGAGCCACGGCGGTTGTTGCCGAGGGTACCGAATCGGGCGGCCATATTGGCGAGACCTCGACGATGGCACTGGTGCCGCAGGTCGTCGATGCGGTTGACATTCCCGTCGTGGCCGCCGGCGGTATTGCCGACGGCCGCGGCACGGCCGCCGCCTTTATGCTGGGCGCCGAAGGCGTGCAAGTGGGTACGCGCTTTCTGGTCGCAGACGAGTGCACCGTCTCGGAGCAGTACAAAGAGATGGTCCTGAAGGCCAACGACACTTCAACGCGTGCGACCGGTCGCTCGACGGGACATCCAGTGCGCGCCCTCAAGAGCCCCTTCACCAACGCCTATGCCAAGAGCGAGGGTTCCGGCGCGAGTGCCGAGGAGCTCGGTGCTATGGGAACCGGTGCGCTGCGTAAGGCCGCCAAGGACGGCAACTACGAAGAGGGTTCGTTTTTGTGTGGACAGATTGCCGGCATGGTTAGCGAGCGCCAGAGCGCACGCGAAATCGTTGACGATCTGGTCGATGGCGCCGAGCGCGTCCTGAAGGGTGCGTCCGCATGGGTGGCGTAGCGTTTCTGTTTGCCGGCCAGGGTGTCCAACACCCCGCGATGGGCGTCGACCTGATCGAGACATCGCCGGCGGCCGCCGAGGTGTTCACCATTGCCGACGAGGTGCGCCCGGGGACGAGCGAGCAGTGCCGGAGCGCCTCCAAGGAGGAGCTCTCGCAGACCGAGAACACGCAGCCTTGCGTGTTCGTGCACGACTTGGCTGTCGCCGTCGCCCTGCGCGAGCGCGGCGTGGTGCCTGCCGCCTGTGCGGGATTCTCGCTGGGCGAGGTCGCTGCACTCAGCTTTGCGGGGGCATTCGATACGCGAGCGGGTTTTGAGCTCGTGTGTGAGCGCGCGGCATTGATGGCCACGGCGGCCGAGCGTCACCCTGGCGGCATGCGCGCCGTCATCAAACTTGATGCTGCGCAAGTCGAGAACCTGGCTGCGCAGGCCGGCGAGGACTGCTGGCCGGTCAACTACAACAGTCCCCAGCAGACGGTTGTGGCCGGAGCGCCCGATGCGCTGCAGACCCTCGACGTCCTAGTAAAAGAGGCTGGCGGCCGCGCCATGAAGGTCGCGGTGTCGGGTGCATTTCATAGCCCCTATATGGCCGAGGCGACCTGTGGCCTTGCCGCATATATTGAGGCCGGTCACGCGCCGTCCCCGTTGCTCATTCCTGTTTTGGCAAATATGACAGCGGCGCCCTATCCGGCGGACCCCCAGACGGCATCGGATGTCTTGGCCAATCAGGTGAGCAATGCCGTGCGCTGGGTCGATACGCTGCATGCTCTGCAGGATCAAGGCATCGACACATTTATTGAGGTCGGCCCCGGCAAAACGCTGTCCGGCCTGGTCAAGCGTACGCTGAGCGACGTTCGCGTGTATTCGTGCGAAACGGCCGAGCAGGTCGCAGCTATTGCCGACGAGCTCGCATAGCCCACAGGGCTGTAACCCGAAAGGAACGACATGGGCAACTTGAACAACGGCGCGCTCGAACGCAACGACTCACGTCGCGTGGCGCTTGTCACGGGCGGCTCGCGCGGCATCGGTCGCGCTTGTGCCGTGGGCCTGGCGGAGGATGGCTACGATATCGCCGTCGTCTATGCCGGCAGCGTCGATGCGGCGCGCGAGACGTGCGAGGTCTGCGAGGCGTTTGGCGCCACGGCGCGCGCATATCAATGTGACGTGGCCGACCCCGCCGCCGTCAACACATGCGTGGAGACGGTCCTCGACGACTTTGGCTCCATTTGGGCGCTCGTCAACAACGCCGGCATCACGCACGACGGCCTACTCATGCGTATGGGCGACGATGCCTTCGACCGCGTGCTCAACGTCAATCTCAAGGGCACGTTCAATACGACGCGCGCGCTCACCAAGACCTTTATGCGCCAGCGCGGCGGTTGCGTCATCAACATGAGCTCGGTTGTGGGCCTGATGGGCAATGCCGGGCAGGCCAACTACGCTGCCTCCAAGGCGGGCGTGATAGGGCTTACCAAGGCGGTAGCGCGCGAGCTTGCGCCCCGCGGCGTACGAGTGAACGCGGTCGCCCCCGGGTTTGTCGAGACGGATATGACGGCAAGGCTCTCGGAGAAGGTTCGCGCGGCAACCGAGGAACAGATTCCCCTAAAGCGCATGGCGCGCCCCGAGGAAGTGGCCGGCGTGGTGCGCTTTTTGGCGAGCGATGCGGCTGCCTACATTACGGGCGAGGTCGTACGCGTCGACGGCGGAATGGCGATGTAGAAACCAGAGCCACACAACGGCTTGGATGAGGAGACCATGATGGAACAGAGAGTTGCAATCACCGGCATCGGTGCCGTATCGCCGCTCGGCAACACCGCGCTTGCCACCTGGGCGGCAATGTGCGCCGGCACGTGCGGCATCGGCCCGATCACGCGCTTCGATACCGATGCGTTTGCCGTTAAGGTGGCGGCCGAGGTCAAGGGCTTTGACGGCAACGAGTACTTTGGCAAGCGTGACGCCAAGCACCTGGACCCCTGCGTCCAGTTTGCCCTGGCAGCGTCGGACGAGGCCATGCACGATGCGGGCTTTGATGTCGAGGGCGCCATTGATCGCGAGCGCCTGGGCGTCTACGTGGGTTCAGGCGTGGGCGGCATGCAGACACTCGTCGACAACGTCCACACGATTGCCGATCGAGGGCCTCGCCGTGCATCGCCCTATATGATTGCGATGATGATTCCCAACATGGCTTCAGGCAACATCGCGATACGCCACAAGGCAAAAGGCCCGACCCTGCCCGTGGTGACCGCTTGCGCGACGTCTGCTCATGCCGTGGGCGAGGCGTTCCGCGCCATCAAGCATGGCTATGCTGATGCGATTCTCGCCGGCGGTGCCGAGGCGGCCATCATCCCCGATGCCGTTGCGGGCTTTACATCCTGCCGTGCTCTCACCACTAATCCTGACCCGTCGACGGCTTGCCGCCCGTTCGATGCAGACCGCGACGGCTTTGTGATGGGCGAGGGCGCCTGCGTGCTGGTTCTCGAGAGCATGGAGCATGCGCAGGCGCGCGGTGCGCACATTTATGCCGAGGTCGTGGGCTACGGCAACACCGATGATGCCTATCACATCACGAGCCCCGATCCCGAGGCTGCCGGCATTGCCCGCGCGATATCGCTGGCGGTTGCCGAGGGCGACGTCAAGCCTTCCGAGGGCCTCTACATCAACGCTCACGGCACCTCGACCAAGCTCAACGATTCGTCCGAGACGGCGGGCATAAAGCGTGCGCTCGGCGAGGACGCGGCACGCGCCGCGCACGTCTCGTCGACCAAGTCGATGACCGGCCACATGATCGGTGCTACGGGTGCCATCGAGGTCATGGCCTGCGCCATGGCGCTCGAGCAGGGCGTGGTGCCGCCGACCATTAACTACCACACGCCCGATCCCGCCTGCGATCTTGACTACACGCCCAATCGCGCGGTTCGCTCCGACCTTACCTGGGCGCTTTCGACCAACCTAGGCTTTGGCGGGCACAACGCCGCCATCGCGCTGCGTAGATATGCAAGGAGCTAGAGCATGGATTCCAAAAGACTTGCCGAGATAGCCGATGTTATGGAGGACCGCGGCCTCACGCGTGTACGCGTTGAGGAGCCCGATGGCACCGCGGTCGAACTCGAGCGCGCGAGCGCCGCGCAGCCGGTTGCCGTGCCCATGCCTATGCCGGGGGCCGTGACTGCTCCGGCGGTGGCTCCCGTCGCCATGCCTGCCGCCGCACCGGAGCCCGCCGCGCAGACACCTGCCGCCGCACCGGAGCCCAAGGGCACCGAGGTGGCCGCTCCCATGGTCGGCGTTTTCTATGCTGCCCCGGCGCCGGGCGACGAACCGTTTGTGCGCGTGGGCTCCAAGGTCAAGGCTGGCGAGACCCTTTGCATCATCGAGGCCATGAAGGTTCTCAACGAGGTGACGGCAGAGGCGGATGGCGAGGTGCTCGAGATCTGCGTGGCCGACGGCGACCTCGTGGAGTTCGGCAGCTGCCTCATGAGGATCGGATAGGTGATATCCATGAACAAAGAAGAGCTCAAGAAGCTGTTACCGCATCGCGAGCCGATGCTTTTGCTCGACGAGGCCGAGCTGGTGGGCGACGAGGCCCACGGCAAGATCACGATTACGGGCGACGAGTACTTTTTGCAGGGGCATTTTCCGGGAAACCCGGTCGTCCCCGGCGTGATTCAGTGCGAGATGCTCGCCCAGAACTGCTGCGTGCTGCTGATGGGCGATGAGGAGGCGCGCGGCGCGACGCCGTTCTATACGAGCCTCGATAAGGTGCGCTTTAAGCGTCCGGTGCGCCCGGGCGACACGGTTGATCTGGTGTGCACCATCACGCGTGCGCGCGGGCCGTTCCGCTTTGCGACGGGTACTGCGAGCGTCAACGGTGAGGTTTGCTGCCGCGCCGATATGTCCTTTGCACTCATGCACGAAAGTTAAGGAAGGCTTCATGTTCGACAAAGTGCTCATTGCCAACCGTGGCGAAGTCGCGGTCCGTGTTATCCGCGCGTGCCGCGATATGGGCATCAAGACCGTCGCCGTCTATTCCACGGCCGATGCGGACGCGCTGCACGTGCAGCTTGCCGACGAGGCATATTGCATCGGTGGCCCGCGTCTTGCCGAGAGCTACCTCAACGACGATGCCGTGCTCACCTGTGCCGTAAAGTCGGGAGCTAAGGCAATTCATCCCGGCTATGGCTTTTTCTCCGAGAAGGCGAGCTTCGTACGCGACTGCGACAAGTATGGCCTGGCGTTTGTCGGTCCTTCGGCCAAGGTGATCGACAGCATGGGCGACAAGGACGCCGCACGTCGAACGGCTGCCGCGGCGGGCGTGCCCATCGTGCCGGGCTGCGATTTGCTCAAAAGTCCCGAGGACGCAACGGCCGAGGCTGAGCGCATTGGCTGCCCCGTGCTTATTAAGGCGCGTGCGGGCGGCGGCGGTCGCGGTATTCGTAAGGTCGAGCGCGTGGAAGATGCGGCAAAGGCCTTTATTGAAGCACGCGCCGAGGGTGAGGCCGTTTTTGGCGACGGCGAGTGCTACATGGAGAAGTTTGTCGCGCCGGCGCACCACGTCGAGGTGCAGATTATGGCCGATAAGCAGGGCCATGTGTTTTCGCTCGGCGAGCGCGAGTGCTCGGTGCAGCGGCGCAACCAAAAGCTGATCGAGGAGAGCCCCGCGCCGTGCCTCGATGGACACGACGACATTCGTGCTCGCATGCACAAGGCAGCGCGTGACCTGGCTCGTGCCGTCGGCTACGAAGGAGCCGGTACCATCGAGTTCCTGTATTCGGACGACGGCAATTTCTACTTTATGGAAATGAACACGCGCTTGCAGGTGGAGCATCCGGTTACGGAGTTTGTGACCGATACCGACTTGGTCAAGTGGCAGCTGCGCGTGGCAGCCGGCCAGCCTCTGCCCTTTGAGCAGGAGGACATGCCGGTCCGCAACCACGCCATGGAGTGCCGCATCAATGCCGAAACGCCGGACTTTCTGCCGTCATGCGGAACGGTCACCGCGTTGCGTGTGCCGGGTGGTCCGCGCGTGCGCTGGGATTCCGCCATGTTTACCGGTGCGAAAGTTCCGCCGTACTACGACTCCATGCTTGGCAAGCTCATCGTGTGTGCGCCCACGCGTGACGGCGCCATTCGCAAGATGCGCTCGGCCCTGGGCGAGCTCGTGATTGAGGGCGTGAGCGAAAACAGCGAGCTTCAGCTCGACGTGCTGGCAAACGACGAGTTCTTGTCGGGCATGTATCACACCGATCTGATGGGGCATCTCTATGCTGATGAATAGAAAAGCGAAGACGGTCAACGTCCTCGAGGGACCGATGACCGAGTCGTGCGCCGAGTTTCCCGCGCGCCACGTGTTTATCAAGTGCCCGGAGTGCCGCCGCGTGATCGATGAGGCACGCCTACACGACAACCTCGAGGTCTGCCCCCGTTGCGGCAAACACTTTCGCGTGAGCGGTCGCGCGCGCATGCGCATGACGGTCGACGAGGGCACGTTTGAGGAATGGGATGCCAATCTGGCGTCGGAGGACTTCCTTTCGTTTCCCGGCTATGCCGATAAGCTCAAGAGCGTGAGCGAGCGTTCGGGCGAGCGCGATGCCGTTGTGTGCGGCAGGGGCAAAATCTGCGGTTGCGATACCGCGCTCTTCTTTATGGACGCTAGCTTTATGATGGGCTCGATGGGCTCCGTGGTGGGCGAGAAGATCTGTCGCGCATTTGAGCGTGCGACCGAGCTGGGATTGCCAGTTGTCGGCTTTACCGTTTCGGGCGGTGCGCGCATGCAAGAGGGCGTGACCTCGCTTATGCAGATGGCCAAGATTTCTGCGGCGGTTAGGCGCCACAGCGAGGCGGGCGGCCTGTATATCACGGTGCTCACCGACCCCACGACCGGAGGTGTAACCGCGAGCTTTGCCATGGAGGGTGACATTATCCTGGCCGAGCCCGATGCCCTGACGGCATTTGCCGGCCCGCGCGTGATCGAGCAGAACATGCACAAGCGACTGCCCAAGGGATTCCAGCGCTCCGAGTTTTTGATGGAGCACGGCTTTTGCGATGCCGTTGTTCCGCGTGGCGAGATTGCGCTCACGGTAGGCGAGCTGCTGGCGCTGCACGAAGGGCACGCGCCCGGCCTGGGGGCACCGCATGAAATCGTGCATACGGGTCGCCGCGGCAAAAAGCTGGGACACTTGTTTAAGCGCTCGGCGCCACCAAAAACCGCGCTCGAGATTGTCAAGCAGACCCGCTCGGCAGATCGTGCCACGGCGGGTGAGATGATCTCGCTGGGCTTGGACGGATTTGTGGAGCTGCATGGCGACCGTTACTTTGGTGATGACGCCGCCGTGGTGGGTGGCATTGGCTGGAAAGACGGACGTCCTGTGACGGTTATCGCCATCGAGCGCGGCACCACGACCAAAGAGCGCATGCGTCGCAACTTTGGTATGGCACATCCCGAGGGCTACCGCAAAGCGCGTCGCCTTATGCGCCAGGCCGAAAAGTTTGGTCGACCGGTTCTGTGCCTGGTCGATACTTCGGGCGCGTTTTGCGGCATCGGTGCCGAGGAGCGCGGCCAGGGCGAGGCGATTGCCCGGAATCTCATGGAGATGAGCGGCCTTAAGACGCCGATTGTCTCGGTGGTAACAGGCGAGGGCGGCTCTGGTGGCGCGCTGGCGCTGTCCGTGGCCGACCGCATCCTGATGCTCTCGAGCTCGGCCTATTCGGTCGTGAGCCCCGAGGCCTGTGCGTCGATTCTGTGGAAGGATACCGAGCGCGCGGATGAGGCCGCCGAGGCGCTTAAGCTCACGGCCCCCGATCTGTTGGCGCTCGGCATCATCGACGGCATTGTCGACGATAGGGGCCTGTCGCATGAGGAGATCGCCGGCGCCGTCATGTCCTCGGCATTTGATGCCTTCGATACGCTTGGGCGGCTCGATGACGCGACCCTCACAAACCTCCGCTACGAAAAGTACCGCGCAATCGGTCAGTACCGCACGATGTGATAAAGGGACAGCCCACATGTCACATTGGGAAAGGCGTTCCATGCCACAAGTTTCTAACACCTCGTTTACAACGACGGTTTCATCAAACGCCATGGCCGTGGTGGACTATCTGTCCAAAAGCATGATGTCGGCGTTGCCGTTTATTGTCTGCGCGGCGTTGTTCCGCACCGTCGCCGTCATTATGGGCGAAGGCATGCTGGGCCTGTGGTCTGCCGATTCCGAAATCTATCGCCTGTTCTACAGTTGGCTCTATAACGCCGGCTACTACTTTTTGCCCGTTTATCTTGGTTGGGCGGCCGCCCGCCAGCTCGGTTGCTCGGAGCAGCTGGGCATGATGCTGGGCGGCGTATTGATTGCGCCCGATCTGCTTAAGCTCGTCGATGCCGCATCGACGACGGGGGCATCGATGACTTCCGTGTATGGTCTGCTTCCCGCGCCGGTCAACGATTACACGACGACTGTTATTCCGGTTCTCATCTCGGTGCCCGTGCTATGGCGAGTGGAGTGTTTCTTTTCGCGCGTTATCCCTAAGGCCGTGGCGTTTTCGTTCGTTCCGTTTGCGACCATGCTTGTCATGGTTCCGGTTTCGCTGTGTATTACGGCACCGGCGGGCAGCTATCTGGGCATGCTGTTGGGCCAGCTTATGTTTATGCTTGGCAATTCCGGTGGCATCGTGTCGCTGCTCACGCTCATGGGGCTTGCCGCGGGCTGGGAGTTCCTTAAGATCGCGGGCGTCAGCAACGTCGTCCTATCGCTCGCCTACGCGCAGTTTATGAGTGTGGGAACGGATTCGTGCATTCTGATCGCCGCGACGATGGCAACGTTCGCCGTTTGGGGCATGCCCTTTGGCGCATCGCTCCGCGTTGCGGATAAGGACGAGAAGGCTCTCATGCTGGGCTATTCAATCTCGGGTGTTCTTGGCGGCGTAAGCGAGCCGGCGCTGTACGGTTGCGGCTTTAAATATGGCAGGTGCCTGACGTGCATGGCCATTGGCGGCGCCGTCGGAGGCCTTGTTGCGGCCGTGGGCCACGTTACGGCCTATACCATCGGCATGACGAATGTCCTCATGGTCATTGGCTTTGCCACGGGCGGCATCTCGAACCTGCTGTGGTGCTGCGCTGCCGGCGGTATGGCATTTGCGGTGTCTGCGGCGCTGAGCTACTGCTTTGGCGTGGTTCCGGCGAAGGGGCAGGCGGCGGGGGATGGAGCCGATTTGCCCGAAACCTCTAAGAGCGCGGCCGAAGTAAGCGCGTAAACCTGTGCGGCACAAGGACGATTCCTTTGTCATGTTCCAAGGTCGTGGCCCGTGTGGGTCGCGGCCTTTTTGTATCTGGGGGACAAAGTGGCTACACTACAATCCGTTTGAACAATAGATATATAAGTAGCACCGTGGGGGCGGATGTAGATGGTCGAGTGGATTGTTCGTCGTGCGCAGGGCGACCGTGCGCGCGTGGGAACGTTGACGGGCATAGTGTGTATTCTCGCCAATGTTGCGCTTTGCGCTGCGAAGGGTGCAATTGGCGTGCTGTCGGGATCGGTTGCGATTGTGGCGGACGCCATGAACAACCTGTCCGATGCCAGCTCGAACATCGTGAGCGTGCTTGGCTTTAAGCTGGCGGGCAAGCCGGCCGACCCCGAGCATCCTTACGGACATGGCCGCTACGAGTATCTCTCGGGTCTGGTCGTGGCGGCGCTCGTGCTGCTGATTGGCGTTGAGCTGGTGAAGTCCTCGGTTGAGCGCATCATCCACCCCGAACCTGTCGAGTTCTCGCTTGCCCTGGTGGCAGTCTTGGTGCTTTCGATGATTGTTAAGCTCTGGATGGCGGCCCTCAACCAAAAGCTCGGCGATCGTATTGAGTCCGAGACGCTGCATGCGACCGCTCAGGACTCAAAGAACGATGTCCTAGCTACGGGTGCCGTGCTGGCGTGCGCAATTGTTTCGCAGGTGACGCACATCAATCTTGACGCATGGGTCGGCCTTGCCGTTGGCGCCTATATCGGCTGGAGCGGCTTTGAGCTCATCCAGGATACGGTGAGCCCGCTTTTGGGCCAGGCACCCGATCCAAAGCTGGTCAAGCACATTCGAGACAAGATCATGAGCTACCCCGGCGTTTTGGGCGTTCACGATTTGATGGTTCACGACTACGGCCCGGGCAGGAAGTTTGCAAGTGCGCACGCCGAGATGGCGGCCGAGGCCAGCCCGCTGGAAAGTCACGACACGCTCGATAACATCGAGCAGTCGTTTAGGAACGAAGACGGTATGATCGTCACGCTCCATTACGACCCCATCGTGACCGACGATCCAAAGGTGGCGAGCATGCGTCTGCGCATCAACGCTATGGCTCAAGAGATTGATAGCCGCCTCTCGATCCACGACCTACGCTGTGTTCCGGGCCCCACGCATACCAACGTGATCTTTGACTGCGCGCGGCCCTCGGATTTGACGATGAACGCCGAGGACCTAAAGCGCGCGTTGGCGAAACATGTCGAATCCGAATATCCCAAGTCGATTGCCAAGATCACGATCGACGAAGACTATGTCGGCCATACCCACGAGTAGGGCCGAGCCGATAAAGCAACTGATGCAGAAGGGGAGAGCATGAAGCGCCTATACCTACTCCGCCACGGTCAGACGGAGTTCAACGTCAAAAAGCTGGTCCAGGGCCGCTGCGATTCACCGTTGACCGACCTGGGCCGCAAACAAGCGGGAATGGCAGCCGCATGGCTCAAGGCCCACAACGTCGTTCCCGACAAAGTGGTCTCTTCGCCCTTAGGCCGAGCCATGGACACGGCAAGTCTCGTCGCAACCGAACTCCTCGGCCCGGATGCAGCAGTCGAGCCCTGCGAAGGCATCATCGAGCGCAGCTACGGCACCTTCGAAGAAGGCCCCCACGATGCCCTTCCCACCGACGTCTGGGACCCCGGCGAGGACCTGATCCCATTTGGCGGAGAAGGAAGCCATGCCCTGCAGGAGCGCATGGTGGGCGCCCTCACCAATCTCATGGGCGCCGAGGGCATCGAAACCCTCCTAGCAGTAAGCCACGGCAGTGCCAGCCGCCAATTCATCAAGGCTGCAGCCCCAGAGGGCTTCGAGCTCCCAACAAAACTCCCCAACTGCGCCATCATGATCTTCGATTTTGACGAGGAAAAGTCGGGAGAAGAGGGCGACACGCCTCAATCTAAGTTCACCTTGCGGCAAATTATCGATCCCCAACAAAGTCATTAGCCTGAGCGAGCAAGGTTTAGCAGACATCAACGTGGCGTTCCCAGTGTGCGGCGGAGGGGGCGGGCCTGAGACATATTAAGGTTGTCGCGAGTTCCGCACGAACAGGAGAGCACTTAATGTGCTCTCCTTCGTGAGCAGGACTGTAGAGCAGCAACCTTAATATGTCTCAGGCCCGCCCCCTCCGCCGCACACTGGGAACGTGCCACGCACTTTACCTGCGTAAACAATGTGAGTGAAATATGAATCTCGATGGATACGCCCGCAGCCGTGTATACTAAACAGCTGTGTGAAACCAGGGGAGTATTCTGGCTGGACAAAATGCCTGCTTAATAGGGTTGTCAGGTAGTCCGGGCGCAATACAAGACTGGGGAGCACATCGTGTAAGTAGTGGTCCTCTAGGGGCGTACGCTCGGTGGTGTACGCATTGTCCCAAGACCACGCGAGAGTTGGGATCATATCTTGATCAGCATGATTCTCGGCCGCAAGATTGGCATGACCCAGGTTTGGGACGAGGACGATAACGTCGTTCCCGTCACGGTCATCCAGGCTGGCCCCTGCGCTGTCTCGCAGGTTAAAACTCAGGCAACCGACGGCTATGACGCCGTCCAGATCGGTTTCGGCGACATCAAGGCCAAGAACGTGAACAAGCCCATGGCTGGTCACTTCGCCAAGGCTGGCGTCGAGCCTGTCCGCTTCCTTCGTGAGGTCCGCGTCGAGAACGGCGAGGAGCACAAGGTCGGCGAGGTCGTCACCGTCGCTGATTTCGCTGATGTCGAGAAGGTTGACGTCATCGGTACCTCCAAGGGTAAGGGCTTCCAGGGTCGCATCAAGCGCTGGGGTCAGCGCCGCGGTCCTATGACGCATGGTTCTCACTTCCAGCGTCACCCCGGTTCTATCGGTCAGTGCGCCTATCCTGCGCGCGTCCTCAAGGGCGTCAAGATGGCCGGTCACATGGGTAACGAGCGCGTTACCGTCAAGAACCTTTCCGTTGTCCGCATCGATGCCGAGCAGAACCTCATCTTGGTCAAGGGCGCTGTCCCGGGTGCCAAGAATGGTCTCGTCGCCATCCGTATGGCCTAAGGGCCCAGCCCATTTAGCCCAGCGTCATACCAAGGAGAACACTTAAATGGCAAAGTTTGAAGTAAAGAACAGCGAGGGCAAGAAGGTCGCCGAGGCCGAGCTCGCCGCTGAGGTGTACGGCATCGAGCCGAACATCCACGTTATGCACCACATCGTCAAGTGCCAGATGGCCTCTTGGCGTCAGGGCACCCAGTCCGCTAAGGGCCGCTCTGAGGTTTCCGGTGGCGGCAAGAAGCCTTGGCGTCAGAAGGGCACCGGCCGTGCCCGCCAAGGTTCCATCCGTGCTGCCCAGTGGCGTCACGGTGGCGTTGTCTTCGCCCCCAAGCCCCGTTCCTACGCTAAGCGTATGAACAACAAGGAGGTCAAGCTGGCTATGCGCTCCGCGCTGTCCGCCAAGCTGGCCGATGGCGAGCTCGTGCTCGTCGACGACTACGGCTTCGAGAAGCCTTCCACCAAGGCTGCCGTTGCCATGCTCAAGGCTCTTGGCCTTGAGGGCAAGCGTCTGACCATCATCGTTCGCGATGAGGACGTCAACGCCTACCTGTCGTTCCGCAATATTCCCAAGACGTTCATCATCACCGCTGACGAGGCCAACACCTACGATCTCGTCAACAACAACGCTGTGCTGATGCCCGCCGACATCGCCGCTCACTTCGGGGAGGTGCTTGCATAAATGACCGCCCACGAGATCATCATCCGTCCGATCGTGTCCGAGCGTTCCTTCTCCGGCATGGAGCAGAACAAGTACACGTTCGAGGTCGCCAAGGATGCTAACAAGTATCAGATCAAGGACGCTGTCGAGGAGATCTTCGGCGTCAAGGTCGTTCGCGTGAACACCTTGACGGTCAAGCCCAAGACCAAGCGCGTGCGCTATGTCGCCGGCAAGACCCGTTCTTGGAAGAAGGCCATCGTCACGCTGGCCGAGGGCGACACCATCGAGGTCTTTGGCAACCAGGCCTAAGACTCGCTGCTGTTGAGTGAGCTCATGCCTCCCAAATAGGGGAGGCGAGAGCTCAAGGTTTCGGGCGTATAAAATGGACACGCCCGGAACCGTGTATACGTCCGGTGTCATCGCACCCGAGGCAGAACCTCGAATCCCTGTCTGCGATGGCTAACGGATTCCTATTGAAAGGGATTGTAATGGCTGTAAAGCACCTTAAGCCGACCTCCGCTGGTAGGCGTTGGCAGACGATCTCCGATTTCTCTGAGATCACCTGCACCAAGCCCGAGAAGTCCCTTCTCGAGCCCCTGCCCAAGAAGGCCGGTCGTAACAACAACGGCCGCATCACCACCCGCCACCAGGGCGGCGGCGTGAAGCGTCGTTACCGCGTGATCGACTTCAAGCGCAACAAGGACGGCGTGCCCGCCAAGGTTGCCACGATCGAGTACGATCCGAACCGTTCCGCTCGCATCGCTCTGCTGCACTACGCTGACGGTGAGAAGCGCTACATCCTGGCCCCCAAGGGCCTCGAGGTCGGTCAGACCATCATGTCCGGTTCTGACGCCGACATCAAGCCGGGCAACGCTCTGCCCCTCGCCGACATCCCCGTCGGTACGCTCATCCACGCCGTCGAGTTCCAGCCGGGCAAGGGCGCTGCTATCGCCCGTTCCGCCGGTAACTCCTGCCAGCTGATGGGTAAGGAGGGCAAGTACGCTATCGTCCGTATGCCTTCCTCCGAGATGCGCCGCATCCTCGTTACCTGCCGCGCCACCGTCGGTGAGGTCGGCAACGCCGATCACGCCAACATCGTCATCGGCAAGGCCGGCCGTAAGCGTCACATGAACGTGCGCCCGACCGTCCGCGGTACCGTCATGAACCCTGTCGACCACCCGCACGGCGGTGGCGAGGGCAAGAACCACACCTCTGGTCGTCCCTCTGTTACCCCCTGGGGTAAGCCGACGAAGGGCCTTCGTACGCGCAAGAAGAAGAAGGTCTCGAACCAGCACATCATTCGTCGCCGTAAGAAGTAATTTCGGATACCGAGTTTTAGGAGAAAGCACTTATGAGCAGAAGTCTCAAAAAGGGCCCGTTCGTGGAGACTCGCCTTCTCTCGCGTATCACCGCGATGAACGAGGCTGGCAAGAAGGACGTCGTGAAGACCTGGTCCCGCGCGTCCACCATCTTCCCCGAGATGGTTGGTCACACCATCGCCGTCCACGACGGCCGCAAGCATGTGCCCGTGTATGTTACCGAGTCCATGGTTGGTCACAAGCTCGGCGAGTTCGCGCCGACTCGTACGTTCCGTGGCCACAAGGCCAAATAGGGGGTTAACCGTAAATGGCAACTAAGTCTATTGAAACTGAGGCCACCGAGGTTCGCGCCGTCGCTAAGTACGTGCGTGTTTCCCCCAGCAAGGCCCGCCTGGTGGTCGATCTGATCCGCCGCAAGCCTGTCGCTCAGGCCTTCGACATCCTCCACTTCTGCGACCGCGCCGTCGCCGTGGATGTCGAGAAGGTTCTCCGTTCCGCCGTTGCGAACGCCGAGAACAACAACGGTCTGCGTGCCGACAACCTGGTTGTCGCCGCTGCCTATGTTGACGAGGGTCCGACGCTTAAGCGCATCCGTCCCCGCGCCAAGGGTTCCGCTTCTCGCATTCTGAAGCGTACTTCCCACATCACCGTCGTCGTTGCTCCTCGAAAGGAGGCGTAAAGCTGTATGGGTCAGAAAGTCTACCCCACCGGCTTCCGTCTTGGCATCACCGAGAACTGGCGCTCCCGCTGGTTCGCAGAGAAGGATTACGCTAAGACCCTCGGTAACGATCTCGAGATCCGCAAGTACCTCGAGAAGCGTCTTTCCCGCGCAGCTGTCTCCCGCGTCGAGATCGAGCGCGCTGGCGACAAGGTGAAGGTCATCATCCTCACCGCTCGCCCCGGCGTTGTCATCGGTAAGAAGGGTGCCGAGATCGATACCCTCCGCACCGAGCTCGAGAAGGTCGCTGGCGTCTCCAAGGGCCAGCTCTCCGTCGACGTTGTCGAGATCAAGCGCCCCGAGCTCGACGCCAACCTCGTTGCTCAGTCTATCGCCGAGCAGCTCGAGGGCCGCGTTGCCTTCCGTCGCGCTATGCGCAAGGCTGTCCAGTCTGCCCGCAAGGCCGGCGCTAAGGGCATCCGTATCCAGTGCTCCGGTCGTCTCGGCGGTGCCGAGATGGGCCGTCGTGAGTGGTACCGCGAGGGTCGCGTGCCTCTGCACACCCTCCGTGCCAAGATCGACTACGGCACGGCTGTCGCCAGCACCACCATGGGCGCTTGCGGCGTGAAGGTCTGGATCTACCTGGGCGAGAAGCTCCCGGGCCAGCCTGTTCCCAACCCTGCACTCGAGGGCTCTTCCCGTCCTCGTCGTCGTAACTCCGAGAGGAGGGGTCAGTAGTGCTTGCCCCTAAGCGTATTCTTCACCGCAAGGTGCAGCGTGGCTCCATGAAGGGCCAGGCCAAGGGTAATACCGAGCTGCATTTCGGTGAGTTTGGTATCCAGGCTCTCGAGGCCCATTGGATCACCAACCGTCAGATCGAGGCCGCTCGTATTGCCATGACCCGCTACATGAAGCGTGGCGGTCGTGTCTACATCACGATCTTCCCCGATAAGCCCATCACCAAGAAGCCTGCCGAGACTCGCATGGGTTCTGGTAAGGGTAACCCCGAGGAGTGGGTGGCCGTCGTCAAGCCCGGCCGCATCATGTTCGAGGTCAAGGGCGTGCCCGAGGAGGTCGCTCGCGAGGCTCTGCGTCTTGCACAGCACAAGCTTCCCATCAAGACCAAGATTGTTGCTGCTAAGAACGCTGAGCAGCGCATCGAGAAGGAGATGGCTGAGGAGGCCGCTCTCGAGGCCAAGTGGGCTGCTGAGGACGCCGCCGCCGCCAAGGAGGAGAACTAATGAAGCCCGCAGAGATTCGTGAGCTCTCGGACGCTCAGCTCGTTGAGAAGCTGAAGGAAATGCGCGCCGAGCTCTTTAACCTTCGTTTCCAGATGGCCACCAGCCAGCTGGACAACACCGCTCGCGTCAACACCGTGAAGAAGGACATCGCTCGCGTCCTCACGGAGCAGCGCGCCCGCGAGATCGCAGCGGAGAAGTCCGCTGTCGCCGAGTAGGACCTAAGGAGAGAACATGACTGATTCGCGTAACTCGCGTAAGGTCCGTACGGGTGTCGTTACCTCCGTCTCCGGTGCCAAGACCATTGTTGTCACCATCACCGAGCGCAAGCGTCACCCCAAGTACGGCAAGATGATGACCAGCTCCAAGAAGCTGCACGCTCACGACGAGGAGTGCACGGCTGGCGTGGGCGATACCGTCCGCGTTATGGAGACCCGTCCTATGTCCAAGATGAAGCGTTGGCGCCTCATCGAGGTCGTCGAGCGCGCTAAATAAGCAGTCGCTCTTACGACTTGTACGTTTCCGAAGATGTGCGTATGTCTGGCTTGCATACCACGGGCCGTATAAAGGCTGCGCACCTCTCTTCGGTTCTTAGTTCGGAGGAACATCTACCATGATTCAGATGCAAACCATGCTGAACGTCGCCGACAACTCCGGCGCTCGCAAGATTCGCTGCATCAAGGTGCTTGGCGGTTCCAAGCGTCGTTATGCAGGCATCGGCGATGTGTTCATCGGTGCTGTCCAGGAGGCTACCCCTGGCGCCAACGTCAAGAAGAAGGACGTTGTCCGTTGCGTCGTCGTTCGCACCGTTAAGGAGATCCGCCGCAAGGATGGCTCCTACATTCGCTTTGATGAGAACGCCTGCGTTGTCATCAACAACGATGGTTCGCCCGTCGGCACCCGTATCTTCGGGCCCGTCGCTCGCGAGCTTCGTGACAAGAAGTACATGAAGATCGTCTCGCTCGCTCCCGAGACCCTGTAGTTAGGGGAGATATATGTATATCAAGAAGGGCGATAAGGTCCAGGTTCTCTCTGGTAAGGATCGCGGCAAGCAGGGCGTTGTCCTGCGTGCTCTCCCCGCCGAGAACAAGGTCGTTGTCGAGGGCGTTTCGGTCGTCAAGAAGGCCGTCAAGCCCAACGCTGCCAACCAGCAGGGCGGCATCGTTTCGCAGGAGGCTCCCATCGACGCCTCCAACGTCAATCTCGTTTGCCCCGAGTGCGGTAAGGTTACCCGCGTCGGTCACGAGAAGGACGGCAAGAACAAGCTGCGCGTCTGCAAGAAGTGCGGCCACAAGTTCTAAGCTGCCCGCAACATCAAGTTGCTAGCAAAGGCCCGGATGCCATGGCACCCGGGCCTTTTTCTATCCCTACTCGATGGCTTCGGTTCTGCCGTCCTATCATTCCGGTTGCATCCAGTTTTCGGTGCCGTCTCGAATCGAGTGCCGCCAGGTGACACCCTGTCGCGTTTCGTCGGCTTCGGGGACAAAAGTCGGGACAACTCCAAAAACTATTTTCGAACTCAGGGCTTTGAGTTTTTGTTTTTGTCCCAAAGGGCGCGGCGGGATGCCTTTGGAGGCTCGATAGCGCCGAAAACGCCCGTTTTGAAACTTAAATGCCTTTTCGCGTGCAAGCCGCCAGCTGCAATAGGAAGTGAATCAACGCAGGTGGCTTTCAAGCAGTTTGCAAAACTGCAGGTCGCAGGTCTTCATTGCCAGTAGGAGAAATGAGTAGTCTCAGGTGGCTTGCCCATGAGTTGACGAACGGGATTTGAGATTACGCTGACGTCCGGAAACGCTTCGAGCACGGCGTTACGTTTTTGGGGTTTGGGCGTAGCCCCTGCACCCTCTCGGCGGGCCTTAAGCCCGCCGAGAGGGTGACGCGTCGAAAACGAAGGGGAAAGAGAGAAGGGGCCGTCCCTATCATTCAGGTTGCGACCGAAGAAGACAAGGAGACCCCCTGAGCCTGAATGATGCCCCACAGACCGCGTCCGACCGAGCTCAAGCCGAGCTTTTCCTGACGTCCGCCTTCGCGAAGATGATGGCTGGATTGGCTATGGATTGGCAACACTTATTTGGACGATTCCGGGAGGGACGGCCCCGCCTCCCTGAACTCGACCGGCGACATGTAGCCCAGCGTCGAGTGGATCCTGAAGTTGTTGTACCAGTGCACGTAATCCAAGAGCTTGGCTCGGAGCTCGCGCGTCCCTCCTCGGTCCTTCGGAGTGGCCGACGATCTCCCCGTTGCAGAGGTCGACGAGCAGGCAGACGTAGTTCCACGACGCCCCGACGCGCACGCAGACCAAGTCGCTGCATATATGGGTGCACGGCGCCCTGCCGCCGAAGCCGCGCGCGACGACGTTCGACACGTCGGCCTCGTTGACCGCCCCGGGGTGCACCTTGAACCTCTTCCTGCCGTATGCGCCGGCCAGGCCGTTCTCCCTCATGATGCGGCAGACGCGGCGCCGGCTGACGGTAACGCCCGACCTCCCGGGCGACGCCTTGATCTTGCGAGATCCGTTCCGGCCCTTGCTGGCGGCGTGCGCCGCCGCGGCCGCCGTCGCCCCCGACATTAAGGTCCTCAAGGGCCGCGTCGTCTCCGGCGACCAGTTCGTCTCGCCCGCGGAACAGAAGGAGCGAATCCTCGCGACCTTCGGCGACCTGTGCTGCGAGATGGAGGGCTGCACCATCGCGCAGGCCGCTTATCTCAACGGCGTGCCCCTCGTCGTCGTGCGCGCCATCAGCGACAAGCCCTGCGCCGAGGGCCGGGTCGTGACTACAACACTTTCGAGAAGAAGGCCGCCTGCGACTGCGCCCGCATCGCCGCGCGCATGGTTAAGCTTTAGGCCCTGCGCGCCGGGGCCCTTCTTTATGTTGGGACCCCGGCGCGCCGGGCCCTTTCCAAAGCGAAGTGTCGAGCCGAAGTGTTGAGCGTCGGCCCTGAATGTTCAATGGCCGTTGTTTTCTGCCCCTCAAGTGGTGGACTTTTCCTCGGAGCTGTTGATTCCCCCACGCGCCCCCTTCCGTTCTCTGTTCTCCCCTTATACTCCTTGTACGAGGAGGTAAGAAGTCATGGACAAGACCACACAGGACAGCTTGGCAAAGAAACCCGTCGACATGAGGGACAGGATTCTCGAGCATCTCGAGGCCCTCACCTCTGTCGTCTCGCTCGACGACCTTGCCCGTCTGTCCACCTCCGACATCGCCGAGACACTCATCATCTCCAGGAGCCTGGCGAGCCAGTACCTCAACGACCTTGTTCGCGCCGGTCTTGTGGTTAAGGTGGCGGGCAGGCCTGTCCGTTATTTTCATCGCCGCGCGTTCCAGAAGCGTTTTCAGGTAAAGCTCTCTGCAAGCGAGTACGCCTCGCTCGCCGACCTCATCCAGGCGACGGGAATCGCCGATCACCGCGACTTCGCGCGTGCCGTGGGCTTCGACATGAGCCTCAGCTCCGTTGTCGAGCAGTGCAAGGCTGCGGTTCAGTACCCTCCGTTTGGCCTGCCCATCCTCTTGAGCGGCGGCGTGGGTGTCGGTAAGTCTTTCCTTTCTCGCCTTGTGTACGAGTACGGCAAGAACCAGGGCTTGCTGTCCCGCGACTCCTCCTATGTGCGCATCGACTGCGCCGGGGTCCCGGACGCCGCCTCGTTCAACGGGCTTCTTGACGAGTCGATCGCGAATGCGCGCGGGGGTGTGGTCTTTGTCAACGGCATCGAGGCACTCTCTCCCTCTGCGATGGAGCACTGCCTTGCGACGGCCCTCGGGCTCGATGCCTCCCAGGATGCGCCGCGCGCTCGCCTCGTTCTTTCGACGACGCTATCCGCCGATGACCTGAAGGTTTCCTCGGCCTACAGCAAAATGCCCATCTGTGCCCGCGTCCCCTCACTCAAGGAGCGGACCCCCGAGGAGCGCGAGGATCTCATCTTGAGCTTCCTGCGCAGCGAGGGGTGCCGAATCGGTTCTGATGTGAAGATCAGCCGCGGCGCATACCGTTGCCTCGTGAACGCGGACTTTTCCGATAACATCGCCGGCTTGCGCGCCTGCGTGACGAACTGCTGCGCCAAAGCGTTCCTCAATCGCGAGGGCGACTACGTCGCCGTTCGCCCGTATCTTCTTCCCAGCGGGCTCCTCTCCTCCGCGCAGATCGATCAACAGCCCGACGATGGCGTTCTGATCGACGCGTCTCTGGATGCCGCCGAGAGCACAGGGCCGGTCGAGCAGGCGCTCGATGCCCTGTGCTCCCTCGATGAGCGATTCTGCGCCGGGGAGCTCTCTGTCTCCGAGCTTGTCTCGCAAGCTGTCTCCGCTGTGCGCGGCGTTGAGGATCACTTGATCTTCGACCACGGCGTCGCCTCCTCGAGGTCGCGCGCCTTCGAGCGCGTCGTGGGCGCGGTCCTTGCCGACGCAGGCTCTTCTTATGGCATCGAGCTTTCGAGGAAGGTCGCTTTTCTACTGGCCCAGGAGATTTGCCTGCAGTTGTGGCCGGGTATCGGCCTGGCTAAGCGAAAGTCTGCCTGTGCGGAGCAAATCTCCCATCTCCTCGGTGCCGTGACCTCCGAATTGCCGTTTGCCTCGAGTGTCTCCGATCAGGTCGCCGCAGACGTGGAAGGGGCGCTGGGAATCTCGCTCGATCACTTCACGAAGACGCTTCTGACGCTGTGCGTCGCATCGGAGTCTCGCGATGCGAAGGCCCTTCGGACGCTCTGCGTCATCTTGTCCCACGGCTACTCAACGGCGACGAGCATCGCCGACGCGGCGAACCGTATGCTCGGCATGCATGTGTACGAGGCTGTCGACATGCCCTACGACCAGCAGCTGAAGGACATCGTCGGTCCGCTCCAGCGCCTCGTCGACCGCCATTCCTACTGCACCGGGGTCGTGTTCCTCGTCGACATGGGCTCCTTGGAGGAGGCCTATAAGGCCCTCGAGAACGTTACCGACTCCACTATCGGCGTGGTGAACAACGTCTCTACCGGTCTTGCGCTCGAGATCGGGGTCGGGCTGCTCGGCGGCAAGTCCATCGCCGAGGTTCTTGGCGATGCGACCGCCGCGTGCGTGACGCACTGCAAGGTGATCGAGCGCGTCAACCGTGAGGACGCCATCGTCTTCTGCTCCGAGTCCGGGGTCGACGCCGCGGAGAGGATACGCCAGCTCGTCTCGCAGAGCCTCCCGCGCACCATAGGCGCGCGCCTGCTCACGAGGCCCTTCAAGCAGCTCGTCGCGAACGGGTCGAACGACGCCGTTTTCTCCGAGCACCGCGTCTGCGCCGTCATCGGCACGGGAGACCCCGGGGTCGCCTCCGTCCCCTTCGTCGCCCTCGAGGACATCATGTCGACGGCGTCCGCCTCTAAGGTTGATGCCGTGTTCGGCAGGTGGCTTGACGCTTCCGAGCTCTCTTCTTTCCACGAGAAGCTGCTCTCGAACATGACGCTGCAGAGCGTCATCCGCTCCATCACCATCCTCGACCCGGAGCGGCTATTCCATGAGATCGAGAGCGCCGTGCACGAGCTTCAGCGCAGGACAGGCGAGAAGATCGGCAGCAACGCCATCATTGGGCTCTACGTTCACCTCTGCTGTCTCGTCGAGCGCCTTGTTACCAGAAACCCCATTGAGACCTACGTTGGCCAGGACCGCTTCGAGGAGGAACGCGCCGATTTCATCGAGTCCTTCAGGCAGAGCTTCTCGAGCATCTCGACGCGCTATCGCGTAGAGGTTCCCGTAAGCGAGATCGCATATGTCTTCGACTACATAAGCGTGAGCGCCGCCCCGGCGCGAGAAGAGCGCCTCGGCTCCTCGGACCTCCTGCTCGACGAGTGACCTTCCCCGCGCCGCCGCAAGCTGACCGCGCGTCCTCAATAATCCGATAACCCCTTGCCCGGCGCGAATCCGGATAGCGCCGAGGCAGTACCGAACGTAAAACTTCATTTGATAGGAGCAAACATGAGTGTTGTTATGGCACGAATCGACAATCGCCTGCTTCACGGCATCATCGTGACGCAGTGGGCCCCGGTGTCGGGCGCGACCCGAGTCATGGTCATCGACGACAAGGTCGCCGGCGACGAGGTCCTGAAGTCCACCATGAGGATGGCGCGCCCCGCGGGCATGGCCGTTTCGATCATCTCCGAGCAGACCGCGCTCAAGAACTTCGCCGCGAGCAAGTACGACCGCGAGAAGGTCTTCGTCATCGCCAAGGAGCCCGAGACGATGCTTCGCCTGGTCGAGTCGGGCGTCGAGCTCCCGTCGCTGGTCGTCGGCGGCTCGCTCGTCAAGGAGGACGGCATCCAGCTCACCCAGCGCGCCTACGCCTCCGCCGAGAACGTCCAGAGCTACAAGGCGCTCATCGCCCGTGGCGTCAAGGTGACGGCCCAGTTCGTGCCCGCCGACAAGCCCGTCTCCGTCGCAGACCTCATCTAAGGGGGAAATATGGTCAACTTCACTATCCTGCAGGTCGTCCTTTTGACCCTGCTGGCCTTCATCAAGCACGTGGACTACTACGGCATCCCGATGATCTTCGTCAATTACGCCGTTTTCTGGGGCCTCATCACCGGAGTCGTCATGGGCGACTGGAAGACCGGCCTTGTCATCGGCGGCACCATTCAGCTCATGCAGCTCGGCGTCGCGGGCTTCGGCGGCTCCTCCATTCCCGACTACGGCACGATGGCCATCATCGCCACCGCCTACGGCGTGACCCTGGGCTCCGACACGGGCCTCGCCATCGGCCTGCCGGTCGGCATGCTCGGCATCCAGCTCGACGTCGTCGCCAAGATCCTCAACGGCTTTGTCGTCGAGAAGTCCCAGAAGTTCTGCAACGAGGGTAAGTTCAATCAGATGAACGCCATCCTGTGGGTCTGCCCCGCGCTCTTCGGCCTGTGCGCCGCCCTGCCCGTCTTTGTCTCCGTGACGCTCGGCCAGCCCGCCGTCAACTGGCTCCTCGAGGTCATGCCCCAGTGGTTCCTCTCCGGCCTCACCCTCGCCGGCAAGATGCTCCCGGCCGTCGGTATCGCCATGCTGCTCCGCTACATGCCAACCGCCAAGTACTTCCAGTACCTGCTCGCCGGCTTCTTCCTCTCGGCCTTCCTGAACGTGCCCATCATCGGCGCCGCCATCGTCGGCGTTGCCCTCGCGATTGCGTTCTACCAGCGTGCCGAGAGGGACACCGAGCTCGCCGCCCACGCTTCCGCAGACGCCTTCATCGGAGAGGATGAGTAACCATGGAAAACGAGAACATCACCGCCGTCGCCGAGGGCAAGCCCTCCGGCTACAAGGTCACCAAGAAGGACCTGCGCAACGCGAACTGGCGCTGGCTCATGAGCGTGTGCACCTTCAACTACCAGACCCAGCAGGGCGCCTCAGTCGCCTACGCCCTCTCGCCGGTCCTGAGGAAGATCTACACGAACGACGAGGACTATAAGCAAGCGCTCAACAACCACTTCCGCTACTACAACACCCAGCCTTGGCTCGCCGCCATCATCCTTGGCGCCTGCGTGGCCATGGAGGAGCGCGACGGCCTAGCGGCGGCGGACGCCGTCCAAGACCTGAAGATCGGCACCATGGGACCGCTCGCCGGCGTCGGCGACTCCCTGCTCATGACCATGATCCCGACCATCATGGGCTCCATCGCCGCCTACATGGCCATCGAGGGCAACCCCGTGGGAGCCGGCATCTGGTTCGCGCTCATCCTGGCCATCTTCTGGGTCCGCATGCACGCCCTCGAGTTCGGCTACAAGCAGGGCGTGAAGCTCGTCACCGACTTCAGCGAGAAGCTTCCCAACCTCACTGCCGCCGCCTCCGTGCTCGGCCTCACCGTGGTCGGCTGCCTCATCGCCTCGGTCATCGGCGTCACCTGCCCGATTAGCTTCAGCTTCGGCGACGTCGCGATGGAGATTCAGCCGCTGCTCGACAAGATCCTGCCTGCCATGATCCCCGCCGCCATCACGGGAAGCGCGTATTACCTTCTTACCAAGAAGAACGCGAGCATGACGGCCCTCATCCTCGTGGTGATCGTCCTCGCGATGGTCGCCTCCGCCGCCGGCATCCTCGCCTAGCTTCGACCCAAGAGATTGGTGAATCAATGAGAAAGATAGTTGTGGCGAGCCATTCCCTTCTCGCCCAGGGCTTCAAGGACACCCTCGAGTTCCTTACGGGTAAGGGCGACGCCGTCAACGCCGTGTGCGCCTACGTGAACGACAACGGCGAGGGGCTCGACGCGGCGGTCGAGGCGGCTCTTTCGGGCACTGACGAGGTCGTCGTCCTCACCGACGCGTACGGCGGCAGCGTGAACCAGCGCTTTTCCCGCTTCGCCTCCGACCGGATCCACGTGATCGCGGGTGTCAACCTCCCGCTCGCCATGACGGTCGCGCTCGCGCGCCCCGACGAGAAACTCGACTTCGACGCCCTCGTCAACGAGGCGCGCCAGCA
The DNA here is from genome assembly GCA_019419605.1 of Collinsella sp. Lineage (GTDB taxonomy): Bacteria > Actinomycetota > Coriobacteriia > Coriobacteriales > Coriobacteriaceae > Collinsella. Next base: position 113,060 of record DXZP01000001.1, read on the forward strand.
GATCATCTACGTGAACGGTGCCAGTTCCGCCGAGTGCGACGACGACGAATAGAGGAGGTCGACGATGAGAGAGTTCCTTAAGGACGTGTGGATGCACGGCGGTGAGGAAAGCCGCGCCATCACCCCCGAGAACATCACGGGCGAGAAGGGCCGCGCCGCCATGTCGGCCAGCCACCTCGGCGTCGGCCGCAAGGGCTCGTGCTGCGTGCCCCTTGAGTCCGGCGAGACCATCACGCTCGCGGACATCGAGGGCCCCGGCATCATCCGCCACATCTGGATGACCGTCCCCGACAAGACCGCCGCTGGCAGCTTCGTCATGCGTGACCTCGTGCTGCGCTTCTACTGGGACGACGAGGAGACCCCCTCGGTCGAGTGCCCTGTCGGCGACTTCTTCTGCAACGGCTTCGGTGAGCGCGCCATCGTCAACTCGATGCCCATCTGCGTGAACCCGACGGGCGGCATGAACTGCTACTTCGAGATGCCCTTCAGGAAGCACGCCAAGGTCACGCTTACGAGCGAGCACCCCGGGTTCATTAAGTACATCTTCTACACGTTCAACTACGCGCTCACCGACGTGCCGGACGACGCCATGTACTTCCACGCCCGCTTTAACCGCGAGCGCAGCACCCGCAGGGGCGTCGACTACACCGTGCTCGACGGCGTGCGCGGCAAGGGCTACTACGTCGGCACCTACATGGCCCTTTGCGCCCTGGAGCGCTATTGGTGGGGCGAGGGCGAGATGAAGTTCTTCCTCGACGGCGACGAGGAGTTCCCCACGGTCACCTCGACGGGAGCCGAGGACTACTTCGGCGGTGCCTGGGCCTTCCTCGACAGGCCGCCCCACGCGTTGCCCGAGGCGCAGTGCTTCAACACGCTGTTCGCCGGCTACCCGTACCGCTCGACGCGCGACGCCACGCGCGACCGCTTCAGCGCGGGCAAGCCGAACCCGAATCCGATGCTCGCGACTAACGACGACGCGCTGCCCAGGCACGGCCTCTACAGGTGGCACCTTCCCGACCCGATCTCGTTCAAGGAGGACCTGCGCGTGACGTTCCAGGACCTCGGCAACGACGACATCAAGCTCTACGAGCGCGAGGACGACATCTCCACCGTCGCCTACTGGTACCAAAGCGAGCCGCACGCCGTGCTCGCCCCGTTTGCCGCAAGGCAGGACCGCGTGCCCAGGTAGGGTCGCCTCGAAACAAGCCAACGTTATGGGCGCCCGCGGTTGACCATGACTGCGGGCGTCCCTTTGTAAGGAGGATCACATGAGCGAAAAGCAAATGAGGCTCGGCGCCCTCGAAGCCGGCGGGACCAAGATGGTCTGTGCCGTGGTGTCCGGCGACGGCGAGGTCCTCGACCGCATGGAGACCCCGACGCTTACGCCCGCCGAGACCGTCCCGCAGATGATCGAGTGGTTCACCGCCCGCGATGTGGACGCGTTGGGCATCGGCGCCTTCGGCCCGACCTGCGTCGACCCCAACGACGAGCGCTACGGCTCCATCCTCCAGACGCCCAAGCTCGCGTGGCGAGGCCATGGTCTTCGCGCCGCGTTCGCCGACGCCCTCGGGATTCCGGTGGCCTACGACACGGACGTGAACGTTGCCTGCCTCGGCGAAGTGGTCTTCGGCTGCTGCAAGGGGCTCGAGGACGCCGTCTACGTGACCATCGGCACCGGCGTGGGCGCGGGCGTCATGTGCGCGGGCAGACTCCTTCACGGCATGCTGCACCCCGAGGCCGGTCACATGCTGGTAAGGACCCGTCCCACCGAGGAGGGACGCTGCGTCTGCCCGAGCCACGCGAGCTGTCTCGAGGGGCTCGCCTCCGGCCCCGCCATCGCCGCGCGCTGGGGAAAGCCCGCGGCCGAGCTCGCGGACAACGATGAGGTGTGGGCGCTCGAGGGGGATTATCTGGGGCAGATGTGCGCGAACCTCGTGCTCATGTACTCGCCTCGCCGCATCGTCCTCGGCGGCGGCGTGATGCACCAGGAGCAGCTCTACGGCATCGTCCGCAAGAAGACCCTCGAATATCTGGGTGGCTACATCCAGACCGCCGAGCTTAAGGACATGGAGAGCTACATCTGCGCCCCGGGCTGCGGCGGCGACCAAGGAATCCTCGGCGCGGCCGAGCTGGCAAGAAGGGCGCTCGCGTAACTTGCGCTCTCTCCGCCATACAACGCGTTAAGAAAAGACGAGCGCTTCTTGCCAATTGAGCGGCAAGAAGTGCTCGTCTTTTGCATTTGTTTTTGGGCAGGACGCCCCGCCTCCGCTAGAGTCCCTGGACCGCCACACCCACGAGGTTTGGACCGGTGTGGACAAGAAGCGCGGGGCTGATGTCGGAGCGGACGACCTCCACCGCGTTGGCCACGCACTCGCACAGGGCCTGCTCCATGCGGCCGTAGAGGTCGGCGTGGGCCGAGGTGCGGCTCGCGGCAAAGCGCACCTTGGGGTGCTTCTCGACGATGGCGGCGATGAGCTTGACCTCGGTGCGATGCGGTACTTGCACAGCCATTTCGTGTACGCGAGGCTGTTGGCTTTCTGGGCCACAGCAATCACCTTCCCCCTAGTATGATGACCTGAACAATCCTCATGCTAGGGGGAAGGTTTTTGTCGCGTAGCGGAAATTGGCCTCCACCCGCTGAGCGGGTGGCTTTCTATGCCGCGCGTGCCGCGCGGCACGGACTAAAGTCCATGAATAAAAACGAGGAAGGCCACGTCCGGCCTCCCTCGCAAAGGGTCTCTGATTACTCCCACTCATTGGGGACAGACTTAAATGAGTGCTCTTGAAATGCCGGCGCCTGGGGACGTTCTTTTTCTGTCTGCAGTTTGGAACGTTCCTTTTCTGTCGGCAGTTTGGGACGGTCCTTAGAGCTGCAGCGCGCCATGAGCGAAGGCGAAGCGGATCATCCTGTCTTTTGAGTTCTAAGCATAAGCCCCTGTCTCTGAGCAATGACCGGTTCGCATTTGTGCGTATTTGCGTGCGTGGGATTGCGTGAATATGCGTATAGATGCGCCGTTTACGGGACAAAAATGACCGTTTAGCGGTGAGATACGCAAAAACGCGCACAGACGCGCGTGTTTGTGCGAATATAGAGCTATCCGAAATGCAAGACGTTCTATGACACAGGAGGCACATATGGTAGATTCCAAGCAGGCTCCACTCGACTCCGCGGCAGCCGCAAAAGCAGCGTTCGCTTCGGTCCAGGACAAGCCATTCCCCGATGATATCTTTACGGCTCCCGAGCTTCGTTGGGCTGTGATCGGGTGCGGCGTTATCGCCAACCAGATGGCCCAGTCTCTCGCTCTTGCCGGCCGCAAGCTTGCGGGCGTCGCCAACCGTACGCTGTCCAAGGCTCAGGCTTTTGCTGAGCAGTATGGCATCGAGAAGGTCTATGAATCGGTTGAGGACCTCTACGCCGATCCGGGCATCGACGCCGTCTATATCACCACGCCGCACAACACGCATATCACCTATCTGCGCGCTGCCCTGGCAGCCGGCAAGCACGTGCTCTGCGAGAAAGCCATTACTCTCAATTCCGCTGAGCTCGACGAGGCGCGTGCCATCGCCGACGAGCACAACGTCGTCCTCATGGACGCCACCACGGTGCTTCATATGCCCTTGTATCAAGAGCTGCGCCGTCGCATGGATGCCGGTGAGTTCGGCCGCATGAACCTCGCCCAGCTCAACTTTGGTAGCTACAAGGAGTACGGCGATCTGACCAATCGCTTCTACAACCGCAACCTTGCTGGCGGTGCCATGCTCGACATTGGCGTGTATGCCCTGTCCGTCATGCGTCTCTTTATGGCAAGCCAGCCCATTGAGGTCGTTTCGTTGGGCAACACCTGTGAGACCGGTGTTGACGTTGCGGGCGGCATCGTCTGCCGTAATGCCGAGCAGCAGCTGGGTGTTGTGAGCCTCACGCTCCACTCCAAGCAACCCAAGCGCTCGATTATTAGCTTCGATAAGTGCTATATCGAGGTCAACGAGTATCCGCGCGCCGATCACGCGACCATCGTGTGGACTGCGGACGGCCACCGCGAGGAGGTCCACGCCGGCACCGAGGCTTACGCCCTTTGCTATGAGATGGCCGATCTTGAGAAGGCCGTTGCCGGCGACGACTCTAAGCGTGAGCTGCTGGATTATGCTTCTGATGTTATGGAGCTGATGACCAAGCTACGCGCCGACTGGGGAGTCGTGTACCCCGAGGAGGAGTAAGCGATGCTAGCGGAAGATAGGCTCAACGCGATCGTGTCGATGGTTCAGCAGACCGGCTCGGTTACCGTGCCGGAGCTTGCCGAAGCCCTGGGCGTGACAGCGTCTACCATTCGGCGCGACCTGCAGACGCTCAATCGCGCACACCGTATCGCCAAGGTGCACGGTGGGGCGACGAGCCTTGAGCGCGCGCACGTGACGCGCGACCTAACGCTTAATGAGCGCAGCGATCTCCATAACGACGACAAGGAACGTATCTGCGCCCGTGCGGCGGCACTTGTGGAGCCCGAGAGCTTTGTATACATCGACTCGGGTTCGACGACGCTCAGGCTCATCGAGCATCTTCCACACCTTGAAGATGTCACCTATGTGACCGATTCCGTGCTCCATGCTCAACGCCTTGCTTTGCGCGGCATGCGTACCGTGGTGCTGGGTGGCGAGCTCAAACCCGAGACCGAGGCGCTCGTTGGCCCCGATGCCTTGGCAACCTTAGACCGCTACAACTTCAACTGTGGCTTTTGGGGCTCTAACGGCATTGCCGCCGAGCAGGGCTTCACGGCGCCCGATATCGAGGAGGCGCAAGTAAAGCGTATCTCGATGCGCCATACGGCCAAGCGCTTCGTAATCTCGGACGCCAGTAAATTTGGCATGGTGGCGCCCGTCAAGTTCGCGGACTTCCGTGACGCAACGATTATTACCGCAGGCGATGTCCCTGCCAAGTACCGGGCAATGGACAACGTCATCACGGTCTAACAGCAAGGGACGGGCTAAGACCAAAACCACCACAAAGGTGCCTGTCCCCATTGTGGTGGTTAGTAACGAAAACCGAGTAGTTTTCTCAATAGAAAAGCGGCAACGTCCATCACGGGCGTCGCCGCTTTCGTTGTCTGCCGGTTTGTCTAAGTCTGTAACAACTGGACCGTTAAAAGTGGGCTAGGTGTTACAGATCGAGATACTTACGAACCGCGCCGTCCCTTTGTCTCAATCTGTAACATCTGGGACTGATTTTGCCGAGTTACTGTTACAGATTGAGATTATTCCCTTGAGGGGGATTCGAATGTCTCGATCTGTAACAACTAGACGTCGAAATAGACCCTTACTGTTACAGAACGAGACAGACGGAAGGGTCCGAAACAAATCATCTCGATCTGTAACAGATAGACCGCAAAATGGGCTTTAGCTGTTACAGATCGAGATGTTTGGGAATCCGGCAGAGCCATCGCGGCAAAACCACCACAAAGGTGCCTGTCCCCATTGTGGTGGTTTAGGGCTCCCAGGGGCAGGGGGCTTCGATGTGGATGTGCTCGCCGGTTACGGGGTGCGTGAAGGACACGCTGTGGGCATGGAGCATGAGGCCGCAGGGGCGCGGCGTTCCGTACAGGTCGTCGCCAACCAGGGGATGATGCTCGCTTGCCAGGTGCACGCGAATCTGATGCTTGCGGCCGGTGAGCAGCTCGACATCAATATACGAGCGCGTGGGCAGGCCGCGGCGGCTCTTAAGGCGCTTGAGTACCTTGACGCGCGTCTGAGATGGCTTGCCGCTGGCGCCAACGCGCATCTTGCGGCTATCGTGGCGGTCGCGGGCGATGGGCTTGTCGATGAGCTTTTCGTTCCAGTCGATCTTGCCCTCGGCGAGCGCCAGGTAGTGCTTTTCGAACGCGTGGTCGATGATCATCTGGTCAAAGGCGGGCTGCGTCTGCTTGTCGAGTGAGAACAGCACCACGCCGGTGGTGTCACGGTCCAGGCGATTGAGCGGCTGCATGTCGGTCGCGGCAAAGCCGTCGCCCATCGCCAGCAGCAGGTCGCTGGCGTAGTCGGTAAGTGTGCGCTCGCCGGTGCCGTCACCGTGGACGATCATGCCGGCGGGCTTGTCGATGGCCATGAGCCAGGCGTCGCAGTAGAGGACTTGAGGTTCTTCGTTCACGTGTAAGCCTTTCGGTTAGCTAATTCCCACAAACATGCAGCCCGAGGTGGCGCCGCGCAGGCGGGCGGCCGGCTTGCGGCCGGCTTGAGCCGCCTCGACAGCGCGACGGACGCGAGCGACGGCACGGCCAATCTCATCGGCCTCGAGCAAGGTTCCGTCGACCATAAGACGGCGCACGCCGGCATCGAGCAGCTGCGGAACTTGCGGCGTGAGGTCGATGGGGTAGGCGTCGTACAGGCGTGAGCGGCCGTGGATGTCGGTACGCACCGGCATGACCTTGCCGTCGATATTCTTGAGCGAGAGCTTGCGGGCACGCAGGCGGCAGTTGGCACAATCGTGGATGCAGCCGTTGGCAACCTGCAGAATGCAATGCTCGCTTGTCATGACGCGCGGGCGGCCAAAGACGGTGATGCCTAGAGCCGCGGGCGCGGCGGCGCCGAGCGAGACAATCTCGTCGAGCGTGATCTCGGGCGAGAGCCAAAACGCACCGGCTCCGCGCTCGGCAAGCGCCTCCATGCAGGGCGTGTTGTGCACCGGCAGGCAAGAGCGAATCTCGGCCGTGGCGCCAACCTGGGCGGCCAGGGCAAGCTCAGAGATGTTGCCAATAGCGACCGTGGCGCCGGCAACAACCCATGGGTCAACGCGGACGTGGTCAACGGCGCGGCAGACCTCATCGAGCACGGGTACGATGTCCTGTTCAAACGTATCGGCGGGGGAGAGCTCGGCCGCATCGAGCGCGTCGGTGGTCATGTAGATGCGCGTTGCACCCTCCGCCCGCGCTGCCTCGGCGGTCTCGAGCGAGGTGACGGTGGCGCAGATCTGCGGCTCGTCGCGGTAGTGCTCGGGCGCGGGGCGGGAATCACTGGTGACAATCGCCGGCAGCTCGAGCGTTTTCGCGCGCTCCGCGTACGGCGCCAGAATGGCCTCTTCCAGCGCCTTGCAAGCGGCGGCGCGCACCTTATGTACGGCGGAGAAACCCATGCCACAGCCCTCATCGAGCGCCACCTCAAAGCTCGCAGCCTCAAAGGGAGAGGAACCCATGCGGCCGACGTGCTCAACCAGATCGGACGCCTCGACCGCACGGGTCTTGGCGGCTTCGACAGTAAAGCCCGTGGCCGTGGCCGTAAGCGAAGGGTCGTCGCAGCAGGTGAGTGTGACGGCAAACGGCTCGCCCAGGCGCGCCACGACGGATACATCAACAGCTCGGCGGCGCAGCACATCGCGCTTGAGCGCGGCGCTGGCAGCGTCAATAGCGCGCTGGCTTCGAATCACGCGCACGCGGCAGCCCTCGGGCATGCTACGGGGCACGCGACACTCGATAACATCGCCGGCAGCGGCATCATCGGCGGCGATGGTGGTCAGGAACTGGTCGAACTCATCGTCGTGGCGAAGCTCCAGCAGGTCGCCCTTGCCCATGGGCTCAAACAACTCAATGCGGGCGATGGCGGCGCGGCGACGGCGGTCGTCGGGCTTGAGTCCGCGCACATCGCGGTTGGCCAGGCGGCTGCCGAGCACCGTGCCCACGATCTGGCCGCGGTTGTTGGAGCGCTCGTAACTCATCATCTCGTCACCCGAGGTGCCGTCTTGGTAGGCGTGCGTAAAGTCACGGTTAAAGCAGCGCTTGAGCTGGCGCTGACGGGCGGCTTCCTCGTCCTTAGAGGTCGAAACATCGGCCAGCATATCGTCAATCTGATGACGATACACGTCGACGATGGAATACACGTAATCGGGAGCCTTCATGCGGCCCTCGAGCTTGAGCGATGCGGCGCCGGCGTCATACAGACGGCGAACAAGCTGCGAAGTGTTGGTGTCGCGCGGGCACAGCGCGCGCTCGCGACCGGCAGGGGAGAGCGAGCGGCCGTTCTCGTCGATCAGCTCGTAAGGCAGGCGACAGGGTTGAGCGCACATGCCGCGGTTGGCCGAGCGGCCCGCCATGGCAAAGCTCGAAAGCAGACACAGGCCAGAGTAGCAAAAGCAGATGGCGCCATGGCTAAAGACCTCAAGGTCCACATCGGGCGCGGCATCGTGAATGGCGGCAATCTCGTCGATGGAAAGCTCGCGCGAGAGGGTCACGCGGTCGGCGCCCTGCTCGCGGCACCAAAGGGTTCCGCGGTCGTCGTGGATGTTTGCCTGGGTCGAGATATGCGTCTCGATGCTGGGCATCGTGCGCTTGACCTCAAAGAACAGGCCCCAGTCCTGGATGATGAAGGCGTCGGCGCCCAGCGTGGAGCAGCGATGGATGAGCTGCAGCGCATCGCTCATCTCGGATTCCTTGATGACGATGTTGACCGTGACGTAGACGCGCGAGCCGGCCAGATGCGCGGCGCGGCAGGCCTGCTCAAAGGCCTCGTCGGTAAAGTTGGTGGCCTTGCGGCGGGCGTTGAAGCTGCCCATGCCGCAGTAGATGGCGTCTGCCCCGGCGGCGAGCGCGGCGGCAAAGGGCTCCGGGCCTCCGGCGGGCGCCAAAAGCTCGGGTCTGCGGTTGGTGGTTCGACTGGCGGTTGCGGTCATATCCTGCCTTTCAAAATGCTCAGATACTCAAAAGTATAGTGGTGCCGTCGCGGCAGGCGATGCCCGTGCTCTAAGCGGGATAAAGTCTTCAGCAGCTTGGACTGGCTGCTTCACATGAGAACCGTTCAGCGGTCCGGGGAAACCGTTGGACGATAAAATATTCTCGAAACGTGATAATAATCTTGCATCGCGCGGAAACCTTGAGTACTATCCCAATCAAGCGCGGTGTTCAGACCGAACTGTGCCTCCCGGTGTGAACGCCGCGCTCCCGTTCCCTTTTACTTGTAAGGAGAAAAACATGAGCAAGACCGTCGTGTCTTCCGATAACGCACCCGCAGCCATCGGCCCGTATTCCCCCGGTATCCAGACTGGCAACATGGTGTTCCTGTCCGGCCAGCTGGGCATCGACCCCGCAACCGGTAAGATGCCCGAGGGCGTCGAGGCCCAGGCCAAGCAGTCCCTTGCTAACGTCGAGGCCCTGCTGACCGCTGCCGGCGCCACGTTTGCCGATGTCGTCAAGACCACGGTCTACCTGGCCGACATCGCCGACTTTGCCGCCGTGAACGAGATTTACGCCTCCAAGTTCGAGGCTCCGTTCCCCGCGCGCAGCGCTTTCCAGGTTGCCGCCCTTCCGGCTGGCGGTCTGGTCGAGATCGAGGTTGTCGCCGCTCTCTAAGGTGTTGGTAACAACTAAACATGACATGCAAAAAGACCCTGCAGCGCGTGCGAGCTGCAGGGTCTTTTGTCAAGCGATGCGACAAAAATGATCCGTTTCCCTTCGTCCCCAAGGGATCACGTTTAGCCCTCCTTGCGGACTTTTTGCAGGTAGCGGTACACGCTGGGCTCCGAGATGCCCAACGCGGTGGCAGCGCAGGCCACGGCGCCCTTGAGCATGAACACCCCGTTGCCGTTGAGGTGGCGAATGACGTCCACGCGGTCGCTCTGACCAAGCGACGCTACATCCAGCCCGCGCGCGCTCAGCAACTCGGCAATGCTGCGGTCGATGAGCTCCTGGGTGGACTCCGAAAGGCTTTCGACCTCGATAGGGGCGGGCTCCGTGCGCGTCGGCGCTGCGTCGAAGCACGCCATGAGCTGCTGCGCCATGGCGTTTATGGAGCGTACGGTCGAGAGGTCGGTGTTGACGCAGAGCATACCGACGATCTCGTCATCCTCGCGGATAAAGAACGTCGCGGACTCCAGCGTCTTGCCTCCGGCGCCGCGGCCCTCGTAGCCCGTAATAAACGGCAGGTCGCGATACTTGGGGTCGTGCATGATCTTGAGCGCCAGATCGGTGGCGGGACCGCCGACCTTACGGCCGCTCACAATGCCGTTGCGAATATCGACGATGGCGTGGTCGGGATCCGAGAAATCGTGCAGCACGATCTCGCTGTTCTTACCGAGTATCTGCTCCAGGAAATCGACCATCGGCAAAAAGCGGCGTACGGTCTCGTTCACGGGCAACTCCTTTGGGTGAAATCGGAAATGTTCATAACAATTTTTTCTCATGGTAACACGGTGTCTATTGACTCGCATATTCGCAGGTACATTGCGTAATACAGACGAGCGGTAGGATTTTGGCGGTAAACGGTTGACCAAAAGAAAAGTTAGATGTTATTTTGACCGGACACTTTCCTGACCTGCGGAAATGCATTGTCTCAGCTTAAGAATAGTCTGATAACAAAAAATTATTATTGAGAATGAGAATCATCTTTAATAAGATATGCAACGAAGGCACAACCTCAACCCCGCACTGCGTCACAATAGAGCGTTAGATGCGAAAACAACTACTTCGAGGATTGGTGGTCAAATGACCCAGGAGACGGTTACGAACGGCACTGAAGCCCTGTTCACTCGCGAAGGCATGCCTCCCGTTAAGGAAATGATCCCGTGTGCCCTTCAGCACGTACTGGCATCGTTTGCCGGCATCATTACCCCGGCGGTCATCATGGCCGGCGTCTACGGCTTTAATAGCCAGCAGAGCACCGACATCATCCAGGTCGCGCTCATTCTTTCGGCGATCGATACGGCCCTTCAGGCCTTCGCTCCCTTCCGTCGCATCGGCGGCGGCCTGCCCATCGTCATGGGCGTTTCGTTCGCGTTCCTGCCGGCCCTGCAGGCTATGGGTGCCTCGGGCTTTAGCTTTGGTGCACTGCTGGGCGGCGAGATTGTCGGCGGTGCCGTCGCGGTCCTCTTTGGTCTGGCCTACAGCAAGATTAAGTGGCTGTTCCCGCCCGTCGTGACCGGTACGGTCATCTTCTCCATTGGCGTCTCTCTCTATCCCACGGCCGTCAAGTACATGGCCGGCGGCATGGGCACGCCGCTGTGGGGCACCCCGCAGGCCTGGTGCGTCGCTCTTATCACCTTCGCCGTGGTCTTTGCGCTCGCCAACTTTGGCAAGGGCACGCTCAAGCTGGGATCCGTGTTCTTTGGCATGATCGTTGGCATGATCGTCTCCATCCCCTTTGGCATGATCGACTTCTCAAGCGTCGCCACCGCTCAGGTCTTCGCCCTTCCCAAGCTCATGCCCTATGCGCTCGAGTTTGATCCCGAGGTCTGCATTACCCTCGCCGTCGTGTTCCCCATGGTTGCCATTCAGGTTATCGGCGACGTCTCCGCCGCCTGCCTGGGCTCCATCGACCGTATGCCCACCGAGCGCGAGCTCTCCGGCGCTATCGTGTCCCAGGGCCTCACCTCTATGGTCGGCGGCCTGCTGGGCGGTCTTCCCACCAGCGCCCTTGGCCAGAACGTGGGCATCATCTGCTCCAACAAGGTCGTCAACAAGTGGGTCTTTGTGATCATCGCGGCCGTCTTTGCCATCGCCGGTCTGTTCCCGCAGCTCTCTGCCGTCCTTTCCGCTATCCCGCAGCCCGTCATCGGCGGCGCGACCGTCGGCGTCTTTGGCACCATCACCATGAACGGCGTGCGCATGTTCACCCGCGAGGGCCTCACGCAGCGCACTACCACCATCGTCGGTACCTCCGTCGTCTTTGGCCTGGGTATCTGGATGGCCAGCGGTTGCCTTGCCGGCGAGGGTATGCCCGCCTGGGTATCCACCGTCATCGGCTCCAATGCCGTAACCCCCACCGCCATTATGGCCATTGTCCTTAACCTGATCCTTCCGCAGACGCCGGTCGTGGCTCAGCACATCGATGCTGCCAAGGACGCTGCCGTGGATCTGGTCTTGCCCGAGAGCAAGAAGTAACCAATTCGGTGCTATTCGTCGGCGGGCGCATCGCCTCGTCCGCCGACGTCATGCGGCGCCAAGCCGCACTTCAAAGGGTTTGTCCCTTTGGTGAAGCGTTGACGGGAGAGGGCCCGTTTCCGGTGTAGGCCGGCGCTTCGCACTCCGCCATGTCAGAGGTGTCAAACCCCGCCCCTGATGTTGAAGGGAGCATTCATGCTTCTGGTCGCTAACGGTTCCGTTTTTACCCGCAACGCTCAGACCCCGTTCATTCCCAACGGCGCGGTCGCCATTGACGGAGATACGATCGTCGAAGTAGGCCCCGAGTGCGAGCTCAAGGCCAAGTACCCGGATGCCGAGTACGTCGACGCCCAGGGCAACCTCATCATGCCCGGACTCATCAACTGCCACACCCACATCTACTCGGGTCTGGCCCGCGGCCTTGCCATTAAGGGCTGCAACCCCACCAACTTCCTGGAGAATCTTGAGCAGCAGTGGTGGAAGATCGACGACAACCTGACGCTCGACGGCACCAAGGCCAGCGCCTATGCCACGATTCTTGACTCCATCCGCGATGGCGTCACCACGATCTTCGATCACCACGCGAGCTTCTGCGAGATCCCGGGAAGCCTCTTTACCATTAAGGACGCCGCTCAGGAGCTGGGCATGCGGTCGTGCCTGTGCTACGAGGTCTCCGACCGCCGTGGCCAGGAAAAATGCGACCAGGCCATTGCCGAGAACGCCGAGTTTGCCCAGTGGGCCGCCAAGGAGCGTCGCGATAACGACAACCACATGATCGCCGCCATGTTTGGCGGTCACGCCACCTTTACGCTGTCGGACGAGACCATGGATAAGATGGCCGAGGCCAACAACGGCCTGACCGGCTTCCACATCCATGTGTGCGAGGGCATGAACGACGTGTGGGACTCCCGCCTCAACCGCGGTGGCATCAGCCCCGTCGAGCGCCTGCTGCAGCACAACCTGCTGGGTCCCGACACCATGCTCGGCCACTGCATCCACGTGACGCCCGCCGAGATGGATATCGTCAAGGAGTCCGGCACCTGGCTGGTCAACAACCCCGAATCCAATATGGGCAACGCCGTGGGCTGCGCTCCCGTGCTCGAGTTCTTCCGCCGCGGCATCCCCGTGTGCATGGGCACCGACGCCTACACCCACGATATGCTCGAGAGCCTCAAGGTCTTCCTGATCATTCAGCGCCACAACGCCGCCATGCCCAACGTGGGCTGGTGCGAGGCCATGACCATGCTGTTCGAGAACAACGCCAAGATGGCGAGCAAGTACTTCGATCGCAAGCTCGGCGTGCTCGAGGCCGGCGCTGCCGCCGACGTCATCGTCATGGACTACAAGCCCTTTACGCCGCTGAGCGAGGAGAATATCGACGGCCACATGCTCTTTGGCATGATGGGCAAAAACTGCCGCACTACCATCATCAACGGCCGCGTCCTGTACAAGGATCGCGAGTTCGTTGGCATTGATGAGGACAAGATCAACGCGTGGACCATGGCCGAGTCCAAGAAGCTCTGGAGCACGCTCAACGATCGCACCTACTAATTACAAGTAGATTCGCGCGCGTCGGATGTTTCGCCGCATCCGACGCGCGTATAGGCGACCTCCGCGGGGTCGCCGGCGCTGTGCTAGCGCTACACCGTATTTGCGCCCGCCGCGCGGTCTCGCCGGGCGTTACAGAGAGGAGCTCACTATGAGCGACATCATGAGGCCGATCCCGTTTTCGCAGCTGATGAACTGGATCATCGAGGAGCACAAGACCCAGGACGCCATCTTTGGCGTGCGCAAGATGGTCACGACCAACCAGGAGGGTGCGCTTCCCATTTTTGACGAGCGCATCGAGACTCCGTTTGGCCCGGCCGCCGGTCCCAATACGCAGCTTGCCCAGAACATCGTGGCATCCTATGTGGCTGGTTCCCGCTTCTTTGAGCTCAAGACCGTCCAGGTTATGGACGGCGAGGAGCTCTCCAAGTGCGTCAACAAGCCCTGCATCGTGGCGCAGGACGAGTGCTACAACTGCGAATGGTCGACCGAGCTCGAGGTTCCGCAGGCCTTTGCCGAGTACGTGAAGGCATGGTTCGCCTGCCACCTGATCGCTCGCGAGTACGGCCTGGGTAGCCCGGACGGCTTTGTCTTCAACATGTCCGTGGGCTATGACCTCGAGGGCATCAAGAGCCCCAAGGTCGACGCCTACATCGAGGGCATGAAGGACGCCAGCGGCTCCGACGTCTGGAACGAGTGCCGCGCATGGGCACTCGCTAACCTGGACAAGTTTGAGCATGTCGACGCTGCGTTTGTCGAGTCCATCCCGGCGCGCGTCTCCAACTCCATCACCGAGTCTACCCTGCACGGCTGCCCGCCGGCGGAGATCGAGCGCATCGCGACCTACCTCATCACCGAGAAGGGCCTCAATACCTACATCAAGTGCAACCCCACGCTGCTGGGCTATGAGTTTGCCCGTCAGCGCCTCAACGAGCTGGGCTTTGACTACATCGTCTTCGATGACACGCACTTCCGCGAGGATCTGCAGTGGGCCGATGCCGTGCCCATGTTCGAGCGCCTGATTGCCCTGTGCGCCGAGCGCGGCCTGGAGTTTGGCGTCAAGCTGACCAACACGTTCCCCGTCGACGTGACGAGGAACGAGCTGCCCTCCACCGAGATGTACATGTCGGGCCGTTCGCTGTTCTCGCTGACCATCGAGGCCGCCCGTCGCATTACCGAGCAGTTCGATGGCAAGCTGCGCATCAGCTACTCCGGCGGTGCCACGGTCTACAACATCCGCGCCCTGTACGATGCCGGCATTTGGCCCGTTACCCTGGCGACCGACGTGCTCAAGCCCGGTGGCTACGAGCGCTTTAGCCAGATGGCCGGCGAGTTTGCCGACCTGGATGGCAAGCCGTTTGCGGGCGTCTCGCTCGAGGCCGTGACTGCGATCCAGACCGACTCGCTCACCAATCCGCTCTACAAGAAGCCGTTGCGTCCGCTGCCCGACCGCAAGGTCGCCGGCAAGAGCCCGCTTTCCGACTGCTTTACCACGCCGTGCCGCACGAGCTGCCCCATCCAGCAGGATATTCCCGCCTACCTGGCGGCTGTTGACGAGGGCCGCTACGAGGATGCACTCAACATTATCATCGAACGTAACGCCCTGCCGTTCATTACCGGCACCATCTGCCCGCATCCCTGCGGCCGTGCCTGCGAGCGTGCATTCTACGAGCCCGAGGGCGCCCAGATCCGCGCCAGCAAGCTCAAAGCCGCCCGCGAGGCCATGACCGCCGTGCTGCCCAAGCTGCGCGCCCAGGCCATCGCCAACGACGGCGAGCGCAACGTTGCCGTTATCGGCGGCGGCCCGGCCGGCCTGGCGACGGCGTTCTTCCTGACGCGTGCCGGCGTGCCCGTCACCATCTTCGAGGCTCGCGACTCGCTCGGCGGCGTGGTCCGTCACGTCATCCCCGAGTTCCGTATCGCCAGCGACGATATCTCCCACGATGCCGAGCTCTGCCTGGCCTTTGGCGCCAAGGTTCAGCTCAACGCCCGCGTGGAGTCCATTGACGAGCTCAAGGCCCAGGGCTTTACCGATGTGGTCGTGGCAACCGGTGCCTGGATGCCCGGCTCTGCGGGCCTGGGCGAGGGCGCCGAGCTCGACGTGCTGGAGTTCCTCGAGGCCGCCAAGAAGGGCGAGAAGCTCGAGCTGGGCGAGGACGTCGTGGTCATTGGCGCCGGCAACACCGCCATGGACGCGGCCCGCGTGGCCAAGCGCCTGGCTGGCGTGAAGAACGTGCGCCTGGTGTATCGCCGTACCAAGAAGCAGATGCCCGCCGACGAGGAAGAGCTCGATCTTGCTCTTGCCGACGGCGTTGAGTTCTGCGAGCTGCTGGCGCCCAAGGCGCTCAACGGCGCCGTGCTGACCTGCGATGTTATGGAGCTTGGCGAGCCGGATGCAAGCGGTCGTCGCAGCCCCGTCGCCACGGGCGAGACCGTCGAGCTTCCCGCCACCACGGTGATCTGCGCCGTGGGCGAGGGCATCGATGCCAGCCTGTACGACGCCGCGGGCGTCGAGCACGACCGTCGCGGCCGCCTTGCCGCCACCTCCACCGGCGTCGAGGGCGTCTGGGCTGCAGGTGACTGCCGTCGCGGTCCGGCCACCGTGGTCGAGGCTATCGCCGATGCCGCCGAGGTCGCCCGTGCCATCGCTGGCGTGGACTTTAACAAGTACGCCGACTGCAACGAGCAGGCCGGCCGCGAGGACACCTGCTACGAGCGCAAGGGGACGCTCTGCCGCGATAAGCGCAACTGCACCAAGACCCGCTGCCTGGGCTGCGGCTCGGTGTGCGAGGTCTGCTGCGACGTGTGCCCCAACCGCGCCAACGTTGCTATTAAGGTGCCGGGCCTGGCCAAGCATCAGGTGGTACATGTCGACGGTATGTGCAACGAGTGCGGCAACTGCGCTGTGTTCTGCCCCTACCAGGAGGGTCGTCCCTACAAGGACAAGCTCACCCTGTTCTGGAGCGAGCAGGACATGGAGAACTCCGAGAACGAGGGCTTCCTGGCCGTGGACGAGGACCACTTTAAGGTCCGCGTCGCCGGCACGGTCCGCACCGTCTCGGTCGATGCCGTCAACACCGGCCTTCCCGAGGCCGTCCGCCTGACCATCAAGGCCGTGCGCGACAGCTATCCGTATCTTCTTAAGAAATAGGCGAGTCTCTTATGGCCAAATCCATTCAACATAACGTGGCCTACGTTGCCTGCGGAAGCGGTTGCGCCTCCGCAGGCGGCGACGCCCGCTGCAGCGAAGGCTGCATTGGCTGTGGCGCCTGTGTCACGGCCTGTCCCCACGGCGCCATTGCACTGATTGATGGCATCGCCCGCGTGGACCGCTCCAAGTGCACGGGCTGTGGCCTGTGCGGCATGGCGTGCCCGCAGCGCGTGATTGCCTTTGTTCCCGGCTACCAGAACATCCTGGTGCGCTGCAACAACACCGATAAGGGCGCCATCGCCCGCAAGATTTGCGACACGAGCTGCATCGGTTGCGGCATGTGCGCCAAAAAATGCCCTGCCGGCGCTATTCGCATCGAGGACAACTGTGCCCACATCGACGGTGCGGACTGCCTGTCGTGCGGCATGTGCGCCGTCGTTTGCCCGCATGGCGCCATCCACGACCGCACCGGCATCGCCGCCGGCGTGTAGAAGGGAATCACCATGGCACAGGAATTCACTTTTACCGTTAACGGCGTCGAGCACACGACGACCCAAAACAAACCGCTGCTGCGCTACCTGCGCGACGACCTGCACATCCATTCCGCCAAGGACGGCTGCTCCGAGGGTGCTTGCGGCACCTGCACCATTCATGTGGACGGTGCGGCCGTGAAGGCGTGCGTGCTGACCACCGCCCTTGCCGCCGGCCGCAACATCGTGACTGTCGAGGGCCTGCCCGAGGACGTGCGCGAGGCCTTTGTGTACGCCTTTGGCGCCGTGGGCGCCGTGCAGTGCGGTTTTTGCATCCCCGGTATGGTCATGGCAGGCGCGGCGCTGATCGCCGAGGACCCCGAGCCCACCGAGGAGCAGATCAAGTACGCCATCCGCGGCAACGTCTGCCGCTGCACCGGCTACAAGAAGATTATTGAGGGCATTTCGCTGGCCGCTGCGGTGCTCCGCGGCGAAAAGCAGATCGACGAGGACCTGGAGCGCGGCGACGACTACGGCGTGGGCAAGCGCGCCTTCCGTATCGACGTGCGCAAGAAGGTGCTCGGCGAGGGCAAGTACCCCGATGACATCGACGAGCTCGATCAGCCGGACCTGACCTATGCCAGCGCCGTGCGCTCCAAGTATCCGCGCGCCCGTGTGCTTTCCATCGACACCTCCAAGGCCGAGGCCCTGCCCGGTGTGGTGGGCATCCTGCGCGCCGAGGATGTGCCGGTCAACCAGGTCGGCCACCTTATCCAGGATTGGGACGTCATGATCGCGGCGGGCGATATCACCCGCTGCGTGGGCGATGCCATTGTGCTGGTGGTTGCCGAGGACGAGGCGACGCTCGAGAAGGCCAAGAAGCTCGTAAAGATCGATTACGAGCCGCTGGAGCCCGTGCGTAACATTGTCGAGGCCAGGGCTGCCGACGCCCCGCGCCTGCACGACAGTTTCTTTGCCTTTGGCAACACGGTGGAGCTCAAGGACAACGTGTGCCAGAGCCGTCACGTGACGCGCGGCGACGCCGCCAAGGCGCTGGCAGAGAGCGCGTTCACCGTGACGCAGCGCTTTACCACGCCCTTTACCGAGCATGCCTTCTTGGAGCCCGAGTGCGCCGTTGCCTTCCCGTACAAGAATGGCGTCAAGGTGCAGTCGACCGACCAGGGTGCCTACGACACGCGCAAAGAGTGTGCCCACATGTTTGGCTGGGACAACGAGCCCGAGCGCGTGGTCGTCGAGACCATGCTCGTGGGTGGTGGCTTTGGCGGCAAGGAGGACGTGTCCATCCAACACCTGGCCGCGCTTGCTGCCTATAAGCTCCAGCGTCCTGTGAAGTGCAAGCTCACGCGCGCTGAGTCGCTTGCGTTCCATCCCAAGCGTCATGCCATGGACGGCACCTTTACGCTGGGCTGCGACGCCGAGGGCAACTTTACCGGCCTGGACTGCGAGATCAACTTTGACACCGGCGCCTACGCGTCGCTGTGCGGCCCGGTGCTCGAGCGCGCCTGCACGCATGCCGTTGGCCCCTACAAGTACCAGAACACCGACATTCGCGGTTTTGGCTACTACACCAACAACCCGCCCGCCGGCGCGTACCGCGGCTTTGGCGTCTGTCAGTCCGAGTTTGCGCTCGAGAGCTTGATCGACTTGCTGGCAGAGAAGGTCGGCCTGGACCCGTGGGAGATCCGCTACCGTAACGCCATCGAGCCGGGCGAGGTTTTGCCCAACGGCCAGATCGCCGATTGCTCTACGGCGCTTAAGGAGACGCTGCTCGAGGTCAAGGACGCCTACTATGCGCATCCCGGACATGCCGGTATCGCCTGCGCCATGAAGAACGCCGGCGTGGGCGTGGGCCTGCCCGATGCCGGCCGCTGCAAGATTCGCGTCGAGGATGGCCGCGCCGTGGTCTACGCCGCCACGTCCGACATCGGCCAGGGCTGCAACACGGTCTTTTTGCAGGACGTTGCCGAGGCCTGCGGTCTGCCGCTGAGCCGCATCGCCAACGGCGAGTGCTCCACCGAGAATGCTCCCGACTCCGGCACCACGTCTGGTTCGCGTCAGACGGTCGTGACCGGCGAGGCCGTGCGCGGTGCCGCCTTCCTGCTGCGCGATGCCATGCTTGACATCGAGGCCGGCAAGCCCGCACCCGATACTCCCGTGAGCGCGCATGGCGACGGCGTCAAGATCGAGTACGACGACGGTCGCGCCTATCAGTTGCGCACGCAGGAGCTCGTCGCCGGCCAGGGCATGCATCCTCAGGATCCCGCGACCGCCATCAAGGCGCTCGAGGGCTGCGAGTTTGGCTACGTGTACCTGGAGCCGACCGACAAGCTGGGCGCTGACGTTCCCAACCCCAAGAGCCACATCTGCTACGGCTTTGCCACACATGTGGTCATTCTGGATGATGACGGCCGCGTGAGCGAGGTCTATGCCGCGCACGATTCCGGCAAGGTGGTCAATCCCATCTCCATCCAGGGTCAGATTGAAGGCGGCGTGCTCATGGGTATGGGCTATGCGCTTACCGAGGACTGGCCGCTCAAGGACTGCGTACCCCAGGCAAGGTACGGTACGCTCGGGCTGTTCCGTGCGCCCGAGATTCCGGATATCCACGCCATTTACGTGGAGAAGGACGAGCTGCTGCCCGTGGCATACGGCGGCAAGGGCATCGGCGAGATCGCCACGATTCCCACGGCGCCCGCCGTACAGAACGCCTACCGCGCATTCGACGGCAAGCTGCGTCCGGATCTGCCCATGGTGGATACGCCGTACAGCCGCGCTCGTCACCGCGGGTAGGGTAGGGCGCGGACAGCCATTGCTGACTGCCGTCTGCGCTTGCCATCAACTGTATAAGCTGCGCCTTTGGCCCCAGCTCCATCGTGAGCCGGGGCCTTTTGCTTGGAGCGGAAAGCGTGTCCCGGAATGAGCGCTCAGAATGGGATGCAGTTTCCCCTTGGAGCCCTCGGCGGAAATTACATCCCAGAATCGATGCTCAGAATGGGATGCGCTTTCCGGTAGAGCCTCTGGCGGAAAGCGCATCCCGGAATTCGGCTCCAGAGTGGGACACACTTTCCGGTTGGAGCTTCAACCGGAAAGTGTGTCCCGGTTTGGCAGGCAGACGGGCATAAGCTCAACAGCTCCTACAACTCCACCTCGTTGAGCCATGCCGGCAGAGCGGTCTGCCGGATGCCTGCCGTCTGCAGCTTTTTCGCGAGCATGCCTGCCGAACGGACTTCGATCATGGTAAAGCGGATGAGCGGATGGCCGTAGAGCGATAGGTGCGCCTCGCGCTGTCGTTCGGCGACGAGCGCCTCGGCGGTGGTGCGTCCGGCCAGCATGGTCTGGTCGGTATATTTGATGAGCCCGTCGAGCTCGCCCAGTGTGAGTTCCCGCGCCTGGCGCTCCCAGGCAAAGTCCGTTCGTATGGGCTTGGTCGAATTGAAGGGGTCCGTCAGCTCGTATTGAAGCCAATCGGGCGCAAAGCCCGTCTCGATCATGATGGCTCGGGCGACCGATTCCCCGCCGCTCTCGGCGCGGGCGTCGGCATATCGAAGTGTCGTGAGGGCGGTGCGAATCGTGCGACCATTGCGGGCGGTCGCTCGTTGCTCGACGGCCTCCATCAGCTGTTCCCGCGCAAGGCCGAGCTTTAAGATCGTCGAATCGGCAATGGGCATGCCGTCGGCAAAACCGGTCTGCAACAGGCAATCTGTGACTGTTTGGATGGGCGGCGTTACCGATATGCCGGCTCTGCGTATTGCTCCGGCCGGCTCAATCTGGTGCCGCTGAATATGTGCGCCCGGGCGAGCCGACGGCTTTGTCGAGCTGCAGACACGCACGACATTCAGGTGTCGCCACGAGACCTCGAGCCCCAGCAGACAGGCGGCCGAAAACGAGCAGAACGTCCAATCGGGGTGGATGATCGCAAGGGCGCGGAGGATTTCGCAATGGCGTTGCGCTCGGTTGAGTTCATCCCAGCGCGTTTTTCGCGCAAACAACCCCGGCATGGGCGAGACAACCGTGCCGCCGGTGCGCCGAAGGAGCGCTTTTCGGATCGCCGTGCTCGGGGGAATCAGACAGCGCCCCTCTTGTTCGGCTTGAGTGAGCAGTTGGTCGATGAGCTGGTCATTGCAATGGGTCATGAGCTACCGCCTCCTTTTGGGTAGCAAAAACGTATCAGCTGGAACTTGCCGCTCAGCTGACCAAAAGCTGACCAAAATCTAACCATGCAGGTAGATGGCCTGCTTTTGGCGACATATTTCTTGTTTGAATCGGTGGGCGGTAATCGGCGACCGTGAACGGTAGCTGGATATGAAGTCTTGGTAAGTTTCGGGACGTGTACTTTTTGAAAAAGAGCATTCTATCTGCTGTTTTGTGTTTCTGGATCGCATATTTGAAGGCATGTGATAAGGCCGGCGGACTGTCGCCTTGTATCTGCGGAAACTGTGACCCGGAATTGTCGCTCGGAATGGGACGTGCTTTCCGGATGGCATGCTTGGCGGAAACTACGGCCCAGTTTTTGGCTCCAGAACGGGATACATTTTCCGGAACGGTCCACGTACGGTGGTGTACCGCCCCTTTTGCGTGCGCCGCTTGTCGAATTACGTTATAGCTAGCTATATTATAGGAAGGTATAATATAGCTAGCTATAACGTAAAGGAAGGATGGTCCTATGTTTATCGGAAGAACAGCGGAAATGTCCGAGCTCAATCGACTGTATGGCACGGGCTCCTTTGAGATGCCTGTGATTTATGGCCGCCGTCGTGTGGGCAAAACGCGCCTTATCACGGAGTTCATCCAAGGCAAGAAGGCTATTTACTTTCAAGCTCGTCGTACCAATGCAGAGGCAAACCTGCACGGCTTTAGCCAGGCGATACTTGCAGGCTCGGTTGGTGCTGCAGGCGTGTCGTTTCGTAGTTTTGACGAGGCATTCGATGCATTGGCCACCATGGCTCGCACGGAACGTTTGATTGTCGTGATTGACGAGTATCCCTATCTCGCCCAATCGAATCCCGAGATCAGCTCGTTGCTGCAAGACAAGATCGATCACCTGTACAAAGAGACCAGGCTCATGCTGATTCTATGCGGCTCGTCTCTTTCGTTTATGGAAGAACAGGTGCTGGGCTACGAGAGCCCGCTATACGGTAGGCGTACGGCTCAGTTTAAGATCATGCCACTCGATTTTACGACGACCCTCGGTCTGTGGCAGGGCATGGATCGCGAAGATGCAGCGGTTTGCTACGGCATGACGGGCGGCATTCCCGCATATATCGAGAAAGTCAATCCTGCCGCGCCGCTCAAGGACAACATCAAACGTCTTTTTCTTACTCCTACGGGCTATCTCTTTGAGGAACCGAGTAACCTGCTGTTGCAAGAGTGCCGCAATCCCGAGCAATATGATGCGATCGTGCAAGCAATTGCTCAGGGGCGCTCGAAGATCTCGGAGATTGCGAGCTCTACGGGAATCCCTGCGAGCAACGTAAAGAGCTATGTGGATAAGCTGGCGTCGCTTGGGATTGTCGAGCGCGAGCTGCCCCTAAACGAGACGAGCAATAAGCGGGCTGTGTATCTGCTGAGCGACCAGATGTTTAGGTTCTGGTACAAGTTTGTGCCGCAGAACATTGGGCTGATTCAAAACGATATGGCCGAGATGGCGTATAAGCGCATTGAGCCGCACGTATCGGATTACATGGGTACGGTCTTTGAGCTTATATGCAGACAATACGTGTACGAACTCGCGCGCGCGGGCCAGCTCGATGTGGTTCCGGCGAGCGTCGGGCGCTGGTGGGGGACGGACAATCGCACGCATACGCAGGAAGAAATCGACTTGATTGTTGACGATGGCGAGGGCGCTGCGCTGTTTGCGGAGTGCAAATGGCGCAATGAACCGGTGGGCGAGGATGTTCTGGAAAAGCTCGTGTACCGAAGCGAGCTCTTTAGGCGGCAGCATAAAAGCTACGTGATCTTCTCGAAGCGTGGCTTTACGCAAGGATGTCAGGAAGCTGCAGCGAGCAGGGGAGATGCCAAGCTGATTTCGTTTGCCGAGATGTGCGAGCGGAGATAGCCAAGCGCGCTCTGATGTGATGCTCGGAATGGGACGCGCTTTCCCTTTGGCGGAAAGCACGTCCCAGAATCCGGGCAATTCGCTGGTCCAGTGGTTGAGCAAGCGCCGCGCCAAGGATGCCGAGCGTAAAACCTACAATGAAAACGGCGTAAAAACTGCATTGAGAATGGCGTAATTTCGCAGGATGACGTCGCCCGCTGGTGCTGCAGGAGCGGTGACCTGCAAACCTTGGGTTTTCGGACGAGCTTGTGCGAGAGAGCAAGCCAGTATGTGCGCTCGAAGGCCCGCGTTCGCGTGCGCCCCAAGCGCTACTTCTGCGACCCGTCACTTGCGGCGGCGTTGCTGGGGGCTACCCCTGAGCGGTTGCTTGGCGATATGCAAACGTTGGGGATGCTCTTTGAGAACCTCGTTCTGCGCGACGTGCGCGTGTTCCTTTCCACCTACGGCGGTGTCAACAACAGTGTCCATTATTTCCGAGATGAGAAGGGCCTTGAGGTCGATCTGATCGTTGAGCACGACGGGCACTAGGGAGCCATCGAGGTCAAGCTGAGTGATGCGAAAGCAGACGATGGAGCGAGAAATCTCAAGGCGCTGGAGAGGAAAGTGCTCTCAAATCCTGCTGCCCAGAATGCCGCGCCGGCGTTTTTGGCGGTCGTGGTTGGAAAGGGGAGCATCGCCTACACGCGCGACGACGGCGTGGCGGTGATCCCCATGGCGGCATTTGGGGCATGGTGGTTTTGCGGGTGCGCCGTGCCTCCATTACCGAAAATCCATTTGTTAAACCCGGCGCCCGCGGATAGAATGAGGTCGACGGCAGCCCAAGTAGAGTGGAGCTGGGCAGCGCCGTTGCTTGGTCAAGAGGTCAGTGCCTTAATGGCAGCGACTTGTTATGCTTCGAATGCTGCTTGAGTGCCTCGGAAAGTTCGATAAGCGCCGTGAAGAGCGAGACCAAAGCAACCAAGAGCTCTGTGAGCTCTGATGGGCCCGGGATGACCGCTGATTCAAGTCACCGGGCCTAAATCTTTTTCATGCATTTGAATAGAGCGAGCGACTCTCTTGGGGCTGTCTGCGTGGCGCGTGCCTGGTGCATGGCATTGCGCCCCGCTTTTGTGTCCGCACGGGCGCCTATCCTTACGGCAATGTAGCCGCCTATGTAACGAGCGACAGTTGACGGAGAAAGGCCCTGACCGTGCCAGACAAAAAGACGCCGGGTATCTCGGCTATCGATACGACGAACTTTGCGCGCCAGATTGTGCTGGACTTTGAGTTTGTGCCGGTGCCAAAGCAGCGCCAGCGCCGTGGGCTGCGCAACGAGATTATCGAAGTCAGCGCCGTCAAGCTCGATTACCACGGCAACGTTATGGGCGAGTTCTCGCAGTTTGTGCAGACGGAATTTACCGAAGGCGTTGCGTTTCCCGTCCGCGAGCTTACGGGGATATCGGCCGTGGACACCGCGATGGTCGATCCGCTCTATGTGGTGATCAAAAGGCTCAGCGATTGGATCGGTCGCTACTCCGCCCAGGTGGTTTGCTGGAGCGGGACGGACCGTCGACAGCTTTTGACCGAGTGCCAGGCAAAGCACATCGACCTTTCCGCATTTCCTACGGATTGGGCCGACTTGCAGGCGTTTTACACCTCGATCATGGACGTGGGCAGCCACGGGTGCGTCTCTTTGAGTGACACGGCGATGTGGTTTGGCATCGAGTTCGACGAGTCGACGGGCCACGCCCATAGTGCCCTGGCCGATGCGCACGTGACCGCCAAGCTGCTCAAGCAGATGATGGACGGGGAATACCGCGTGAGCCCGCGCGCCCAGGAAGTCCGCCAGCGGTGGGTGATGGGCGAGCGAGTCCAGACGCGCCTTTCCAACAAGTGCCCCGAGCTGGGTGACCTGCTGCTGAAGCTGAAGGCGGAGGGGAGGTAGGGGGCGTTAGCTGTCTGCGTAGCGCGTGCCTGTCGCGTATCGCTACTCTTCCCGCTGCTTGGCAGGCAGGATGTAGACGTTCTCGGCGTCCACGGCAATCTGCGCGGGATGGTTGTAGAGGGTGTCTACTTCCATTACGCTTTGCTTGAACGGCGCAACGTCGGGCGTCTTTGCCTGATGGAGCTTCTCGAGGAGTTTCTCAGATTGCCTGTCGTTGAACCTGCCGATGTCCTCTCCTGCACCCTCGAGTGCCTCGTCGATGAGCGTATGTTCGCCCACGGGGGTCTTTGCGATGGCGTGACCGAGCAATTTGCCCGCGGACGCGATGCTGCCCAGCAGTGCCGCATCGACGGTGTCGGCAGTTCCCGCCTCGAGGGCGTCGTAACACTCGGTGTAGAGCTCGCGATACGCAATCGAATCGGCCTCGATCTTCGCGGCGGCGTCCGCGAGCTTTGCGGGCTCGAAGTTCTGGGCGAGCATGGGTTCGAGGAACAGCGAGAACGCGTGGATGTAGGTGGCGAGCTGGCAGTCTTTGAGGTAGTCGAGCACCTTGTCGAGGCGTCTGCCCAAGCCGTCTCGCACCTCGATGAACCCTTTCTTTTTCAGATCCGCCTGCGCCTGCGAGCGGAAGAGTTCCATGTCCTGCGCGGACGACTGCTTGATGTCGAGCACCTTCATATGGGCGTTTGCCATGTAGGTGGCGTTGCCGTAGTTGAGGCCGTAACCGTTGAGGATGTCTGCAAGTGTCTTGAGGTTGCCACGCATGTTGGCCTTGTCGCGCTGGCGCATGTACTCGAACATTTCGTCGACGGACTCCTGGATGGAGTCGAGCTTTTGGTTTATCTGCGCGATTGCGGCTGCCATGAACAGCGACGTCGGGTCGTAGGGCACTTGCGTGACGCTCGTGGCGATATCGCCCTCGACTACATGGAAGCGCGCCTGCCCAAGGCCCTTGGCGGCGTCGCGGTAGCCCCCTGTGAGACCGCTACCGTCCTTGAACGAGTTGAGTTTCGACGGGTCAAGCGGATTGCCATATTTGTCAGTCACCTGGAGCAGAGTGGGTACGCTCACCGTATTGGTGACGGTGCGGAACGTCGAGGGGAGTGAGGCGAGCGCTATGCCGAGCTGGGGGACTCGTTCGAGCGGGAGCTTGATGGCGCCGGAGACGTCTGCCCGCTCCTGAGTGAGCGCGAGGTGGATTTTGGTGGATGCGAGCTGTTTTGCCACGAGCTCCTCTCGGCCGTCGTCCGCCGAGGGTTTGGTCTCGTTGTCTGCCATAGCGCGCTCCTTGCTTACGTTAATAGTCGCGGGCATTATCTCACCGTTGTGTGACCTGCTGGGACGGAACGGATTAGCGGTAGTACGAGGTCGATTGACGGTCGAGGTACGTCAGCCGTATGGGCTTTCCCGCGTGCACCCATGCCGGCAAGCCTGCGTTCGATGCCGCTTGTCGAGGCCGAATGTAGGATGTTTGATATCACACGTATAATTGCGCTTGTTTAGCTGTGCGAATGCGTCCCGAAGCTATTTTTGCAGGAGGTTTCGGTATGGGCAAAAGTGACAATGCGAGCGAGTTCCTTGATCTCTATAGAAGGCTTGAGGGGTGCATCCGCGAGCATTATGACGTGCCGGAAAAACACGGTCCTGTGGCTTGGCTTGGCAGAAACCCCGGCAGGGCATTCAAGAACGTTGCCGGGGCTCTCAAATATTGCGCGGAAGTTCGCAACCTGCTCGCGCACCAGGAGAGCGTCGATGGTGACTACGCCGTTGAGCCGAGCGACTCGATGCTGACACTCCTGCGCAATACGTTTGCTGCAGTCGAGAATCCTCCCAAAGCAATCGACCACGCCGTGCCTATGCAGAGTGTGCTCTCGGCCACTGCGGAGAATCGCGTGAGGCCTGTTCTGCGCGAGATGGCGGAAAAATGCTACACCCACGTACCTATCCTGGAGGATGGCATCGTCCGCGGTGTGTTCAGCGAGAACACGCTGCTCTCGTACCTGTACGGAGAGGAGATTGTCTGCATTGACGACGAGACGACATTCTCTTCGCTTGCCGAGCTGCTCCCAGTGGACGCTCATGTCTCTGAATCGTTTAGGTTCGTGCCACGTACGATAACGCTCACAGAGGTTGCGGAGATGTTCGCGGTGGCGATGCGCCGTGCTGACCGCATTGGCATGGTGTTTATCACGCATAGCGGTAAGCCCAGCGAGAAGGTTCTTGGGATTATCACCGCTTGGGATGTTGCGGCCTATCTGTAGGAGCACGACATGCTTGATGGCTGCAGCCTTTTCCACTTTGCTTATGGTTTTGCTTTTTGTGGGTTGCCCTATTCAATCAGCCGAATCGGCGTCTCGAATGTATTTGCTTAACTTGTGCTAGCCTATTAGGAACTGGGTGTTGCGAGTGACAGGTCTGAGCAAATCGGAGCAGATACGTGGTACAGCGCTCATTTGGGACGCTTATTTGGGCTTATATGGGGGCATCCACGAAGTACATGAACGGTGCCTATTAATTGCGCAACAAATTATTGAGGTCGTAAAGATAACCCGCTTGCCGAAATTGTCCCGACGCTTCTCTATAGTTAGGGGAAAATGGATAAAGTTTTAGCAAGGGGCCTCTGCGTCCTGAGACGATAGCAAATAAACCTGGAGTGTACTTCGTGGATATACCTGCGGATAAACTTCGGGGGGGGGGCGCTTCGAAGCGGGCGTTCCCTCTCGGTCAATAATGAAATAGCTTGGCACGCCGTCTTAAGGACGGTGTGCTGATGGAGTTTCTCGATAACGTCGGACGCAATCGTCTGGGAGACGCGCTCGCTAAATCCATCGATGAGGGCGCCAAGCTTTCAATCATTAGCAGTTACTTTACGGTCTTTGCTTTCTCCGAGCTCAAAGAAGAGCTGGAGAAAGTTGACTCAGTGCGCTTTCTCTTTAGCGAGCCCACGTTCGTTAAGCGCATGGCTTCCGACAAAGACCCACGTCAGTTTGCCATATCGCAATGCTCGCGCGAGCGTGGCGTGGGCGGCTTGGGTCTCGAGCTCACGCTGCGCAACAATCTCAATCAACGCGCCATTGCCCGTGAATGCGCCGAATGGGTGCGCGCTAAGTGCGAGTTTCAATCTGCCAAGATGAACGGGGCAATTCAGCCCGGAGGTACCTATATAGTCGAGAACCCCAATGGCGACGACCATGCTTTCATGGGTGCCGCCGCTGACTTTACCCAGGAAGGACTCGGTTACGAGCGCCGCCCCAACACCGTAATGGGCGTAAGCCACTACGAGGGCGCGACGGAAGCTGCCGGCCTAAAGGCGATGTTTGAGTCCGTCTGGGATAAGCCTGCGATGGTCGCCGATGTTACCGATGAGGTGGCGGCCCAGGTGGGCACGCTCTACCGCGAGAATCCGCCCGAGTTTGTCTATTTTCTCACGCTTTACCACTTATTCCGCGATTACCTTTCCGACGAAGATAACGACTTGAGGCCCGGCCTCAAGTTTGAGGAGTCCGTTGTCTGGAACAAGCTCTACGACTTCCAAAAGGACGCCGTGGTGGGCGCCATCCGTAAGCTCGAGAAGTACAAGGGTTGCATCATCGCCGATAGCGTCGGTCTGGGTAAGACTTACGAGGCGCTCGCTGTTATTAAGTATTACCAGGAGCGCAACGACCGCATTTTGGTCCTGGCACCTAAACGCTTGCGCGATAACTGGACGCTGTGGACGCAAGATAACGATGACCGCAACCCGTTGGCGGATGATCGTCTTAATTACACTGTGCTCAATCACACCGATCTGTCCCGTTATACGGGCACGAGCGGTGATGTGGACCTGGAACACCTTCGCTGGGGCCACTACGATCTGTTGGTGATCGATGAGAGTCACAACTTCCGTAACAAGAGCACGGATTCCGAGAAAAAAGACCGCTACACGCGACTTATCGAGGACGTAATTAAGAGTGGACGGCGCACCAAGGTGCTGATGCTCTCGGCTACGCCTGTGAACAATCGTCTGCTGGACCTCCGCAACCAGATTGAGCTCATCACCGAGGGCGATGATGCGTATCTGGCGGATACTGACGGCATTGAGTCGATTACTCAGGTATGCCGTACCGCACAAACGCGCTTCAACGAGTGGAGCAAGCTCGACGATGCCGAGCGCACCACCGAGAGCTTCGTCAACGCCGTCAACGCCGATTACTTTAAGCTGCTCGACGTGCTTACCATCGCGCGCAGCCGCAAGCATATCTCTAAGTACTATGGCGCCGCTTCGGGTACGTTCCCACAGCGTCGCAAGCCCCTCTCTATTACCACGCCAATCGATTTGGCGGGGGAGCTTCCGCCTATCGCTGAGCTCAATGACATGATCGCTCAGCTCACGTTTGCGCAGTATCAGCTGCTTTCTTATGTACGCAGCGATAAGCGTCGTAAGTACGAGGATCGTTACGGCGACACCTGGGGCAAGGACTTTGAGAGCCAGGTTCACCGTACGGGTGCTGTTGCCAACCTTATGCGCGTAAACGTGCTCAAGCGAATGGAATCTTCGGTTAACAGTTTCCGAATTACGCTCTCGCGCATCCTGGCGGGATGCGAGGAGCTCCGCGCACAGCTCAATGACCCTGCGGCCATGGGAGCGGGCAGCTATGATGCGGCGGGCATCGAGGATGGCATGGATGACGATGACGCCGAGGAAATCGAGTGCGGTGGAAAGGTTCGCGTTGACCTGCGCGATGTTGATGCCTTGCGTCTGGGCAGCGATTTAGACTTTGACATCACCGTGCTGCACCGTCTGCTCGACTACGCCAATGCCGTAACACCCGAGCGTGATGCCAAGTTGGATGAGCTCTACAAGTTCATAGTCGATAAGGTCAATAACCCCTACAACCCCGGCAACCGCAAAGTGCTCGTATTCACGGCGTTTGCGGACACGGCGGACTATCTATTTGAGCAGCTGGCGCCCCGCCTTAAGAACGAGCTCGGCCTTGAGTGTGCCGAGGTTGCCGGAAGTGCAAATCGCACTTACTCGCTTAAGTTGCGCCGCACCACCTTCGAGAACATCCTGGCGTACTTTAGTCCGCGCTCCAAGGAGCTGCCCGAGGCGTCTCTCGCTGCAGGCGAAATCGATGTTGTCTTTGCCACGGACTGCATCTCCGAGGGCCAAAATCTTCAGGACTGCGACTGTCTCGTCAACTATGACATTCACTGGAATCCGGTGCGCATTATCCAGCGCTTTGGTCGTATCGACCGTTTGGGCTCCATCAACACGCAAATTCAGTTGGTGGACTTTTGGCCCGACATCGCACTCGATGAGTACATTCAACTCGAAAGCCGCGTGAAGGGCCGTATGGCCCTGCTTGACGCTTCTGCCACCGGCGAGGAGAACGTGCTGGAGTCCAAAGCAACGGGCGAGATGAACGACCTCAAGTATCGTCGCCAGCAACTTCAGCAGCTCAAGAGCGAGGTGCTGGACCTGGAGGATATTTCAGGCGGCATCTCGATCACCGACTTCGCCTTTGATGATTTTCGTGTTGAATTGCAGCGCTATGAAAAGGAACACCCGGGTCTTTTAGAAAATTCGCCGGCTGGTATGCATGCGGTGGCGCGCATTCCCGATGAACTGCGTGATTCCGTCGCGCCGGGCGTGGTGTTCTGTTTGGCGCAAAACGATGAGAATGCGAACCCCAGGGACACGAATCCTACCTTCCCGTATTACGTGGTGTACGTATCGGCTGACGGCGATGTGATGACCAAGCATACACAGCCCAAGCATGCGCTCGATATGATGCGCGCCTGTTGTGCGGGCGAATCCGAGCCAATTGCGGAGCTATGTCGCGACTTTAACCGCGAGACACGCGACGGCGAGCGTATGGGCGCTTATACCGAGCTCTTGGACAAAGTGGTTGCCACCATTAGCGGCGTGCAGCAGGACAAGGGCATTGAGAACCTGTTCTCGCTGGGTGAAGTGGGAACGGGTACGAGCCTTGGCTTCGACGATTACTCGCTGATCAGTTTTGCGGTGTTGCGATGAGAGGTTTTGACTGGAACGACGTGTTCTGTTTGCCCGATGCCGCTCTGGCGGGCGATAGACGCATACCCAAGACGGTGCTCACGCGCCAAGCTCAGCTTACAAAGACCGAGCAGAAAGTGCTCGATCGCGTAGCTGCGCTTATGCACTTTGCCACCGTGCAAAAGTCCACGACGCGCATCGCACCCGTTCAGGATGATGAGCACGATATTCAGAGTGTACTTATCCTGCGGTGCGAATTGTCTCGTGGGGCGGCTTATGCCGAGGTGGCAAGGCTCGTCCACAAGTGTTTCCCCAATCCGACGGTGATTCTGTTTGGCGGCGAGGACGAGGCTTGCATTTCGCTGGCAACGACGCGTAAGAGCTTTGCTGAGCAGGGTGCCATGGTGATTGACGACGTTGAGTCAACGGGGGCATTCGATCCTGGTGACACACGGTATGCGCCGTTTTTGGATGCACTCGCGTTTGAGCGATTGCCGCAGGCGAACCTTCTGACCTATCTGCGCAGCATTGCCTGGGCAGTGCGACTTTCGCGCGCGGTTCCGTCGCTGGGATTCTTTCCAGCGTGTACGGAACGGGATTATGGGCGTCTGGAAGGATTGGTGGCGCGGAGAGATGCGCTCGCCTCGCAAGTTGAGGACACCAAGCGACGGCGCCGTGA
This sequence comes from Collinsella sp., assembly GCA_019419605.1. Classification (GTDB taxonomy): domain Bacteria; phylum Actinomycetota; class Coriobacteriia; order Coriobacteriales; family Coriobacteriaceae; genus Collinsella. The sequence continues at coordinate 144,755 of DXZP01000001.1, forward strand.
TCGGGAATTGACCCTGAATGAATCTGCGCACCTGCGCATGGAACTCAAAAAGCTGGAAAAGGAGCTCGGTCAGACGACCGACGAGATAAAGGAGATCTGCAATGGCTGAGATCGAGAAGATGAACCTCGAGTCCGAAGACCTCGTGGAAGACTATCTGGCGCAGCTCAAAGAGTTGATGCCCGAGGTATTCACCGAGAGCGGTATCGACTTTGATAAGCTGCGCTTGGAGCTTGGTGACGAGGTCGACGAGGGCCAGGAGCGCTACGCCTTTACCTGGCCTGGCAAGATGGACGCCATTCGTCAGTCGCAGACGCCGAGCACTGCCACGTTGCGCCCTTGCGTTGAGAAGAGCCGTGGCCGCGATGGCGAGGACGGCAGCTTTGACTCCGACAACATCTATATCGAAGGCGATAATCTTGAGGTGCTGAAACTGCTGCAGAGCGGCTATCACGGCAAGGTCAAGATGATCTATATCGATCCCCCCTATAACACGGGCCACGACTTTGTCTACAAGGATAAGTTTGGCGACACCATCGAGAACTACAAGGAGCAGGCAGGGCTAGCCAACCAGTCCAACGCCGATACGAGCGGTCGTTACCATAGTGATTGGTGCTCGATGATGTATCCCAGGCTGAGACTCGCGAGGGAGCTTCTACGCAATGATGGAGTTATCTTTATCAGCATTGATAACCATGAAGAGAAAAATCTGCGTTTTCTTTGCGATGAAGTATTTGGGGAAGATAACTATGTCGCATCTTTGCCGCGAGTGACGAAGAAGTCCGGTAAAGACCATAGCGCCACAATTGCACTTAACCATGATTGCGTCTTCGTTTATGCGCGAGATGCGTCTGCCTTGCAGCTAAATGGCTTTGAAGTTGAAGACGACTCTTATATCGCCGCTGACGATTATGTTGGGGAAAGAGGTCCGTACAAGCTGAACCAGACTCTCGACTACGATTCGCTTTGGTATAACCCCGCAATGGATTTCCCCATTGATGTTGATGGCGAAACGTATTACCCTGGCGGGACAAAACAGGGCCATGATGATCGGCATGAAGGAAAACATGCTCCTAAGGACTGGGTTTGGCGCTGGAGTCTTGCCAAGTTTAAATTCGGCTACGAACATGGTTTTGTTGAAATTAAAAAGGGTCGAGATAGGAAACGCATTTATACGAAGACCTATCGCAATGCAACAATAAACAAGGATTCAAAGGGCAACTATTTCGTCGATACTATCGATCGTTCGACAAAGATGAGCTCTCTTGAATTGGTGAACAATAGCTATTCGAATGACAATGCAAAAAAGGATCTTGACAAAATAAATCTCGGTTCCGCCTTTGATTTCCCGAAACCTGTCTCCCTTCTATCTAAGTGCTTAGAATTAGTCACACTAAATGAGGATGACATTGTCATGGATTTTTTCAGCGGTTCTGCCACGACTGCCGCTGCTGCAATGGGCTATGCCTTTAAAAACTCTGTTCAGCTTAGAGCAATACTCGTGCAGCTCCCTGAACCAAACGATGCATTTGGGTCTCTCTGTGAAATCGGCGAAGAGCGCATTCGTCGTGCAGGCGATAAGATCAAGGCCGAGATTGAAGACGCCAACGTTCAGCTTAAACTTGACGAGGGTCCCAAGAAGCTGCCTGACATCGGTTTCCGCGTGTTTTCGCTTGACCATTCTGGCATCGATAGGCCCCAGCCCGGGCAGCTCGTCCTTGACGTTGTCAAGCCTGACCGCTCCGATATGGATATCGTCTTTGAGATGATGCTCAAATGGGGACTCGAGCTCACGCTTCCTGTCGAGAAGGAAGAAGTCGCCGGCTACCCCGTATATTCCGTCGCCTGCGGCGAGCTCGTGTGCTGTCTGGCGGACGGCCTGACCATGGAAGCGCTCGATGCTATCGCCGACATGGAGCCACGTCGTGTGCTTATGCGCGACTCGATCCTTACTGATACGCTCAAGCTTAATGCTGTCCAAGCGTTTAGGCGCGTGGAGGAGCGGGCTGGCTACGAGGTACAGCTGAGGACGGTGTAACGCATGGCTTTGGAAATTAAATATTCCGCTGATCAGGAGCACCAGACCGAGGCCATCGATGCTGTCTGTGACCTGTTTCGAGGCCAGGAATTCATGGATTCCGACTTTGTCGCAGAGATGGGCACCGGCCTCTATGAGGGTCAGGTCGTCCAGGTGGGCCATGCCAACGGGCTTCGTCTCTCTGCTTCTCAGCTGGAGCGCAACCTGCATTCGATCCAAGAAGGCAACGCACTTGCTCCATCGAGCGTTGCTACCGACGGGCATCTGCGCGATTTTACCGTCGAAATGGAAACCGGTACGGGCAAGACCTATGTCTATATTCGCACTATCTACGAGCTCAATCGTCGCTATGGGCTGACCAAGTTCATTATCGTGGTGCCAAGTGTCGCCATTCGCGAGGGCGTTAAGAAGAGCTTCGAGAGCACCAAGAAGCACTTCGACATACTCTATGACAAGACGCCGCTCGACTGCTTCGTCTATGACTCCAAAGACATGGGGCCTGTGGGCAGCTTTGCCACCTCGAGCTCCATCCAAGTGATGATCATTAATATCGGTGCCTTCGACAAAGATAACGACTTCGATGACGATGAGATCGCCGGGCCCACCGGTGGTCGGGATAAGCGTAACCTGTTCCACCGTCCGAGCGAAAGACTCATTGGCGGTCAAAGCCCGCGCGAGCTCGTAAGCTCATGCAATCCTATCGTCATCATTGATGAGCCGCAGAGCGTTGACTCTACTGCTAAACGCAAAAAGGCTATTCGAAGCTTGAATCCGCTGTTTGTGCTGCGTTACTCGGCAACCCACAAAGAGGCGTACAACAAAGTTTATCGCTTAACACCTGTCGATGCCTTCCAACGTGGATTGGTCAAGGGTATCACCGTCGATTCTGTGCTTTCGCAGGAGGACCTGAACGGCTCGTACGTGCGGCTTGAGTCTACAAAGATCGCCTCTCCCATTACGGCTAAGCTGACAATTGATGTGCGCCAGAAGGATGGTTCTCAGAAGCGCAAAAAGGTAAACGTCAAGGCGGGTGACAACCTGTTTAACAAGAGCGGCGAGAATGCCGACTATGAGGCCGGCTGGATTGTGAACAACATCTCCGCCGCTGCTGGCGACGAATGGGTCGAGTTCCAGAACGGCGAACACATCGAGCTTGGTCAGGCTGTTGGTGATGTTGCGGCGGAAGCTATCAAGCGCGCGCAAATCAAGAGCACCATCGAGGACCATCTGCAGCGTCAGCTCGAGCTTGCCCCGCGCGGCATCAAGGTACTTTCGCTGTTCTTTATCGACAAGGTTGAGAAGTACCGCCTGTATGATCCGGTGCGAAACGGCGAGTATGCGCAGATGTTCGAGGAGGAATATGCCGCAGCGGTGAATTCGCCCAAGTGGCGCAAGCGCTATGCCGAAGCTGGCGTGAAATTGGATACGGATGCTACTGCGGTACATTCGGGCTATTTCTCGCAGGACGGCAAGGGGCATCTTAAGAATACGTCCGATGCAGCGTCCTCAGCTGCTGACATCTCGACCTTCGAGACCATCATGCGTGATAAGGAGACGCTACTTTCCTTCCCTGCGGACGGCGATGACGACGAGACGCGTGCAAAGAAGCGCATCCAGTTTATCTGGAGCCACTCCGCCCTTAAGGAGGGCTGGGATAACCCCAACGTGTTCCAGATTTGCACGCTGGTGGAAACCAAGGACAAACTGACCAAACGCCAAAAGATCGGTCGTGGTCTGCGCCTGTGTGTGGACCAGGACGGCGAGCGCTGCTATGACGAGGGCGTGAACGTGTTAACCGTCATCGCAAACGAGAGCTATGATTCGTTTGCCAATGACTTGCAATCTGAGTTTGAAGAGGATGGCTACAAGTTTGGCATTCTCACCGCTGAGTCTTTCTCGAATGTCGTGGTGGAACGCGAGGACGGAACCGAGGAGCTCTTGGGCTTCCAGAAGTCTAAGGCCGTCTTCGACTCGTTTAAGGACCAGGGGCTCATCGATGATAAGGGCAAGATTACACCCGAGCTCAAGCAGGCGGCCGAGCAGGGTAGTGTCCCTGTTCCCGATGGTCTGGAAAACGTTAAGACCGAGGTGGAGCGCATTATCCTCAAGAAGGCTCAGAAGCTGCAGATTCGCGACAAGGCCAAGGAGGTTGAGGTTAAGCTCTGCAAGGATGTGACTGCCGACCCTGCTTTCCAGGAGCTTTGGGAGCGCATTCGCAAACGCACGCGCTTTGAGGTCGATGTGGACTCCGATAAGCTGGTCGAGGACGCGTGCGAGGAGATTGCCAAGATGCCTGAAGTGAAGGCGCCTGAAATCCTGAGCACGCGTGCGGATCTGACCGTAGACACAGCTGGAGTGAATGCCGAGGCGCGCTCGACCGCGCTCGTGCGAACGGCAGGTCGCGCAGTGTATGACTTGCCCGATCCAATCGCGGAGCTGCAGGATGCCGTCGGTCTTACCCGTGCTACCATCAAGCGCATTCTTGAGGGCTGTGGTCGCTATGACGAGTTTGCTCTCAATCCTGCGCTGTTCCTAGCCCAGGTGGCTTCTAAGGTGAACAAGGTTAAGGCCGTGGCAATTGCCAAGGGCATTAAGTACACCAAGCTGCCCGAGGAAGATTGGTACACGATGAAAGATTTGGACCCTGGCGATCTTAAGGCCTATGTTGGCCAGAACGCTTGGGAGTCCGCGCACCACAAGAGTCTATACAACTACGTTGTCTACGACTCGTCGTCGGTTGAGAAGCCGTTTGCCGTTGAGCTTGATCAGGCCGAGGAGATCAAGGTGTTTGCCAAGCTGCCGAGCAGCTTTAAGATCGACACGCCGTTAGGAGCCTACAACCCCGATTGGGCTTACGTGCAAGAGATCGAGGGCGAGCATCGCGTGTATTTTGTTACCGAGACTAAGGGCGGCGGAAACAACGATATCCATACGCGCCCGATCGAGCAAGGCAAAATCGATTGTGCCGAGAAGCACTTCGAAGCCATTTGGGAACCTGACTTCTTCTACAACGTAAAGACGACATATCGCTCGTAAGTATTGGGGGGCGCTGAAGAACCATCTTTAGCGCCCCCTTATCGTGGACGTTCGGTTGTGATTTCAAGTTTCGCCCGCACCATTGCAATCTTGTGTGCGTAGTACCAGGAAGAAGGCTAGACTGCGAGGGGCATCGGTCTTATGCGGCTGATGAGCTGGAAGGGCTTTCGGCATGAATGGAACGGAAAGGTTCAACTTCTCAGTTTTAAGCGAAGATGAACTCAAAACCCTTCATGTTTTCAAGCCTTTCTTCGGATGATTTCGCAAGCTCCTGCAGCTCGAGATTAAGTGCTTGCATGATGTGCTTGTGTCTGAGATTGGGCTTCTTCACCAAAGACCACTTCAGCTGTCCCATGGCGTAAACGGCAAAGGTGGCCATCTCAGGGTAGCTGAGCTCCATTGGATTCTTCGAGAAGTATATCCTGCCAGCATCGATACCCGCGGCAACTGAATGTGCCAGGAACAGCATAGTGGCGAGCTTGGGATGCTTCTCCCTGTTCTTGGAGAACGGGATGGACTCCTTCACGCTATGCCCCTCATGGATTCGTTTGGAGAAGTATGAGACTCGCACCGCGATCTCGGCGAGCATGGTGGGGATGCTCTGTGCGCAGAAGTGTTCGAAGTCGTAGCCTTCGTAGTACATGCCTTGGACAATCTCGGCAACTGTTTGCTTCTCCGTCCCAAGTTCGCCAAACTGCATAATATTGAACAGTCCCATGAGGGGGGCCGGGAGACCCATGGCGGTGTTCACATCGGTTTTGAGATGGATGAACTGCCTGATGAGGGCTTCGGCAACGGTCGATGCCTTGCGATCTGTGTATCTGCCAATTTGTTGAACTACTACGTTGCCGGTCTTGTCGACGGTGGTAATGGTTCCGTTGAGGATGTCTCCCACGCCCACTACAAAACCCAGCAGCGGGTCATGGCCTAGCGAGTAGAGCCTGTGCATCGTAGGGTATAGTCCTTCAACCCACGTTTCGGTAAAGCCGGCATTATATTGTGCATCATACGGTACCTTTGCTGCGGGCGTTGCGGAGAGCTTCTTCATTTCGTCTTCGGGAAGCCATTTCTTAAACTGGTCGCGGACGTAGTTCTCAAGGGGCTGTGCTCGTAAGCCCTGTTCATGAGTTCTAGCGGGAACGCCGACTAGGAACATGTCCACTGCGGCAGCTAGGATTCCCGACATCACTGCAATGCCGACGTCAAACTTGTCAAGGCGATGCTGTGCGGCGAATTCCTCATTCAGAGCGGCGAGTTTGCTGTCTATTTCGTCACAGTCTGACTGTGTCAGGAGGCTGTCGAGGTTATCCTCTTCTGAATCGAATTTGTTCGCTCGTGCCACCATCTCATTCCAGGTTGGAACGACAATGGGTGACGGTGCGCATTCCTCAGCCCCAGTTTCATCCTCGGGAGTGAGGCTATCTTCCACATTTGTCTCTTCGAGAAGCGCAGCATTTGCCACGAGTGCGGCGATGCGATTCTCATGATCTAGGAGGATCTCTTCGATTTCCCTATGCGGGCCCTTCTTTTTCCTAAACATGGGAGATCTCTCAATCTAGTTCTTTGGCGGTTTTGAAAGCGAGTCCTTCTGCGTCTCGAGCTTTCTAATTTTTGTTTCGAGTTCTCGTATCTTTCTTTTATCTCTGAAACTTTTCTTCTGTATAGACTCAAGCGCTATGAGTTCGGCTTCGTGCTTCCTGATTACTTTTTGGAGTTTCGAAATCTCTGTCTCCGCGCCGCGTTTTCCTAGGCTATTTCCGAAGAAGAAACCCGCAGCAAGGGTACCAAGCGGTGTGACGATTCTCTTCCAGTTCTTGCTGAAGAACTGGAGTGCTTTATTGAAAAATGATCCCATCGACTCGCTCCTTGGCAATGATTGAATCCGTTACGCATTTTACCTCACGTTCTATGCCATTTTGTCAGTTGCCGACTGATTTGGGGGCGATCGGGAGACGTCCGGCGGTTGGGACGTATTATTGGGACTCGCATGGGGCGATTCCCTTTTCGCTTATTGGCGAGGCGGTGCCGCCGGCGGGTTCGATGGTGCCACCGCCAGCAATTTAAACCATCGTGACTCCACGTGCGGCACTCAACAGCTCATACTCCCTCTGGCTCCACTGACGCAGCTCGGCAGTCTCGACGGCGTCGCGGCACAGGTCCAGAAATACCTCGGCGCCCTCGCAGAAGCATTCACGGGCAAATTCTCCTGAACCGTTCGCGATGCATGTGCCGTCTGCAAACAGCTTCCAGCTGGATGGCCCGCGCGAGTCGTCTCCAAGCAGCTTGATCTGCAGCACGTGCGGGCTGCCGGCGGCGCAGAGTTTTTCCTTGAGCACCTGCACCGTAAAGCGCATCTGGTGGGAGAGGCTGCTCTTGATCATGGCCGAGGCGTAGCCATTTGGCTTATCCAGAAGATGCATGTGATTCGGTTTGACGATCAGGTTGTGGAAGTTACGCTCGCTGCGCACAGAGAAATTGTCCATACGGACTCCTTTCATCGATGTTGGCAGGGCCACCGTGCCTCTTGGCCGGTTGGCGTCGGGATCGTGGAGCCAACTCTCTACCCCGACTCTGGATAAAACGCGCCCGCTCCTTGCGGGCAAGAGGAAGTCTATCAACGTGTACGGACAGAAATCAAGCGCCGCCTGCGAAATGACGCGTGAACGGCGTTGGTTTCCCAAGTGATTATTCGGCTTTCATCCGGAAAAGTGTCGAAATCAGCCGTGTAAAAGTACGGAAAAGTGTCGAAATAGGCACCTTAAAACTTCGGAAAAGTGTAGCTGGATGACAAAACAGCACTTAGAAGCCGGTGTTGGATGCGGGATCCTGCGGCCGCCTTCAGCCCTCGCTACTCATCGTCCCCGTCGTTGGGGTCGCCCTTGAGGGTGTTGATGTCCAGATACTCGTTATCGTCCTCTTTTTGCTGGGTCTCCGACTCCGCTTGGGTGGGGCCGGAGAACAGCCGGAATCCCTCAAACGCAATGACACCGAGCAGGGCAATGACAATGGCGATAAAGGCAACCTTGACTGCCTGCGGAAATTCCGAAAAACGCAGCGCCTTTTCCTCGGCGTAATAATCGGCGAAGCGCTCTTCGCCCGTGCTCTTGGTATGCGCCGGTGCGGACGCGGCCTCCGGGTCATATTCCGGTGCAGGCGTGGCGGCGTACGGATCGTTGAGATAATCGCTCGATGTGGTGCCATAATCCTCGGTCTCGATGCGACCGGCGTCAGCATAGCCATCGGAATAATCGGAATATGCCGCACCGCCCTCATAGCCCGCGGCGCTCGTGTTGGCGGCAAAAAGCGGGTTAACTGGAACGTCGAGCGCCGGCATGCCGGTAGAGGTCTCATCCAGATCGGCTGCAGCCCAGGAATCGTAGGCAACCTGATGGGCAACGGGCTCATCGAGCCTTGTGACCGGAGGCTTGCGTGCCGCAGGAACAGGCAACTGCTGGGCGCTGTACATAACGGTGCTGTCGGCCGATTTGCCCTGCGTCGCTGCGGCGAGAAATGCCGCCGTCTCGGACGGATCGCTTGCGGGGCGGGGAGCGGGCGTGGGCGCCGAAGTGCGCGCGGGCGTAGGCGCGGGCGTCGAAACAGGCGACTGCGCAGGAGTCGACGCAGATGCGGGCTTAGGCGCAAGCGCAGGATTGGGACTTGACGGGCGAGCCCCGCCGCCCATGAGTTCGTCGGCGGTCCACGGGCGATCATCCATCACGTCGTCAAGGCTTAGCGAAAACAGGTCGTCTTCACCCTCATCGAACATGCGGTGCACATGTCCACCAATTGCCGGAATCAATCCGCGACCGGTGCATGATGCCTTGCTCAACGCCATTCTGTTCCATCCTTTCGAAATACTAATGACATCGATTATATGGAACTTCCCAAGCGGCTCGGTCTTGGATTCGTGCTTTCCAGAACTCGCGCCCAAAAGGGGAGGGGCAATCCAGGCGAGTGCCTACTTGTCGCCGACCGCCGCCTTGGCCTCATTGAGGTAGCTATAGAAGCTGTACTTAGAGATGCCAAAGAACTCGCAGGCACGCTCGCTCGACTTGGAAATGAGGAAGGCGCCGCGACGGTCGAGGTAGCCAATGGCGCGAATGCGCTCGTCTTTGGTCATAAGGGCCGCAGGCTTGCCCACGTATTGCTCGCACTCGCGTAGCAGGTCTTCGAGCAGGTCGCCGATGTTCTTGGTAATGGGCTCGGGCTCGGTATAGCCCGTGCCGCCGGTGCCGGTAAAAGCGTCGAGCGAGCGCTCAAAAGCCTTCATAAGCGTAATGTCAAAGTTGATGCCCAAAATGCCGACGGGCTTGCCCTCGTCGTTGCGGATAAAGATCGTCGAGGACTTGAGCAGCTTGCCATCGGTGGTTTTGGTGAGGTATGGTTCGCGGTCGTGCACGTCGGTGGTGCCCTCGTGCATGGACTCAAACACAATATGGCTGGGGCCGTCACCCAGTTTGCGCCCGCTGACGTGGCCGTTTTCGATCACTACGATGGAGTGGTCCACGTCCTCGGTCTCCAGATCGTGGACGACGACTTCGCAGTTGGGACCAAATTGGAGCGCCAGGCCGTGTGCGAGGCGCTTGTAAAACTCAATCTGTGCGGGGGTCATGGGTGCCTTCCTAAAAATTAGTTTGGGCATACTTTGCCATAAACTACACCTGTTCGCAAATAACGAAAGCGTCGCTGCGTTATGTAGCCGTTCGGCGGCGAAAAGGTACCGATTACGGCAACAAACAATTTGTTAGGTTTGTCAATCAAAAAGTGTGATAGAACAGTGCTAACAAACTTTTTGTTTGGCATCCACATAAAAGTTCAGTCGCATGAATGGGAATGGGCTGAAACGCGTATGCGGGGGCCGGCAAGAGAGGACTTAAGGAGTTCACCGTATGGCCGATAAGATCCAGTGGGCGGGCAACACGATGCCCAAGAGCGATGACAAGCACTTGGGAATCATGAGCCTCGACCACGTGAAGAAGGCCCGTGCCTTCCACCAGTCGTTCCCTCAATATACCGTCACTCCGCTTGCCCGTCTGGACGGTCAGGCTGCGCGCCTGGGCCTGTCCAACCTGTGCGTTAAGGACGAGAGCTATCGCTTTGGCCTCAACGCCTTTAAGGTCCTGGGCGGCTCGTTTGCCATGGCCAACTATATTGCCGACGAGACCGGCAAGGACGTTGCCGACTGCACCTTCGATTACCTGACCTCCGATCAGCTGGCCAAGGACTTTGGCCAGGCCACCTTCTTTACCGCTACCGACGGCAATCATGGCCGCGGCGTGGCATGGGCTGCCAACAAGCTGGGCCAGAAGGCCGTCGTGCACATGCCTAAGGGTTCCACCAAGCCCCGCTTCGATAACATCGCCGCCGAGGGCGCCACGGTGACCATCGAAGAGGTCAACTACGACGAGTGCGTGCGCATGGCCGCCGCCGAGGCCGACGCCTGCGAGCGCGGCGTTATCGTTCAGGACACCGCCTGGGAGGGCTACGAGAAGATCCCGTCTTGGATCATGGAGGGCTACGGCACCATGGCTTCCGAGGCTGCCGAGCAGCTGCGCGAGATGGCCATCAATCGCCCGACGCACGTCTTTGTCCAGGCTGGCGTAGGCTCGCTCGCCGGCGCCGTGGTGGGCTACTTCACCAACCTGTATCCCGATAACCCGCCCACCTTCGTCGTGGTCGAGTGCGCACCTGCCGCCTGCCTGTACAAGGGCGCTGCCGCCGGCGACGGCGATCCGCGCATCGTGGACGGCGACATGCCCTCCATTATGGCCGGCCTGTGCTGCGGCGAGCCCAACATCCTGGGCTGGGATATCCTGCGCAACCACACCACCGCTTTTGTGTCCTGCCCCGACTGGGTCACCGCTCGCGGCATGCGAACCCTGGGAGCTCCCGAGAAGGGCGACCCGCGCGTCATCTCCGGCGAGTCCGGCGCGGTGACCACCGGCCTGGTCGAGACCCTCATGCTCGATCCCGAGTACGCCGAGCTCAAGGAGCTCATCGGCCTGGATAAGACGAGCTCCGTGCTCTGCTTCTCCACGGAAGGTGACACGGACCCCGACCAGTATCGCCGCATCGTCTGGGAAGGCGAATACCCCACTTGCTAATACTGGGCGGAGTAAATAGGTATCGCTCCGCCACCTCACAGGTAGATTCCTTCGTTTGAAAGGTTATGAACAATGGCTAAAGAACTCGATTTCGACGCTATCAAGGCTGCTGCTGAGTCCCACCGTGCTGATATGACTCGCTTCCTGCGTGCCATGATCTCCCACCCCTCTGAGTCTTGCGAGGAGGGTGAGGTTGTCGCCTGCATCAAGGCCGAGATGGAGAGCCTCGGCTATGACGAGGTCAAGGTCGATGGCTTGGGTAACGTCATGGGCTTTATGGGCGAGGGCGACAAGATCATCGCCATCGACTCTCACATCGACACCGTCGGCATCGGCAACATCGAGAACTGGGATGCCGATCCCTATGAGGGCTACGAGACCGACGAGATCATCTACGGCCGCGGCGGCTCCGACCAGGAGGGTGGCATGGCTTCTGCTACCTACGCTGCCAAGATGATGAAGGACATGGGCCTCATCCCCGAGGGCTACAAGATCATGGTCGTCGGCACCGTCCAGGAAGAGGACTGCGACGGCATGTGCTGGCAGTACATCTACAACAAGGACGGCATTAAGCCCGAGTTCGTCATTTCCACCGAGCCCACCGACGGCGGCATCTATCGCGGTCACCGCGGCCGCATGGAGATCCGCGTCGACGTTCACGGCACCTCCTGCCACGGCTCCGCTCCCGACCGCGGCGACAACGCTATCTACAAGATGGCCGACATCATCGCCGACGTCCGCGCCCTCAACAACAACGGCTGCGACGAGTCGACCGACATCAAGGGCCTCGTCAAGATGCTCGACCCCAAGTACAACCCCGAGCACTTTGAGGATGCCCGCTTCCTGGGTCGCGGCACCTGCACCGTCAGCCAGATCTTCTACACCAGCCCCAGCCGCTGCGCTGTCGCTGACTCCTGCGCCATCTCCATCGACCGTCGTATGACCGCCGGCGAGACCTGGGAGTCCTGCCTGGACGAGATCCGCAACCTGCCGGCCGCCAAGAAGTACGGCGACGACGTGAAGGTCTCCATGTACATGTACGACCGTCCGTCCTGGACCGGCGAGGTCTACGAGACCGAGGCTTACTTCCCCACGTGGATCAACAAGGAGACCGCTCCGCACGTCAAGGCCCTCGTCGACGCTCACAAGGCCATGTTCGGTGACGAGCGCATCGGCTGCGAGCCCAGCATGGACAAGCGCACCGGTCGTCCGCTGTGCGACAAGTGGACCTTCTCCACGAACTGCGTTTCCATCCAGGGCCGCTATGGCATCCCCTGCGTCGGCTTTGGCCCGGGTGCCGAGTCTCAGGCTCATGCTCCCAACGAGGTCACCTACAAGGACGACCTGGTCACCGCTGCCGCCATGTATGTGGCTGCCCTGAACCTCTACGATCCGAGCCAGGCCGATGGCGACGCTACCGTGTTCCGCGCTGGTCTGACCAACAACAAGATCGACTAGTCCCATTCCTTGATCTTGTTGAGCCGGGGACAGCCTGTGTCCCCGGCACCCCCTGTTGACTTGGGGCCCGCGGTCGTTATCTCCCATGCTTCCTCAACGGTAGCGGGTCCTCGTCATAGCGCTCTGCATGTTCTAGCCACACGCGCATGCCGGAGCACATCTACTCATTGCGATCGTTTCATCTTTGGAAAGGATATTTACATGGACGCTAAGTTTACCGAGCTCGTCGAGCAGCTGAACGGCCTCGATTTTAAGGGTATGTACGGCAGCGACTTCCTGCACACCTGGGATAAGACCACCGATGAGCTCAAGGCGCTCTACATCGTCGCCGACGCCCTGCGCGAGCTGCGCGAGAACAACGTTTCGTCCAAGATTTTCGACTCTGGTCTGGCCGTCTCCCTGTTCCGCGACAACTCCACCCGTACGCGTTTCTCCTTCTCTAAGGCCGCCAACCTGCTCGGCCTTGAGCTGCAGGACCTGGACGAGAAGAAGTCCCAGATCGCTCACGGCGAGACCGTCCGCGAGACCGCTACCATGATCTCCTTCATGGCTGACGTCATCGGCATCCGCGATGACATGTACATCGGCAAGGGCGACGCCTACATGGCCGAGGTCTCCGAGTCTGTCCAGCAGGCCTACGAGGACGGCGTTCTGGATCACCGTCCCACGCTCATCTCCTTGCAGTCCGACTCCGATCACCCCACGCAGTCCTCTGCCGACATGCTCTACCTCATCAACGAGTTTGGCGGTCTTGAGAACCTCAAGGGCAAAAAGGTTGCCGTCACCTGGGCCTACTCGCCCTCTTACGGCAAGCCGCTGTCCTGCCCGCAGTCGCTGATCAGCCTGCTGCCCCGTTTTGGCATGGACGTCACCTTGGCCCACCCCGAGGGCTACGACCTCATGCCCGAGGTCGTCGAGCGCGCCAAGGGTTATGCCGCCGAGTCCGGCACCACCTTTAAGCAGGTCAACACCATGGCCGAGGCCTTCGAGGGCGCCGACATCGTGATCCCGAAGAGCTGGGCTCCGTTTGCCGCCATGGAGAAGCGCACCAACCTGTACGCCGAGGGCGACGACGCCGGCATCGCTGCACTCGAAAAGGAGCTGCTCGCTCAGAACGCTACGCATCAGGATTGGTGCTCCTCGACCGAGCTCATGGAGAAGACCGCCAACGGCCAGGACACCATCTTTATGCATCCGCTGCCCGCCGACATCTCCGGTGTCTCTTGCGAGCACGGCGAGGTCAACGCCGACGTCTTCGACATGCACCGCGTGGGCATGTACAAGGAGGCCAGCTACAAGCCGTACGCCATCGCAGCCATGATGTTCCTGCAGAAGGTTGCCGATCCCGCCGCTACCCTCAAGGCCCTCGACGAGCGAAACACCGCCCGTTGGTTCCAGGCCTAAAGCTGGGTTGAGGTAAGCCATGTAAAGGGGGCGCTCTGCCAACCGGCGGGGTGCCCCTTTTTGCATCGCGGGCGTGCGGGATAAGCGTTTTCGATGTGGATGCCCGCGGCGCGAGTTATGGGTACGATGGTTTCAGGGGAGGTATCACCATGAAACTTGGTTGCGTCATTATGGCTTCGGGCGAGGGCAAGCGGTTTGGCTCTAACAAGATGCTTGCCGATATCTATGGCGAGCCGCTAATTGCCCGGACCATCGATTCGGTTCCCCGGGGCTTTGACGTCGTGGTTTCGACGCGTTGGCCCGAGGTCGCCCAGATTTGCGAGGACAAGCATTGCCCGTGCGTGCTGCACGATGGCGAGCTGCGCAGCGAAAGCGTCCGTGCGGGCCTTTCGTGGGGAGTCGAACGCAACTGGAAAGGTTGCCTCTTTTTGCCGGGCGACCAGCCGCTCGTGAGTTCGGATTCTTTTGAGGCTATGGTTCGTGCATTTGACGAGCGTGGCCGCAAGCATCCGGTGCGTCTTGCGTGCAACGGTGAGCCTTCGAGCCCGGTGCTCTTTCCGGCGGAACTGTTCGATGCGCTTATGTGTCTTGAGGGCAAGGACGGCGGCGGTTCGATCCTCAAAGACCGTATTGACGTGGTGCTGGTCGAGGCGCGTGCCTACGAGCTGTGGGACGTCGATACCGCCAAGGGACAGCGACGCATAGCGGAGCATATCGCCGCCTGCTCGTATTTTGATCGCGTGGCCAACTGCATCAATCAATAAGGAGCAATTATGATCATCATCAAAAACGGCGCGCTCGTGACGCCACAGGGGCTTCGCCGCGCCGATCTTGCCATGGATGGCGATAAGATCGTGCGGATCGCCGCGGCGATTGAGCTGGCTGAGGGCGATACCGTCGAGGATGCCGCGGGCTGCTGGGTGTTTCCCGGCTTCATCGACGGCCACACGCACATGCAGTGCTGGACCGGCATGGATTGGACGGCCGATAGCTTTGAGACCGGCACGCGCGCGGCCGCCTGCGGCGGCACGACGACCATCGTGGACTACGCGACGGCCGATCGCGGCGTGACCATGCCCGATGCCTTGGCCGAGTGGCATCGCCGCGCCGACGGAACCTGCACGGCCAACTACGCCTTTCATATGGCACTCGCCGAGTGGAACGAGCGCAACCGCGCCGATCTCTCGGCCATGCGCGAGGCGGGCGTGTCGTCGTTCAAGACCTACTTTGCCTACGATCATTTGCGCCTGGACGATGCCGAGACGCTCGAGGTGCTCGAGGAGCTCAAGTATATTGGCGGCATACTGTGCGTGCATTGCGAGAACGGCACGCTGGTGAATGAGCTGCAGAAGCGCGTGTTTGAACAGGGTATCCACGGGCCCGAGGGCCATGCGCTCAGCCGTCCGGACGTGTGCGAGGCCGAGGCCGTGGGCCGTCTGCTATATCTGGCGCACCTGGCCGGCGACGCACCGGTCAACGTGGTGCACCTTTCGACCAAGTTGGGGCTCGAGGCCATCCGTGCCGCCAAGGCGCGCGGGCAGAAGAACATCTATGTCGAGACCTGCCCTCAGTATCTGATGCTCGACGATACTTGCTACTTGGAGCAGGGCGAGGACGGCTTTGCGGGTGCCAAGTATGTGATGAGCCCGCCGCTGCGCCATGCCGGCGACCGTGCGGCTCTGCGCGAGGCGCTTGTGGCCGGCGAGATCGATACGATTGCGACCGACCACTGCAGCTTTAACCTGCACGGGCAAAAGGACCGCGGACGCGACGATTTCCGCGCGATTCCCAACGGCGGGCCCGGCGTGGAGCATCGTCCCGTCGCGATTGCCACGAGCTTTGAGGGGCAGCTGGGCCCCGAGGACCTCTGTCGCCTGATGAGCGAGAACCCGGCGCGCGTGTTTGGCATGTACCCGCGCAAGGGCTGTCTTGCCGAGGGCTCCGATGCCGACGTGTGCGTGTGGGATCCCCAGGCGCGCTGGACCATTCGCGCGGCGACGCAGCATCAGGCTGTGGACTACACGCCGCTCGAGGGTTTTGAGGCGCATGGCCGCGCCAAGGCCGTCTACGTCAACGGCGTGCTGGCGGCGCGCGACGGCGAGCCCACCGGAGCCCAGCCCGGTCGCTACGTGCCCGCTAACAGGGCTACCCCTGGAGGCTGGTGGCGATGACGGGGCGGCCGAGGGCGGCCTCGAAGCGGTCGGCCATCGTGGGGTCGCTGAGCGTGTCGACTTGGTTGAGCATGACGCGTGCGGTGCTGAGTTCCAGCGCCTGCATCTCGGCATTGAGCACCTGGGCGACGCGCTCGGGTGTAGCGATGACGGTGAGCTCGCAGCCGCAACGTTCGCAAAAGAGCTCGGGACGGTGGACGGCTTCGTTGATGGGCTTGCCGAGCCCCGAGGCGCCGACGATCCAGACGATGTTGGCCGTGCCAGAGGGAATCACCGGCTCCCAGGCGGCGTGCGCCTTGAGCGGGAGCCGCTTGCTGCCGTCCGCCTCGACCAACACATAGTCAAAGCGCTGCGCCAGCTCGCCGAGCGGCTCGGCGGGGGCGGAGAGCTTGCCTGTCTCCGGGTCCAAGACGCCTGCCTGGCAGATGCTTCCGCGCGCAAGGCCCGCGCATGCCTCGCAGGTGCAGCCGGGAACATGTAGGGCCCTCGGCTTCCAAGGTGCGGCGTCCAGGCGACGGCTCGACCCGTCCCATGGCACGCCGGCAACGGGAAGCATATGCGTGGTGGTGCAGAGGAGCACGCGGCCGCCAGCGCGCATAAGCTCAAGGCCGAGCGTCTTTAGCAAGGTCGACTTGCCGCCGCTGCCGATAATCGCGGTAATGCCCGGCTCGATCTTGAGCGCGGAGACAAGGTTTCCGCCTGTCGTTTCCATCTGTTCACCGCCGTATAATACTGTGATAATAAATAATCATCAGAGTAGCGGTCGAACCGCTTTTGCTCTGCTCAAACCGTAGCACAGGGAGGTGCCCCGGGAATGCTCGTTTATGTTCGCGGCGCCGGCGATATCGCCACGGGCGTCGCCGCTCGCTTGGTGCGCGCCGGCGTGTCGGTTGTCATGGCCGATATCGCGGTTCCCACGTGCATCCGCCGCACAATCTGTTTTTGTGAAGCCATTCGCCTGGGCGAGGTCCAGGTCGAAGGCATTCGCGCTCGCTTGGCACAGACGGCGGCTGAGGCGCTTGCGATTACCGAGGCTGGAGACGTCGCCGTTGTGGTGGACCCCCAGGCCAAAATGCTCGGCGAACTGAAACCTGCTGCCGTGGTCGACGCGATTTTGGCTAAGCGCAACTTGGGCACCACGCGCGATATGGCGCCTGTCGTCATCGCCGTGGGGCCGGGCTTTACCGCGCCGGTCGATTGCGACGCTGTGGTCGAGACCATGCGCGGTCATTTTCTCGGCCGCGTCATCACCCAGGGCTCGCCCCAGCCCAATACGGGCGTGCCGGGTGTCATCGCCGGCTATGGCAAGGAGCGCGTTATCCACAGCCCCGCCGCCGGCGTGTTTAGGTCCGACCGCGCGATCGGCGACATCGTGAGTGCCGGCGACGTGATCGGGTATGCGGGTGATACTCCCATGGTCACGCAGATTGACGGCTGCTTGCGCGGCCTTTTGGCCGACGGCGTTCAGGTGACCGAGGGCTTTAAATGCGCCGATGTCGACCCGCGCGGTGACGCCAGCTACATCAACTATATTTCGGACAAGGCGACATCGGTCGGCGGCGGCGTGCTCGAGGCGCTCGCCATGCTCACCGACGTTTTTAGGGGATAGGAAGCGACGATGGAAAAGCTCGATGTGGTGAATGCTGCGCTTGGCGCTTTGAAGGCTGGTAAGACGTGCGAGCTCGTGGTCGTGGCCGGCACGGCGGGGTCGTCGCCGCGCGGCGTGGGCGCATGGATGGTCGTCTTTGCCGACGGTAGCCAGGCGGGCACCATCGGCGGCGGCAAAATCGAGCTCTTTTCGCTGGGCGAGGCTCACGAGCTGCTGGCCGCGGGGCAGTCACGCCTGGTCCGCTACACCATGGGCGGGGAGAACTCCGATACCGGCATGATCTGCGGCGGAGCCATCTGCCTGTGCTATCTGCATCTGGACGCGACCCAGGCGCCATTGTTCCAGGAGATTGCCGATGTCTTGGCGTATCGACGCATCGGCGACTTCGTCATCGACTTTGAGCCGTTTATCGCAAGCGCGCTCGAAAGCGACGCTGCCGAATACCATGGCGAGGAGTCGCGCCGCACCATTGTAGGTTGCCCTGGGCTTTCGCTGACGGAAGAGGGGAGTAAGGTCACCTACACCAATGCCGCCTCCGAGATTCCTCCCGCGCACATCGAGACACTCTGCCCCGAGGGCCTGACCTACATCTTTGGCTGCGGGCACGTGGGCGCCGCGACGGCTCGCGTACTAACGGCGGCGGGCTTTGCTGTCGTGGCCTGCGACGATCGCCCCGGCACGTTGACGCCCGAATGGGTGCCCGGTGTCTACGACCGTCGCCTGGTCGACTACAAGAGCCTGAGCGAGCTGTGCCCCATCGGCCCGCGCGACTTGGTGGTCGTGGCCACAGCAGGCCACAAGTCCGATATCGACGTGGTGATTCAGGCCATGCGCGCCAAGCCCGCCTATCTGGGCTGTCTGGGCTCGCGTCGCAAGACGGCCTTTGTGCGGGCCCGCTTGGAGCAGGAGGGCTTTACGCAGGAACAGATCGACGGGTTGCACCTGCCGATCGGCGTTGCCATTCAGGCGGAGGACCCCGAGGAGATCGCTATCTCCATCGCCGCCGAGATGATTCACCTGCGCCGTACCAAGCTCGTCCCCCGCAAGCGCTAATCGCATCCCCATATATGAGTTGCGGTGGAATACGGACTGTTTAAGCCTTCTAAACCGTCAAACAGTCCCTATTTCACCGCAACTGCTTTTTGGGACCCATTTGTGCGGGGGAGTTGTGGAGTTGTGCAGGCAGACGAGGTTTTTCTGGAAAAACGCTCCCGATGCGCGTATAGTACCGATTGTTTTGTCGGCTCCTGCTGTGTCGAGTCCAAACCGCGTAATGCCATGAGCGGCGCGGATGCAGCCAGGAGGCACGAGGACAACCCATCGTGGCCACGCCCCGTGCTTAAAACCCCAAGAAGGAGTGAACAATGGCAGAAGAGAAGTATGTGCCGCGTCTGAAGACCAAGTACAACAACGAGGTCAAGCAGCAGCTTCAGGACAAGTTCCAGTACGAGAACGTCATGATGATCCCCAAGTTTGAGAAGATCGTCGTGAACATGGGTGTCGGCGAGGCCGCTACCGATTCCAAGGCCATCGACGGTGCCGTGCGCGACCTGCGCGCCATCACCGGCCAGCAGCCGATGATTACCCGTGCCCGCAAGTCCATCGCTACCTTCCGCCTGCGCGCTGGTATGCCGATCGGCTGCAAGGTTACCCTGCGTGGCGACCGTATGTGGGAGTTCTTCGATCGCCTGACCTCCGTCGCGATCCCCCGTATCCGCGACTTCCGCGGCATCTCCGCCAAGAGCTTCGACGGCCGTGGTAACTTCTCCATGGGCGTCACCGAGCAGCTCATCTTCCCCGAGATTGACTTCGACTCCGTCGATCACCAGCGTGGTATGGACATCACTTTCGTGACCACTGCCAACACCGATGAGGAGGCCAAGGCCCTTCTGGACGCCTTCGGTTTCCCGTTCAAGAAATAGGTTCACCTGCCCTATGAGCGCCGTTCCCAGAAGGGGGCGGCGCTTGGGGCGAACAATACTCTATGTGAGGAGGATATAAGTGGCTAAGACATCGATGATCGTCAAGTGCAATCGCAAGCAGAAGTTCTCTACTCGTGAGTACACGCGCTGCCAGCGCTGCGGCCGTCCGCACTCTGTGTACCGCAAGTTCGGCCTGTGCCGTGTCTGCTTCCGCGAGCTTGCACTCAAGGGCGAGCTTCCCGGCGTTAAGAAGGCCAGCTGGTAAGTCACTACCAGCGTTTCAAGCATCCGTTTGGAACAGGGAAAACGCGCTAGTTAGGCTTTGCCGTTAAGGGCGGCGAAGAACCAAGAGCACGTGTTCATCAAGAACGAAGGAGAATCTGTATGAACCTTACAGACCCGATCGCAGATATGCTTACGCGCATCCGTAACGCTAACTCTGTGAACAAGGCCACGGTCTCCATGCCGAGCAGCAAGAAGCTCGTCGAGATCGCTCGTGTTCTGCACGAGGAGGGCTACATCGAGGGCTACGATGTCGAGGACACCGTTCCCCAGAAGACTCTGCACATCACGCTTAAGTATGGTCCCAAGAAGGCTAAGGTCATCAACGGCATCCGCCGCATTTCCAAGCCGGGCCTGCGTAAGTACACCGGCGTTGCCGACATGCCCCGCGTCCGCGGTGGCCTTGGTACCGCCATTATTTCCACCAGCCATGGCGTCATGACCGACCGCGATGCTCGCAAGCACAACGTCGGCGGCGAGATCATCGCTTACGTCTGGTAATTCGCTCGGTAGGTAGAAGGAAAGGAGATCACCGTGTCTCGTATCGGTAATAAGCCTGTCCAGATTCCCGCCGGAGTCGAAGTGGCAGTCAACGGCAACAACGTTGTCGTCAAGGGCCCCAAGGGCCAGCTCGAGCTCGATGTCTTTGAGAAGCTCGCTATTAACATCGAGGACAACGTCCTCACCGTTTCCCGTCCCGACGACGAGCGTGAGACCCGTGCCCGCCACGGCCTCACCCGCGCCCTCATCCACAACATGGTTGTTGGCGTTTCCGAGGGCTTCGAGAAGAAGCTCGAGCTCGCCGGCGTCGGTTACCGCGTGCAGATGAAGGGCAAGAACCTCGAGTTCTCCCTGGGCTTCTCGCACCCCGTGATCGTCGAGGCTCCCGAGGGTATTACCTTCGAGGTTCCCGACAACACCCACGTGAACGTCAAGGGTATCAACAAGCAGCAGGTCGGTCAGATCGCCGCTGAGATTCGCGGTCATCGTCCTCCCGAGCCTTACAAGGGCAAGGGTATCCACTATGTTGGCGAGCACATCCGCCGCAAGCTGGGTAAGGCCGCCAAGTAGTCGTAACCGACTCACTCGCATAAGACCAGCACCCCGTCAGGTGCTGGCAAGATCAACCTTTTTAGGAGTTTACGTATGAACAAGCATAAGGCGAAGCTGGAAGGCCTCAAGCGTCGTCAGCGTCGTGTTCGCGGCAAGGTCTCGGGTACCTCCGAGCGTCCGCGTCTTCGCGTGACCCGTACTAACGCCAACATCTATGCCCAGATCATCGACGACAGCAAGGGCTCCAGCCTGACGCTCGTCTCTGCCTCGACCCTCGAGGCCGAGTTCAAGGGCACCCACACCTCGAACAAGGAGGCTGCGGAGAAGGTCGGTCAGCTCGTTGGCAAGCGCGCCATCGAGGCCGGCATCACCAAGGTCGCCTTCGATCGCGGTGGCCGTATCTACCATGGCCGCGTCAAGGCCCTCGCCGACGGTGCTCGTGCCGCCGGTCTCGAGTTCTAGGAGGTATGTAGCACATGGCTCGTAATCAGAAGCAGCAGCGCGAGGCCTCCGAGTTCGAGGAGCGCGTCGTTTACATCAACCGCGTGTCGAAGACCGTCAAGGGTGGTCGTCGCATGAGCCTCGTCGCTCTCGTCGTCGTTGGCGACGGCAAGGGCAACGTCGGCGTTGGCATGGGCAAGTCCGCTGAGGTGCCCCTGGCCATCTCCAAGGCGTCTCTCGATGCCAAGAAGAACATGTTCCACGTGCCGGTGACCGAGCAGGGCACCATCCCGCACGAGGTTCTCGGCCACTTTGGTGCCGGCCGCATCATCATCAAGCCCGCTGTCGAGGGTACCGGCGTTATCGCCGGCGGCGCTGTGCGTCCCCTCTTTGAGCTTGCTGGCATCAAGAACGTCCTGTCCAAGTCCCTCGGTACCGACAACGGCCTCAACATCATCAAGGCTGCCGTCGAGGGCCTCAAGGAGCTCTCCAGCCCTGAGGACGTCGCGGCTCGCCGTGGCCTGACGGTCTCCGAGATGTTCGTCGGTAAGGAGAACTAAGCATGGCTGACACCATCAAGATCAAGCAGGTCCGCAGCACCAACGGTTGCAAGCAGGACCAGGTCCGTACTGTCCGTGCCCTCGGTCTCCACAGGATCCGCGAGGTTCGCGAGATTGCTGACAACGAGTCCGTCCGCGGCATGATCTTCAAGGTCAAGCACCTTGTCGAGATTGTAGAGGAGTAGCAAATGCAGCTTCACGATCTTACTCCCGCGCCCGGTTCCACCAAGAACCGCAAGCGCGTCGGCCGTGGCAATTCTTCGGGTCACGGCACCACTTCTGGCCGCGGCCAGAAGGGCCAGGGTTCCCGCTCTGGCGGCACCAAGGGTGCCGGCTTCGAGGGTGGCCAGACTCCGCTGGCTATGCGCCTGCCCAAGCTTCCGGGCTTCCGTAACCCCCGTCGTATCGAGTACACCGCTGTTAACGTTGAGCGTCTCGAGCGTAAGTTCGAGGATGGCGCTGTGATCGACGGTGCCGCTCTTAAGGCCGCTCGCATCACCAAGAGCGAGTTCGAGCCCGTCAAGGTGCTCGGCAATGGTGAGCTCACCAAGAAGTTCACGGTCAAGGTCGACAAGGTCAGCGCTTCTGCGCAGGCCAAGATCGAGGCCGCCGGCGGAAAGGTCGAGCTGCCGTGCTAAATGGTCTTAAGAATGCTTTCCGCATCAAAGAATTGCGCGAAAAGATTCTTTTTACCATAGCTATGCTCGTCGTGTACCGCATTGGTGCGCACGTTCCTGTGCCCGGCATTCCCTTCCAGGGGATGCTGGGCCTTTTCTCGACCGATAACAATTCGGTCGCCGCAGGTGCTATGGCCCTCCTGAATCTTTTCTCTGGCGGCGCGTTGAGCTATGTGTCGGTGTTTTCGCTGGGCATCATGCCTTACATCACCAGCTCGATCATCCTCCAGATGCTCCAGGCCGTCGTGCCTTCCCTGCATGAGCTTGCCCGCGAGGGCGAGGTCGGTCAGACCAAGATTACGCAGTATTCGCGTTACCTCACCCTGGCTCTGGCAATCCTCAACTCCGTGGGTTACCTCTTCCTCTTTAAGAGCTTCGGCATCAGCTTCAATGGCGCCGGCGCTCCCGAGATCATCTTCGACCTCATGATTGTCGGCACGCTCACCGCGGGCGCCATGCTGATCATGTGGATTGGTGAGCTCATCACCCAGCGCGGTATCGGCAATGGCATGTCGCTGATCATCTTTGCGAACATCATGGCCGGTCTGCCGCAGGCGATCTTCTCCAGCACCGAGGGCAATGCCGGTGGCATCATCACCATGGTGATCATCTGCGCCATCATCCTGCTGGTTATCCCGCTGATTGTTTTCCTTGAGCGTGGCCAGCGCCGCATCCCGGTCTCCTACGCCAAACGCGTCGTGGGCCGTCGCATGATGGGTGGCCAGACCACCTACCTGCCCATTAAGGTCAATACCGCGGGTGTCGTGCCGATCATCTTCGCTTCGGCGCTGCTGTACTTCCCGGCTCAGATTGCCGTGTTCTTCCCCGGCATCGGTTGGATTCAGGCAGTTGCCTCCGCGCTTTCGACCGGTTGGCTCAACTGGGTGCTTAACGTTGTCCTCATCGTGTTCTTCGCGTACTTCTACACCTCCATGGTGTTCAACCCCGATGACACGGCCGACAACCTTAAGAAGCAGGGCGGCTTTATTCCGGGCGTGCGTCCGGGTAGGGCTACCGCGGCCTACATCAAGAACGCGCTCAACAAGATCACGCTTCCCAGCGCTGTCTTTTTGGCGCTCATCGCCATCGTGCCTTCGATCATCTTCTCCTTCACTGGTAACCATCTGATCCAGGCATTTGGTGGCACGTCCATCCTCATCATGGTCGGCGTCGTGCTCGACACGGTCGATAAGCTCGAAGGCCAGATCAAGATGTATGATTACGATGGATTCTTTAAATAGGCTAGAGGAGGATTGCTCATGAACCTCGTATTGCTCGGAGCTCCGGGTGCCGGTAAGGGTACCGTCGCACAGGAGCTCGTCGCCGAGTTTGGCATCGCTCACATTTCCACGGGTGACCTGCTGCGTGCTGCCGTCAAGGGTGGCACCGAGCTTGGTATTCAGGCTAAGAAGTACATGGACGCTGGCGAGCTCGTTCCCGACCAGCTCGTGATCGACCTTGTCAAGGAGCGCCTTGCCGCCGACGATGCCCAGCAGGGCTTTATTCTCGACGGCTTCCCGCGCAACACCGCCCAGGCTGTGACGCTCGATTCCGAGCTCTCCGCCATGGGTCGCGAGATCGATTGCGCCCTTTTGGTCGATGTGGCCCCTGAGGTCATTATCGATCGTCTGTCTTCGCGTCGCACCTGCCGCGCCTGCGGTTACACCGGCACCGCTGCCGATGCTACCTGCCCCAAGTGCGCCGGCGAGATGTATCAGCGCGACGACGACAAGCCCGAGACCATCAAGAACCGTCTCGACGTCTACGAGAAGTCCACGTGCCCGCTCGTCGACTACTATCGTGGCCAGGGTCTGCTCAAGTCGGTCAACGGTGACCAGGCTCGCGAGACCGTGTACGGGGATGTCAAAGAGGCTCTCGGTCTATGATCAAGATTAAGTCTGCAACGCAAATCGAGCAGATGAAGAAGGCAGGAGCGCTATCTAAGATGGCGCTCCGCCACGTTGGAGCCATGGTGCGCCCTGGTGTTTCGACCTTTGAGCTCGATCAGCTCGCGGAGCAGATTATCCGCATGCATGGCGGCACCCCGGCCTTTAAGGGTTACGGCGGGTTCCCGGGAACCATTTGCGCATCGATTAACGATGCCGTGGTCCACGGTATTCCCAACCCCGACATGATTCTGCGCGATGGCGATATCATCTCCATCGATACGGGAGCCGTTGTCGACGGTTGGGTTGGCGATAATGCTTGGACGTTTTTCGTCGGCACCCCTACGCCCGAGGCCAAGGCCCTGTGCGAGGTCACGCGCGATTGCCTTAAGGCTGCCATCGAGCAGGCTGTTCCCGGTAACCATATCGGGGACGTCGGTTATGCCGTTCAGTCCCTCGCCGAGTCTCACGGTTACGGCGTGCTTCGTGATTATGTGGGCCATGGCATTGGCAGCGTGATGCACGAGGACCCCAACGTTCCTAACTATGGAAAGAAGGGGAGGGGCGTTCGCCTCCAGGCCGGCATGGTCATTGCCATCGAGCCGATGGTTACGATGGGTTCCAACCATGTGAGCACGGGCTCCGACGGTTGGATTGTTACGACCAACGACCACCTGCCCGCCGCGCACTACGAGAACACCGTCGCCATTACCAATGACGGTCCGGTGATTCTCACCACCGACGCGCAAGGTGCTTGGTGTTCCTTGCAGGGCGGTGAAATGTAGGGGCCGCGTTCAAACACGTCGGCATCTACATTTCTGAAAAGTAACAAGTTCCGCTTAGTTGTGGAGCCATTACGAAGATATTACGATACGTGCATGCGTATTGTAGAATACTCAATCGCTGTCGTTTTCTAGAGAAAGATGATTGCTTGTGAAGAAGGAAGACGCAATTGAGCTCGAGGGTACGGTAAAGGAGCCGCTGCCCAACGCCATGTTTAAGGTCGAGCTCGAGAACGGTCATTCGGTTCTGTGCAACATTTCTGGCAAGATTCGAATGAATTACATCCGTATTCTCCCCGGTGACAGGGTTGTCGTGGAGCTTTCCCCGTACGACCTGACCCGTGGCCGCATCACCTATCGCTACAAATAGCGGCACGCATACACGCACTCCATTTCCGGCTGCAGGCTTAGCTCAACCTACGGTCGGATTGTGTGTGAAGACCAGCCATAGTTTTAAACGCCTGCGGCTGGGCGAGTAGATAGTAGGGAAGTAGTTTGAGCGCTACCGAAAGGAAGAACGATGAAGGTACGTCCTTCGGTCAAGAAGATGTGCGATAAGTGCAAAATCATTAGGCGCCATGGCAAGGTCCTCGTCATTTGCGAGAACCCCCGTCATAAGCAGCGTCAGGGTTAAGAGAGGAGACTACGTTGGCCCGTATTAATGGTGTCGACCTCCCGCGTGAGAAGCGCGTTGAGATCGGTCTGACCTACATTTACGGCATCGGCCGCACCACTGCGACGAAGATCTGCGTCGAGTGCAACGTTAACGTGGATACGCGCGTTAAGGACCTCACCGAGGATGAGGTTAACGCCATCCGCGATTATATCGATAAGAACCAGATCATGGTTGAGGGCGACCTCCGCCGTGAGCGCAACCAGAACGTCAAGCGCCTTATGGACATCGGCTGCAACCGTGGCCTTCGTCACCGCAAGGGCCTCCCGGTCCGCGGCCAGCGCACCCACACTAACGCTCGTACCCGCAAGGGCCCGAAGCGTCAGATCGGTGCTAAGAAGAAGAAATAAGGAGCGCTAGATAGATGGCTACTGCTAAGAAGAACGTTCGCGCTGCCCGTCTGAAGCGCGCGGACCGTAAGAACATTTCCGTGGGCCAGGCTCACATTCGTTCTACGTTCAACAACACGATCGTTTCGATCACCGATCCCCAGGGCAACGTCATTTCCTGGAAGTCGGCTGGCCAGGTGGGCTTCAAGGGCTCCCGTAAGTCCACGCCGTTCGCTGCCCAGATGGCTGCCGAGGCTGCTGCCAAGCAGGCCATGGAGCACGGTATGAAGAAGGTTTCCGTCTTCGTCAAGGGCCCCGGCTCCGGTCGTGAGACCGCCATCCGCTCCCTCCAGGCTGCTGGCCTCGAGGTCTCGAGCATCCAGGACAAGACCCCCATTCCGCACAACGGCTGCCGCCCCAAGAAGCGTCGCCGCGTGTAACTGAAAGGATCGTATCAATATGGCAATCGACAGGACTCCTGTTCTTAAGCGCTGCCGTCAGCTCGGGATCGATCCCGCTGAGCTCGGTTACAGCAGCAAGAAGGAATCTATCCGTCAGCCCAAGCGCCGTCGCAAGGAATCTGAGTACGGCATGCAGCTGCGCGAGAAGCAGAAGGTCAAGTTCATCTATGGCGTTCTGGAGAAGCAGTTCCACGGCTACTTCAACAAGGCCCGTAAGATGAACGGCGTCACCGGTGAGAACCTCATGATCATCCTTGAGTCTCGCCTCGACAACGTCGTCTTCCGTCTTGGCTTCGCCCGCACCCGCAAAGAGGCTCGTCAGTCCGTCCGTCACGGTCACTTCACCGTGAACGGCAAGCGCGTGGACATCCCGTCCTACCGCGTCAAGGCCGGCGACGTCGTCGCTGTCGGCGAGAAGTTCCGTGACCTCCTCCCCATCAAGGAGGCCCTGATTTCCTCCGAGCGCTTTGAGGTCCCTGGCTGGCTCGAGGTCGATATCGAGAAGCTGTCTGGTAACGTGCTCGCTCTGCCGACGCGTGAGCAGATCAGCGGTGATATCAACGAGCAGCTCATCGTCGAGCTCTACTCTAAGTAGTCCATCCGGGCTGCTGAGGCTGGAGGTAATACATGTCAGAATTCATTAGGCCTCAGGTTCAGGTCGAAGAGATCAACGAGACGTCTGCTCGTGTCTCCGTCGAGCCGCTCGAGCGTGGTTACGGCGATACGCTGGGTAACTCCCTTCGTCGCGTTCTTCTGTCCTCGCTCGAGGGTGCCGCCGTCGAGGCTATTCAGATCGATGGTGCGCAGCACGAGTTCATGACCATCCCTAACATGGTCGAGGATGTCACCGACATCGTCCTGAATGTCAAGGGTCTTGTCTTCAGGGCTCTCGGCACGACCGACGAGGCGACCGCCACCATCTCGGTTGACGGCCCCTGCGAGGTCACCGGTGCGGACTTCTTTATTCCGTCCGAGTTTGAGCTGGTCAACCCCGAGCAGCACATCGCTACGCTCACCGAGGGTGGCCATCTCACCATGAGCATGCGCATCGGCTATGGCCGCGGCTATGTCTCTGGCGAGGCTAACAAGCGCGACAACGATCCCATCGGTGTGATCCACGTCGACTCGCTGTACTCGCCGGTTTCCCGTTGCGCCAAGCTCGTTGAGGCTTGCCGTGTCGGTCAGCATACCGACTACGACCGCCTTGTCCTCGAGATCGAGACCAACGGCTCCATCGCCCCGCGCGACGCCGTGGTCCAGGCTGCCAATATCATCAACCAGCATATGGCCGCCTTTATGAACCTTGCCGAGACCCCCGAGGTCGAGGAGGAGGCTTCGATCTTCGCTCCCGAGGTCACCAACGACAACGCCGAGCTGGACAAGCAGATCGAGGATCTGGACCTTTCCGTCCGTTCCTACAACTGCCTTAAGCGCGCCAGCATTCACTCGGTCCGTCAGCTCGTTGAGTTCTCGGAGAACGATCTGCTCAACATCCGTAATTTCGGTGTTAAGTCGATCGAGGAAGTGAAGGACAAGCTTGAGTCCATGGGCCTGAGCCTGAAGGCTTAATGCTTCGCATATTTGAGGAGAAACTAGACCATGCGTCACAACGTTAAGAAGGGCCTTAAGCTCGGCACCGATGCGAGCCACACCAAGGCCATGAAGAAGAGCCTTGCTAAGGCCCTCTTCGAGAACGACCGCATCAAGACCACCGAGACCCGCGCTAAGGCGCTGCGTTCGGTCGTCGATCCGATCATCACTTGGGCCAAGAAGGGCGACCTGCACTCTCGTCGTCTGGCTATCGCCAAGCTCGGCGATAAGCAGCTCGTTGCCGAGATCTTCGACAAGGCTGCTCAGGGCATGTGGCAGGACCGCAACGGCGGTTACACCCGCATCATGAAGCTCGGTAACCGTAAGGGCGACAACGCTCCCATCGTTATCATGGAGCTCGTCACCGAGCCTTGCACGCCTAAGGCCAAGAAGGCTGCTCCGGCCCCCAAGAAGGCCGCTGCTCCCAAGAAGGTCGAGGCTGTCGAGGAGACCGCTGCCGAGGAGGCTCCTGCTGAGGAGACCGCTGAGTAGACATTCCGTCTGCATAGGCTATATTCGAGGGGTACGTTCGCGTACCCCTCTTTTTTTGTCGCGATACCGTTGCTTGTTTGTTGGGAGCGCCCATGACTGCGCCGTCTGATTTCAATTCGATTTCCGAGCTTGACGCCACGCTCGTATTTCGCGTGGCCTATGATGGCTCGTCGTATAGCGGATTTGCCGAGCAGCCGGGACAGACGACGGTTGCGGGTGAGCTACGTCGAGCCATCGAGACGCTGCTTCGCCGCCCGATCGATCTGACGTGTGCGGGGCGTACCGATGCCGGCGTGCATGCCGTGGCTCAGTACATCAGCGTGCCCGTAACGGACGCTGAGCTCGCTTGTACGCGCCGTAGGTGGCTGCGGGCTATGGATGCCCTGCTGCCCAAAGATATCGCCATAAACGAGGTCTACAAGGCCCGTAAAGGCTTTTCTGCGCGTTTTGACGCGCGTTCCCGTACGTATACGTACCGTATTGCCGATCGAGATGCGCGCCCCGTGCTGTCCCGCGGTGCCGTGTGGTGGCATCGCTATCCCTTGGATGTTGAGGCTATGTCTGCTGCCTGCCCCGCTCTGCTGGGCGAGCAGGACTTTAAAAGCTTTTGCAAGGTTGCTTCGGCCGTTGGCAAACCCACGCATCGCTGCGTGATGCGTGCCGAATTTGGCCATGAGGTTGCGTTTGGCGAGGACATCCTGACGTTCACCATCGAGGGCAATGCGTTTCTGCATTCGATGGTCCGTACGATCGTGGGCACGCTTGTCGAGATTGGCATGCATCGCCGTGAACCCGAGTGGATGCGCGAGGTTATCGATGCTTGCGACCGTACCGCTGCGGGCCCCACGGCTCCTGCCTGCGGCCTTACGTTTATGGGCGTGGATTACGATCCCGCCGAGCTTGTCGTGCTCGACTAGGGCAGGGCTCGACGTGTCGTGCGTCGACACCTGTCATCTGTGGGCTGCGCGTGTGCAACATCTGTTCTTGGCGTGCAATGCAACCGGTGTCTCATTGCTTTTATTGCCGGGGTGTACCATGAACCACGGTTTGATTCATTGCTGTCGAGAGGACGGATAATTTGGTTCGACGTGGCTCGCATCCGCGACTTTCGGTGATCCTTGTGGTAGAAGGTTCGCCCAGCTATGCGATGCGTGCGCTCGAGAGTATCCAGAACCAAGACCTCTACGATTTGCAGATTGTCGTTGTCTGTCGCGATACTGCGCCCGGTGTGCGCCATTCGCTTCAAGTTGCTGCCGACAGGGACATCCATATTGATTTGATTGACGTCGAGGACGCGACGCGCGGCGCGTGTCTTCGTGCCGGTTTTGCTGCCTCGCGCGGCTCTCAAATCATCGCCATGAACGCCGATGAGTGGTTTGCTCCGCAATCACTTTCCAAGATGGTCGATATCGCGTGCGATACTGCGGCAGACATAGTGTTCCCCACGGTGTCGCTCGACCGCTATGATGCACATCGAGAGCGCCATTCGCGCGTCTTGGATGCTACTCATATTTCCATTGATAGCAAATCTTCGATGGTGGCCGGGCTGCCTCAGTTGATTTTGGGCGGCTTGGTTGCTCAAGTCTCTGGCGTGATGTATAGTCGTCCGCTGTTTGAGGCATGCCTTTTGTGCGACAAGGCGTTTCGCACAGTTGGGTTTATGGCATGCGCGCTCTCGCAGGCGCAGCGCGTCTCCGGATGCGGCGACGCTTGTTTCCACGCGGTGGCGCCTAAGCTTGCAGATGCCTTTGATCCCACCATGTATGCCAAGGTATCCGATGACACCCGAGCGCTCGACGAGCTTGCGGACTCACTCTCGGAAGCAGATAGCGGTGGTCGGCTCAAGCTGGCAAGCCAAAAGTTCTACTTTGCCGGACTGGTCGCCTGCATCGAGAATTTGTGTCTGAGCCCGCATGGGGTGTCGTCAATCGAGCGTTCCGCCCGCATGCGTGATATGCTCGAGGCGCCTCGAACCCGTCAAATGGTCGCCGCGCTCAAGGATAACCATCGGGGGCTCGGTCTGTTGTTTGGGCCGATCGCTAGCGCCAAGCCCGCGCGTTGCGTGATGTGTACGCATCTGGCAGCTTTTCTTAACCGGACGGGCGCAAAAACCGCCTAAACGGCTCATTACGAAACAAATTTGCATAGAATTGTTTCGAAATGCGTTCTTATACACAAAAGCCTTCAAATAGCGTTAAACTATTCAATCACTGATTGATTGTCTCCGCCATCTTTTGGAGTGAGGGTTTGTATGGCTAAAAAACGCAATGGGCGCCAGGATGCCATTAGAGATATTGTGCGCAATAAGGACGTCCGCACGCAGCGTGTGCTGGTCGATGAGCTCCGTGCTATGGGCTTTGATTGCACGCAGGCGACTGTCTCTCGCGATATTGCCGATATGGGGCTGCGTAAGCTCCCTGAGGGCATCTATGTTCTGGCAGAGGACCTGCACCTGCAGCGCATGGTTTCCGAGCTCGTAACGGGCGTTCTGCGTACCGATAATCTGGTTATGATCAAGGCTCAGCCTGGCACGGCTTCCGGCATCGCCGCCGCCGTTGATGCGGCAGAGTTGCCCGATGTGCTTGGCTCGCTTGCCGGCAACGATACGATTTTGGTTATTGCCCAGACGGCCGAGGACGGCGAGCGTCTCGAGGCGCTGATCAATAAGCTGAGCAATTCTCGCAAGTAGGCGTGCGGGTCGTGCGCTCGGCACTGCGTGCGCTTACATAGTGGCTTGTAAGGGGTATCGACGTTGGTCGGTACCCCCCTTTTTTGTTTGCTGGTATAACGACCGCCCAGTCGCTTCAAACTAAAAGGCCCCGAGCAGTTCAATAAGCTGCTCGGGGCCTTGTTGGCTTTAGTCGCGTACTTCTTAGCCGACCGTATCGTCAGGCGTGGGCGAGGGGTCGGGAGTGGGCGTGGGCGTAGGCGTAGGCGTGCCGCCATCGCCGCCGGTCGAACCACCAGTGGAGCCGCCCGTCGAGCCACCGGTCGTACCGGTGCCGCCGGTGGTGTCGCCGCCCGTGGTCTCGGTGGTCGTGGTCGTCGTGGTCGTCGTGGTCGTCGTGGTGGTTTCCTCTTCCTCTTCGTCCTTGTCCTTGTCCTTGTCGTCGTTCTCCGACTTCTTGGTGTTGTTGGTGCCGTAGAACTTCCAGACGCTGTTGTTCTTGTAGGTGGGCGCCGTTCCGGTCGCAAACTCCTCGCGCTCGGTACCGGTCAGAACGGTGTTCATAAACCGCTTAAAGACAGGCAGGTTGGTGCTGTCGCCCAGCAGGTCCGTGCCGTACTTTTGGATGGGGATCTCGCCCGCGGAATAGCCGGTCCACAGGGCGCACGCCAGCTGCGGGGTATAGCCGCAGAACCACAGGTTGGTGGTGTTGTCGGTGGTGCCCGTCTTGCCGGCATAGGGCTGGTTGACACTCAGGGCGCCGGCAGCACCCGTACCGCTGCCCTGCATGACGCCGGACAGAACATCGGTGACCGCGGCGGCCTCGCCCTCGGTAAGCACCTGTGAGGGATTGTCGGTGTGCTGGTACAGCACCGAACCGGTACGAGAATCAATCTCGGTGATGGCGATCGGCTGGCGATAGTAGCCGCCGTTGGCAAACGTCGCGTAGGCGGCGGCCATCTCGAGTGGCGAGATCGAGCCGGTGCCGAGCGTCATGACGGGAACGTCCTCGATGTTGTCCTTGGCGGGGTCGATGCCGAGCTTTTTGACGAGCGAGATGATCTTGCTGTTGCCGACGGCTTCCGCCACCTGGATGTAGCCGGTGTTGGAGGAGTATGCCGTCGCCTGCTTAAGCGTGATGTTGCCATAGCTCTGGTTGGCGTAATTTTGGACCTCAGTCGTGGTGCCCTTGGCCTTGAGCGGCGAGTTGCAGTTGAGGGTGACGTTGGGGTTCATGCCGTTTTGGATGGCAGTTGCCAGCGTAAAGGCCTTAAAGGTGGAGCCGACGGGACGCTTGGCCGTGGCATGGTTTACGTGGTTCTCGTCGGCGTTGTAGTCGTAGCCGCCCACCATGCACTTGATGTAGCCGGTCTTGGGGTCGACGACGACCATGCCCATGTCCAGGCCGTCAAGCGAGAGCGTGTCGAGCTGCTCGCGGACGGCATTCTCTGCCACCTGCTGCATCGTGGGGTCGATGGTGGTCTTGACGGTCAGGCCGCCCTTAAAGAGCACGTCGGTCGAGAACTCCTGCTCCAGCAGCTGCTTGACGTAGGAGACAAAGTAGGGCTGCGAGTAAACGTCGACGCCGCTGCCCGAGATTTCGGTCACGTTGAGGGTGATGGGCTCGGCCTGTGCGGCATCGTGCTCCTCCTGGGTGATGTGGCCCAGGCGCAGCATGTTGTCGAGAACCTTGTTGCGGCGAGACAGTGCCAGATCGGGATTGACCGTGGGGTCGTACTGCGAGGGCGAGTTGGGAAGGCCGATGAGTAGCGCGGCCTCGCTCAGGGTGAGGTCGGCGGCGCTCTTGGACAGATAGGTCTCGGCTGCGGCCTCGATGCCGTAGGCGCCGTGGCCGTAATAGATGGTGTTGAGGTACATCATGAGGATCTCGTCTTTGGAGTACATGTCCTCCATCTTGATGGCGATGTAGGCCTCGCGCACCTTACGCTCAATGGTCGAGTCGAATTGCTCCTCCTGCAGGATGGTGTTGCGCACAAGCTGCTGGGTGATCGTCGAGGCGCCTTCGTGTCCGCCGCCGAGGGTTGCCACCGCAGCACGCGCGATACCCCACAGGTCGATACCGCCGTGCTCGTAGAAGCGCTCGTCCTCGACGTCAACGGTGCCCTGCAGCACGTAGGGGGAGACCTCGTCCTTGGTGATGGACTTGCGGTTTTGCGTGTAGAAGCTCGCGATCTTGTTGCCGTTGCAGTCGACGATCTCGGTGGGCTCGCTCACCAGATACGCGTTGGCGTCGGTGTAGTCGGGCAGATCGGACAGCCAGCGGTTGACGTTGCCGACCATGCCGATGCCAAATGCCACGCCCGCAATCAGCAGAAAGCCCAAAAACGAGAGCAGGATTATGGGCAGAGCATGCGTCTTTGAACGGCTGCGTCCCTGTCGTTGGCGAGGACCCATATATTGACCTCCAGGTATGTCGTGCCGGACGGTGGATGTGCCGTCGGGGCAGGATGGACATAAGTTATTACACGATAAACCAAACGGGGCGCGCGAGGCCTCGTGTATGCTGGAAGACGGCATTTTTCAGAGTGAATGCATACCTTGGTAAGGAGTTTGTCGATGGCGATTCGGACGATGGGGCCGAGCGGACAATACGAGACTGGATTGGATGCTGCCGGTGCGGCGCTGCCCGAGCTGCTGGCACCGGCGGGCGGACTCGACCAGATGCTTGCGGCCATCGCCGCGGGTGCCGATGCCATCTATGCGGGGTTGGGCGGCTTTAACGCCCGTGTGAGCGCCCATGGCTTTACGGATAACGAGTTTGCGCGCGGCTGCGCCGTGGCGCATGCCCATGGCGTGCGTGTGTACGTAACGCTCAACGTGTTCGTGTTTGACGATGAGTTGTCCGACGCGGTGGCGTTGGGAGCTCATGCACTGGAGCTGGGCGCCGATGCTCTGATTGTCGCCGATGCCGGGTTGGCCTGCGCGCTGCGCGCGGCGATTCCCGGGGTCGAGATTCACCTGTCCACGCAGGCGGGCGCTCATAGCGAGGGTGCCGTGCGGCTTGCCGCCGATGAGCTGGGGGTCGAGCGCGTGACGACGGCACGCGAGCTGACGGTCGACGAGATTGCGGCGCTATGTGCCACGGGCGTGCCCATCGAGGTATTCTGCCACGGTGCGATTTGCATCGGCTATTCGGGGGCGTGCGAGTTCTCGGCCTTGCGGCGTGGGCGCTCGGCGATGCGCGGCGACTGCACGCAGCCGTGCCGTCTGGCGTACGACCTAGTGGACGAGGCGGGGCAGAGTGTTGTTGCCGTCGAGGGAGACCGCCTGCTTTGTCCGCGTGACTATCTGGGTATCGCGCACCTGCCCGAGCTTGTTGCCACCGGCGTGGCATCGCTCAAGATCGAGGGACGCATGAAGAATCCCGATTACGTATTCAACGTGGTGAGGGTGTGGCGTCGGGCACTCGATATGCTGTGCGACGGCGCGTGGGACTCCGGTGCCGTGGAAGAGCTTGAACGCGAGCTGGGAAGGTCGTTTAACCGTGGGTTTACCGATGCTTACCTGCGGGGTCGTTCGGGTGCCGAGCTCATGAGCTTTGAGCGCGCGATCAACCAGGGCGTGCGCGTGGGCCACTTGGTGGCGGTGGGTCACGAAGAGGTGACGGTTGAGCTTGATGCCGCCGTGGCGGCGGGCGATACGCTCGAAATCCGATTTTACCCGGGTGCCGACGCGCGTCCCGATGTGCCCAAGCGCTGGCCACAGGTGCCTTGCCCCGTGGATGCCGCTGCGGGGGAGCGCATCGTCGTGCATTGCAAACGTAAGGTGGACGCGGGCTGCGAGGTCTATCTGATTCGCAGCGCCGGCGTGTTGGATCAGACGGCGGCGGTGTTGGAGCGCATGCGGGCCGAGGCGGATGCGATTGCGCCCGTTGCGCGTGCCGTTGAGGTGCTGCCCTTTGAGGGCGCTGCGGTGGATGGCGGTGCGTCGACGGAGTTGGCGGGGTCG
Organism: Collinsella sp.; assembly: GCA_019419605.1. Lineage (GTDB taxonomy): Bacteria > Actinomycetota > Coriobacteriia > Coriobacteriales > Coriobacteriaceae > Collinsella. The sequence continues at coordinate 180,358 of DXZP01000001.1, forward strand.
GCGGGGCCGGCAAAGCGCGAGGATTTTGCTCGTATGGTCTTTGCCTGGGAGCTGATGGATGTGGGTCCGCGCGATGAGCGAGATCTGTCCGATACAACGGTGGTGCTCGACGAAGTGTGCCGCGCGGGCGACGCCGAGCGGACTCGGGCGCTTATGCAGCGTGTCGGGCGCGTCGTCTGCCGCAATCTGGGACAAGTGGCGATGGCCCGCGAGCTGGGCACAACGTTTGACGTGGCGGCGCCGGTGTTCTGTGCCAATCGGGCCACGCTTACCTGGCTGCGCGGACTCGGTGCGGGGCGGGTGTGCTTGTCGGCCGAGTTGCTCGGCAATGATGCGGAGCGTGTTGCCGAACTTGCCGCTTGCCCCGGTGTCTTGGGGCCTGTCGATGCCGACCGTCCCGAGCTCATGGTGTGCGAGCACTGCTTGCTGACTGCCGAGGGCGCCTGCGCCACGGATGCAACGGGGCAGGTCCGTTGCCGTGACTGCTCGCGCCGTCAGCAGGCGCGCTTTTTGGTCGAACGTGACGGCACGCGTTTGCCGGTCGTTATCGACGCGTGCGGCAGGACGAGGATTTTCCTGTCGTAGGTGCCGCGTCGCGCTGTTTTGGTTATTATTAGTGGGTTTATGAACTTCCAGCACCGCCGTATCCGGTGAGGGTGCTATAGCAAAAGGAGGATACCCAATGCTGTCTGTTGACGAGCAAATGCGTATCATCACCTCGGGTGCAGCGCAGATCGTCCCCGAGGCCGACCTTCGCAAGAAGCTTGAGAAGGGCGAGCCCCTCAACATCAAGCTCGGCGTCGATCCCACCAGCCCCGACCTGCACCTGGGCCATGCCGTGCCCCTGCGCAAGATGCGTCAGTTCCAGGACCTGGGCCACAACGTCACCCTTATCATCGGCAACGGCACTGCGCTGATCGGCGACCCCTCGGGCAAGAACTCCACCCGCCCGCAGCTTTCGCAGGAGCAGATCGAGGCCAACGCCGAGACCTACGTGAGCCAGGCCATGAAGATCCTGGACCCCGAGAAGACCACCATCGTGCACAACGGCGACTGGATCCTTTCGATGGACCTGGCCGGCCTGCTGCAGGTGTGCTCCAAGTTCACCGTCGCCCGCATCCTCGAGCGCGACGACTTTACCAAGCGCTACCAGTCCCAGACGCCGATTGCCCTGCACGAGTTCCTGTACCCTGTGATGCAGGCCTTCGACTCCGTGCAGATCAAGGCCGACGTCGAGATGGGCGGCACCGACCAGCTCTTTAACCTGCTCGCCGGCCGCGAGCTCATGGAGAAGATGGGCATGGAACCGCAGATCGCGCTCACCATGCCGCTGCTCGAGGGCACCGACGGCGTCCGTAAGATGTCCAAGTCCTACGGTAACTACATCGGCCTGACCGATGCTCCCAAGGATATGTTCGGCAAGACCATGTCCATCCCCGACGAGATGATTGGCAAGTACTATCGTCTGGCCAGTTCGCTCACCCCGGCCGAGGTCGACAAGATCGATGCCGCCCTGGCCGATGGCTCCGCCGACCCCTACGAGCTCAAGCGCGCTCTAGGCCGCGACCTGTGCGACACCTACCACGGTGCTGGCGCCGGCGACGAGGCCCAGGCCGAGTTCGACCGTGTGTTCAAGGAGGGCCAGCTTGCCGACTTCCCCGAGAAGCACGTTGAGCTGACCGTCAACGACGAGGGCCAGATTTACCTCGCTGGCCTGCTCAAGGACCTGGGCCTTTCGGCCAGCGCCGGTCAGGCCCGCCGCGACATCGACGGCGGCGGCGTCAAGATCAACGGCAAGGCTGTGGCTCCCAAGAGCTACAACATCGATCCGAGCGCCCTCAAGCTGGGCGACACCCTCTCCGTGGGCAAGCGCAAGGGCTTTAAGTTGGTCTAACGAGCGAGTTGACCTCACAAGTGCAATAAGGCCGCAGCCGGGAATCCCGACTGCGGCCTTTTTGGTTGCGACGATCCCTTGGGGACGGAGGGATCATTTGGCGGTGCCGTTAAGCGGAAGGGGTGTTAGCGGGACTTTCTTTTGGGCATACAATGGCTATTGTCTTGCTGCGGTGAAGGCCTGTCCGCTCCGCAGCTGTTTTCTACGGTTAAAGGAGAATGTATGTCCGTTGAGGTCATGAGGTCTGTGATCGATGCTGCCGAGGGGCGCGTGCCCGTCGACACGCTGTTTACCAATGCGCAGATCGTCGACGTGTATGGCCAGCGTGTGGCGCCCGGTAGCGTTGCCGTCAAGGACGGTGTGATCGTCGGCGTGCTCTACGATGGTCGCGACGATGCTGCTGGCACCTACGAGGCAACTGAGGTCATCGACTGCCAGGGTCGCTATCTCGCTCCCGGTTTTATTGACGGGCATTTGCATATCGAGTCCTCGAACATCCGTCCCGCCGAGTATGCTCGCATGGCCGCGACGCGCGGTACTACCACCGCCATTGCCGACAGCCACGAGATTGCCAATGTTGCCGGTCTCGACGGCTTGCGCTTTATGATCGAGGACGGCCGCCGCGCACCCATCTCCATCAAGTACATGATGCCTTCGTGCGTGCCCGCGCTGCCCGACGAGCAGGCCGGTGCCGTTATTTCGGCTGCCGATATGCAGGCGTTTTTTGCCGAGCATCCAGGCGATGTCTTTGGTCTGGGCGAAATGATGAACCTGCCGGGCGTCTTTATGGCCGACCCCGAGACCTGTGCTCGCATCGATGCTGCCAACCAGACGCCGTCCAAGCAGGTTGACGGCCACGCGCCGCTCGTTGTCGGCAAGGACCTCAACGCCTATGCCGCAGCAGGTATTATCGCCGACCACGAGTCGACGATTCCCGAGGAGGCGCTCGACAAGTTATCTCGCGGCATGTACGTGATGCTGCGCGAGGGCACGTGCAGCCATGACCTGGCCAATCTGTCGCCGATGCTGCTGGAGAACCCCGCGCGCGCCCGCCGCTGCTGCTTTGCGACTGACGACCGCGCCCCTTCCGATGCGCTTGCGACTGGCATGATCGACAATGCCTGCTGCGTGGCGATTGAGGCCGGTATCGACCCCGTGGTCGCTATCTCTATGGCGTCCCTCTCCACGGCCGAGGCGTTTGGCCTGGATCACGGCTGCCGCGACCCGCACGAGCTGCGTGGTGCGATTGCCCCGGGCAAGCGTGCCGACCTGCTGGTGCTCAATGACCTGACGTTTGCTACGGCTCCGCATCGAGTATATGCCGCCGGTGCTCTGGTGGCGCAGGACGGCACCTTTGTGGGCGAGATCTCACCCGAGATGGCCGAGGTTGCGGCTCTTGCCGATGAGCTGCGCGCCTCCGTTAAGCTGCCGAAGCTTTCGCTCGACGTGTTTGACTATGCCTTTAAGCCGGGCGAGGCCGTTATCGATGTCATCCCGGGTATGGCTATCACGGGTATGGTTCGTCCCGAGAGTGCCGAGGGCCTGCGCCGCATTATGCTGATCGAGCGCCACGGCCGCGGCGTGTCGCTGCAGGCCGAGGGCGCCGACGGTGACGGCCCCGCGGGTCTGGGCTTGGTTGGCAAGCATATCGGTCGCGGCTGGGTGCGCGGCTTTACCATCACGGGTGGCGCCATTGCCTCCACGATTGGCCACGACTCGCACAACGTGTGCGTGGTGGGCGACAATGCGGCGGATATGATGGCTGCCGTTGAGGCCGTGGGCCAGGGCGGCCACGTGCTGGTGCGCAACGGCGAGGTCGTGGCGCGCATTCCGCTGGCGCTCGGTGGCCTTATGAGCGAGGGCACGGCCGAGGATGTCGCCGCGCAGCACGACGACTTTATGGTCAAGGCGCGCGCCATGGGTATCGAGCCGCCGCTCGACCCCATCATGGGCATCATCTTCCTGCCCCTGCCGGTCATCCCGACGCTCCGCATCCGCCCCGAGGGCATGTTCGACGTCACCACCTTCACCTACGCCGACTAGTCATCGGGGACGTTCTTAAACGACTATCCGTCGGGGTGGCGTGTCGCCTGACGCCGCGACCGTGAGGCCTCTGGCATGTGTGAGCTATTTGCCAGGTCCTTGTAACGTTTGCGCCCGCAGGGTCTTATCTGAGCTCCCTTTGGGTACGTTGGAATCGGATACACGTTCGATTCCAACAAGTCCGAAGGGAGCTTTTCTATGTTTAAACTGATTGCATCCGATATGGACGGCACGCTGCTTGACGAAAACGGCCAGGTGCCTCCCGAGACCTACGAACTGATTCTGGCGCTACACGAGCATGGCGTGCATTTCGCCGCATCGTCAGGTCGTCGCTACGATCGCCTGTGCGAGTTCTTTGCGCCCGTTCGCGGCAAGATGGACTTTGTCGCCGCTAACGGCGCCCAGGTCTACGCCGACGGTAAGATGGTAGACCGTGAGGTGTATTCCCACCTGGCGATTCGAAGGCTCGCCCAAGCCGTCAGGACGTTTCCCAATCTGCATCTTGCGCTCTTTGACCGAACCAAGTCCTTCCTGCTCGATGACGAGTGCAAGTTCGTGCGTGAGGTCGATAAGGACCTTCCCAATGCCGAGCGCATTTGGGAGCTGCCCGATCCCAGCGTAAATATCATCAAAGCGAGTATCTTTTGCGACGACAGTGCGGTTATGGACAGTGCGTACGTGCTACAGCGCGAACTTGGTCAGCTCTTTACTTTTGCGCCTTCGGGCAACGCGTGGATCGATGCCATGCAGCCTGGTGTGTCGAAGGCCTCGGGTATCGCGCAGCTCGCGGAGCATTACGGCATTGGACGCGACGAGGTCATGGCGTTTGGCGACTCGATGAACGACTACGAGATCATTCGCTTTGTCGGCACGGGCTGCGCGATGGAAAACGCGCGCCCCGCGCTCAAGGCGGTGGCCGATCGTGTCGTAGGCTGCAACCGCGACCACGCCGTTCAGCATGAGCTCCGTCGCGTGCTGGAGAGTCTCTCCTAATCCGGCAGCTGGCGACGTTCCTTTTCTGCCGACAGTGGGGGACAGTCCTTGCAGCTTTTTGCGAAGAGTGTCCCCAGTGACTAGTCTTAAGAACATCCCCAGTGACTGGCCAATGACTAGGCGAGGGCGGCCATGATGGTGCGGGCGACGCCGTCGTGGTCGTTGTCGTATTCGGTGATGGCGTCGGCGGCCTCGCGGTCTTCGGACTCGGCGTTGATCATGGCCATGCCGTGGCCCGCTGCCTGCAGCATGGGGATGTCGTTGATGTTGTCGCCGAACGCCCAGGCGTCGGTGAGACGCTCGCCCAGATGCTCACATAGCCACGTGAGGGCTGTCCCCTTGGTGGCGCCCTCACCCATGACCTCGATATTCATGGCGTAAGAACGCGTGATCTCAATGCCTCCGAGCGTGTCGAGCGCCGCCGCGATGGCGTCGCGATCGGCCGGGTCGTGCCAGTACATGGCGATGCGTTCGAGCGTCTCGACCTCGTCGATCTTGCTGTCGATATCCATGTCGATCGGTGTTCGTGTGCGCTTGAGCGAAGCCGCGATGTGGGGGTCGCCGCCGCAGAACTCATCCAGGCGCCCGTAAAGCGAGCGGGGGAGGAAGCACTGTCCATCCGCGAAGATATCGAAGGTCACATCGTGGCCGGCGGCAATGCGATGGATGCGGTGGGCAATGCCGCAATCGAGCGGACGGCTCAAGATGCGCGTGGCGCACGAGGCGTCGGTGGGCACATCGTCGTCGAGTTGCCAGACGCTGGCGCCGTTGGCACAGACCGCGTAGTGTACGGCGGAATGGGCGAGAATGGGCTCAAAGATGCCCGACAGCGGACGCCCCGTGCAGGGCACAAACTCAATACCGCGGCGCGCGAGCTCGTCGAGCATTGCCCAAGTGGCGTCGCTCATCTGCTTATCGCTCGTCAGCAGTGTTCCGTCCATATCGGAAAACACAATCATTTGATGCAGCCCTTTCTATTGGCAAAAAAGCGTGGCCAAGGGCTTGGGTCCCTGGCCACGCTCAAGATCTATAACGGTCCGCGTCCTATCGGTCGGCGAGTGGCTTGTACTCCAGCGGCTCGATCACCGGACGATAGGCCGGGCGAATAATACGGTGCGCGCAGAAGAGCTCTTCCATGCGGTGCGCCGACCAGCCGGCCATGCGGGCGACGGCGAATAGCGGCGTAAAGAGCGTCTCGGGCACGCCGAGCATCTTGTAGATAAAGCCTGTGTACAGGTCGATGTTGGCGCAGATGGGCTTGGTCATGCCGTGGTCGCGCATGACCTGGGGTGCCAGGCGCTCGATACGCTCGATGAGTGCGAATTCCTCGCCCAGGTCCTTCTTGGCGGCAAGTGTGCGCGCGTAACGGCGGCATACCTCGGCGCGCGGGTCGCTGAGCGTATAGACGGCGTGGCCCATGCCGTAGATGAGGCCCGTGCCGTCGAAGGCCTGCTTGTCGAGGATCTTGCCCAGGTAGGCCGCGACCTCGTCCTCGTCCTCCCAATTGGAGACATGCGCACGGATGTCCTCGTGCATGGACACGACCTTGGCATTGGCACCGCCGTGGCGCGGGCCCTTGAGCGAGCCGATAGCCGCGGCGTAGGCGGAATACGGGTCGGTGGCCGAAGACGACAGCACGCGGCAAGCGAAGGTGGAGTTGTTGCCGCCGCCGTGCTCGGCATGCAGCATGAGCATCACGTCGAGCAGCATCGCCTCATCGCGGGTGAACGCCATGCCGCCGCGCAGGACCTGTAGGATGGTCTCGGCGGTGGAGAGACCGGGCGTGGGGTGCGGCACGTGAACCTCGGAGCCGCGAAGCTTGGCGACCGAGGCCATGTGTGCGAAGGCGGCGATGCGCGGGAGACGTGCGAGCATGGAAATGGCGACGTCGATCTCATGCTCGGGCGTAATCGCGTCGGGCTCGGCATCGAAGGCGTAAAGCAGCAACACGGCGCGCTGGAGCACATTCATGATGCTCGACGACACCGTGGTCATGGGGAACTCTTTGACGTATTCGTCGCTCAGATGCCTAAAGGCGCCCAAGCGCTCGCAAAAACCGTCGAGCTCCTCTTTGTTGGGCAGCGAGCCCGTGATAAGCAGATAGGCGACTTCTTCGTAGCCATAGCGATTCTCGGACTGGGCATTGTTGACCAGATCCTCGATGCTATAGCCGCGCAGCGTGAGCTTGCCCTGGTCGGGCACGACTTTGCCGTCGACCTTGTTGTAGCCGTGCACGTCCGAGATACGGGTAAGGCCCGCGACCACGCCCGAGCCGTCGGCATTGCGCAGGCCGCGCTTGACGTTATGCTCGACGAACAGACCCTCGTCGTACGGATCAGTCGGCAGGCCGTGGTAGAGGTTTTCGCTTTCGGGCGAAATCTGGCGGCTCGCCTCATAATCCAAGACCAGGCGGCTCAGATGGTCATCGAAGCGGTAGTAGATTTTCTTGGCGTCGTAAGCCATGCGCGCTCCTCTCGGGGCCGTATGGGGGGCGGCGTGCTTGGGTGCAGATGTGCCGGCCTGTTCCCGTACGGCCTGTTCGCTACAGGCGGTACATAAAGTTAAAGACGTCCTCGCGCTGGATGGACACGTTGACGCCCGAAAGCTCGCCGGCCTCGGCCAGCGCCTTCTGCAGCTCGGCGAAGTCGAGCTTGGACTCGGCGGTGTCGGCCAGCATGGTCATGGTGAAGATGTCCTCGATAATGGACTGCGTGATGTCGCGGATGTCGACATTGGCCTCGCCCAAAACGCGGGTGACGCCGGCGACGATGCCGGGGCGGTTCTTGCCAAGGACGGTCATGACGATGCGGGAGGACGAGATCTCGGCCATGGGAAACCCTTTCGCGTGGTTGCGGCGCGCGCGGGGCGCTCCGCTACGGTACAGTGTTCATCATTGTACCTGTCTGGCGCAAAAAAGGCGCGCTCGCTGCGGCGTTACATGCCTGCAACATGAGCGTAAGGGGGAAGGCCGTACGGGGAAGAGCCGTCTGGCGCGTGTCCGGCTCGTGTTGGGTTGATTTCCGATCTCAGCCGAACACATTGAGCGGACAGGCCGTTCCCGCAGTCAGCCGAACGCCTCCGACGGCTGATTCCGAACTGGAAGCGGAGGGCATCCCCGCCCTTCGGTAGGGGATACCGCTCCGCGGCGCATGCCGCGGGCGGCGCCCCTATCGGACCACCGTGACCTCAGTTGGGATGGGCCCAGCACTGCCGCGTACTCGGTGAGCTAGAGCCAACTGTTCGTCTTCACGGCGCGTATGGCGATATTTCGGTCGTCCGGCTCGGTGATGCCGTAGCCGAACGCCTGGAGCGTCTCGATGGACTCCTGGATCCTCTGTTGGAACATGGGACCCGGATCGACCCTCGGCCCGAGGTGCCCGCGCCAAAGGCACGGCGTGGCGTGCAGCATGTTATGGATTTTGGAGATGGGCTCGATGTCGGCGTAGACGTTGAGCGTCGCCATGGCGTCCTTGTGGCCGAGGATCGATTGGAGCGCCTTGATATCGCCGCCTTGGCGGATCCACTGCGTTGCGAACGTGTGGCGAAGGCCGTGGAACGTGATCAGCTCGTCGTTGGTGCCCATGAGGCCGTTGGTCTCCGAGAACGTCTTGAACGCCCTGCGGATATAGCTTGTCGTCGCGAAGGTCGCGCCCGGCTCCGACAGGATGTAGCAGTCCCCGATCTCGACCGCCCCGGTAAGGCCGCGCAAGCGCAGCTTTCCGCAGTCGATCTCGTGGGTCTCCTTCAGGAAGGGGAGTAGGCCGACCGGGTCGATGGGGATACCCCTGGCGTCATGGGTCTTGGTGTCCTTGATGAACGAACCCATTCCCTTCGCGTACGCCACCGAGTGTCCGATCGAGATCAGGCCCGTCTCGAAATCCACATCGCACCACCGAAGGCCGCAGACCTCGCCGATTCGCATCCCCGTGTGCAGGGCGAGTACGACCGCCCTCTAATCCTCGGCGGACCAATCGAGTCCGAACTCCTTTCGGGCATCCTCTTCGCTCATGACTTCGAGAAGGTCTCCGGGTTGGCAACGAAGGGCGAGGCATAGCTGCTCGAGTGTGTTGAAGCGAATGCCGCGAATATGCCCTTTTTTAATACGGGACAGGTTCACGGGCGTGGTTCCAATCCTTTCGGCAAGTTCGTTCGAGGAAATCTTTCGCTCGGCCATGATCTTGTCGAGGCGAACAATTACGGGCATGGCGTTTCCTTACGCAATCTCGTCGGAGTCGAGGTACAGCTCTCGGGCGTACAAGAAGAGCTGGGAAAGCATGAACAGGACGATGCCGAGAACCAGAGAGGTCCAATCGAATGATGAAGCGATCTCTTGGGCGCCGACGGCCCCCTCGCCGCCAAACATCGAAACGGAGGTTTTGAGTGAGCCGGCGTAGAGGCTGGTGGCAGCTTGAACAACGAAGAGAATGCCGAGCACCTTCAAGCATGTCGCAGACCCTTTCTTGAAGGGGTCTCCGCTCTTGATCGTCCACACGAGAACGGCGCTGAGGATGGTCGTAGCGATACCGATGACGGCAGGGACCAATGTCGAGATCGCAAGGGCTGGATACGCGGGGGAGTCTGCAATTACAGGGTTGTCGAGCACTTCGATTGCTGGCTTTAAGGAGAACGCCACTTGTGCGATGGCGGTGGCGCAAAGGGTCGCAGAGGCTATCGCACATGCGATGCGGAAGGAATGAAGCCGGGGAGTGCGATTGTCGGAACTCATAATAACCTCCGAAGAATTTAAAAAACTCAGGTTACTTTTTAACAGTTTATGTTAAATTGACTTTGCCGGCAAGTAATCACAGCATGCTGCAACCGAAACCCCGCGCATCGAGCTGAATCGTGTTGAAACGAGCTGGTGATACGTATGCTCAAAATCTCGAAGGCGATCTTTAGGTCGCTTCTCTCCTCCAGGTCGCTCTGTGTTGTCGTTGTTGCGTTGATGGTTCTTTGTGCTCTGCCCGTCTTCAGGAGCGCGGCTGGCATCGACGGACGGGTCGAATACCTCGAGTCGGGAATAACCCGTGTTGAGCAGGAATTGTCAGCATCCTATGCGGATGCGCTTGTGAATGCGGGGGAGGACGGTGTCTATACCTCTTCATCAAGCATGCCCGCGCTTCTGTACCCTCTTGCCGCGGGACGTCTTATCTTGGCACCGCTCTCTCCCCTACTTCCGTTTCTGCAGATATCGGATGGAGAGTACACCTATTATGATGGATCGAAGGAGTACTTGCTATGGGTCGCAACGGCCGTTGCCGTCTCGTTCCTTGCCGCGCGTCTTAACAAACGTGAAAAGCTCATCATCCAGGCACCGATGGGCGAGCTGGGTAGACTTGTTGCATCGAGCGTATGGGCGAGTGTTTTTGCAATGCTTGCCGTCCTCGCCATCAATCTTCCAGGGATAATCGCCGCGCTTGTGAAGAATGGCCCGGGCTCGCCGTTCTATCCGATAGGCTACATTCAATATGCGACTCCGGTTATCAAACCGGCTTGGCTGGTGTTCGCGCAGACGGCCATCTTGCAATTCTTGGTGGCAGCGTTCATCTCGCTTGTCGTTCACCTTGCCGTGAAGATTGCCAATAACCCTACGCTTGGAATCGTGTTCGTATGTGCCCTGATGGGGGTGACGATGGTTCCCGGGTATTACGGAAGATCCATCGCTTTACGTGAGTTCGCCCTGTTGAATCCCCTTACGTATGCGAACACTGAGTTGACCGTCGGCGCCTATAGCCCGTACCCGACAACGCAGATAGTGAATCTGCCTGGACTTTGCTTCGAGCGTGGCGCGATTGCCCTCGTATGCGCAATCGGGATCGAGGTGCTGGCAATTAGCCTGCTTTGCGTTGCTGGAAAGAGCGGCTGCGCGTGCCCGATATCCCCGATTTGTCTTGAGAGAGGTTCCTTCACTGCATCGAGAACGGCAACTCGTTCGAGCGCTTGTGCCTCCGCCGTTGCATACGTAAGAACGATGGGGAAACTGCTCCTGCGTTCTCCTACCCTCGCCGTATGCGCGATTGCAATGTCGACGACGATGCTGGCCCCGGCTCTGGTCGAGATGTTTCCTGACGCTGATAACGTTTCCGCTGTTCGGTATAGGGATGGGGAGCTCCGTTCAATAGATCGGTATCTAGAGCAGAACGCTGCGAATATGGACGTCGAGGGCAAAGCGGCCCTGGAAGACATGCGGGATGCTCTTTCGGGTTTCGTGTACGCGCCTATGCCTGCGGAGGGGTTTCGAAGCCTTGCGACGTACGAGCGCGCTCGAGGTGAGCTGGGCGCGGCAGATGCGACTCTCCTGCAATCGATCGGAATCGAGCCGGAGACTCCTTCTCGTGCGGAGGCGCGCGCCCTTCTGCTTGAGTCGATCGCGAGCTTGCCGGACCCCAAGGTTTACGAGTTAAGTACGAAGATGCCCCCATTAATCCTCCTTTCGTATCTCCAGGCAGCGCTTCCCTCCTTATTTTTGCTGTTGCCCGTGGTTGTCACATCGCTCGCGTGCACCCACCTGCAGTGTCGTTCCCTTCTGGTTCTCCAGATCCCCGCAACAGCGCATGTGCGTTTTCTGACGGCTGTTGCGCTGGCTCTCCTGCTTGGCTTGGTGCTGCTTTTGGTGTCGATGGTTCCCGCTGTCGTTGTGTCCGTGATTAAGAACGGTGCGGGTGGATCGGAGTATCCCGTCGCTCTCATTCGGGCGGGAGCTTCGACAACGTCCATGGTGGGGGAGGCGGTGTTGTGCAGTATTCCGTTGCTGGTCATGGCATACGGCGTGATTTCCGTCGTCGCTGCGTTGACAGCAGCGATTAGCCGCAACCCCGTTGTCACCGGAATGGTTTGCGCGGTTCTCTTGGTGTTGGGTTCGTTGAGCGCTCATGTTGAAAGCGTGGGCATGGGCGTCGCGCTGCTGGCTCCATTCGCCTCGTTTGATCCCGCTTCCCAGGTGGGGACGATTGGGTTCCTTGGGCGAGGGACGAACGCGATGCCTTTTGGAGAGGTCGTCGGCGCATCGGGCGCTCTGCTGGTGGTCTTGGGCGCCGTATCTCCGTTGATGGTGCGCCTGAGTGTTCCAAAGATCGAAAGGGGATGATCTCGATGATTGACCTTCAAACGCTGACGATCTCTTATGGAAAGAAGGTGCTCGTAGATTCGGTGAACGCTGAGTTTGCCCCGGGTACGGTCTACGGTCTCGTCGCTCCGAACGGGCATGGAAAGACGACGTTGCTGCGTGCGATGGCAGGTTTGCCGGGTCCTCGCGTGGACGGGAGCATCGTTCTGGATGAGGTGCAGGGTACGGGTGCGAGAGAGGTCCGTTCTATGATCTTCTATGCACCTGGTGAGGGGACGCTGCTGTATCCCGGATTGCGTGCGGAAGATCACCTCAAGATGGTTTGCGATATGTGGCCGCATGCTCGCGATATCGAAGAGATAGTGGAACAAACGCAGATAGGCGAGTTCGCGAAGATGAGGATCCGCACTCTGAGCCAGGGCATGAAGCAGCAGCTTACCCTGGCGATTGCGTATGCGACGGGCGCGCGGTACCTTCTATTAGATGAGCCCATGAACGCGCTCGACCCCAGCAGGGTGGACTTACATTCCGAGATTCTCAGGAAGCTGGCCGATTCTGGTACGTGCATCATCATGTCATCCCACATCTTGGATTCGGTCGATAGGCTGTGCGATGAGATTCTGTTCTTGAAGGATGGGAGGCTCATTAGAAGCATTCCGCAAGATGATGCTGCGCCGAAGTCTCCTGGATCCCATTTCGCAAAGCCTGCCGGACGCGCCGAGGGTGCGCTAAGCACGTATCGGCGACTCTACGAAAAGGGCGGGTAGAAATGCAAGTTAAAAATCTATGTGGCCAATGTGATACCGTTGAACCCGCGTATCGATACCGTTCAGCCATTCGCCTCGCCCCCATCTTACGCATCTTCATCCGGTCTGTTACTTTTAATCTAACAATTCTTTGAGGAACGTAGGTGCTTCCAAATGTACTGTCGACTTCTTCTCAAACTAATCCTAAGAGACAAGGCCGTATGGATTTCCACGCTCGTTCTTGCTGCAGCCTTTTCCGTCCCCATTGCGTTCAATTCACCCATCTACGGCCCCTTCTTTATGAAGCAGGGCATGCAGGGCTTTGTCGACGCATTCAATACGCGCGCGCCCCAGGCCAGCGGCACAGACCTATCGCCAGAGCAGCAAGATGACGCTGAGCTTGCAAGATACGCGAACGCCGCCCTCGCCGCTCAAACCGACGCCGCCTTTCTCGACTCTGCCGAGAGCTACTACGCGCTCATGGACGAGGGCTTCCAATCCGGGTCCATCGTGGGGGACCAGGAGACCAATGACGCAGAGCTCGCATATTGCCGCGCTCTGAGCAGCTCCGGCATCGCGGATATCCCGGCCTCCGCAAACGACCTGCCGTTCCTCTCCTTCCTGCCCTACGCCATTGCCCAGGCGCCGTCCTTCCTTCCCTTCATCCCCTTCCTTCTCTCGTCGATACTCGTGCTCGGCGCCACAAGGCCCGGGACCCTGGCGGCAAAGGCGCCCGTGCCCAAATTCCGGCGCCTTATCCAGATCGTGTTTTCGATAATCGGCGCGGGGACCGCGATGCTCCTCGCCGGCCTTGCGCCCGGGAGTATTTACGCCTTGGCCCTAAACGGCTTCGGGCAGATCGGGTACCCGATCGCCTTCTTCCATGACGGCGCGCTTGCCACCACGACCGCGGGAGACGTCTTCACGACCCTGCTTCTCGCGCTGCTCGCGGGCGGAACCTTGATATCCGTTTGCTCCGTCGTCCTATCGACCGCAACGAGGCGCGTCCTCGCGGGCCCCCTTACCTCCGCGCTGCTTGTCGCGGCCCCGGCATTCCCGTTATTGTCCGATTCGGCGCTGGAGCATAATGCCGTGCTCGGGCTTCTGCCGCTGGCCGTGTTCTCGCCTATCGAGGCAACGGGTTACGTGGGATGCTTCCCGACGGAATTCATTGGCTCCGGTTCAGGCAGAGCATCGATGCTTGCCGTGGCCCTGGCATACGTCGCGGTCCTTTTTGCGGTCGGCGCCGTTGCGACACGTTCCCCCAAACAGCCTGGACCCGCGAAAAAGCACCATGGGCTCGAGCTTCTGGACGTGAGCGTGGGATACGGAAGCACGACGATACTTTCAATCGGGTCGCTTTTCCTGAGCCCGGGAACGGCGGCGGGCCTCGTTGCCCCCAACGGCTCGGGGAAAACCACCCTTCTTGAAGCGCTGTCGGGCCAATTTCCCACCCGCATCCGCTCGGGAAGCCTGGCGGCAGACGGAATCAGCCAACGTCGATCAGCCGAATTCGCAGAACTCGTCTACCTGAGCTCTTCGGGCGGCGCGGATCTCTACCCCACGCTATCGGCCCGCGAGCACCTCTCTTTCGTTAGGGAGGCGTGGAAATCGGCCGCCGACATCGACTCGCTCTGCAACTCCCTCGGAATCTCCCCATATCTCGACAAGCCGACCCGTAAACTCTCGACAGGAATGAAGCAGCAGGTAAAGCTTGCCATGGCGATAGCCTGTCTCTTATA
>DXZP01000010.1:0-62251 GCA_019419605.1 Collinsella sp.
CCCCCACCGAGATCCCGGCCCGCTCCCCATCCCCATTTTCGGGCCGGGATCTCGGTCCCCCTTTGATCGACGATTGGCGAACGTAATGCTCAACAATCTTTCCGACTATCAGAAACGCACCTTGGCGCTTGCCGCGATGGCGCTGTTGGCCCTGGCGTGCCTGTGCGGCACGCTGGCTTTTACCGTTGATATGGTTCCGGTGAACAACGTTCTATCGTTTGGCAGCGTGAAGGTACGAGTCTGCGAATACACCCTCAACGAACAGGGCGAGGAGATTCCGTTTGAGCCCAACGAGCACGGGGACTATCCCGACACCAAGGCCAGTGGCTCTGATATCAGCCGCATTGTGCGCGTGGAGAACGCTGGAACGCAGCCTGAGTACGTTCGCGCGCGTCTGCGCATGACGTCGGTGGCGCCCGACGGTTCGAGCGCGGATGCTTCGGGCAGCGTTGCGTTTCATGTGAACGCGGGCGAGGGGTCCCCGTGGATCGATGGCGGCGATGGGTGGTACTACTACCGCGGATTGGCCGGGCGTGGCGGCACGCTCGACCCCGGCGCCATGACGGAAAGCCTCATGGACTCGCTGCGCTTTGTGGGCGACTACCACGATGCCGCGCGCGGCGGCTCATTCAGGCTCGATATCGATGTTCAGGCCGTGCAGGCCAAAAACCAGCAGGCAAGCGATACCGTCCTCGACGTGCTTGACGTCGCGGGCTGGCCGGAGGCGAACTAGCCTATGAAGATCAAGAACATGAACCGGGGCGTGCTTAGCAGGCTAGTTGCCGTCGCGGCGATTGCCCTTTGCTGCGTTATGGCGCTGCCAACGGTGGTGCATGCCGAGGACGTGCCCGAGAACACAAACGAATACCACATCAAAAACGCGAACGACTTTTTGGTGTACGTGGCGCTTTCGCGTGAGCGCGATACGTCCGGCTGGCGCGTTTATCTCGATAACGATATCGTGCTTAATGATGACGACATGAAGACCATTGTCTCGCACACCGTTAAGCATCTGTCGTTTGGCAACAAGGAGCATCCGTTTAAGGGCGTGTTCGATGGTCAAAACCACACCGTTGAGGGCCTGAGCTACGATAAAGACGCTTTTGACCCCGAGCGCGATACGGGATTTTTTGCCGAGACCAACGGTGCCACCATCAAAAACTTCCTGGTCAAGGATGCCAACGTGTGGGCGGACTTCCGCGGTGGCATTATCGTGGGCAAGGCCGTCAAAACGCGCTTCGAAAACGTTATGGTCATGGAGAGCACGCTGCACGTGACCTGCGCCAACAATGCTCTCAACCTCATTACCAACGCAGGCTTTGAGGGTGGTCTCATCGCCGGCGAGCTCGACGGCTGCACCCTCTACAACTGCGAGGTCCGTGGCGGCCGTGCCGTCAACAATACGACCTCGGGCGTGCAGGCGCTCGGCGGTGAGGGTCTGTATATGGCGGCGTTTGCCGGTTACGTTGAGAAATCGACTATCGAGTACTGCCGCGTGACGCCGACGCGTAAGGACGACGGCTCGATTGCCGAGAAGGGCATGACCGACGTCACCAATAAGTACGACGTGGCCATTGGCGCATTGGGCGGCAACAACGTGTACGCCTCGGGCTTTGTGGGCTGCATGGCAGGTGACGCTAAGATCATCGACTGCTTCTCGACGGCGCAGTGCTACAGCTATGCCGCGTCGTACGTGGGCGTCGTCGCCGTGACGCGCGCGTGGACGGGTGGCTTGGCGGGTCGTATTCTAACCAAAGAAGGCAATGAGCTCGTTCGCAGCCACTTTGCAGGTGACCTGAGCTCGCGTCAATACAACCCCATCGCCGTGATCCCCATCATTCAAAACGATGTGAACCTGGGCGGCATTGCCGCGCGTGCCAACAAGGATGATGCCACGGTCACCGAGTGCTACTTTAAGCCGAGCGTGAGCCTTTCTGGCAACAGCCAGGGCAACCCTGCCAAAAAGAAAATCCCCTCGTTTGGCGGCGATGGCACCACCAAGGGTGATGGCTATGGTCCATGGGATGACGAGCGCTACACCACGCGCGAGCTGTGGGAAGAGCACGACTACGACTTTTGTGCCGGCACCAAGCGCTCGACTGCTAACAACGGGGCCTTGGGTGGCTCGCACTTCAATGAGTGGGCGATGGATTACAAGCTGAATATTCCTGTGCATGGCCAGAGCGTTAAGGCGACGATCGATTTTCCCGGTGCGGGTACCGCGACCATCGAGGCAACCAAACTTGGTATTGAACAGAAGACCTCGGATCCGTACGCCTTTGCCGTGAGCGCCGTGCTGGCGGGAACGGCTCAGGGCTTGGCCCAGGGCGATACATCGGTGACGTTTGGGCAGGATACCTCCGCAAAGCCCAAGGGCTTGACCGATGCCAACGGCGGTTATCGCTTCATGGGCTGGTTCCGCGAGTCCGATGTGCGTGTGAATCGAATTGGACAAGACAACAGCTGGTTTGACGGCAAGACCGATGCCGATGCTGTGGCTGCCGGCAAGCAGGTCCAGAAGAGCGAGGCACACGAGCATACGTCGACCTATACCGCCGATAATGCCAAGGGGGTCGACGGTTTTAAGGGCAATGACCTGTTTATCGCTTCGTACGAGGCGCAGGTGCTGTTCTATAACGTCCAGGGCGAAACGCTCGATTGCCAGAGCGGCACTGCACACGACAAATCGGGCGATTGGTATCGCTACGGCGCGAAGCTCAACCCCGCCGCTCCTACCGATCGTGGCACGCTGTCTTCCAGCGCCACCTTTATCGGTTGGACAACGAAGCCGAGCGAAGAGGCTCAGATGAACGGTGGCTATGCAGCCATTACCTCGACCCAGCTCGCCGAGCTAAAAAATGCCGGCGCGTTCTATCCTGCCGGTACCGAGATTACCGTGCTTGGCCCGACCGACTTCTATCCGGTGTACAGCGACTACGTCTCGAACATCATGACAGTGTTCGAGGGCAATGAACAGGATGAGCTTGAAGATAAGACCCAGCGTGTCGGCGTGGGCAACACCCATGTCGATGTCCAGACTGCCGAGGATGGGGCCAGCGTTTACACGGTGCAGGTGCGCGGCGTGGACAACAAGCCCTTGTCCGAAGGCGGCTCGCTGCCCGATGGCTACCGCTTCCTGGGTTGGTATGAAAACAAGCAGGCCGCCGACGGGCCCGAGGTCGAGGTGCGCGTAAGCCGCGATCCCAGCTACAAGCTTCCCGCCAGCGTCGATCTGGCCGTTCCGCATACCTATACCGCACGCTTTGAGTATCGCGTGGATTATTACGTCAAGTCGATGACGAACGAAGCCTATAAGGAATCCAGACTCCTCTGCTCTGTGTGGAGCGGGTACCAAACCTCGTTTAACGAGCAGGTCGGATCGAGCTACGTGCGAGAGAATATCGTGCACTGGGGTCCCGAGCACGTCTATCACGGACTGAAGGAAAACTATAAGGACGAATGCAATGAGGGGCGCTTTGGGGCAGAGACACTCATCGTGGCGCCTTTGAAGGCGTATTCGCATACGGTCAAAAACGATACAGGTGCGGATACCCGGAAAAACGTCATTGCCGATACGGATTTCCCAGGTTCGGGCACGCTGGATGACGAGTGGGTCGCAGGAGCGCTGAAGTTTTACTTTAGGCCGGCGAGCGAGCGATACCATTTAAATTTCTGGACCCTCGAGCGCCAAGGCGGATACTGGACCTGCGTGGGCAACCCCGTTCAGAGCGAGATTGGCATCGATTCGGAGTATTACATGCGCGCCATGGTGACGACAAGCGTCAGCTTTTATGGCAAGGACGATGTCTCGGTTAAGAGCGTCACGCGACGTTATGAGGCTCCGTTGCTGCTGGGCTCCGATAGCACCTACACCTATAAATATCCGTTTATCCATACCAATCAGACGGTAAACGACAAGCCCGAGGGCGGAAAGAAGGGCGACATCAATCCCAATCTGACACTCGAAGCCTCTCCGACCGATGCCGAGATGGCTGTGCCTGGTTATAAGTTCCTAGGCTGGATTTCGACCGCCGAGGTCCAGAAGGATTCTGCCGTCTGGAAATATATCTATGACGTTACTGGCGACCCCTATGTGACGAGTGACCCGGAGAAAGCGACGCCATACTTGGCGACCGACGCGTCCAAGGTTACCCAGTGGCAGGATGCCTATCCCGTGTACGTAAAGTACGACGTTAGCTACACCACCAACCTGCACCGCAAGGGCTTTGACGGAACTAATGGGGTTAACGTACCCAACTGGGATATCAAGCCCACGCTGACCACGCAAGACGACGGGTCTGTGGTGGCTACGGTGAGTCCCGACATTACGACGACGGTGTATGCGGACGGAGCTGGTGGCACCTATCAGCTTAAGAAGCTCGAGATCGAGCTTTCCGACGGAACAGTAAAGAAACTTGAGCCGACGGGCGAGGGCGGCAATACCTATTCCTATCCCGTGGAGCCCGGAAAGCCCTATACGTTTGTGGCCTACTACACGCCCATTGCGGTGGTGTATCATCTCAACGACTCCGACGTTGACGGCAAGCTTGCCCAAGAGGGCGATAAGCTCGGTGACCTTAAAGATGGCATGCCGCTGCCAACGTATAACATTGGAGACATCGATGCTGCAACGGGCGCATACAACGCCTTCGTAGGTTGGACGGATAATAAGCCAGAGCCTAGCAGCGGTTATGTCGTTTGGTCGGACGGCGTTTCCATGGTGACTAAAAACACGGTGGTCAACGCCCCCATGGAGCTGTACCCGGTCTACCGTGCCAGCGCGGTAAGTGTCCAATCGAATATCGATGCTAATCTGGATGATCCCTATGCCGTACGCTCCCTTGCGCGTACCGACTCTGGTGATCAGATTTCGCTGGAGGTAAAAGCTGCAACTGAGGTTGTCGGCAAGGACGGCACCAAGTACGACTTTGTCGGCTGGTCGCGTGACTATACATCCGATGGCAACTACACCCTGATGACCGATGAGGAGAAGTATCCCCTCGAGGGTAATGAGCCCTTTAAGAACGTGACCTACACTGCGGTGTACAAGATTGCGCCGTATAAGGTGCGCTATCACGGTATCGACGGGTCGGTCATCTTTACGGCGACCGTCGACTCGGGCGATGAGCGCGCACAAGACGGCAAGTCCGGTTTTATCCACACGGTCGATGTCCCTAAAATGGACGAGAGCGGCAACCCCGTGATGGAGCAAAAATCCGTGGCATATGACCCGGATGCCCACTCCAAGATCGTTGCGCTGCTCGATGAGCAGGCGGCCGCCAATGGCGATAAGCGTGAACTCTTCTTGGAATGGCGATATGTGGGTGCCGAAGGTGCTGCGGAGGCTTGGGATACGTTTAAGGACGAGCCGGTCAAGGGCGATATGGACCTGTATCCCGTGACGTATCGCGTGGTTGCCAACGATACGTCTGATGGAAAGCCCGAAAACATGACCGCGCAGCTTAAGTGGCTGCTCGATCCTTCCGCCGCCAACACCGTCGACGACGCCGCCGATAAGGCGCCGTTTAAGGTCTGCTTTGCCAAGCCGTTTATGGGAACGCAGTTGACCGTCACGGTAACGCGGGCAAGCTACGGCCCTGGTGCAGAGGAAGCTCCCGTGGACGGCAAGTTTGTCTCGCTCTACAGTCTGGGTTCGGGTAATGGTTCGTTTGACCTGGCCAACCGTCTGGAGTCCAAGAAGACAGGCGAAGGCGAGCAAGGTCCCGGTAATGCCGTGTTCAAATTTACCCAGAATCATGCGCTGACGATCGTTAAAAAGACTACCGACGCCAGCGCAATGGGGCAAACGTTCCGCTTTAAGGTAACGCGAAAGGCGTCGGAGGGTTCTCCTGCCGAGACGCGCATGGTCGAGGTGAAAGTTAGCGAGCAGCGCGACGAAAACGGTGAGGTCTGGTATGTCGGCAGCGTGCAATTTGCTGCTCCGGCGGGCACCTATACCGTCGAGGAAGACACGGCTTGGGCATGGCGCTACGAGGGTGAACTGAGTACGCCGGGCAAGGCGCCCGGCAAATCTGCCGAGCTCATCATCTCGTCTGCCTCGAGTGCGGGCGACACCGTGGTGACGTGCGTCAACACGCGCGCGAATGACAAATGGGTCGATGGTGGCTCGCGTGCCAAGAATGTTTGGAAAAACGGCACGCTGAAGAAGGAGGACTAGGATGACTAAGCGCAAGCAAATCGTCGCCCTCCTTGTTGGCGTTCTCCTGTTGGCTGGCGCTGCCGGTACCTTTGCGTGGCTTTCGGTTACGGGCGTGCTGGTCAACGAGTTTGGTTTTGGTTCGGTGGCGCCCTCGGTAGATGAGAAGCTCGATGGCAATGTGAAGAGCAACGTCATGATTACAAACAACGGCTCGGCCCCGGCATACCTGCGTGTTGTGGTGGATATCTACTGGCAGGACCAGAATGGCGCGCGCCTGTGGGATGAACCAGTTGCCGGCACCGACTACGTCATTGCGTGGGGCAGTGTGTCCAAGGCATCTGCTTCTAACACCGCCTCGTCTTGGGTTGTCGCGTCCGACGGGTACTACTACTGGACGTCTCCCGTTGCTCCGATGGGCAAAACCGATGTGCTCATCAAGAGCGTGACTGAGCAGAAGGCAGATGGGAAGAACCTGGTCGTTGACATTTCGACCCAGGCAATTCAATCCACGCCCGGCGATGCAGCTGCAGAGGCATGGGGCTGTGCAGTCAAGGATGGCGTGCTGGTGCCGCCGCATGGAGGTGCGTAAGTATGGCCTCTCCGATTCGTAAAGACGTTGCGTGTTTCTTGCATTGCGTGATGGCGGCAATCGTCTGCCTTATCGCGCTCGCCGTTCCTGCACGTGCGTTTGCTGACATTCCCACGATTGCCTATGACGGAAATGCGCGTCAGCTGACGGTCTCGGGGGCGACGGACTCCTCGGGGGAGCCCGATCTGTTTTTGGCCTTTAAAGATCTGATGCCTGGCGATGTGCGTGATCAGCAGATAGAGATTCGTGCCACGGGCGTAAAGTCCCAGGTGCGCGTGTTTGTGCGTGCCGTTGTCGATCACGAGACGGCACGCCTGCTGTCGCCCATTACTCTAACGGCGTCGGCGGGCGATGGCTCTGCAGCTTGGCTCCAGACAGGAACACCGGGCAGCGTGTTCGCTTATCCCACGCAAATCGCCACGTTTACGAGCGATGGCAGCACGGTGCTTAATCTGCAGCTAAGCGTTCCGACGTCGGTGGGCAACGAGCTTGCCGATGCAAACAAGACCATTCGCTGGGAAATCACCGCCGAGGACGATGGCGAGAAGATCCCCGTGCAGTCTGCTGGCAGAAAGAAGCCCGGCTTGCTTGGTCTGGTGGCAACAGGCGACAACACGCTCACGTTGCTTTTGGTGTTGCTGACGCTTGCAATCATCGCATTTATAGCCGCGCTTCTTTTGTCCCGGAGGGATAAGTACTAGGTCCATCTTCTAAACGCAACGCCCTCCCGGGCGGCTGGCACGAAGTTCCCTGCTCTACAGTCCTGCGCAAGACGAAGGCCACATGACGTGGCCTTCGTCTTATATATGTTCAGCGGATGCCCCCATGACAAGCCGTGCTCCAACAACAAGGCGTCTGTCCGGGCGGAGGCATATAAGGTTCATCGCGAGTTCCGCACGCAAAGGAGGCCACTTAATGTGGCCTCCGTCTTGCGCAGGACTGTCCGAGCAGGGAACCTTATATGCCTCCACCCGGACAGACGTTTCAGTTATGAACTCGCAGCTAGTCGCTATTTGATCTTGGTCGTGCCCGGCGCCAGGTTGGGGTCGGTCTCGTTGGCCTCGGTCTGGAAGTGCTCGGTGTAGACGTTCTTGCCGTCGCGGAACATCTCGTAATACTGCATCTTGGCGTAATCCTCGCGTGCCTTGGTGGCGGCTGCGGCAACGGCGTCGTCACCGGTGACGTTGGAGGAGAGCGCCCAGCGCAGGCTGGCGTCCTCGTAGCCGACGGAGTTGATGGCGGGCAGCGACTCGCGCAGCGTCATGTGCGCTTTCTGGTAGTCGGAGAGAGGTGCGCCGATCAGCTGCATCAGCTGGGTGGACAGATAGTTGGTGGACAGGTCGTCGACCTCGCTTGTCTGGTCGCAGCCGGCAACGTCGTAGTTGGCCCAAATGATGTAGTCGGTCTGCCACAAGCGCTCCTGGTGGGTGGCGTCATCCTCGTCGGTAAACCACTTGTCGTTGAACTTGGACGGGAAGAACGGCTGATGGTCGCCCCAGAACACCACGACCACCTTGCGATCGAGTTTGTTCAGGGCGTTGAGGAAGTAGCGCAGCGCCTGGTCGGACTGCTCAATGCACGAGACGTACTCGTCGACATCGGACAACGTGCCGTCCTCGACAGTCTTGGCGTCCAGGTCGGTCGTGTCGATGTTCAGGTGCATCTGCTTATCTGCCGGCAGTAGACCCGTATCGTAGCCCGAGTGGTTCTGCATGGTCACGTCGAAGATAAACTGCGGATCGGCGTTCTGGTCGAGCAGCTCAAGAATCTTGTCGTAGGTAGCCTGGTCGGTCACCATACCGCGCAGGGTGTCGGCGCCCTGGAAATCGTTGATAGACAGGAACTGGTCAAAGCCAAAGTCCTTGTAGACGTTCTCGCGGTTCCAGTTGGTCGCGTGGTTGGGGTGCATGGCCGTGGTGGAATAGCCGAGCGATTTGAATTGCTCTGCCAGGTTCCCGGTCGTTTCCATGTTGTAGATGGTGTAGGGGTACACGCCCGAGCCCAGGTTGGCCATGGAGTTGCCGGTCATAAACTCAAACTCGGTATTGGCGGTGCCGCCGCCGTAGGCGCTCACGTAGAG
Source organism: Collinsella sp. (assembly GCA_019419605.1). Lineage (GTDB taxonomy): Bacteria > Actinomycetota > Coriobacteriia > Coriobacteriales > Coriobacteriaceae > Collinsella. The sequence continues at coordinate 8,830 of DXZP01000010.1, forward strand.
CTTACCGCGGCTGAGGCAGTTGGGCAGGTTCTTAAAGTACTGCGGGCCCTCGTAGCCGGCGCGCATATTCTGGTAGATCGACAGATCCGAGAAGGTCTCGTTCATGATGGCGATGACCGTGGGCTTCTCGCTGTCGAACTGCTCCTTTGCGGCGGCGCGCTCGTCGCTCTTGGCCGCGTCGGACTTGTCGTAGGCCTTGGCGTACTTTTTGAGCGTGGCCTTGGCATCGTCGACGGAGTAGTCGGCGGGTTTGGGCGGCTTGATGGACTGCGCTGCGCTAATGAAAGCGGGCAGGTAGCCCTCGCGCCAGTAGCTCTCGAGCGGACGCCAGGTGTAGACGGTGATGCCGAGGGTGTTGTAGTAGTCGATAAGCGTGACGTGCGCGGTCACGCCGCCCAGGCACAGCACGGCGACGAGCAGGTTGGTGAGCAGCATGCGCTTGGCGTTGGCGGCGCCCTTCTGACGGTGCGGTGCCACCAGGCCGGCGTACTCGCATAGCAGCATGGCGATGGCGGTAAAGCCCATGGACAGCACGCAGAACAGTGAGATCGAGAAGGTGTAGCCGGTGCCGGCGACCGCGGCGGCGGTGGAGATGGCCGAAAGGTCGCCCGGCTGGATGGGCATGGATTTAAACGTGATGACGAAGAACTCGGCAATGCCCAGGACAAAGAGGGCAAAGGCCAGGACCGCGGGAGCTGCGCCGTGGCGCTGGAACAGGAAGAACAGGCCGACCATGAGCGTGGTGATGATGGCCCACTCGAGCAGGATGCACAGGGGGTAGACCCAGGTAAAGTCGTGGTTGGACGAGACCTCCATGCCCAGCAGCGCAAAGACGCCGGCGAGCAGCAGGCACAAGACGGCGGCGACGAGCGGTTTGCCCACAAAGGCGCCGCGCAGGCGGGCGAGCTTGCCGGTGGGGGCGGGGGCGTCGGGCCCGGCGAACGCAAAGACGCGCGGGGCGATGCGGTCGCGGGCGATGCTGGCCCAAGCGCAGCCGGTGAGGATGGCGTTGGTCAGGATGAGCATTACGAAGGCGAGCGGCTCGTTTTGCGCGACGAGGCCAATGGCGCTCCAAATGGTCAAAAAGAGCTGGAACAGGCCGAAGGCGACGCTCCACCCAAGAGCGCTTTTGGCAACGGTGCCCGACTGAGCGCGAATGGCCTTGGCCTCGCGCAAAACAAGGTAGACGGTCGCCGCAAGACCGACGAGCGAGATGGCGGCAGCGAACATGCTGAGACTCCTCACAAACTTAAAACCTACGAAAGCGGGGGTTTACCCGATTGTTACCAAGATATGCGCTGCAATTGGTGGCTGCGCACAACAACCAGCCATATTAACGCGCACGTGTGGCGGTGTGGCGCAATGTAGTGGCGACCTGCGCGATAATGGACGGGAATTACACGGAAACGTAAAGGCTTCTTAAAGAAATGGCAGGGATGAGGCTATGAGCGAGCAGGTTTGCACCAAGGCTGTGGATACGCACGGCTATCCGGTCGAGACTACGGGCAACGTGGTGCTGGACATCTTGGAGCATCGCTCGTCTACGCGTGCCTTTGCGCGTGATGACGACGACCGCCCCGTGGCGGTGACCGACGAGCAGCGTGCGGCGATCCTGCATGCGGCGAGTCGCGCGCCGTCGGCGGGCGCCATGATGATGTATTCCATCGTAAGCATTCGCGAGCAGGCTACGCTGGACCGTCTGGCCGACCTGTGCGACCACCAGCCCATGATCGCCAAGGCGCCCTGGGCACTAATATTTGTGGTCGATTATGCCAAGTGGATCGATCTGTTTGAGCACGTGGGCTGCTTTGAGCCCGAGTTTGTCGAGCGCACGGGCAAGGCGCCCCGCCGCGCGCCGGGTTTGGGCGACTTTGCCATCGCGGCCCAGGACGCCGTGATCGCTGCGCAAAACGCCGTGGTTGCCGCCGAGGCCCTGGGCCTGGGGAGCTGCTACATTGGCGACATCGTGGAGAACGCCGAGGAAGTTGCCGAGCTGCTCGATCTGCCGCCCTATACCATGCCGCTGTCGATGCTCATCATCGGCACGCCCCGTAAGGAGCGCCCGGCGATCGCGCATCCCGTGGTGAACCTGGTGCACGAGGAGCGCTATCGCCGCGCCGATGCCGCGACCATGGATGCGCAGGTGGCCGAGATGGACGCGATGTTCCGTCCGCATGCCCGCGAGGTGGGCGAGCGCGTGGTGGATATCTACACCCGCAAACACACTAGTCCCTTTATGGCCGAGATGAGCCGCTCCATGGAGTGGTGGTTCAAAAACTGGCTCGGAAAATGACGAATGTGACAAGGGGACGGTCCCTTTGTCACATTCCATATCGCCGCGGTAGCCTAAAGACTGTATAAATCTTTATCTAGCTGGGAAAACAGTGCATTAAAACATGGGCCGATTACCTATAATCCCTTCGAACGTTAAAGTTGGGAGGAAACCGGCTTATGGAACAAAAGGCCAAGGAGGCAGCCTCGCACGCTGCGATTCCTGTGAGCATCTCGGCGATGCTCGTCACGCTGGGCGTGGTGTACGGCGATATCGGCACCAGCCCTATGTATGTAACCAAGGCGCTCGTTGCCGGCAACGGCGGCATCGGAAGTGTGACGGAGGAGTTCGTGCTTGGCGCGCTCTCCCTTGTCGTGTGGACGGTCACGCTGCTGACCACCATCAAGTATGTGCTCATCTCGCTGCGCGCCGATAACCATGGTGAGGGCGGCATCTTTGCCCTGTACAGCCTGGTCAAGCGCTGCGGCAAGTGGCTTATCATCCCCGCCATGCTGGGTGGCGCCGCGCTGCTCGCCGACGGCATCCTGACGCCGGCCGTTACCGTTACCACGGCCATCGAGGGCCTGCGCACCATCCCGGCGGTCCATGCCGTGCTGGGCGATGACCAGGGCCGCGTCGTCGCCATTACGCTCGCCATCATCATCGCGCTCTTCTTGGTACAGCGCATCGGTACGGCCAAGATCGGTCACGCCTTTGGCCCCATCATGACGCTGTGGTTTCTGTTCCTGGGCGGTACGGGTCTGTTCTTTGTCTTCCAACACCCCGCCGTGCTGCTGTGCCTCAACCCGGTGCGCGGCATCGCCTTTTTGCTAAGCCCCAACAACCACGCGGGCATCATGATTCTGGGCAGCTGCTTCCTCGCCACCACCGGTGCCGAGGCGCTCTACTCCGACATGGGCCACGTCGGCCGCGGCAACATCTACGCCACCTGGCCGTTCGTTAAGTGCTGCTTGCTGCTTTCCTATATGGGCCAGGGTGCTTGGCTTATGAACAACGCTGCCAACCCCGAGCTCATGGGCATTGCCGACCTCAATCCGTTCTACCAGATGCTCGCCCCGGGCCTGCGCCCGTTTGCCGTCGGCCTTTCCACCATCGCGGCCATCATCGCCTCGCAGGCGCTCATCACCGGCGCATTCTCGCTGGTGTCCGAGGCCAGCCGCCTGGACCTTATGCCGCACATGCAGGTCTTCTACCCTGCCGAGACCAAGGGCCAGCTCTACATCCCCATGGTCAACAACGTCATGCTCGTGGGCTGCGTCGTCGTGGTGCTGCTGTTCCAGAACTCGGCGCACATGGAGGCCGCCTACGGCCTTGCCATTACGCTGACTATGATGTGCACCACGCTGCTGCTCTTCTTCTACCTGCACGAGGAGCGCAAGCTCAAGGTTACTCCGTGGATCTTCGCTGCCTTCTTCCTTTTGCTCGAAGGCTTCTTCTTCGTAAGCTCGCTCACCAAGTTCTTCCACGGCGGCTACTTCACCATCCTCATGGCTGCACTCATCATGGGCATTATGGTGTGCTGGTACAACGGCACGGCGGTCGAGCAGCGCCAGTTTACGCTGCTGCCGCTGCGCAGCTACCTGCCGCAGCTCAAACGCCTGCGCGACGACGATCGCTACGAGCTTATGAGCGACAACATCGTGTACCTGACCAAGGACACCAACACCGACTATATCGACCGCGATATCGTCTACTCGATTTTGGATAAGCACCCCAAGCGCGCTCGTGCCTGGTGGTTCGTGAATGTCGAGACCATGGACGAGCCGCATACCTTTGCCTACTCGGTCGAGACGTTCGGCACCGACTACGTATTCCGCGTGCATCTGTACCTGGGCTATAAGATCAACCAGCGCGTCAATGCTTACCTGCGCCAGGTTGTTCAGGACCTGGCTGCCAGCGGCGAGCTGCCGGCGCAGACGCACGATTACTCGGTCTACAAGGATCCGGGCAACATCGGTACGTTTAAGTTCGTCATGATCCGCAAGCTGCTGGCGCCCGAAAGCGACGTGGAGCCCAGCGAGCGTACGGCCATCACACTCAAGTACATCATCCGCCGCGCCGCCGGCACGCCTGCGCGCTGGTACGGCCTGGAGAACTCCAACGTGAGCTTTGAGTACGTGCCGCTGTTCACCAAGTTTAAGGCCGTGAGCAAGATGCAGCGCCTGGCTCCCGACGAGCGCCCGTAGTCGACGTCTGCTGTTTGTCTAGCGACCGCAGGCTGCAAAGGCTATACACTTGAAACCACCACAAGGAGGCCACCACCGCAAAGGTGCCAGTCCCCTTTGTGGTGGTTTTTGTTTTTGAGAGAGGGGCGGGGCGCTGATGGACGTCCGTGCGGACGGCGATATTGCCGAGAACTTTTGGTGGCGGCGCACAACGCAGACGCGACGCGGTCCTCTGTATGACGCTTGCGTATCGGCGGGGTTGCTGGTCGCGGCGACGATTGTGGGCGCGCTGCTCGACCATCCGGGTCTCGCGCCGAGCATCATGATCGTCTATGTGTTCGTCGTGCAGCTGTGCGCATTCTTTACCTGGAGCCGCCTGTATTGCCTGCTGAGTTCGGCTGCCGCCGTGGCGCTCTACAACTTCCTGTTTGTCGACCCGCGCTACTCGCTGTCGTTTATCGACCGCGTCTATCCCGGCATGTTCTTCATTATGTTTGCGGTCTCGCTCGTGTCGAGCTCGATTGCGTTGGCCCTGCGCCGCGCCTTGGCGCAGGCCGCCGCCAGCGACCGCCGCACGCAGATGGTGCTCGAGACCAACCGCATGCTGCAGCGCTGCGCCGATCAGCAGCAGATTGTCCATGCTATGGCAACGCAGCTGGCGCGTCTTTCGGGCTGTCCTGTCGTGTGGTACAGCGCCGACGCCGAGGGCGATGACCTGCTGCCGCGTGCGACATACACGGCCGTGGGCGATGTCGCGCCGGTGCATGAACTGGCGCCGCAGATGCCGCCGCGGCTCTCGGCGTCCGCCTATGTGGGAACGCCGCTCGATGCCACCTACGGCGGCTCGGCGTTCTACGGCATCTACCTGACCGTGCGCTCGGGCGACACCATGGTGCGCGCGGGCGATCCCGCCTCGGTGGTGGGCGTGCTGGCTATCGTTGCCGAGCCCGACGTGCTGACGCACGAGGAGCGGACACTTGCCGATGCCATCGTGAGCGAAGGCGAGCTGGCACTCGATCGCGCCCGCGCCATGGAGGCCCGCGAGGAGGCGGCGGTGCTCGCCAAAAACGAGCAGCTGCGCGCCAACCTGCTGCGCTCCATCTCGCACGACCTGCGCACGCCGCTCACCAGTATTTCGGGCAATGCCGATGTGCTGCTCGACCAGGGCTCGACCGGCACCGCCGTGCTCGATAGCCAGACGCGCCGCGGCATGCTTCTGTCCATTCGCTCGGATGCGCAATGGCTCAACGCCACCGTCGAGAACCTGCTCGCCATCACCAAGCTCGAGGGCGGCGGTATGCGCCTGTCGACCACGCTCGAGCTCATGGACGATATCGTCGAGGAGGCGCTGCGCCACGTGAACCCTGCCGTGCGCGAGCACGACCTTAAGGTGGTGGCGTGCGATGAGCCGGCGCTCGTCAACGTCGATGCGCGCCTGATGGTGCAGCTGGTGGTCAATCTGGTGAACAACGCCATCACCTATACGCCCACAGGCTCGCATATCGTGATCTCGATTAGCGTCGACGATGGTCGCGTGGCGTGCTCGGTGGCCGATGATGGTCCGGGTATCGCACCCGAGGATCGCGAGCGGATCTTTGAGTCGTTCTATACCGCCAACCATGGTCTGGCCGACAGCCACCGCAGCGTGGGCCTGGGTCTTTCGCTCTGCCGTTCCATTGCGTTGGCGCATGGCGGTAGCATAGAGGTTGCCGCGGCGGACCCGCACGGTTCGGTCTTTACGATTGAGCTTCCCGCCGCCGACGTTTCGTTTGATAAGGAGTAGCGCTGTGTCGAACTCTGCCGTAAAACCGCTCATCTTGGTCGTTGAGGACGACCCAGCTGTTCGCAACCTTATCGTTGCCGCGCTCGAGGCGCACGGCTTGCGCCATATGGCCGTGGAGACCGCCCATGCCGCCATCGCCGCCGCCTCGTCGCAGGCGCCGAGCATTGTGCTGCTCGATCTGGGCCTGCCCGATATGGACGGCGTCAAGGTGGTGGAGTCGGTGCGCGCATGGTCGGGCATGCCGATCATTGTGGTCTCGGCACGCAGCGAGGATGCGGACAAGATTCGCGCACTCGATGCCGGCGCCGACGACTATCTGACCAAGCCGTTTTCGGTCGAGGAACTGCTCGCGCGCATTCGCACGACGCTTAGGCGTCTTTCGTATGCGCAAACGGGTGGCGTTGCCTCCGAGGGCTCGTTCGATACCGGTGAGCTGCATATCGATTTTGATGCCGGCATCGCCACGATGGATGGCGAGGAGCTGCATCTGACGCCGATCGAGTACAAGCTCCTGTGCCTGCTGGCGCATAACGCCGACAAGGTGCTGACGCACCAGTTTATCCTGCACGAGATTTGGGGCACGGCAACTAAGAGCGATCTGGCGAGCTTGCGTGTCTTTATGGGCACGCTGCGCAAGAAGATCGAGTCCGACCCCGCGCATCCGCGCTATATCCAAACGCATGTGGGTATCGGTTACCGATTGGTCACCCAGGGATAGGCTGGCATCCGCCATCCCACTATAAGTTGCGGTGAAATAGTTCCTGTTTGGGCTTTTACCAGGCTTTTTAGGAACTATTCCACCGCAACTTTGTTTACTTGCCCTTGGGCTTGCTGGCGTAGAACTTCTTCTTTTTGGGCTTACCTGCACAGACGGGCTTGCCGTCGCCGCGCGGCCCTCGGTCGCCGGCCTGCGCGTGCGCGGGCGCCGTTGCGCGAGGCTTGCGGGTTTCGGGGTTGCGCAGCTCCTCGGTTCGCTCGGCAATCTCCTCGGCGCTAAAGCCGACCTCGGCCATGGCGTCCTCGATGGGCAGGCGGCGCACGATATAGCAATGGTGCACCTTCTGGTTGCGTGCGAAATCCTCGGGGATGGTCTGCGCCGTAATGTCCTCCAGCACGACGCCCGCGCGTGCGAGCTTGCGCGTCTCGGGGCGGAAGCCGCGCAGGTTGCAGCTAAAGATGGCATGTCCGCCCTGTGCGAGCAGGCGAGATACGCCGGCTAAAAGCTCCACATGGTCGCGCTGGACATCCCAGGTGCGACGGCCCATCTTGGACGAGTTCGAAAACGTGGGCGGGTCGACAAAGATCAGGTCCCAGCGGTTGCGCGTCTGGCGCTGGTCGCGAATCCAGGCAAGCACGTCGTCGCGCACAAAGTGATGCTGCGGGCCCACAAAGCCGTTCTGTCGCATGTTGCGCTCGGCCCAGTCCAGGTAGGTGTTGGAAAGGTCGACCGTCACGGTCTCCTCGACGCCGCCGTCTGCCGCATAGCAGGTGGCGGTGCCGGTGTAGGCGAACAGATTGAGGAAGCGGCGCGCCTGTTTGGCGTGCTCGCGCACCAGGCTGCGGGTGACGCGGTGGTCCAGGAAGATGCCAACATCCAGGTAGTCGTCAAAGTTGACGGCAAAGGTGAGTCCGCCCTCTTCGATGAGCGGCAGGCGACGGCGCGCGATGTTGGCGCGCTCGCCCGATGCGCCCTTGCCGGCGCCCTGCTTGCCGTACTGCGAGCCGCCGCGCGAACGCATGCGGGCCTTGGCGTGCACATGCTCGGCGGGAACATCTAGGATACGCGGTGCGATGGCCAGAATGTCGAGCATGCGGGCCTGGGCCAGTGCGGGGTCGATGGTCTTTGGCGCGGCGTATTCGGCGATGACGAGCCAGCGGCCCGGCGTCTGCGGGCAGCCCTCGTACAGGTCGATGGCGGCGGAGTAATCGGGCAGGTCGGCATCGTAGACGCGGTAGCAGCTCACGCCCTCGTTCTTGGCCCACTTGCGGCGCAGACGGGCATTCTTGCGCAGGCGGTTGGCGAACTGCTCGGACTCCGGGATGAGCACGGGCAGCGGCTTGCCGTCGCCCAGGTCGAGCGTGGCGGCAGGTTCGGGCATGGGGGTGTTGGCGGCTTCGTCCACGGCGTCCGTGGTCTGTTTCTCGGCGTTTGCGCTGGTCGCAGCTTCGAATGCCGCGGCGGCGTGGTCGAGCGAGGGCCAAACCTCAAGAGCCGCCTCCTCGTTATTGGGCATGACGGCGATGGAGCGCGCAGGCTCGGCATGGAGCGCGCGGGCCATAAGTCCATCGCGGGTGAGCGCGGCGACCGGCGCGGCGGTAAGCTCGGGCGCGCGGCGCAGCTCGCCGATCAGCGTCATGGCGTCGTGCATGAGCGAAAGCGGGGTCTCGGTGGTGTCTGCGACTACGGCGGCGCCGGCGACGGCACCCACATGGTCCAGCACGGTGGCTGGTTTGGCAGCGCAGAAGTCGACGAAACGCTTGTAGCCGGCGCACTTAACCATGCGCTCGGCAGTCTTGCGGGCGGCGGGGTCAACATCCACGGCAACGATGCGCGCCTGGCGCTCGCGTGCCGTCGTCTCGCGCTCGTGCGCTTCGGCACGCAGCTGCTCCCACAGGGCGGCGTCGTGCAGCTGCCAGCCCTCAAAGCCCCAGCGCTCGCGTGCGGCGCCCGGGGCGCGGTCGGTCAGAATATTCACGGCCTCCAGCAGCAGACCGCCGCCGGCGCACGAGGCATCGATCAGCGTGGGCAGGGCTTCATTCTCGTAATCATCGGCCGTCAGCTCGCGCTCGCACAGTGCGGTCCAGCCGACCTGCGCCAGCACCAGAGCGGCGTAGTCGGGGCGCAGCACGTGCGCGCCCTCGCCGGCACGGGTCGCCGCGGGCGGCAGGCGCTTGAACAGCGGGTCGCCCGAAAGGTCTAGGCTTATGCTCGCGCGGCGCTGGCGCAACGAAAGCAGTAGGTGAACATCGGGGTCGGCGGCATCGACGTCGGCGCGACGGCCCGTGGTCTCGGCCAGGCGGTCGCACAATGCGTCCTTGGCGCGCAGGGCCGAGAAGCGCGTGTTGCGCAGCTGCTCGGTCACGCCGCGGGCGGTAATGGCGATGGTGGCGCCGGGGCGGACGATGCTCTCCCAGGCGATGTCGTAAACGCCATCGTACAGCTCGTCGGCATCCTGCGCCTCAAAGCGCCCGAGTACCACGAACACGCGGCTCGCCAGGCGCGACCGCAGACAGGCGCGGTAGCCTTCTTCGAGCTCGCCCTCAAACGTGGCGCGGCCCCTCAGCCGGCGAACATGCGAAAGCCCGAGGCGTTTAAGCTCATCGGCGAGTGCGGACTCAAAGCCCTCGGGGCAGCTTGCGTAAAATTCCATGGGTGACCTCTCTGGTTGCGTCGCTCCATTATATGATGGATGCTTCGTTTGCCCTTATCCTCGAAAGGAACCCATATGATTGATGCGTGTCCCGAACCCGCTGTGCTCTTTTTTGACGTGGACGGCACGCTGACGTCGTTCGATCCCGACGATATGACCGATAAGGACTTCAATGCAGTCCATCCGTCGAAGTCCGTTATCGATGCATTTGGTCGCCTGCGCAATGCGGGTCACCGGGCATTTATCTGCACGGGTCGCCCCTTGTGGCTGATTGCCGATGGCCTGCGCGCGCTGAACCCGGCGGGTATCGTTGCCATGGCGGGGGCGACGCTCGAGGTCGAGGGCCGCGTGGTGCATGAGGACTGCTTTGACGAAGACATTGTTGAGGAGCTTGCGCATCGCGTTGTGGATGCCGGCATCGAGGTTTTTTTCGAGTCCAATGCTGCGACCTTTGCGCTGGAGCCTGTGGGCGTTGAGCGCTCGTCTTTAATCGGTACCTCTGTGGTGCACAGCGCCGAGGAGATGCGCATCGACGGCAGCTTGCGCGTGGGCAAGGTATGCCTCAATGTGCCCAGTTTGGCTCGTGTAGCCAACGATGACGGCTTTATCAATCGCAACTTTGAGCTGTGCAACACCGGTGGTCAGAACCGCGAGCTGAGTCCCAAGGGTATTGACAAGGGCGTGGGCGTGGCGCGAGCGCTGGCGTATCTGGGCCGCGAGGGAAATGCGCGCACTTTTGGCTTTGGCGATTCGGGCAACGACCTGGGCATGCTCGCTGCGGTCGAGACGGCTGTCGCCATGGGCAACGCCATGCCCGAGGTCAAGGCGGTCGCCGACTACGTGACCGACGATGTCGAACACGACGGCACCGTCACAGCGATGCAGCATTTCGGCCTCATCTAATGAATCCCGCGTTCTGACGTTTGCTCAAACTGCGACTCTTTGCTTTTGCATGCTCAATCGATTTATCAATCCAAACACTGAGGTGTTTATACCGTTCGCCGAGAAGATAAAAACCCGCAGCTCACGCCTTGATAAACGTAGGTAAAGTGTTTAGCAGTGCAACGCCCATGTGCAAGCGAAAGGAATCAGGCAGATGGCAATCAAGGTGTTCGCTGACGGTGCAAACCTCGAGGGCATGCTCGACATGTACGAGAACGGCAACGTTCAGGGTTTCACGACCAACCCGTCCCTTATGAAGAAGGGCGGCGTGACGGATTACCGCGCGTTTGCCAAGGAGGTCCTGGCCCACATCACCGATGTATCCGTGTCGTTTGAGGTCTTTGCCGACGACGTCGAGACCATGGAGGTCGAGGCGCGCGAGATCGCTACCTGGGCCGAGAACGTCTACGTTAAGATCCCGTGCGTGACCACCAAGGGCGAGTCCACCGCCGAGCTGGTCCGCAAGCTTTCGGCCGACGGCATCAAGGTCAACGTCACTACCATCTTTACGCCTAAGCAGGTCGACGAGATGGTTGAGGCCGTTGACGCCGAGACGCCGTCCATCATCTCGCTCTTTGCCGGCCGCATCGCCGACACCGGCGTCGACCCCATTCCGTTTATGACGGAGTCGGTCAAGAAGGTCGCCGCCAAGCCTAACTGTGAGGTCCTGTGGGCATCCACGCGCGAGCTCATCAATATTTACCAGGCCGAGGCCTGCGGTTGCCAGATTATTACGGTGCCCAACAACATCCTGGCCAAGCGTAAGAACATCGGCCGCGATCCGTACGAGGTCTCGCTCGACACCGTCCGCGGCTTTGCCAAGGATATCGCCTCGCTCGGCTTCCATATTCTGCCGTAACGCGAACGCTGGCTATATCGTGGGTTGTTCGCCCCGGCCTTTCCTTTCCCTATCGCTCACGCGCTTCGCAAGGGTCGCGCTAGGCAAAGGAAAGGCCGGGGCTGCCGACACGAGCTTGCCGGCAAGTTAGCACTCGGCTTCCATATCCTGCCGTAGGCAAAGGTACCCCCGCCTGCGACGTGCAAAATTGAGAGTATTCAGCAAGGTAAAGGCTTTTACCAGTTAACCGAAGCATGGAACAGCCCCCGTTTTGGCTCTGACGACGCTAAAACGGGGGCTGTTCCATGCTTTTTCGTCTCTGAGGGGCATCCGGAACGGTGGAATTTGCAGAATACTCGCGATTTTGCACGCCACTACAGGGGGTACCCTTGCCTTGGCGGTTTACTTTCCCTGCACCATGGTGAGGGAGATCTTCTTGCGGTCGCGATCGACCTTTTCGACCCACACTTTGACCGTATCGCCGACGCGCACCACGTCGCTGGGGTGCTTGACGAAGCGGTTGGCCAGCTTGGAGATATGCACGAGGCCGTCCTGGTGCACGCCCACATCGACGAAGGCGCCAAAGTCCACGACGTTGCGCACCGTGCCCTTGAGTTCCATGCCGGGTTCTAGGTCGTCGATGGAAAGTGCCGAGCGGCTAAAGACCACCTCGGGCGCATCGTCGCGCGGATCGCGGCCGGGTTTCTTGAGCTCGTTGACGATGTCGATGAGCGTGAGGGTGCCGCAGTCCAGGTCGCTTGCCAGCGCCGAGATGCTGCCCAGACGGCGCTCGATGTCGGGCACGCCGCCGCGGCTGAGCTCGCTTGCCGCAACGCCGGCACGCTCCAGGACGGCGGTGGCCACCTCGTAGCTCTCGGGGTGGACGCTTGTCGCGTCGAGCGGGTTCTTGCCGTCGCTGATGCGCAGGAAACCCGCGGCGTTGAGGTATGCCTTGGGTCCCAGCTTGGGGACCTTCTTGAGCTGGCGGCGATCGGTAAAGGCGCCGTTTTCCTCGCGGTAGGCCACGATGTTTTTGGCCACGCTCGGCGTGATGCCCGATACATATCCCAGCAGGCTCGCGCTTGCGGTGTTGACGTCGACGCCCACGCGGTTGACGACGTCCTCCACCACATGGCCCAACGTGCGCGAAAGCTCGGCCTGGTCAAGGTCGTGCTGGTACTGGCCCACGCCGATGGACTGGGGCGGAATCTTGACGAGCTCTGCCAGCGGGTCTTGCAAGCGGCGGCCCAGGCTCATGGCGCCACGCACGGTGACGTCCAAGTCGGGATACTCCTGGCTGGCGAGTTCGGAGGCGGAGTACACCGATGCGCCGGCCTCGTTGACGATGGTGTATCGCAGCTCAGGAGCCTGCTCGGCAATGAACTCCGAGACGACTTCCTCGGTCTCGCGGCTGGCGGTGCCGTTGCCGATGACGATGGTGTTGACGCCGTCCTTCTTGACGAGGCGGGCGAGCTCGCGCTTGGTGCCGGCGACGTCGTGGCGCGGCTTGGTGGGGTAGACAACGCCGTGGTCGAGCAGCTTGCCGGTCTCGTCCATGACGGCGACCTTGCAGCCGGTGCGGTAGCCCGGGTCGAGTGCGAGCACGCGGGCGCCGCGGACGGGACGTGCCGAGAGCAGGCCCTCGAGATTCTTGGCAAAGACGTTGATGGCCTCGGTTTGGGCGCGGACGGTGAGTTTGGCACGGGACTCGCGCTCCAGCGAGGGGGCCATGAGGCGCTTGTAACCGTCGGCGATGGCAGCATCGAAGATGGGAGCAAACACGCCCTGGCGTCGGGGCCAACGGCTGCCGAGACGTGCCGTGGCGGCAGCGCCGTCGACGTTCACGCGCACGCGGAGCTTGCCCTCGCGCTCACCGCGGTCGATAGCCAGCACGCGGTGGTTGGGAATACGGCGAAGCGGCTCGTCAAAGTTGTAGTACGGCTCGTAGGGGGTCTTCTCGGCGGGGTCGGTGGCCTCGACGACGATATCGGCGGTGTTTTGCGTAAAGGCGCGCAGGTCGGCGACGTTCTCGGGGTCCTCGGCCACCGTCTCGGCCACGATGTCGGCGGCGCCGGCGAGCGCCTTCTCGGGCGTGTCGAAGCCGGCCTCCTCGTTGACGTATGCCGCGGCGGCGTCGAGTGCGCTGCCCTTGGCCGAGGCCTGCATGATGATCATGTTGGCAAGCGGCTCCAGGCCTGCCTCGCGGGCCTTCTGTGCGCGGGTCATGCGCTTTTTGCGGTAGGGCTTGTAGAGGTCCTCAACACGTTGGAGCTGCGTGGCCTCGCGAATCTGCTGCTCAAGCTCTGGCGTAAGTTTGCCCTGGGCGTCGATGAGCAGAATGACGTCCTCTTTGCGCTGCTCAAGATTGCGCAGGTAAGACAGGCGCTCGTCGAGTGCGCGCAGGGCGACGTCGTCCATGCCGCCCGTTGCTTCCTTGCGGTAGCGCGAGATAAAGGGGATGGTGTTGCCCTCGTCGATGAGCTTGACGGCCGCCTCGACATTGGCGGCCTTAAGGTTGAGCTCGCGGGCGAGCTGGGCGATAAGATCCATGGGACTCCTTGCGTTTAAGGTGCGTTTGCAGCACAGGGCTACCAAGGATACCACCCGTCCCAAAAGACTGTTTTGGGGCCGCGCCACGAAAATGACCTATCTACTACGTTTGAACCGTATGGGTCGACCATGCCTGGTTTTACAGAAAATCGGCAAGCCGTTTACCTGCGGTTTTTATTTCGCGAAATTTGGCATGGTTGAGGGCGATCGGTTAAACGTAGTAGATAGGCGCATTTCGTGGCGAACGAATCAAGCCGAGGTGCAAAATAGCCCCCGTCCTAGAAAAATCATCTGGTAGAGTTGACCCCGCATGATTTACAAGACGCTATGCGCCACCTACTCTTTTGTCATTTAGGGGATTGAACTCGTGAGTACTTCTGTCGCCAAGAAGGCCAGCCAGGCGGTGCGCCTGCTCATGATGGTGCTCACGGCAGTTCTCATCTTCTTCTTCATCAATGTCATGCTGCTCGTCTCCGATATCCAGGGCACGGCGCGCGTGGTCAACTACGCCGGTCTGGTGCGCGGTACCACGCAGCGAATCGTTAAGCTCGAGGATGCGGGCCAGCCTCAAGATGACCTGCTCAAAGCCGTGGATTCATACATCAACGGTTTGCGTTACGGAAGTGACGACCTCAACCTCGTCCGTCTCGACGACGATGAGTATCAGGCAAAGATGACCGAGCTTGCAAACTATTTTGATGAGCTTTGCGCCGAGATCGTCCGCGTGCGCGAAGTCGGCTACGAGAACACTGACATTATCGCCATGAGCGAGGAGTTCTTTGGCATTTGCGACGATGCTACGCGACTCGCAGAGGACTACTCTCAGGAGAAGGCGTCGGCGCTCAACTATCTCGAGGGCCTGGTGATCATCGACATCATGGGCTTGGTGACGACCTTTGCGGTCGAGCTTGTTCGCGCGGTGCGAACTGCCGCGCTCAATCGCGAACTGCAGAGCAAAGTCTATCTCGACGAAGCCACGGGACTGCCCAACAAGAACAAGTGCGAGGAGATCTTGGGGCAGGAGCAGCCCGTTTCCGCTGAAGCGCCCGTTGCGCTGTGCGTCTTCGATCTTAACAATCTGCATACGGTCAATAACACCTTTGGCCACGAGAAGGGTGACGAATACATCCGTTCTTTTGCCCGGCAGCTGGGGCGCGTGGCGTCCGAGACTTGCTTTGTGGGCCGCGACGGCGGCGATGAGTTTATCGCGGTGCTGTGGGATGCCGATCGGGCTGCCGTGGAGTCCTGTCTCGCTCAGGTTCGTGCGAACGTGAACGAGTATTCCGGGGCCCACCCCGACATGCCTATCAGCTATGCGGTGGGCTACGCGCTTTCCAGTGATTTTGACGAGCCGCCTACCATGCGTGAACTCTTTTCCCAGGCCGACAAAAACATGTACATCGACAAGAACCGCGTAAAGACAGCCGAGGCAGCCGGGCCGCAACGCGAGGAACGGTAAGCCCGTAATAGAAGGTATAGAAAAGCCTCCGCGGCTCGTGTGGCTGCGGAGGCTTTATTCGTTGCGGCGCATCGTGTTTGGGTCGTTGAGATGAGTCGATTTACCGCGAAAGAGGAGGGCATTGATTAGGGTCGTGCCCGACGAATGAGCGGCAAATCGGCCATCTCGGCGAGCCGAACTACTCCAGCTCAAACGCTCCGGTATAGAGCTGATAGTAATATCCGCGCTTGGCGATCAGCTCGTCGTGGTTGCCGCGCTCGATAATGCGGCCGTGGTCCAGGCAGATGATCGCGTCGGAGTTGCGCACGGTGGACAGGCGGTGCGCGATGACAAACGTCGTGCGGCCCTCCATGAGCTTGTCCATGCCCGCTTGCACGATGGCCTCGGTGCGGGTGTCGATGGAGCTCGTGGCCTCGTCCAGAATCATTGCCGGCGGATCGGCGACGGCGGCGCGTGCGATCGAGATCAGCTGGCGCTGGCCCTGCGACAGCTGGGCGCCGTTGCCGGTGAGCATCGTGTCGTAGCCGTCGGGCAGTCGGGTGATAAAGTCGTCGGCGCCCGCGAGCTTGGCTGCCGCGATGCACTCCTCGTCGGTGGCGTCCAGGTTGCCGTAGCGGATGTTATCCATCACGGTGCCGGTGAACAGGTTCACGTCCTGCAGTACCACGCCCAGCGAGCGGCGCAGATCGGCCTTGCGGATCTTGTTGACGTTGATGCCGTCGTAGCGGATCTTGCCATCGGCGATGTCATAGAAGCGGTTGATGAGGTTGGTGATGGTCGTCTTGCCGGCACCGGTGGCACCGACAAACGCGACCTTCTGGCCCGGCTTGGCAAACACGGACACGCCGTGCAGCACCTCATGGTCGGGTGTGTATCCAAAGTCCACGTTGTCCATGACCAGGTCGCCGCGCAGCGGTACGTACTCGATCTCGCCGGTTGCGCGGTGCGGATGCTTCCACGCCCACATGCCGGTGTGGTGGTCGGCTTCCTCGAGCTGCCAGGTATCGGGGTTCACCTGCGCGTTGACGAGCGTCACGTAGCCTTCGTCGGTCTCGGGCTTCTCGTCGATGAGCTCAAAGATACGGTCGGCGCCGGCGAGGCCCATGACCACGGCGTTGATCTGCTGCGAGATCTGGCCGATCTGTCCGCAGAACTGCTTGGTCATGTTGAGGAACGGCACTACGACGGCGATGGACAGCGTCATGCCCGAGATGCTCAGGTTGGGCACGCCCAGCGCCAGGAAAATGCCGCCTGCCAGTGCGACCAGCACGTAGAGCAGGTTGCCCAGGTTCATAAGGATGGGCATGAGGATGTTGGCGTACATGTTGGCCTTCTGGGAAACCTCGAAGAGCTTTTCGTTGCGCTCGTCAAAATCGGCCTCGGCGGCAGACTCGTGGCAGAATGCCTTGACGACCTTCTGGCCGTTCATGACTTCCTCGATATGGCCCTCGACCACGCCGAGCTCGGTCTGCTGCGCAATAAAGAAACGCGCGGAGTTGGAGCCGAGCAGCTTGGTCATAAAGGTCATAAAGGCGACGCCTGCCACAATGACCAGGCACATCCAAACGCTGTAGTACAGCATGATAAAGAACACCGTGACGATGACGATGGTCGTCATGAGCAGGTTGGGCAGCGACTGGCTGATCATCTGGCGCAGCGTGTCGATGTCGTTGGTGTAGTGGCTCATGATGTCGCCGCGCTGATGCGTGTCGAAGTAGCGGATCGGCAGGTCCTGCATGCGGTTGAACATCTTCTCGCGCAGCTTCTCGAGCGAGCCCTGCGTGACAATGGCCATGGCGCGGTTCCAGAAGAGCGAGGACAGGATGCCGACGCCGTAGATGCAGGCGAGGGTGGTCACGAGCTGTGCGATCTTGGGCTGTGCGGCTTCCCAATCGCCCGACTGCCACGATTCGCTAATAATCTGCAGGGCGCTCTGAAGGAAGGTCGCGCCGATGGAGTTGATGATGGCGCAGAGTACCACGCCGACGACGACGAGGGGCAAAAGCACGGGGTAGAAGCCGAAGAGCGTCTTGATGAGGCGCGACATGGTGCCGCCCTTGCGGTTGAGCGCGCGCTCGGCGGTCGTTGCCTTACTCATGTGCCTCGCCTCCTTCCTGGGTCTGAGCTTGTGTTGCGGATGCCTCGGTGTCGGCCTCGACGGCCTCTTCGCCCTCGGCAGACATCTTGTTCTGCGAGGTAAAGGTCTCGCGGTAGATCTCGCTCGTCTTGAGCAGCTCATCGTGGTTGCCGATCTGCGCGATACGGCCGCCCTCCATGACGATGATGCGATCGGCGTCCTGCACGGAGCTAATGCGCTGGGCGATGATGAGCTTGGTCGTGTTGGGCAGATAGCTTGCCAGCCCTGCGCGGATCTTGGCGTCGGTCTTGGTGTCGACGGCGCTGGTGGAGTCGTCCAGGATCAAGATCTTGGGGCGACGCAGCAGGGCGCGCGCAATGCACAGGCGCTGCTTCTGGCCGCCGGAAACATTGGAGCCGCCCTGCTCGATCCAGGTGTCGTAGCCCTTGGGGAAGCCGTCGACAAACTCATCGGCGCAGGCCAGATGCGCCGCCTCGCGGACTTCCTCGTCGGTGGCGTTCGGGTCGCCCCAGCGCAGGTTTTCGGCAATGGTGCCGCTAAACAGTACGTTTTTCTGCAGCACCATGGCCACCTGGTGGCGCAGGGCGTCCAAGTCGTAGTCGCGCACGTCCATGCCGCCCACGCGCACGGTGCCCTCGGTGGCGTCGTACAGGCGGGCGATGAGGTTAACGAGCGTGGACTTGGCCGAGCCGGTACCGCCGATGATGCCGATGGTCTCGCCGCTCGTAATGTGCAGGTCGATATCGTCGAGCGCCTGGCGTTTCGCATGCGCGGAATACTTAAAGCTCACGTGGTCAAAGTCGATGGAACCGTCGGCAACCTCGAGCACGGGCTCGGCGGGATTGGCGATCGTGGGCTCGGCGGCCAGCACCTCGGCAATGCGGTGTGCCGATTCGTCGGCCATGGTCACCATGACAAAGATCATCGACAGCTGCATCAGGCTCATGAGAATCTGGAAACCATAGGTAAAGGTCGAGGAGAGCTGGCCCACGTCGAACAGTGTGCCCTGGCTCGTGATGATGAGCTTGGAGCCCAGGTAGATGATGACGACAAACGCGCCGTTGACGCAGATGTTCATCATGGGGTTGTTAAAGGCGAGCAGCTTCTCGGCGCGGGTGAAGTCCATCTGGACGTCGCGCGCGGCGGTCGCGAACTTCTCCTTCTCAAAGTCTTCGCGCACGTAGCTCTTAACCACGCGCATGCCGGTGACGTTTTCCTCGACGGACTCGTTAAGGGCATCGTACTTGTGGAACACGCGCGAGAAGATGGGGCGCACCTTAAAGATGATAAAGAACAGTCCAAAGCCCAGCAGCGGAATGATGACCAGGTAGACCATGGCGACGCTGCCGCCCATGATAAACGCCATGGTAAAGGCGAAGATCAATACCAGCGGCGCGCGCACGGCGATACGGATGATCATCATAAAGGCCTGCTGCACGTTGTTGATATCGGTGGTCAGGCGCGTGACGAGCGAGGAGCTCGAGAACTCATCGATGTTGGCAAAGCTGAACGTCTGGATCTTGTAGAACAGGTCGTGGCGCAGGTTCTTGGCGAAGCCGCAACTCGCATGGCTGCAGGTGACGCCGGCAGCGGCGCCAAAAGCAAGGGATGTTAGCGCGATGAGCACCAAAAAGCCTGCGGTGGGAAGCATCTCGGCTACGGTGGCGCCGTCTTTGATGGCGTCGATCAGGTTGGCGGTGATAAATGGAATCAGCATCTCGCAGAGCACCTCGCCAAGCACGAGCAACGGCGTGGCAACGGTGACTTTCATATAGTCGCGGATGCTGCCCATGAGGGTTTTAATCATCCAGTTCCTCCCAGGTTACACGGATTTTCTCGAGCATTTCGGCGAGGTCCTCGCGCTCATCGTGGGTGAGCGCGCTAAAGGCCTGCTCTCTAAAGCGAATGCGGGCTGCCTGCTCAACGCGGGCCTTTTCCCATCCCGCTTCGGTCAGGCGGATGGTGAGCTGCCGACGGTCTTTGGGATTGCGACTGCGTTCGATGATGCCGCCCATTTCGAGCTTGGATAGGATCTCGGAAAGGGACCCCGGTTTGAGGTCGAAGTGCATGCCGAGTTCCTGTTGGGAAAGCTCGCCGGTGGGCTGCTTGGCGAGCAGGCAGACGATGGGCGCCTTGCCGGACACGCCCCCGCCATGAAAGTGCATGTAATGGCCGCAAAAGCCCAGGCCGCTTAGAATGCGCTTGGCGAGTTTGTCTTCGGCGCTGACCGCTTCGGGTATGTCTACCGGTTGCGACGGGTCACCGCCGGGCTCATGCGGAAGGACGAGTGGTTCATCACACATATCTAAGCTTCGCTCCTTTCTTTAGTTAGGTAGAGGGATTGTTTTGTGCCTAACTAATCTAGGAGCATAAGAAATCAATGTCAAGGTACCAAACTAGCGGTTACGGCGTTTTGCCAAACGCCGTAACCGCTCGACGCTGCAAACCCGCCAGAGCGGCAATCTGCCTTTCAACTTCGGCGGCATGACCAGAAGGTCAATGCCGCCTTGTTTCAAGGCACCTTGCTCGCTCTGACGGGTTTTCGCTGACTTCGCCAAAACATCGGCGTTGCCCTTGTTGGGATAGTCGTTGGGGACGCTCTTGTTGAGTGATCCGTGGGGGCGGAGGAAAACGAATCATTTTGGGCTGCGGTGACACCCTTTCGAAGTTGCTTTGTCCAAAACTATGCCGGATTACTACGATGAATTCGAAATCTCAGACCTCGGCATTGTTTTTCGGAAAATCACAAGCTGTCTACCTGCGGTTTTGCCGGAGTGCAATTCGTTGTGGTTGGAGACTAGCGGATTATCGTAGTAATCCGGCATAGTTTTGGAATGGTAGTAAATAGATGGCAGCTGCTGTGCCGCTACCGCCGCGATTTGCCTCCCATTCCCGAAACCTTTCCGCAACAATGTGCCCTCCTCGGCGCCTGCGCCCGCTTGCAACGTCCCCTGCGCTACACTTAGTCGCACTGTGGCGCCGTCGCGCCGCGCCCGACCCAAGGGGGACACTCATGAAGAACACTCAGCTGCTGCTGATCAACGATATGTGCGGCTACGGCAAGGTCGCGCTTTCTGCCATGTTGCCGGTGCTGTCGCACATGGGCTATCGCATCCACAACCTGCCGACGGCCCTCGTTTCCGATACGCTCAACTACCCCAAGTTCTACATCCACGACACCACGGAGTATGTCCGCCAGAGTCTCGCCATCTGGGAGGAGCTCGGCTTTGAATTCGACGCCATCTCGACCGGCTTTATCGTGACCGAGGAAGAGGCACGCATCATCTCGGACTTTTGCCACCGCCGCGCGCAAAAGGGCACCAAGGTGTTCGTCGACCCCATCATGGCCGACAACGGCAGGCTCTACGCTGGCGTGCCCGAGTCGACCATCGGCCTTATGCGCAGCCTGGTCGAGTGCGCCGACTACGCGGTGCCCAACTATACCGAGGCGTGTCTGCTCACCGATACGCCTATGGCCGAGCAGATTACGGCCGACGAGGCTCGTACGCTCGTGGATGCCATGCTCGCGCTGGGCGCCAAGTCGGTGGTCATCACGAGCGCAAAGGTCGACGGGGCGAGCGCCGTTATCGGCTACGACCATGTGGCGGGAGAGTACTTTACGATTCCCTTTGAGCTGATTCCGGTGTATTTCCCGGGCACGGGCGATACGTTCTCGTCGGTGCTCGTGGGTCGCGTTATGGCCGGCTGGAGCCTGCAACGTGCGACGACCGACGCTATGCGTGTGGTGGCCGAGCTTATCGAGCGCAATGCCGACCAAGAGGACAAGTCGGCCGGCCTTCCCATCGAGGCCTGCCTGGATGTGATCGACCATGAGTAACGCTGGCGAGGGCGGTGCCAAGCCCGCGGGCGGGGACAAGCCGCTCGGCGCGTCGCGGGGCAAGCGTCCGCGTATCCGCGTGAGCTGCGTGGATCAGCTGGGTGTGTGTCGCTGCCACCATGGTCATAAGCCGGGAGACGTCTTCGACTTCGATCGAGACCGCGGCAAGATGTGCGCCATGGCCTGCCACGTGGGCTTTCCCTATATCGATATCCTGCGCTACGGCGGAACCGTGCCTGGCTACGAGCCCGGTACGGCAAAGTTCTGCTGCCCCGAGGTCGATACGTTGAACGTCTGGCTTGTCGAGATCGTCGACGAGTAGCTGAGCGCAATGTGACAAAGGGACAGTTCTTTTGTCACATTCGCGGGTGGTGTCCCTTCTTTTTGCTTATAATCTCAAATCTCTGCATTTCATCAGATTTTAGGTTCTAAAAATTCTGCGTTTCATCGATAATCAAGCGTATAAAACTTTGCATTTCATTTGATGACACCGAGGGGAGAGCCTATGCTGCGCAGGAAAATAGCGGCAGAGCTGGAGCGTTGGCTGAAGTCTTCCGAGCAAAAGGCCTTGTTCATTACGGGTTCTCGCCAGATTGGCAAAAGCTATTCGATTCGCGCATTTGGCAAAGCCAACCATGCAACCTACATCGAGCTTAACCTCATGGAAAACCGCCAGGCAAAAGATGCTCTTCTCGAGGCGCGGAATGCCGATGATTTCATCAGCAGGGTGACGCTTCTTTCGGGAAAGTCGATTGCGCCAGGCAAAACGCTCGTGTTTATCGATGAGGTCCAAGAGGCCCCCGACATCATGACGATGGCAAAGTTCCTTGTTGAGGACGGGAGGTGCCGCTGGGCGTTTTCGGGGTCAATGCTCGGGACTCAGTTCAAGGGCGTCAGGTCCTATCCCGTGGGGTATGTCCACGAGCTTAGGATGTTCCCGCTCGATTTTGAGGAGTTTTGCTGGGCAACCGGGGTGAGCGAGGGGGCTCGCCAAACGATACGTGACGCGTGTATCAGCGAGAGGCCCGTTCCTGATTACATTCATGACGCGATGATGGCAAACTTCAGGACCTATACCGTTGTCGGCGGAATGCCGGAGGTCGTGCAGCGTTTCCTTGACACGCAGGGCGACCTTGCCTCTGTTCGTCAGCTACAGTCAGAGCTCAACGAACAGTACCGGCGGGATATCTCCAAGTATGCAAGCGGGCGAGCCCTTCAGGTGCAGAGCATTTACGATCAGCTCCCTATTATGCTCGAGGGCGAAAACAAGCGCTTCGTGCTCAATTCCATTGACCCCAAGGCTCACTACGAGAAGTATCAGCGAGATTTTGTATGGCTTGTCGATGCCGGCGTTGCTCTCAAAGCCGATATCGTAACCGAGCCAAAATCGCCCTTGCTCAAGACGGCACGGCCATCGCAGTTCAAGCTATATCAATCGGATACGGGCATGTTGATGGCGCGCTACCCCGTCGGAGTCGCCCAAGCGGCGTATCTTGATAGCAAGGAGCCCAATCTGGGCGGCATTTACGAAAACGTGGTGGCCCAGCAGCTGGCTGCCCAAAATCGCCAGCTTTACTACTATCAGACAAAAAAGCGCGGTGAAGTGGACTTTGTGGTCGATGGACCGGATGGGACGGCTGTTCCGATCGAGGTTAAATCGGGCTCCTATTACCACGCGCACGCTGCGCTCGGTCATGTGCTTGATACGGCTGAATATGGCGTAAGGCTCGGGATTGTTTTCTCGAGAGGCAACGTTGAGCGCAACGGAGCGGTTCTCTATTTGCCGCTATATGCGACCTGGGCCCTTTCGGATGTTTTGGGCGACTCCTGCGCCGAGGGGATAAAGCTGGAGGTCAAGCCGGTCTAGGGCCAGTCCCGGATGTGGCAAAGGGGCAGTCCCTTTGCCACATTCATGAGCGTGGATTTTCTCCCGTTTAGGGCGCACTTGAACGCTCAAAGCGGGAGAAAATCCACGCTCATTTTTCATGTCGGAGATTATCCGCGCTCGTTTCGCGCCGAAGGCGTGGCCCGCGCCGCCCGAGCGCCTACAGTTGCTCGAGCATAGCGGTGC
Organism: Collinsella sp.; assembly: GCA_019419605.1. Classification (GTDB taxonomy): domain Bacteria; phylum Actinomycetota; class Coriobacteriia; order Coriobacteriales; family Coriobacteriaceae; genus Collinsella. The sequence goes on from DXZP01000010.1 coordinate 32,238, forward strand.
AACCGGCGAGCACGTCGCGGTACGTGGCATCGAAATTGCCGGTGTACCAGGGGTCGGCCACGTCGCCGGGGCGATCGGTCCAATCGAGCAGGCGCGAGATCTTGCCATCGGGGTCCTTCCCAAAAATTCGGTACAGGCCGCGGGCGTTCTCGTCGTCCATATAGACAATGTGGTCCCAGTCGCCATACTCCGCGCGACGTACCTGACGTGCACGATGTGCGACGACGGGAATCCCGACCTCGCGCAGCTTGGCAACGGTACCGTGGTGTGGCGGGTTGCCGATCTCCTCGGTCGAGGTCGCAGCGGAATCAATGACAAACTCGCCCGCGCGCCCGGCGCGCCGTACCAGCTCGGTAAACACCGACTCAGCCATCGTCGAGCGACAGATGTTGCCGTGACAGATAAACAGTACACGTTGCATATGCGGTTTCCTTTCGATCGCCATCATCGAGCTCGAGTATCGCATCTACGCCTGCGCCATCGCCCTCTTGCGTTCCCGGCGAGCCAACTTAATCGTCACCAGCGTAAGCACCCAGGCCACAAGCGAGAACGCGGCACCCACTGCGCCTACATATGCAATGCCAACGCTGCTTACCACGGCGCCGCCCACTGCGGTGCCAAACGAGATGCCGACGTTAAACGCCATGGGCTCAACCGAACTTGCGAGTACCATCGACTTGGGATGGCGGCTGCGTGCCACGTCCATAAAGTGCGTGATGCACGACACCGAGAACAGGTACATGAGCAGCGCCAGGCTAAAGACAAAGACCAGCGCGAGCGGCATGGTGCCGCCCACAGCAAACAGTCCGAGTAACGCTGCAGCCTGCAGCACAAACGTCACGAGTAGCGCCTTCATGCCAAAGCGCGCATCGATCCATCCGCCCAGGATGTTCGAGATCAGGCAGAACACGCCGTAGGCCATGAGCGTGGTACTGGCTTCGACCGTGCCCATGCCCAGCACCTGCTCAAGATAAGGCGTCACGTAGCCGTAGAAAACGTAGACCGACCCCACGCCAAACAAAAAGATGAGCATGCCGGTGATGATGCTCGGCTCGCGTAGCAGACCCGCCTGCTCGCGAAAAGTGGCGGGCTCGTCGGTTTGCCCAGCGCGCGGCATAAACGCCACGAGCGCTCCGCAGATCAGAACGGCAAAGGCCAGCGTGCCGTACATGGCCACGTGCCAATCGAGCGTGTCGGCCACAAACTTGCCGATCGAAGTGACAAAGACCATTGCCACGGAAAACGCACCATATACCACCGAGATGGCAAGCGAAGTTTGCTGCGGAGACAGAAGCTCGGGGATGTACGTCACGCCCACGGCGAGCAGTGCGCCCGAGACGGAGCCCAGGATGATGCGCGAGATGAACAGCACCTGGAAGTTGGGCGCCAACGCCATGACCAGGTTGCCGAGCACAAAGACGATGCTGTAGCACACGAGCAGCTGGTAGCGGCGAAAACGCCCCGTGCTGAGCGCGAGCACCGGCGTCGAGATAGCGTAGATCAGTGCGAACACGCTAATAAGTTGGCCTGCGGTGGCAAGCGATACGCCGAGTTCCGTTGCCAAGTCGCTTTCGATGCCGATGACCACGAACTCGGAGCAGCCGAGCGAGAATCCCAACAGCACGAGCAGCGCCAGGCAGAGCTTGGTGCGCGCGGGGGAGAGCGCGGCGGCGGTTGACTTACTTTTTGGCGTGGTTGCGGCGGTCAAGGTTGTCACTCCAATGTCGCATGAATAAGCGGGATTCAATCCCTGCAACTCTAACAGAATGTGACAAAGGGACAGTCTCTTTGTCACATTCGCGGCGTGGCTGCCGCCCAAACCGTCACAACATTCGATGAAAATCTCGAAAACGAGGAAAAGCGTCGAATGATGTGATGGTTTTCTTATCTGTGCCGGCGAGCCGCCGTGCCGTCTGGGGGTATAAGGCTAGCAAGTGTTTATTTGCGAGGCCTAAGGGGCGCCCCGTATGGATATCGATAACTTTGAATGGTGGTATAGCGAGGGTGAGGCTCCGGACGAGGAGTGGGACGAGCCCACGCCGCGTGACGTGTCGATCGACGAGGACGAGACCGGCAACGACGTCGCCGCCGACTCGGACGCTGCCTCCGACCCCGTCGAGCCCCTGACCTTCGAACAAGCCTGGGCCCAGGCCGAGGCAGACGAGGCCAAGGCCGACGCTACGGCCACGCTCGGCGAGCCGGCTGATATGTCGATCTCGCCGGCAAAGACCCCACAGCCGCGCCATACCATCGACCCCGGCAGCACGGCATCCTTCAGCATACTCGACGTGCCCGCGCAGGGTGCCCAGGCGCCCGCCCCCACCCATCGCCCCAACCTGGCTCGCGAGGAAGACGCGGGCCGTCGCTCTCCGCTCGGCCCCATTCTCATCGCCTTTATGGCCGGCGTCATCGCTTGCTCGGCGATCGGAAATGTCTGGAGTCACGTGGAGCAACAGCGCAAAGACGCCGCCAAGGTCGAGATGTCTGTCGAGCAATCGCTCAGCCGTACGCGCTCGGTGCATGTGTCGGTCGAGGTCAAGGACGGTGCGACATGGGACACCGCCCGCGGCGACAGCCAGATGCTCATCCATATCGTGGGCCGCACACTCAAGGGACAAGCAATCGACGAGTATCAATACGTCAATTCCGAAGGTGACGGCATCGAGCTCAAGCCCGGCGACTACGAGCTCACGGTCGATGAGCCGCCCGTCGCCACCGACGGCACGCGTTACCGCGCCTCAAAGCGCATGGTTCCGGTGAGTTTTAATTCACAGGCGCCCGATACGGTCGATAGCACGCCGCAGGGCGGGTTTGACCTTTACGCTATTGCTCAATAACTGCGCCTGACGCTCAACCCCGCCGCCAAGAGTGGGACAATAGCCCTCGACACTGTTGTTTACTTTTGGAGGAAGTAGCATGTCCACCGTCACTATCATCAAGCGCGGCGGCCTCACCGCGGCCATCGATTCCATGGGCGCCCAGCTCACGAGCCTTGCCCTCAACGGCAACGAGTATCTGTGGCAGGGCGACCCGGCCTTTTGGGGCAAGCACGCGCCCATTCTGTTCCCCATTGTGGGATCGCTGCGCAACAACACGGCGACGTCTGCGGCCGGCACCTGCGAGATGGCTCGCCACGGCATCGCGCGTATCGTGGAGCACAAGATCGTCGAGGTGTCGGAGGATGGCTCGTCCGTTACTTACGAGCTCACCGACACGCCCGAGTCTCTCAAGGCGTTCCCGTTCCACCTTAAGCTCAACATGACCTATGCCCTGACCGGCGACGCCACCCTCACGCAGACCTTTGCCGTCACCAACACCGGCGACGTGGACCTGCCGTTCTCGGTGGGCGGCCACCCCGCATTTAACGTGCCCGCCCCCGGTGCCGAGGACGAGGCGTTCGAGGATTACGAGCTGGCGTTTACCGAGGCTTGGACTAACGAGGCCCCCGTCATCACGCCCGATGGCCTTATGACGTTCGAGGGTAGTTACAAGGCTCCCGACAACTCGGACGTGCTGCCCATCACGCACCGCAGCTTCGATAACGACGCCATCATGTTCACCGATACCCCGGGCTCCACGCTCACGCTGCGCGGTCGCAAGTCGGGCCACGGCGTCAAGATCGACTTTGAGGGCTTTAAGTACATTGGCGTGTGGTCTGCCGCCAACGACGCCCCGTTTGTGGCGCTCGAGCCTTGGACCGGCCACACCACCATGGACACCGAGGACGACGTCTTTGAGCGCAAGGTCAACACCATCACCTTGGCTCCCGGCGCCACCGACACCCGTTCCTTTAGCGTCACCCTGCTCTAGAGGTTCCGCCGTTCTAACGAACGGCGGACCGGTCGACGCTGCGCGCCACCCAGAGCGACAATTTGTCATTCAAAAGGCAAGGCATGACCAGAAGGTCTATGCCTTGCCTTTTACATGTCAAGTGGTACATGGGGGCAGGCTGCTTTGCGCCAATCGTCCCCGTGTGTCTATTAATTTTTCGCGCACATGCCGCGTTGCTGGTTGCGGGCGTATATCCTGTCTTATTGTCAGCAAAGCAAAACAGGAAGGCATCAGATGCAACCTCGACTACAGCGCGACGCGCAGACCCAGCCGGTGTGCAGTCGTCGCATCTTTTTGGGTAGCGCCCTCGCTGCGAGCGCAACCGTTGTCGCCGGCGCGCTTGCCGGCTGCCAGCGTCCGTCCACACTCAAGGTGGTCCAGCCCACGACGGGCGGCGGTCGCGATGACCTGTCCGATTCCGTTATCGGCAAGGATAAGATCCGCATTGGTATGGAGGCGGCCTACGCCCCGTACAACTGGCAGGTTTCCGAGGCCAGCGAGTTCACCATTCCCATCGACAACGTGCAGGGCGCCTATGCCGACGGCTACGACGTGCAGATTGCGAAGATTGTCTGCAAGGCCCTCGGCGGCGAGCCTGTTGCCGTCAAGCAGAGCTTCTCGGGCCTTATCGATTCGCTCAACAACGGCCAGATCGACCTCATCATTGCCGGCATGAGCGCCACACCCGAGCGCGAGGAGTCCGTTGGCTTTTCCGATCCGTACTTTATTGGCTACTTTGGCCTGTTCGTAAAAGAGGGCTCGCCCTACCAAAACGCGACCAAGCTCAGCGACTTTAGCGGCGCCACGGTGCTCGGCCAAAAGGACACCATGCTCGACACTGTCATTGACGAGATCCCGGGCGTTGTGCACAAAAACCCGGTCGACTCCGTCCCCACGGTGTTTTCGAATCTGCTGCAGGGCACGTGCGACGCCGTGACCTACAACACCGAGAACGAGAAGGGCTATATGGCCCAAAACCCGGGCATTGTCCCCATTCATTTTGCCGAGGGCGAGGGCTTTAAGCAGGAGGTTACGACAAACGTCGGCTGCCGCAAGGGCTCGGACAAGCTGCTCAAGCTCATCGACAAAACGCTCAAGGGCGTCAGCCAAGAGGAGCGCGACCAAATGTGGGACGCGTGCCTCGACCGTCAGCCGGCATAGGGAGGCAGCATGAAAACCGTCAATCGTCTGGCCTCCTTTATCAAGGCCGATCACCGTTATGTGTACCTGGGCACGAGCGTTATCGCGGCGCTCGGCTTGGCGTTTAGCCAGCGCAGCCCCACACCGCTGAGCTTCTTGGCTCCCACCGGTATCTTCCAGGATTGCCTTTGGGCGATTCTTTGGGCCTGGATTGTCGTGTCGGCGGCGGCGCTCGTCACCAAGCTCATGCACTGGAACGACTATCGCGAAACGTCGCCGTTTGCTTCCGAGCGCTTCCGTCGCGGCGCGCGCTTGGGCAGCTATGTCGTGGTCGCCATCGCGGCGACCTTCTTTATCGACCGCTGCGTCATGTCGTTTATCGACCTGGTGCAGGTGAGTATTGTCTCGGACTCCAACCCCAGCGACTTTTTGTCGAGCCTGGTCTACATGACCTACAAGAGCGGCGACTTCTTCATCCGCGGTATCGAGATCACCATCGCGCTTGCCACCTTCGGCACCGTCATCGCATTCTTCCTGGCGCTGCTCTTTGTGTTCCTGCGTATTCAGACCTTCGATCGCGTGGACAACGACCTGGTGCGCTTCTTTAAGAGTATCGGACGCGGCTTTGCGACCATCTACTCCACCATCGTGCGCGGCACGCCCATGATGGTCCAGGGCCTACTCATCTATTACGCGGGCTTCACCGTTTTGCGCGGCATGGGCTTCGAGACCGCCCAGGCCAACCAGATCTGGAGTACCTTTACCGCGGGCCTCGTCACCATCTCGCTCAACTCTACTGCCTACATGATGGAGGTCCTGCGCGGCGGCATCGAGTCGATCGACCCCGGTCAGGCCGAGGCGGCGCGCTCGCTGGGTCTGTCGCAGTGGCAGGCCATGCGCAAAGTCGTGTTTCCCCAGGGCATTAAAAACGCGATCCCGGCGCTCACCAACGAGCTCATCATCAACATCAAGGACTCGTCGGTGCTCTCGGTCATCGGCGTGTTCGACCTCATGTACGCCACTACCACCGTCGCCGGCGTGTACTACCGCCAGATGGAGGTCTACTGCGTAGCGCTCGTGGTCTACCTGATCCTGACGTTCGTGGCAGGCCGCCTGCTCGAGGCCTTTGGTCGCCGTCTGGGTGCCGAGGCGCCCCAGACGCTGCCGAGCTCTAACTAGGAGGAGCAACCATGACTCAGAATAACTCCGCGGTTGCAGACGCTTGCGAGCCGCTTATCCGCGTCGAGGGCCTGCGCAAGAGCTTTGGCTCACTCGAGGTGCTCAAGGGCATCGATCTGTCCATCAATCCCGGCGAGGTCGTCACCATCATCGGCGCCTCAGGCTCGGGCAAGTCGACGTTTCTGCGCTGCCTTAACCTGCTCGAGACTCCGGACGCGGGCCACATCTGGTTCCACGGCCAGGATCTTACGGCCGAGCGCTGCAACATTAACAAACTGCGTGAGGACATCGGCATGGTGTTCCAGGGCTTCAACCTATTCAACAACATGGATGTGCTCGACAACTGCACGCTTGCGCCCGTCACGCTCAAAAAGATGAGCAAGGCCGAGGCCGAGAAGGTCGCGATGGAGCATCTGACCAGCGTGGGACTCGAAAAGTTCGCGCACGCCGCCGTGGGCAGGCTTTCGGGCGGCCAAAAGCAGCGCGTCGCCATCGCCCGCGCCCTGTGCATGAATCCGCAGATCATGCTGTTTGACGAGCCGACCTCCGCACTCGACCCCGAGATCGTGGGAGAGGTGCTCGAGGTCATGCACAACCTCGCTGCCGACGGCATGACCATGGTCGTCGTCACGCACGAGATGGCCTTTGCCCGCACGGTGTCCGACCGCGTGGTCTTTATGGACAAGGGCGTGGTGCTCGAGGACGCCGCGCCGGCCGAGCTCTTTGGCAATCCCAAGCACCAGCGCACCCTCGAGTTCCTCTCGCGTTATCTCGAGGACAAATAACCGATCGCAAACGCTTATGTGGCAGGGCCGCTCCGGTGGGGCGGCCCTCGTCATCACAATCGAAAGGATGTCATGGCCGAGGTTTGGCGCTTCTTTGCGCATGAGGATGATTTTGCCGATCTGGATGAGGCCGGCGCGTGCGAGCGCCTGGGCCGCGTGCTGTCGTTTCCGACCGTCTCGAGCATGGATGCCGAGGCGGTGGACTGGCAGCCCTTCGACGACCTGCGCGCCTATATGCAGCAGGCCTGGCCGCACGTGTTTGCGGCGGGCGAGGTCGAGCTTATCGGCCATTCGCTGCTGGTGGCGCTTGCCGGCAGCGATCCGGCTCTTAAGCCCGTTATGCTCATGGGCCACATGGACGTGGTCCCCGTGGTGCCGGGCACCGAGGCCGACTGGACGCATGCTCCCTTTAGCGGACAGGTGGACGACACCTACATTTGGGGTCGCGGCGCTATCGACATGAAAGACCAGGTCGCAGGTATTCTCGAGGCGGTTGAGTATGCGTTGGTGCACGGCTGGGAGCACGAGCGCACCCTGCTGCTGGCTTTTGGCCAGGACGAGGAAACCACGCAGTACGGCGCGGGGGCGATCGGTCGCGTGCTCGAGGAGCGCGGTATTGAACTTGAATACCTGCTCGACGAGGGTGACTACCGTATTGTTTCGGCTGCCGAGTACGGCGCGGGCGAGGGCTGGCTTATGCATGCCGACCTTGCCGAGAAGGGCTACGCCGATATTGTGCTCAAGACGAAGAGTGAGGGAGGGCATTCGTCAAACCCCTACGGTGGCACATCGCTCGAGGTACTGAGCCGCGCTATCGCCGCAATCTGCGATATCGAGTGGCCGACGCGTGTGACCGATCTGCTTGCCGCACAGCTTGTCGAGCTGGGGCTCTGCACGGCCGACGAGATTGCCTCCAACAAGGACACCATCGTGTGCGAGTGCCTCGCCAGCAAAAAACTCTATCCGCTCGTGACCACTACCTGCGCGCCGACCCAAATCGAGGGCGGTAGCACCGGCGCTAACGTGATGCCGCAGGATATGTGGGCCAATATCAACTTCCGCATGCTCGAGGGCACGGGCGTGGCCGATGTCGCTACTCGCTGCCGCGAGGCCGTTGCCGCGGCGGGCCTTGCCGGGCGCGTGGAGGTCGAACTCGGCCCCGGCAGCTCCGAGCCCTCGCCGTCCCCGCGTGTCGGCGGGCCGGGGCTCGAGGCCGTCCGCACCATCGCCGCCCGCTATTTCCGTGATCCTTTGGGGACGGAGGAAAACGGATCATCGGCGGCGGGCGGGGTTCCTGTCAGCATCGTCCCCTCAACCGTGATTGGCGCCACCGATGCTGCCAACTACCAGCGCATTTGCCCCGAGTGCATTCGCTTCTCGGCCTTTGTGGTCGACGATGACGAGTGCGACCGCGGCGTCCATGGCACTAACGAGCGCATCACCCGCCGCGCCTACCTCCAGGGCGTACGCTTCCTCATCGCCCTACTCCACACGCTCTAGAATCTGACAAAGCGACAGCCCCTTTGTTAGCCGTTGGGGGCGCTCTTAAACGACTAGTCGTTAAGGAACGTACCCAACGGCTACGTCCACTCATTCCGTGCGGGTTATATGCAGGTTTGCCTGCGCACGCTATCATGTATGGGTTAGACCGCAACTATGTACCTCATACGCGAAGGGATGCGCATGTATCTGAAGATCGACATGTTCTAGCTGGGCTTACCCCCGCAGTGGCGCCGCGCGCCCCATCAACTCTGCCGATTTTCGCCTTCACGCACATAAAGGAGTCCCGCCATGCGCGACAAGCTCGAAAAGATCATTAAGGCCTACGAGGAGCTCGAGAAGAAGCTTTCCGACCCGGCCGTCGCCTCCGACATCAAGGAGTTCACGCGTCTCAACAAGGAGTACGCACACCAGTCCGACCTCATCGCCGCCTCGCGCGAGTACATCGGCGCGCTCGATGACATCGAGGCCGCCAAGGAGATGCTCCGCGACACCAGCGATGCGGACGAGAAGGAGATGCTCCAGATGGACATCTCCGAGAACGAGGAAAAGCTTCCCCAGCTCGAGGAAGACATCAAGTACATGCTCATCCCGAGTGACCCCAACGACGACAAGAACACCATCGTCGAGATTCGCTCCGCCGCCGGTGGCGACGAGGCAGCCATCTTCGCCGGCGACTTGTACAAGATGTACCAGCGCTTCTGCGAATCGCGCGGCTGGAAGACCACCGTGCTCGATTCCAGCCCCAGCGAGGCCGGCGGCTTTAAGTCCATCGAGTTCAAGGTCGAGGGCGACCGCGTCTACTCCGTCATGAAGTTCGAGTCCGGCGTGCACCGCGTCCAGCGCGTTCCCAAGACCGAGTCCCAGGGCCGTATCCAGACCTCCACGGCGACCGTCGCCGTGCTTCCCGAGGCCGAGGAGATTGACGTTCAGATCAACCAGTCCGACCTGCGCATCGATACCTACTGTGCCTCCGGCCCTGGCGGTCAGTGCGTTAACACCACCTACTCCGCCGTGCGCATCACCCACCTGCCCACCAACACCGTGGTGCAGTCGCAGGAACAGCGCTCCCAGATCCAGAACCGCGAAGTCTGCATGCAGATGCTGCGCGCCCGTCTGTACGAGATGGAGCTCGAGAAGCAGCAGGCAGAGCTCGGTGCTGAGCGCCAGAGCCAGATCGGCCACGGCAACCGTTCCGAGAAGATCCGTACCTACAACCAGCCCCAGGACCGCGTGACCGATCACCGCATCGGTTTCAACTCCACCTACAATGGCGTCCTCCTGGGCGACCAGCTCGGCACCGTCATCGAGGCGCTCGCCGCCGCCGAGCGTGCCGAGAAGCTGGCACAGGCCGTGTAGGTTACGCGGTTTTACAAACCGCGTAACGACTCGACGCTGCGCGCCGTCCAGAGCGACATTTTGTCATTCAAAAGGCAAGGCATGACCAGAAGGTCTATGCCTTGCCTTTTTCATGCCAACTTGTTTGCTCTGGACGTCGCTCGCTGACATTGCCAAAACATCGGCGTTTCCTTGGTTGTCAAATGATCCGCAGGGAGTCATTGGTGACATTGCCTTGATATTTTATTCAGTCGGCTGTGATGTCATTTGAGCTGCTTACCTGCTTAAGGTAATTGACGGCATAAGTCCGCTATCGAAAATATTGCTCAAAATATCGTTCAAGAAGTCGCGGAGCGATTTTTGATGGGTCGTGCGTCAAGCGATGTGGCAAGTTCTTGGTTAGATATTGGTCAGTTTTGGGGCAACCTTGCCAAAAGCTTGACGAATGCAAATTTAGACGTCAGCGAATGAACACTTTGAGCGAGCTCGGTGCAAAATTCTGGGCTGATTCTCGATAATCGCCTTCAATCGCCCCTTGCCAAGCGCTGGCCTCGCTTACAATCTGCTCCGACATTCGCGCGCCGTCCGGCGCTTAAGAGGGGAGGGCCCCATGGCAAACGAGATTTGGACCATCAAGCGTTGTCTCGAGTGGACCAAGGAGTACCTGGCCGAGCGCGGCGAGGAGCACCCCCGTCTTTCTGCCGAGTGGCTGCTGTGCGCCGCCACGGGCCTGGCGCGCATTGACCTATATATGCGTATGGACGAGACGCTTAACGCGGCCCAGCTCGAGACCATGCATGCGGCCGTTGTCCGCCGCGCTAAGGGCGAGCCGCTGCAATACATCACGGGCAGCACGCAGTTTCGCATGATCGACGTCGCGTGCGCCCCCGGTGTGCTCATTCCGCGCCCCGAGACCGAGATGCTCGTCGAGGAAGTCCTCAATTATCTGGATGCCGAGGTACTGAGCCCCGAGGCCGCTGCCCGTCAGCGTGTTGAGCTGCCTTGGAACGATGAGGTCGAGGAGGCACGCAAGGCCGAGGCCGCATTGGCCGACGAGCGAGCGACGGCCGAGTGCCGTGCCGCCAACCTCACAGCTGCCGACGAGGCGGCGCTAGGCGGCGATGTGCTGGGCAGTCGCGCTTATGCCGAGGAACTGGCCGATCGCGAGGCCGAGGAAGCCGCCGCGCAGGCGGCAGAAGCCGAAGCGGCAGAAGCAGAGGCCATGGAAACCCCCGAGCCCGAGCTCGACGAATACGGCATCGCCATTGAGGACAACGACCAACAGGCGACTCCCGCGCAAGATGCCGCCGAGGCCAACGTATCTGCCCCAGCCGAGCCCCGCACTGCCCGCGTTCTCGAGGTCGGCTGCGGCACGGGCTGCATTTCGCTCTCCCTTGCCTGGGAGCGCCGCGGCCACGTTACCTGCACTGCTACCGATATCGAGCCGCGCGCCATCGACCTTGCTACCAAAAACCGTGATGCGCTTGGTCTCACGTCCGACGAGGTCGCCTTCAGCCTCACAAACCTGGTGAGCTCCATTCCCCGCGAAGAGTGGGGCACCTTTGACGTACTCGTCTCCAACCCGCCCTACATCCCCACCGATGTCATGCGCTCGCTGCCGCACGAGGTCAAGGACTTTGAGCCCGACCTGGCGCTCGAGGGCGGCGCCGACGGCCTCGATATCTTCCGCCGCCTGCTCAACGCGGCGCCTTACATGCTGCGCGCCGGCGGCCTGTTTGCCTGCGAGCTCTACGAGGGCGCGCTCGACGCCGCGGCCGAGCTCTGTCGTCAAGCAGGCCTTTCGGACGTGTGTATCGTCCACGACCTCACCGATCGCCCCCGCATCGTCCGAGCCATCGTCACCGAGCCCAAGCAGCGCCAGTAATATTTATTAACTGGTTAACAAAAATTATAAATTAGTTTATAATTAGGACGGCTGAAAGAGGTCGGTCCATGCAACCTCTTACCTTTCGGGAAATCATTGCCCTACTCAAGCACGATGGATTCGTGAAGGTCGCGCAAGTCGGTAGTCATGCTAAGTATGTTTCTAGCGATCGTGTTGTCACCGTGAACGGCTCTGGTGGTGATCGACCAAAGAAGGGCACGTGGGCAAGTATTCGTCGCCAAGCTGGACGGTAGTTGGAGGCAAAATGAGGCAGCGATTTACCTATGACTGCGTTCTCATAAAAGAAGACGACGGTTACTGCGCCAGCTTCCCGCAGATTCCCGGCGCCTTTGCCGATGGCGATACGCGCGAAGACGCGATTGCCCATGCCACCGAGGCACTGATGGCGTTTTTGGCCGACGACCTCAACAACGGTTTGACTCCGGCGGGGTACGAACGCTCGGCCGAGGTCGTGGCCCTTTCAGTCGAAATCGACCACGAGGACGCTCGGGAAGCGGCGTGCCGAACATTTAAAGACGCAGCGCTGGACCTCAAAGTCTCCGCTCCGCGGATTACCGCGCTGGTCAAAGCCGGAAAGCTCGATGTTGAACTCGTCGACGGCCGTCGGATGATAACGATAGACAGCATCGAGCGCTACGCCGCCCAAGAACGCCACGCCGGCAGGCCAAAGAAGTTCGTCGCAGTCCAATAACCCCCTCACTTTCACCGACTACTAGAGCCGCTCACCAAACCAACATGCGCTCTGGGCAAATAGGTTGAACGTTTCGTGCGAGAATGCCCCACAGTAAACAAACTTGCACCAGAGCGTAAGGGGCTGGCATACACATGCAGACGGTCTATCGGGTATACGAGGGAACGCGCGAGCCGCATCGGCTTGCCGTCGAGCGCACGGCCGAGGTGCTCGGCCGCGGCGGCCTGGCTTTGATCCCGACCGAGACCGTCTACGGTGTCGCCGTGGCAGTCAACGCCTTCTCGGACGCCGTGCCCCAAGATACAAGCGAATTCCCATCGTGGCCGCGCGATCCGCAGGCTGCCGTCAATGGCGCCGCAGTTCCTGCGCTCGGCACCGGCTATCGCCGTATCTTCACTCTCAAGCAACGTGAACTCACGCAAACCGTCGCTTGGCTGGTCGATGGCGTCGAAGCACTCGACCGCTATGGCGTGGATATCCCGGAAGATGCCCGCATACTCGCGCGACGATGCTGGCCGGGAGCCCTGACTATCGTGGTCAAGGCAGCCCCCTGCGTGCCGACCTTTATGCGCGCTGCCGACGACACGGTGGCACTTCGCGCTTCGGCCTCGCCCGTGGTGCAGGCGCTCATTCGCGCCTGTGGCAGCCCCCTTGCCTGCACCAGCGCCAACACGCATGGCGCGCCCGCGCCGGCAAGTTTTATCACGGTGGAGGGTCGCATCCTGGAGGGGGTCGATGTTGCCGTCGACGCCGGTGAGACCCCGTGTCGCGACGCCTCGACCATCGTGTCGTTTCAGCACGGCGAGCTCCAGATCCTGCGCCAAGGCGCACTTCCCGCATCAGAGATCGAACGGGTCCTGTCCGACCCGATGCAATAGAAAGGTTTAAGCGATGTCGTTGAATCTGGGCAGCCTGGGCATGGAAGATGCCTCGTTTGACTTTGGCGGTTCCTACATCATGGCGCTCGACTGCGGCACCACCTCGGTACTTGCGACCATCGTCGACGAGTACGGATGCATCGTCGCGCAGGCACGTCGCAGCGTCAAAACCAGCTTCCCGCGTCCCGGCTGGGTGGAGCAAGACCCCATGGCGGTCCTTGCTAGCCAGATCGCCGTCATGATGGAAGTCCAGTTTAAGAGCGGTATCCACTCCGACCGCATTGCTGCCATCGGCATCTCCAACCAGCGCGAGACCACGGTGGTCTGGGATCGCGTGAGCGGTCAGCCGATCTATAACGCTATCGTATGGCAGTGCCGCCGTACCGCACCTTTGATCGACGAGCTTGTCGAGCAGGGCGCAGAAGGGCTGGTGCGCTCCCGCACGGGACTCACGCTCGACCCGTATTTCTCGGCCTCCAAGGTGCAGTGGATTCTCGACAACGTCGACGGCGCACGCGAAAGCGCGGCGGCGGGCGACCTCATGTTTGGCACCATCGACACCTGGCTCATCTACAACCTCACCGGCGGCCAGGTCTTTGCCACCGACTACACCAATGCCAGCCGCACGGCACTCTTTAATATCCATACGCTCGATTGGGACGACGACCTGCTGGCACTCTTTGACGTTCCACGTTCCATGATGCCCGAGGTTCGCTGGAGCTCGGGCGACTACGGCCGCGTCGCGAGCGACATCATGACCAACATGCCGCCCATCATGGGCGTGGCGGGTGACCAACAGGCGTCGCTGTTCGGCCACTGCTGTTTCCGTCCCGGCCAGACCAAAAACACCTATGGCACGGGTTGCTTTATGCTCATGAACACCGGCGACGAGATCGTCGAATCCAAGAATGGCCTGGTCTCCACCATCGGTATCGCTGCGGACGGCAAAGTCAGCTATGCGCTCGAGGGCTCTATTTTTGCCGCCGGCTCAACGATGAACTGGCTTCGCAACAACATGGGCATCATCTCGAGCGTGAGCGAGTCGGCACAACTCGCCGCTTCGATTAGCGACAACGAGGGCTGCTACTTCGTTCCGGCCTTTGCGGGTTTGGGTGCTCCCTGGTGGGACCCGCATGCTCGCGGTATCGTGTGCGGTCTGACCGGCGCCTCGAGCCGTGCGACCATCGTACGTGCCGCCTGCGAATCCATGGCATATCAGAGCTACGACGTGCTGCGCGCCATGGAGCAGGACGTGGGGCTTTCGATTGAGCGCCTGTCTGTCGATGGCGGTGCCTCGCGCAACGAGTTCATCATGCAATTCCAGGCCGACCTGCTGGATATCCCCGTGCTGCAATGCGAGACGGTGGAGACCACGGCAATCGGTGCCGCGTACTTGGCGGGTCTTGCCGTCGGCTATTGGGAAGACCTGGAAGAGCTGGAGCAAAATGCCCAGATCGTTAGGACCTTCCTTCCCCACATGTCCGCCGAGCGCCGCGAGCAAAACCTTGCGGGCTGGCGTGATGCAGTCAGGCGCTCGCTCAGCACCTCACAGTAGGGCTGCGATGGGCTGCTCGATACAACAAACCGCTAAACTAATGCATGGCGTGCGGCGGCAACATTGCTGCGCGCCTTGTCAGCAAGGCCGTTTTGCGGCCGCAACGAAAGGGGCGATCAACCCATGACCGTCACCTACGATGCGTCCCGTGTGACGCTTGTCGATCACCCGCTCGTCCAGCACAAGCTGTCGATCCTGCGCGACAAAAACACCGGCACCAACCAGTTCCGTCAGCTCGTGCGCGAACTCGCGCTTTTTGACGGCTACGAGGCCATGCGCGACCTGCCTATGGAAGACGTCGAGGTCGAGACCCCTATCACCACCGCAACGTTTAAGCAGCTCGCCGGCAAGAAACTCGCCATCGTGCCCATCCTGCGTGCGGGCCTTGGCATGGTCGACGGCATCCTCGACCTGGTGCCCTCCGCTCGCGTGGGTCACATCGGCATGGAGCGCGACGAGGTCACCCACGAGCCGCACGAGTATTACTGCAAGATGCCCAAGGATATCGACCAGCGCATCTGCCTGGTCGTCGACCCCATGCTTGCCACGGGCGGTTCGGCCGAGATGGCCATCAGCTACCTGCGCGAGCGCGGTGTCAAGGACATCCGCATGCTGTGCATCGTCGCGGCCCCCGAGGGCCTCAAGTCGCTGACCGAGAAGGACCCAGATGTGCATATCTATACCTGCGCCATCGACGACCATCTCAACGAGGCTGCCTACATCGTTCCCGGCCTCGGCGACGCCGGCGACCGCATCTACGGCACGCTCTAGTCGCTGGGCTAAACGGCCGCGGCTGCAAATACGAAGAAACGGTGCGCGCGGACGAACAAAAGGCGACCGCGCGCACTCCTGTTAACGGACGTTTTGCCCTGCAGGGTTCGAGAAAAACGTATTACCGTACCTGCGGCATAAAGAAGGTCTTAAGAAAACGAACAGGTGCGTATTAACCGATGCTTTTTCGGTTGTACTTTAGCGATTGGCTCGTACAATAGTCACCAATGTTTGGCGGGAACTGTTCTGTGAAGCGTTAAAAAGGAAAGTGAGGACGCCAGTGTTTCAGATAGCCGATCTGCTCGCTATCGTTGCAGGCGCCATCGCGGGCGCAATTGCCTTCCTTCCCTTTGTCTTTACGCTCAAGCCGGTTCTTGACGATAAACAGAATGCGGACATGCTCAAGGGTATGGTGAGTCTGGCGGTCTCGGCAATCGCCCTGCTCGTCTTTACCTTGGTTGTGTTTGTGTTGTTCGGAGAGGCATTTCGCATGTTCCTCCTGGGCGAGGCGATCGGCTTCGTGGCCTTTATGGCCGCCTGCGCGGTTCGTGTCGCCAAGGCGCTGCGAGATCCTCATGAGGTCGAAAGGTAAGTCGTGGAAATTTTTGAAAAGCTGCCTGATGAGATTAATCATCTGGTCAGCGAGTTCAGCTCCACCCCTGTCGTGGGCGATCTGAGCTGCGGCATCACGCAGTACTCGTTTTGGCTGATCGTCTCCACGATCGTGCTCCTGATCGTCCTGGCCGTGTTCAAGAAGAAGCAGACCCTGGTTCCCAAGGGCTTCTTCGTCAACGGTTTCGAGTACATCATCGAGTACGTCGAGAACGATATCGGCAAGGGTGTCGTGGGTGAGAACTGGAAGAAGCACTTCCCGTTCCTGTGCTCGCTTTTCCTGTTCATCCTGATCAATAACATGATCGGCCTGATTCCGGGAATGAAGCCCGGCACCGGCGCAATCGGCTCCACCGCCGCACTCGCCATTTTCGCCTTCGTGTACTTCATCTACTACGGATGCAAGGCTCACGGCGTGATCGGCTACATCAAGAGCCTCGCCCCGCAGGGCGTGAGCTTCCCGATGAACGTGCTCGTGTGGGTCGTCGAGCTTTTCTCGACCTTCCTGCGCCTCATCACGCTCGCCGTCCGTCTGTTCTGCAACATGTTCGCAGGACACGTGGTCATGGGCTCGTTCGCCATCATGGCGAGCATGTTCATGCAGCCGCTGCTTCAGCAGGTTTCCGCGGCGCACGCCGTCGGCGCCCTGCCTTCGCTGGCCTGGCTTGCCATCCTCATCCTGATCTATGCGATCGAGCTTGTGGTCGGCGCTATCCAGGCTTACGTCTTCACGGTCCTTACCGCCGTGTATGTCTCCGAGGCGGAGGAGGTCGCAGAGGAGGAGTAGTCTTCCGTTCGCGCCTTAAAGGTAAGGCAATTCGTTAAACCGCCGGTGCCCGTACCCATGGAGCCCGGCAGTTATAAAAAGGTTATCCTGCGTGAAATAAGACACGCACGACAAAGGAGGAATCGTGGGAGTTATCGGTTACGGTCTCGGTGTTATCGGCGCTGGTCTTGCTATCGGCCTGTCTGCTCTGGGTGCTACGGGTGCTATGGCCCGTCAGCCTGAGGTCCAGGGCCGCGTGTTCACCGTCTTCATCATGGGCTCCGCCTTCGGCGAGGCTCTGGCTCTGATCGGCTTCGTTGTCGCGCTGATCGTTAAATAGCACGGAGCGTCAAGTATGAATCTTTCATCCCAGAAGAGCGCGATCGCACTCTCCGCGTCCGCGGCCGCGCTGCTCATGCCGGTTTCCGCGTTCGCCGAGGACGGCGCTGCCGGTGCGGACATCCTCATCCCTAAGATGGCGGAGTTCATCCCGGCGCTTATCGCCTTCCTGATTATCTGGATCGTGCTGGCCAAGGTCGCCCTGCCGGGCATCATGAAAACCATGGAGGAGCGCGGCAAGAAGATCGAGGAGAGCCTCGACGAGGCCGAGAAGACCAAGCAGGAGGCTATCGCCAAGCGCGCTGAGTCCGACTCGATCGTCACCGACGCCCGTCGTCAGGCTGCCGACATCGTTCTCGAGGCCCGTAAGGACGCCGAGTCCGAGCGCGCCCGTATCATCGAGGCTGCTCACAAGGAGGCCGAGGAGATCATCGCCAAGGCCCATACGACCGTCGAGGACGAGCGCAAGTCCATTTACGCCGGTGCCGCGAGCTCCATCGCCGACCTGTCCGTTGCCGTCGCCACCAAGATCGTGGGCGAGGCACTCGAGGACGATGCCGAGCAGAAGAAGCTCATCGAGCGCTACATCCAGGAAGCAGGTAGCCTGAATGCCGACTAGCCGCTATCAGGACAAGGTGCTCGAGACCTACGCGCGCTCCCTTCTGGAAGCCGCTAAGGCCGAGAACCATGTGTTCGAGGACCTCGAGATGATCGAGCGCTTGGCTTCTGCCAGCCCCGAGATCATCGCCGTGCTCGACACCATGTCCAAGCGCGACCAGCTCGACCTTCTTCCCAAGGTGGCAGCTGCCTTTAAGTATGTTGCCGAGGAAGACGAGGATGTAGTGGGCGTGACCGTCACCACGGCGATCCCGCTCGACGACGAGCTGCGTCAAACCATCACTAAGAAATGCGAGCAGGACTTCGGCCGCAAGGTATTCCTTATCGAGCAGGTTGACCCGTCTATCGTGGGCGGCCTGGTGCTCGAGGCCCGCGGCGAGCGTCGTGACATTTCCGTCAAGACGCAGCTGCGCATCGCGCAGGAGACCCTCGCAAACTCTGCTAATTCGTACGGAGGTGAAGCCTAATGTCCGAAACCCTCAATGCCCAGGATATCGCCAAGAAACTGCAGGAGCAGCTCACGAGCCTCTCCGCGACGGTCGATACGCATGAGGTTTCAACGGTCGACGAGGTAGGCGACGGCATCGCGCGCGTCTCCGGCCTCAAGAGCGCCATGGCAGGCGAGCTTCTGGAGTTCAAGAGCTCCGATACCGGTGAGACCGTCTTCGGCCTTGCCCAGAACCTTGACCGTGACGAGGTCGGCGCCGTTCTGTTCGGTGCCGTCGACTCCATCAAGGAAGGCGACGAGTGCCGCACCACTGGTCGCATTATGGATATCCCCGTGAGCCGTGCCATGCTCGGCCGCGTCGTCAATCCGCTCGGCCAGCCCATCGACGGCCTGGGCGACATCGTCGCCACGCACCGTCGCCCCATCGAGTTCAAGGCTCCCGGCGTCATCGATCGTACCCCGGTGTGCGAGCCGGTTCAGACCGGTCTGCTCGCTATCGACTCCATGGTGCCTATTGGCCGCGGTCAGCGTGAGCTCATCATCGGCGACCGTAAGACCGGTAAGACCGCCATCGCCATCGACGCTATCCTCAACCAGCGCGGCAAGGGCATGGTCTGCATCTATGTCGCCATCGGCCAGAAGGCCTCCACGGTTGCCAACATCCGCGAGACCCTCGCTCAGCACGGTGCGCTCGACTACACCATCATCGTTTCGGCCACCGCTGCCGATTCCGCCCCTATGCAGTACATCGCGCCTATGGCCGGTGCCGCTATCGGCGAGTTCTTCATGTACAACGGCGAGGACGGCAAGCCCGCCAGCGAGACCAACCCCGGCGGCCACGTGCTCGTCATCTACGACGACCTGTCCAAGCAGGCTGTGGCCTACCGTCAGATGTCGCTGACGCTGCATCGTCCGCCCGGACGCGAGGCCTATCCTGGCGACATCTTCTACCTGCACTCTCGTCTGCTCGAGCGTGCCGTCAAGATGTCCAAGAAGAACGGTTACGGCTCCATGACGGCACTGCCGATCATCGAGACCCAGGACGGCGACGTCTCGGCCTACATTCCGACCAACGTCATTTCCATTACCGATGGTCAGATCTACCTGCAGTCCGAGCTCTTCTTCCAGGGTCAGCGCCCGGCAGTCGACGTGGGCATCTCCGTGTCCCGCGTCGGTGGCGATGCGCAGACCAAGGCCATGAAGCAGGTCGCCGGCAACCTCCGTCTGGACCTCGCTTCGTACCAGGAGCTCGCTGGCTTTACGCAGTTCGGCTCCGACCTCGACGAGGCTACTCAGAAGCAGCTGACCCATGGTGCTCGCATGACCGAGCTCCTGAAGCAGCCGCGTTACAAGCCGTTTGAGGTTGGCGAGCAGATCGTTACGCTGTTCGCTGGCAACGAGGGCTTCCTGGATGACCTGGAGATCGCCGACGTGCTGCCCTTCCGTGCCGAGCTCATCGAGTACATGGACAATGGCTTTGGCTCGCTGCTCGACAAGGTTCGCGCCAAGAAGATCGATGATGACACCAAGGCTGAGCTCTTGCGCGTCATCGGCGACTTCAAGCAGCAGTTCATGGCCAAGCACCATTCGGATGTTTCTGGATCAGAGGAGAACTAAGCCCCATGGCCAACCTTCGCGACATTAAGAAGCGAATCTCCTCGGTTACCACGACCAAGCAGATCACGCGCACGATGGAGATGGTCTCTACGGCCAAGATCCGTCGTGCCCTCGATCGCTCCAAGCAGGCCGAGCCCTATAAGGAGGCGCTGACCGACGTCATGTTGACGGTCGCCGGCGACGCCTCCTGTTCGGGCACCGATCCCATGCTGCAGAAGCATGAGAGCGTCAAGCATGGCCTGATTGTCGTTATTGCCTCGGACCGCGGCCTTGCCGGCGGTTTCAATACGACGGTGGAGCGCACGGCCGAAAAGCTCGCCGCTTCTTGGGCGAACGACGGCATCGAGTGCGAGATCATCGCGTGCGGGCGTAAGCCGGTCACGTATTTCCGTGACCGCGCAAACGTTGTCATGCACTTTGAGGGCAACTCCTCTGAGCCCGATTTCAATCAGGCCCGCATGATTTCCTCTCATATCTGCGATGCGTATCGTGCCGGTGAGCTTGACCGTGTCGAGCTTGTCTACCACCACGCCAAGAACCGCGTGGATCAGGAGCTTCGCGTCGAGCATCTGTTGCCGCTCGACCCCGAGATGATCGCTATGGCCCACGGTCCGCGTAAGAACGAGACCGACGCCCCTAAGCGCATCTCGTCCACGTTCGAGTTCGTGCCCTCTCCCGAGCATGTTCTCGGCAAGCTTGTGCCGTCTTATATCCTGACGGTCATCTACCAGGCCCTGATCGATTCGGCGGCTGCCGAGCAGGGTGCACGCCGCAAGGCCATGCACTCCGCGACGGAAAACGCCACCGCGATCATCTCGACCCTTACCCGCACGTATAGTCGCGTGCGCCAGGCTTCGATCACGACCGAGATTAACGAGATCGTCGGCGGAGCCTCAGCATTGGAGGAACAGTAATGGCTAATAACACCGTAAAGCTTGCGGTCGAGGAAGCCACCAAGAAGACGACTGCCGGTGATGGTCGCATCGTGCGAATCATCGGCCCTGTCGTCGACGTCAAGTTTGACGGCGCGGTGCCCCCGATCTACAACGCGCTCACGGTCGAGGCCGAGACCCCGATCGGTCATCTGAGCACGATCCTCGAGGTCGAGAGCCAGCTTCCGGGCGGCGTCGTCCGCACGGTCGCCATGTCCTCGACCGACGGCCTGCAGCGCGGCCTCATCGCCACCGATACCGGTGAGCCCATGAAGATGCCCGTTGGCCCCAAGACGCTCGGCCGAATTTGGAACGTTATGGGCAAGCCCGTCGACGGCAAGCCCATGCCCGAGGTGGAGGAGTTCTACCCCATCCACCATGCAGCGCCCCGTTTCGACGAGCTCACCACCAAGACCGAGATCTTCGAGACCGGCATCAAGGCCGTCGATCTGCTCGAGCCCTACATCCGTGGCGGCAAGACGGGCCTGTTCGGCGGCGCCGGCGTCGGCAAGACCGTTCTGATTCAGGAGCTCATCAACAACCTCGCCCAGGAGCACGGCGGCACCTCGGTGTTCACCGGCGTCGGCGAGCGTACCCGCGAGGGCACCGACCTGTTCCTCGAGATGAGCGAGTCTGGCGTTATCGACAAGACCTGCTTGGTCTATGGTCAGATGAACGAGCCGCCCGGAGCGCGTCTGCGCATCGGTCTGGCCGGCCTTACCACCGCTGAGTACTTCCGCGATCGCGGCCAGGACGTTCTGCTGTTCATCGACAACATCTTCCGCTTCTCCCAGGCAGGTTCCGAGGTTTCCGCACTGCTGGGCCGTATGCCGTCCGCCGTTGGTTACCAGCCCACGCTGGCAACCGAGATGGGCGACCTCCAGGAGCGCATTACCTCGACCAAGACGGGCTCCATTACCTCCGTCCAGGCTGTCTACGTCCCCGCAGACGACCTGACCGACCCGGCGCCTGCCACGACGTTTACGCACCTCGACGCCACCACGGTTCTTTCGCGTAGCATTTCGTCGCTCGGCCTGTTCCCGGCTATCGACCCGCTCGCATCTTCCTCCGACGCTCTCGATCCCTCGATCGTCGGTGAGGAGCACTACCGTGTCGCTGTCAAGGTCCAGGAGCTCCTGCAGGAGTACTCCGACCTTCAGGACATCATCGCCATTCTGGGTATGGACGAGCTGTCCGAGGAGCAGCGCCTTACGGTCAACCGTGCCCGTAAGATTCAGCAGTTCCTCTCGCAGTCCTTCCACGTCGCCGAGAAGTTCACCGGCAACCCCGGTGTCTACGTCCGCGTCGAGGATACCGTCCGCTCTTTTGCCGAGATTGTCGACGGCAAGGCCGATGACCTGCCCGAGCAGGCTTTCCGCTATGCTTCCACGATTGAGGACGTGCGCGAGCGCGCCCGCAAGATGGGGGAGAAGTAGGTTATGCGTATCCGCATCGTGTGCCCCGTGAGCTGCGCCTATGAGGGCGACGCTGCGTTTGTGTCGATTCCGTCCACGGATGGCGAGTTTGGCGTTCTGCCTGCTCACTCCAGCGAGATCTGCACGATCGACCGCGGTTACGTTCGCATTTCCGATAAGGCCATGGGCACTGTCGACCACACGTTTGCCGTGGCCGGCGGCTATGCCCAGGTTGCGGACGATGTCGTGACCGTTCTCGCCGAGCGCGCTTGCGATTTGGCGACCGTCGATGCCGACAAGCTTAAAGCTGATATTCAAGGTTTTGAAGAGAAGCTGGGTAATTTGTCGGAGGATGATGCACGCCGCGCCTACCTCTATAATGAAATCGCATGGTGTAAGCTCAAGCTTGCCCAATAGTCAAACGATTTAGCGTTCGACCATTTGCGAACACATCATGCCCGGGATGGCCCAGCCACCCCGGGCATGCTTTTTGAAAGGGTAGACCTTGGATATTATCCGCGTTGAGGGTGGCCACGCCATCGGAGGCTCCGTGCCCGTCTCGGGCGCCAAGAACTCCGCGCTCAAACTCATGGCGGCAACGCTTCTGGCGCCGGGCAAGACGACGCTGCAGAACGTGCCCGATATTTCCGATGTCCACGTGATGGGCAAGGTGCTCAAGGGCATGGGCGCTACGATCGATGTTCTCGACGAGCACACGCTCGAGATTGATACCTCTCAGGTCGATTCTTGGGAGGCCCCCTACGAGCTCGTTGCCAAGATGCGTGCTTCCACCGCCGTCATGGGACCCCTGCTGGGCCGCTTCCATCGCGCCAAGATTGCCATGCCGGGCGGCTGCAACCTGGGTGCTCGCAAGATCGATATGCACATTCTTGGTCTCGAGGCCCTGGGCGTTGAGTTCGATACCGCCCACGGCTACATCAACGCTAATGCGCCCCAAGGTCTGCGCGGTACCACCGTCACGCTCGAGTTCGCCAGCGTCGGTGCGACCGAGAACCTCATCATGGCCTCTGTGCGCGCACAGGGCACCACGGTTATCGACAATGCCGCCCGCGAGCCCGAGATCGTCGATCTCGCCAACATGCTCAACGAGATGGGCGCTAAGATTGTCGGCGCCGGTACGCCTGTCGTGACCATCGAGGGCGTGGAAGAGCTCCATCCCGTTACCCATCGCGTAGTGGGCGACCGCATCGAGGCCGGTACCTTTATCGTTGCCGGTGCGTTGATGGCCGACGATCGCGGTGTCGACGTCACGGGTTTTTGCCCCATTCACTTGGGCATGGTGCTCAAGAAGATGGAGCTCATGGGTATCGACTGCGAGCGCGTCGAAGATGGCGTCCATGTGAACCGTGCCGAGCGTATCAAGCCGGTCGACATCCAGACGCTTCCGTTCCCCGGTTTCCCGACCGACATGCAGGCGCAGATTATGGTGCTCTCCGCCCTTGCCGACGGCAGTTCCGTTATTACCGAGAACATCTTCGAGAATCGCTTTATGTTTGCCTCTGAGCTGGTGCGCATGGGTGCCGACATTCGTATCGAGAGCCATCATGCCATGATTCATGGCGTCAAGGGCTTCTCGGGTGCACAGGTTACCTCGCCCGATCTGCGTGGCGGAGCGGCCCTCGTCGTAGCGGGCTTGATCGCCGACGGGACGACCGAGGTTTCGGCCATCCATCACATCAAGCGCGGCTACGAGCAGTTTGTCGAAAAGCTGCAGGCGCTCGGCGCGCATGTCGAGCATGCTACCGTCCCCGATCCCGTCATCTACTAATACAGGTTGCCTATGTTTAATAAAAAGCCCCTCGCGGATACCACCGCCCGAAGACCCTCAACTGGTGCGCAGGCCAAGATCTACAGTCGCGATAACGTGGCTCGCTATTCCGAGCGCGCTCGTCAACGTCGTCGTAGCCACACGATTCTTCACGTCGCGCTCATTGTCGTGCTTGGCGTGCTGCTGAGTGCCACTACCGCTGCCGGCCTGTGGTTTGCCACCATTATGGGCAAGCTCGGCGATTCCAATGTCATTACCGACAATCTGCGTCGGGTTCTGGTTGACACCGATGAGGCAAAGGATCCGTTCTACGTGCTGCTTCTTGGCACCGACGGCCGTCCGGGCGAGGATACGTATCGTGCCGACTCGATTATCCTGGCACGCATCGACCCCACGCAAAAGCAGGCGACGCTCATTTCCGTTCCGCGCGACACCAAGGTCGAGTACAAGGGCGAGACCATGAAGATCAACGCCTGCCATACCGTTGGCGGCGCCGAGGCCATGGTCGAGGCGGTCAACGAGCTGTGCGGTGTTCAGATTTCCCACTATGCCGAGGTCAGCTTCGACGGTATGCAGGCGCTGATTGATTCGGTTGGCGGTATCGACATTAACGCAACCGATGATGTTGACGACCCCGAGCACCTGGATATTAAGATTACCGCTGGCCAGCAGCATATGGACGGTGCCACCGCCCTTACCTATGCCCGCTGCCGCTACACCTATGCCGACGGCGATTACACGCGCATGCGCCACCAGCGTCAGGTGCTTGGCGCCCTTGCCAACCAGATTCTCAATAACTTCGATGCCACGAAGATCTTTGGCCTGGTTAATTCGCTGTCCGATATGCTCGTAACCGATATGAGCGTTCAGGATATCGTGGCTACGGTCAACGCCATGCGCGGTATGGATGTCGACGGTATCTACTCGGCCAACCTGCCCTCGTACGCCGACGACAGCACCATGATCGACGGTGTGAGCTACGTCTTTGTCTACGAGGACGAGCTCAAGGAAATGATGGAGCGCGTCGATGCCGGCAAGGACCCCAAGGGTCCCAACACCATGGGCCTTTCCGACGGTTCCAGCTCTACGATCGGCGACCTGAACAACAACACGTCTGACGACTACGCAAATGGTACCGCAACCTCATCGGTCAGCTCTGACGATTCCGATGACTCAAGCGATTCGAGCGATTCGGACTACTACGAAGAGCCCACCGGCGACGGCAACGGTTACGAGGCCAACTACT
Source organism: Collinsella sp. (assembly GCA_019419605.1). Taxonomy (GTDB): domain Bacteria; phylum Actinomycetota; class Coriobacteriia; order Coriobacteriales; family Coriobacteriaceae; genus Collinsella. The sequence continues at coordinate 57,594 of DXZP01000010.1, forward strand.
AAGTTACGGCGTTTTACCAAACGCCGTAACGACTCGACGCTGCGCGCCGCCCAAGGCGACAATTTGTCATTCAAAAGGCAGGGCATGACCAGAAGGTCAATGCCCTGCCTTTTTCATGCCAACTTGTTCGCCTTGGACGTCGCTCGCTGACGTTGGCTCAACCTGCGATGTTGACTACTCCCCTTGTATCAAAAACCGCCCCGTTCTCTGTAGAGGACGGGGCGATTCGTCTTTTGGGCTTATGCAGCCAGGCTTATGCGAAACGGGCGACGAGCTCCTGCAGGACGTCGGTCATCTTGACGAGCGAACTGACCGGGACAAACTCGTTGACGCCGTGGTAGCAATAGCCGCCGGTGGAAAGGTTGGGGCAGGGCAGACCGCGGAACGACAGCTGCGCGCCGTCGGTGCCGCCGCGAATCGGCAGCACTTGGGGCTCAACGCCGCAGGCAAGGTAGGCTTCCTTGGCAACATCAATAAGCTCGGGATAGTCACGAACGATCTCGGCCATATTTCGATACTGCTGCTTAATCTCGACCGTCACGCGCTTGTCACCCAAGCGCTGGTTGAGCATCGAGGCGGCGGCATCAATAAGGTCGAGTTTCTGCTGGAACTTGGCTGCGTCATGGTCGCGGACGATATAGCGCGCTGTGGCGTGATCGACGGTTGCAGATACACCCTCAAGGTGATAAAAGCCCTCGTAGCCTTCCGTATACTCCGGGCGCTGCACGTAGGGGAGCAACGCGTTGAAGTCGCAGAACAGATTGCCTGCGTTAACCATACGGCCTTTGGCGTCGCCCGGGTGGATGGACTGGCCCTCAAAGCAGACGGTCGCCTCAGCGGCATTAAAGCACTCCCACTCCAGCTCGCCGATGGGGCCACCGTCGACCGTGTAGGCATACTTGCAGCCAAAGGTATCGATATCCAACAGCTCGGCTCCGTGGCCGATCTCCTCGTCAGGGCAGAAGCAAATGCCGAGTGCGGGATGGGGCAGAGAAGGGTCCTGAGCGATACGCGCGACAAGCGACATGATCTCGGCGACGCCTGCCTTGTCGTCCGCGCCCAGCAGCGTGGTGCCATCGCTGCAGACCAGGTCCTCACCCGCGAGGTCGTTCAGGGCGGGAAGCTTGGCGGTACTCATGGCAACGGGCTTACCGTCAACCGTGCCGCAGACCAGGTCGCCGCCTTCGTAGTGCACGATGTGCGGCTTCACGCCGGCGCCCGGTGCAACTTCGGTGGTGTCGAGATGGGCGATCAGGCCCAGGGCGGGCTTGTCCTCAGCGCCCACACTTGCGGGGATATGCGCGCAGACATAGGCGTGCTCGGTCACGTGGGCATCTTCCGCACCAAGCTCGCGCAGCTCTTCAGCCAGCACGTTGGCAAGGTCAAACTGAACGGCGCTCGAGGGTACCTGGTCGCAGTTTGCATCCTCGGACTGCGTGTTGATCTGGACGTAGCGCAAAAAGCGCTCGAGGACATCGGGGTTCGTGGTGGTGTTTTCCATAAAGACCGCTCCAATCTTGGTCGTCGTGTGCAACAAGAACTCTAGCACGGTATGCCACGGCATACCGCGACGCTTGGATGGGGTAGAATCAGCCAATGAATGCAGAAGGGACGGAAGATCATGGATACGACAAATAGCTCGCGCGAACTACATCTGACGGTGGCGAACGAAGACTACTTGGAGTGCATGGTTCGCATTGAAAGCGAAGAGGGGGAAACCAACGGCGTGCGATCGGTCGACATCGCGCAGCGCCTTGGCGTCTCCAAGGCATCGGTCAATAAAGCGGTTTCGGCGCTCAAGGCATCCGAGCTTGTCGAGCAATCGCACTACGGCAAGGTAGTCCTGACCGATCGCGGCCGCGAGGTTGGCACGGCTATCTGGTACCGTCATCGCCTCATCCGCACGTTTTTGGTTCAGGAGCTCGGTGTCGAATTTGAGCGAGCCGATTCCGAGGCCTGCATGATGGAGCATGCGCTATCCGAGGACACGATGAACCGCTGGCTCGCCTATCTCGAAAAGCAGGGAATCAGCGTCGAGGAATAGCGGGATATATATGGATACGAGTTATTACAATCGCTTTGGTGCCGAGGAACTTACGCGCCGCTTGTCGAGCGAGACCTTGTTGGCGCAGGGCCCCATGGGCAGTGTTCTGTTGAGTGAGTACGACGCCGCCGATATTCCACCGGCGTTTTGGAATCTGGCAGAGCCGCAGACCGTTTCTCGTATCCATCGCTTGTATGTCGCCGCCGGCGCGCAGGTACTCATTACCAATACCTTTCAGGCATCAAGCTATGCCCTCAAGCACGACCAGATTGCGCCGTCCGTGGCGGAGGTCAATCGCGGGGCCGTCGACGATGCCCGCCAGGCGCACCCTCAGCTGCTGCTGGGCTCGATGGGTCCGATCGGTATTGAGTGGTTTGCCGAGGACTCGGCCGAGTTTCGTGAGATCCGAGGCATTGCGCGCGAACAGGCGCACGCCTTGCTCAATGCTGGTGTTGACGGTCTGCTGATCGAGACGGTGACGTCTATCCGTAATTTGCAGCCCATGCTTGCCGGCGCCCGAGATGCCGCCGACGGCATGCCTGTTCTGGTGAGTTTTGTCGTTGACGATAAGGGCGACCTGTTGGGCGATGGCCTCAACATTGAGGCAGCCGTTTTGTACGCCGAAAAACACGGCGCAAACTCGGTTGGTGTTAATTGCTGTTCGCTTGCGGCCGCGAACGCGGCGGTGCGCAGGATGGTTGCATCGGCGACTACTCCCGTCACGGTGCGTCCCAACGTGGGCGATCCGGTCCAGACTCAGGATGGCCCCGTATGGCACGAGAACCCCGAAGCTTTCGCGCGCGCATGCATCGAATGGAGACATGCCGGTGCCGCAATGGTGGGCAGTTGCTGTGGAACTACGGCAATCACTACGGCAGCGATGGCCGAGGCGCTCGATATATAAAGGGCAAAACCGCTCCATACGGGGCGGTTTTTTTATTGCCTGCATGTCCTCGGCAGCATTTGCCCAAATGGTGAATGCTGGTGCCGGCAGGTTGCCGAGCGTGTATCGCGGGTATACCTCATGCGTACCATGATCCAAACACTGTGAGGTGTCTGCGCGTGTGCGCGATAATTCATTTTGGAACTGACGGTTGGCGTGCTCGCGTCGATGAGGACTTCACTGCCGATAACGTTGCCCGTATCGCCGATGCCGTCGGCGAGTTGTGGCAAAAGACCAATCCGGGCAAAACGGTATATATAGGGTTCGACACTCGGCCCCTGGCGCGCGAGTTCGCTGAGCTTGCGGCGGGTGTGCTAGCAGCGCACGGGCTAGACGCCGTGCTCGCTTCGCGACCTGTTCCGACCCCTGCCCTTACGTGGGCGGCGGCTTATGACGGTGAGGCGTGCGGCGCGCTCATGGTGACGGGGTCCCATCATCCGCAGGGTTATCTGTGTCTCAAGATTCGCATGGGTGACGGCTCGACCGCCAACCAGGATGTCATCGAAGAGCTCGAAGAGACCATGGCTCCCGAGCCAATGGGGATCGAGGGGCAATATCGCACCGCGGATATCATTCCTGACTATATGCAAGCGGTGGCATCGTTTGTCGATGCCGAAGCCATCCGCGCCGCGCACCTGCGCGTGGTTGTTGACCCCATGGGCGGCGCAGCCCAGGGCTATCTAGCCGACTTGCTGCGCGAGCTTGGCGTTGAGGTGCACGAGATTCACGCCGGGCAGGCGCCTGACCAAGAAGATATCTGCCCCGACCCCGTTGAGCCGTGGGTGGACGCTTGCGAGCATACGGTTATCGAGGACGGAGCTTGCGCTGGCCTGGTGACCGACGGCGACGCCGACCGTATCGGCGCGGTTGACGAGCGCGGCAGATATATACATCCGCATCAGATCATGGCGCTCGTTTTGGGCGACTTGGTTCAATTTCGTAATTTGGAGGGACGCGTCGTCGTCAATCTTTCGTGCTCGACGCTCGTGCGTCGCATTGCCGAGGCGCTTGGCTGCCGCGTGACCGTCAAACCAGTCGGTTTCAAATATATAGCGGCAGAGATGAAGAAGGGTGGCGTCCTCATAGGCGGCGAGGAAGCCGGTGGTATCGGCATCGCCGCGCATATGCCCGAGCGCGATGGAATCCTCGCCTGTCTGATTCTGTGTGAGCTTATGGCAAAGACGGACGCGCCTTTGGGCGTTCTGGTCGACCAACTCGAGGACAGTTTTGGTAAGACGAGTTACGGTCGACGCGATTTGCGCCTTGAGGCCGAAGATGCCGAAACGTTACGAACCCTGCTGCCGGGCGTAAACCCCAAGTCGATTTGTGGCAAGGTGCCGCAAAACGTTAGTCATATGGATGGCTTGCGTTTAGCATTCGAGGATGACACGTGGCTGCTGGTCCGTCCTAGCGGGACCGAACCAGTGGTGCGCGTCTACGCCGAGGGGTTCTCGGTGGAAGAACGTGATGAGTTGCTCGATGCTGGCTGTGCTTTAGCTAGGGGAACGTATCCGCTTTAACCATGAGACTGCCTTATATAAAGAGATGCTCGGTGAGCGGTAGTTAACGGCTGGCAAACGTTAGTCGGATCCCAAATTGTGTAGGAAATGTGTACACCCAGATTCCCGCCCCCGGCGCCCCTCCGGTCTGGCAATATATCTCCTTGCCGCG
>DXZP01000011.1:0-57149 GCA_019419605.1 Collinsella sp.
CGCCAGCCGGCCTTGACCTTCACGTCCAGCTCCAAAAAGACCTGGGTGCCAAAAATGCGCTCAAGGTCGCGACGGGCGTCGATGCCGATATGTTTGATCATCTCGCCGCCCTTGCCGATGATGATGCCCTTTTGGCCCTCGCGCTCAACGTAAATGGTGGCGTGCACGCGAAGCACCTTCTTGGTCTGCTCAAGCGCATCGCAAATCACGCCCACGGAGTGCGGGATCTCATCACGGGTGCGGCGCAAGACCTTCTCGCGCACAAACTCGGCAACGAGCGTCTCATCGGAAGCGTCGGTACCCATGTCCTCGGGGAACCAACGCGGACCCTCGGGCAAAAAGTGCGCAACGGTCTCGATGAAGGCATCGACGTTAAAGTTCTTGACCGACGACGTCACGATCTCGTCGTCATATTCCATAAGCTCGTGGGCGGCCTTAAGCTGCTCCATGACCTGTGCGGGGTCGGCTTCATCGGCCTTGGTGAGCACCAGGACCTTCTTGGAACGGGCATTCTTGACACGCTCGGCAACCCAGGCGTCTCCCCTGCCGATCGGTTTAGTGGCATCAATCAAAAACGCGACAACATCGACATCGTTCAGCTCGAACAGCGCGCTCTTGTTGAGCTCGGACCCTAGACCGTCCTTGGGCTTGTGGATACCCGGGGTATCGACAAAGACCAGCTGGTAGCCGGGGCGGTTGACGACGGCGCGCATGCGGCGGCGGGTCGTCTGGGCCACCGGCGAGGTGATGGCGACCTTTTTGCCATAGCAGGCGTTAAGCAGCGTTGACTTACCGGCGTTGGGGCGGCCGACCAAGGCCACGAAGCCACTGCGGAAACCGGGCTCAACGTCGCCAAAGCCCGCGAGGCTGTCGTCCTCATCGCACAGGGCGTCGAGTTCCTCGTCGCTCATGCCCTCAAACGGGTCGAACTCCTCGACTTCCTCATAGGCCTCGGTCGCCTTAGCATCCGGGGACTCGTCGTCCAAAATTTCATCGATAGGCTGCATATTGTCGGACATGGGAATCCCTTTCTAAATAAAGCCGAGCGCGTGGGCAAATACCAGCAAGCCCACAATCGCGGCGGTGATTGAAAGTACGTATACCGAGGCGGCGGCGATGTCCTTGGCGCGTTTTGCCAGCGGATGGAGCTCCTGGGTCGCCAGATCGACAATGGCTTCCATGGCGGTATTGCACAGCTCGCCGTGAATCACCAGGCCGCAGCAGATGATAATCGTGGCCCACTCGGCAATGTCGAACCCCACGATACAGCCGGCAATGATGGTGCACACGCCCGCTACGAGCATAACCTTAATGTTGCGCTCGGTCTTGACGGCGGTGACGAAGCCCTCCATGGCGTAGGAGAACGACTTTAAAAAGGACGGATGGTCCTTGTTCGATCCGGGAATCATAAGCGGCTCCTAGTCGTGGGCATGATTGGTGATGGGGCCAACGTGAACGAGTTTGGGGTCCTCGCCGCGCTCGAGCGCCAGATCGCGCAGGATAGCGTCCTCGCGGGCCTCCATGACCTCGGCCTCGTCGTCCTCGATATGGTCATACCCCAGCAGGTGCAGCATGCCGTGTACGAGCATCAGGCGGCACTCGTCGGCAGGGCTATTGCCAAAGCCGGGGGCCTGACGGGCAATGACCTGCGGGGCCAAGATGATATCGCCGAGCTCGAGCGTCTCGTCGGCGGGAATATCCTCGTCAAAGGCCGAGTCGCATTCAAACGAGAGCACATCGGTGGTGCGGTCGATGCCACGCCACTCGTGGTTGAGCTCGTGCATCTCGTCCTCGTCGACATACGAAAGGGAAATCTCGACTTCACGTTCAACGCCCTCGGCGGCAAGCACAACCTCGCAGATGTGCTCCACCTCCTGCGCGTCGAGCAGCGTATCGAGCTCGGCATCGTTGCTGATCAATACACTCAACGGGACTCCTTTCGGTCGCGCGAGCGCTGCTCGCGCACGTCATCATAAGCATCATATGCCTCAACGATACGACCCACTAGGGCATGGCGCACCACGTCGGCGCGCTCCAGGTGTGCAAACGCCACATCGTCGACACGGCCCAAAATCTTCTCGACATCCGCCAAGCCACCACGACGACCCACCAGGTCGCGCTGGCTGAGGTCGCCGGTAATCACGAACTTGGAGTTGAATCCAAGGCGTGTCAGGAACATCTTCATCTGCTCGGGCGTGGTATTTTGCGCCTCGTCGAGCACCACGAAAGCATCGCTCAGCGTACGACCGCGCATATAGGCAAGCGGGGCGATCTCGATCACGCCGCGCTCCATAAGCTCATCGGTGCGCTCGCGATCCATCATGTCAAAAAGGGCGTCGTAGAGCGGACGCATGTACGGATCGATCTTTTCCTCGAGGGTGCCGGGCAAAAAGCCCAGGTTCTCCCCCGCCTCGACAACCGGACGCGTCAAGATCAGACGGCCCACCTCGTGGCGCTTGAGCGCGGCAACGGCGAGCGCCATGGCCAGATAGGTCTTACCGGTACCGGCTGGACCCAGGCCAAACGTGATGGTATGCGAGCGGATGGCATCCACATAGCGCTTTTGCCCGAGCGTCTTGGGACGAATGACACGACCGCGGTATGAAAGCAGCACGTCATCGCGAAGCGATGTGGCCTCATGCTCGCCGTCGCGCAAGACGGCCAGGCAACGCGAGACGTCGTCAGCAGACAGGGTACGACCGGCCGCCGCCTCGCAAAAAGCATGTTCGAAAAAGCGAGCCACGAGCTCGACCTCGTCCGGGTCGCCGCTCACGGAGATGCTATCGCCACGGGCGACCACATGGGCGCGAACCAAGCTCTCGAGCGCACGAAGGACGCCGTCGCCGGCGCCCAAAACACGCGAGGGATCAACTCCCTCGGGAACGGTAAGTCTAATCTTCGAGGCTTCCATGGACCTCCCTGCGCGCATGGACCAAGCCGGAATCATCGACTCCGATGATAGCAACATCGAGCAGGCACGGGGCTGTAAGTCCACAGGTATCGTCAAGACGGGCATGATGGAACGAACCGAGCGTCAGGTTGTCACCATACTCGAGCACGGCACGCTCGACAGTGCCCACGCGACGACGAGCATCGGCAATAGCGAGCTCCTGCGCCGCGTCTCGCATACGGCGGCTGCGCTCGGCCATAACCTCGGGCGGCACCTGGTCGGGCATGTCGGCAGCAAGGGTACCGGGACGCTTGCTGTAGCGGAACACGTGCATACGCGAGAACCCCACGCGGCGGCACAGCGCCAGCGACTCCTCGAACTCCTCGTCCGTCTCACCAGGAAAACCGACGATGACGTCGCACGAAAGAGACGCCTGCGGCAGGATGGCGCGAATCATGCGCACCGTGTCCTCAAAGGCCTCGGCACTATAGGGACGACCCATGCGATGCAGCGTCGCCGTACAGCCGGACTGTACGGGCAGGTGCAAAAACGGGGCAATACGCTGCGGATAGCGCGCCATAACCTTAAGCAGGCGCTCAGAGATATCCATGGGTTCGACCGAGGAAATGCGCACATGCGCAATAGTCGTGCGCTCCATGATGGCCTCGAGCAGCTCATCGATTTCGACATGCTCGTCGGTCGCGCTCTTGCCATCGTAGGCACCCAGGTTCACACCGGTCAGCACCACCTCGGGCACGCCGGCCTCCTGGGCCTCGCGAACTTGCTCAAGCACGGACTCGACGGGCACGGAGCGCTCGGGGCCGCGCGCCTTCCACACGATGCAATAGGTGCAACGGTGGTTGCAGCCGTCCTGGATCTTCACGCCCAGGCGAGAGCGACCGAGCGCATCGACCACCTCGCCATCGCTGCAGGCGGGAACGCTATCGGACTCAACGCCCAACACCTCGCAGACACGTTCGGCGACATCGATCTTGGACGGCTCGGCGATCACGCGATCCGAAAGCTCCAACAGCTCCTCGGGATGCAAATTGACCACGCAACCGGTCACGAGCACATAGGGCTCATTTGGATGGGCCAGCGCATGACGGACGGCCTTACGGGTCTTGGCCTCGGCCTCGCCCGTAACGGCACAGGTGTTAATGACGATCAAATCGGCATCCTGGGGCTCCACAATAGCAAAGCCCAGGCGCATAAGATCGGCAGTGATACGGTCAGACTCAACCCGGTTGACACGGCAGCCGAGGTTGACGACGGAAATATGGGGTGCGAGCACGCGGGCTCCTTAATCGAGGATATCGTCGAGGGCACTCTTGATACGGTCGGTCACCGACTTCTTACCGGAAGCGACGTCATCGCCCATCTCATCGGCAAAAGCACGGAGCAGCTCGCGTTGCTTATTGGAAAGATTGGTGGGAACGACCACGCGCAGTTGCACGATCAGGCGGCCACGCGAACCGCCACCGCCAATGCGCGGCATGCCGTAATTATTGACGCTCACGGTGTCGCCGTACTGGGCGCCGGCGGGAACCGTCACCTTAACGTCCTCGTCGGGCATAATGCCCTCGACCTCGATCTCGCAGCCGAGCGCAGCCTGCGCAATCGAGATATCGCTCACCAGGTACAGGTCGTCACCGTTGCGCTTAAAGCGCTCATGGTCGGCAACGCGCACGTTGACAATCAGGTCGCCCGAAGGCTCGCCGCGAAGGCCGGCCTCGCCAAAGCCGCTCACACGCAGCTGGCGACCGGTCGAAACGCCGGCGGGAATATCGATGTCGATCTTTTCGTGCGAAGGCGTACGGCCCTGACCGTCGCAGGTCTCGCAGGGATGGTCGATAACCGTGCCCTCGCCATGGCAGTCGGGGCAAGGCGAGGAAGACTGAACCTGGCCCAAAAACGATCGCTGAACCGTCGTGACGTAGCCCGTACCGTGGCAGCGACTGCACTGCTTTTCCTGTGCACCCTCGGCCCTACCGGTACCGTTGCAGTCCTCGCAAGGAGCAAGGCGATCATAGCTGATCGTCTTTTTGCAACCGAGCGCCGCCTCCTCAAGGGTCACCGAAAGGGAGATGGCCATGTCACGTCCGCGACGACGCTCACGACGACTGCGGGCGCCACCACCGGCGCCACCGCCAAAGAACGACGAGAACAGGTCGTCCATGCCCATGCCACCAAAGATATCGTTGATGTCGACATAGCCCGAACCACCAGGAACGTCGGCAGTGCCGTAACGGTCGTAGTTAGCACGCTTCTGCTCATCGGAAAGAACGGAATAGGCCTCGTTGAGCTCCTTGAACTTGGCCTCGGCCTCGGGATCGTCCGAAACATCCGGATGTACGGTACGGGCCTTCTTTAGAAACGCACGCTTAATCGTCCGCGCGTCGGCATCCCTGTCGACGCCAAGCACCTCGTAGTAATCCCTATTTTCCGACACGACCGAATCCTTCCGACTTTCATTATTGTCACAGTGCGTCCTATACCCAAGCTGGGCCGACCGCAAACAAAGGGTTTGATGTTATTGCATTTGATACGGCGAAAGCATGGCCCGTTGCGAGCAGCTCGCGAACCAAACCGACACGAGCGCGAACATGAAGCCGTTGGCAAAACCGTTGGCAAACTGCATCGCACCGCGCTTCCACCACAGCAGGCTGCGATGAAGCACACCGTCCGAAAGCACCATGAACAGGCCCATGGTAAACGGAATAAAGCACATCACGGCAAAGGCCGAGAACACGCCCGAGATGGCCGACAGCACCAAAAACGGCGCCACAATGCCCATCAGGTAAAAGCCAGTACGAGCTTTGCCTTCCAAGCGCTCGGCCTCAACATGGGCGCGGCCGACCAGGTCGCCGCCCGCGGCACCGTTAGTGCCAGCATGGCCCATGCCGCTAATGCGGACCTCGTCGCCATCGTGCGTGCCGGCAGGAAACTCAATCGTCTGCTCGGAGGTCACACGGGTTCGCCCGCTGCCACCGCAATCGGGGCAGGGGTCGGCCACGACCTTACCGGAACCGCCGCACTCGGGGCAGACCGACCGGAACGTGCCCGCACCAAACAGGAAGGACAGGTCAACGTCGATGTGGCCGCGGCCACCGCAGCTCGGGCAGGTATGGGCATGCTCAGACGAAACGGAGCCCGAGCCGCCGCAGTTGCTACAAGTATCGAAGCGCGTGTAGCGGACGGTCTTGCGGGCACCGCCCCTGGCCTCCTTGGCGTCGAGTTTGATATCGACGACCACGTTGGCGCCGTTCTCAGGATTGAAGGCAGCCTGGCCGCGACGCTGCTGGCCCCAGGCGCCACCAAAGGGAAAGCCGCCCTCAAAGGGATTGCCATAGCCCGTGCTGCCGGCGTAGCCGCCACCATAGGGCGAAGCCGTAGGAGCACCGGCAAAGGGATTGCCAGAACGCATGGCGTCATAGCGCGCACGTTTTTGCTCATCCGAAAGCACGGCGTAGGCCTCGGAAACCTCTTTAAACTTTTCCTCGGCATCCGGCTCTTTATTGACGTCCGGATGGAGCTTACGGGCCTTTTGCTGGAAGGCCTTTTGAATATCACGCGAGGTGGCGTCCTTGGAGACACCCAGAATCTCGTAGTAATCTTTTTCGTTCATCGTCGCCATGCGCGGCAACCTCCTGCTCACAGCAGCGTATATATTCCGGTAATTCTACCCGAGCGGTCTAAGCTAGATCCCAAAACAGCTCGAACAGAACATTTCCATCGAGCCAGCCCAGATGGGTCGGCGCCAGACGAGCTCGAACATGGCCCGCGATGACATCTGCCGAGGTGAAGGGTCCCTCATGAATCCCGAGCGTCTCGGGCACCCAAGTGGCAAGACCCAATTCGAGCGCACGATCGCAGGCAGCTGCCAGCTCGCCCGTTGGGATGACGCAAGCTGCACGAGCCAACAGGTCGGACGCAACACCGCGCGTCATGCGACAAGCGAGCATCAAGTCTTCGGCGACAGCCTCGCGCTGCGACAGATATTCGGCCTCGAACGCCGTCGCGTCATCGTCACGTTGCACCAGACGCACGCGGTACGAATCGCCTCGAGAAGACACGCCGGGGAACAAACCTGCAAGACGGTCGAAATCCTCGTCGTCGAGCATGCCCGCGGCAGAACGACCCAGGCCCAGGTAGCCCTGTCCGGTCCAGTAGGCAATGTTATGGGCGCACTCATGGCCGTCGAGCGCGTAGCTCGCCACCTCATACGGATGATAGCCGGCCGCACCCAGGCGCTCACGCGCCGCGTCCATGCACGAAGCCTGAAAATCCTCATCGGGCTCGAGCGACTCGTCACGGCACGCCATGCGATAAAGGGGCGTCCCCTCCTCAAGCGTGAGCGGGTAGATCGACACATGATGCGGCGCCGCCGCCAGCACGCCATCGAGCGTGCTCCGCCAGCTTGCGGCCGTCTGCCCGGGAAGGCCGCACATCAGGTCGCACGACACATCGAGGCCAGCATCCTTCACCGTCGCGATAGCCGCAAGTGCCCGATTAGCATCGTGAATGCGGCCAATAGCGGCCAGCTCGGTATTGTCGAGGGTTTGCACGCCCAGAGAGATGCGCGTGACACCCGCCTCGGCAAGCGCGGTGGCGAGCGCAGCGGTCAGGGACTCAGGATTGGCTTCGCAAGTAAATTCAACGGGTTTGCACCACATGGAGATACGCCGGGCAAGTTCCACCAGGCGCTCCCCTGCCAGCGATGGCGTGCCGCCGCCAGTATAGACCGTGCGGACCTGCGCAAGCGCCCCGGCGTCGCCAAAGGAATCGAGGCGCGCATACAACTGCTCAAAATAGGAATCAAGCGCGACATCCAAATCACACGCAGCAAAGCTGCGCGAGTCAAAGTCGCAGTACCGGCACTTTTGAGCGCAAAACGGCACGTGCACGTACAGCGCGGTAACGGCCACCGTTAGGCCTCCAGCGGATGAGCTGGCACCGACTCGCCGGCGGCAAGCGCGGCCTCGCAGGCCACCACGTCGCGCTCGATATCTTCGACCAGCGACATGAACTCCTCGTACGTAGAGCAACGCACCACCTGAGCGCGCCAGGCGGCGGCATGGGGCATGCCCTTTAAGTACCAGCTTGCGTACGTGCGAGCACGCGACATGAGCGGCAGAAGCTCGTGCGTCAACGTCAGGTGCTCACGCAGAGCCTCCAGGCGCTCGACCGAGGAGCGAGAAGGAACAGGCGTGCCATCGAGTGCAAGGGCTCGGGCATCGCCGAACACCCACGGATTGCCGTAGATGCCGCGCGCGATAAACACCGCACTGGCACCCGAGCCGTGCAGATGCTCAGCAGCGTCCTCGGCCGAGAACACATCGCCCGAACCAATCACGGGAATCTCGACAGCGTCGGCAACCTCATCGACGACCGACCAATCGGCCTGGCCCGTGTAGAGCTGCGTGGCGCAACGACCATGCACGGCGACTGCGGCAGCCCCTGCACTCTCAAGCATCTGGGCAAATGTCGCGGCATTACGGTCCTCGGCATAAAAGCCCTTGCGAATCTTGACGGTCACGGGCACGTGCGCCGCGCCCACCGTGGCCTCGACGATCTTCTCCGCCAGGTCGGGCGTGCGCATGAGTGCCGAACCCTCGCCCTTGGTGACAACCTTGCGGGCGGGGCATGCCATATTGATATCGATGAGCGACAGGCGATCGCCAACGCGCTCCTCGACGGCGGCAACGGCGCTCGCAAACTGATCGGGCTTGGAGCCAAAGAGCTGCACGCAGATCTGTTGCTCCTCGTCGGCCGGTAGCACCAGGCGCCAGGTCTTGTTGCTGGCATAGGCAAGGCCCGCCACGCTCACCATCTCGCTGTAGGCAAGGTTGGCACCGCGGCGGCGACACATGATGCGATAGGCAGGGTCGGTTACGCCCGCCATGGGAGCCATAAGGAACGGCTGCTCGGCATAGGCACCCAGCAGCCGCTTGCTGTAATCAGAAAGCGCCATGGACCTACTCGTCCACCTTGAGGATCGCCATAAAGGCCTCCTGCGGAACCTCGACCGATCCGATGGCTTTCATGCGCTTCTTGCCCTCTTTCTGCTTCTCGAGCAGCTTGCGCTTACGCGAGATATCGCCGCCGTAGCACTTGGCAAGAACGTCCTTGCGACGCGCCTTGACGGTGGAACGGGCGATGATCTTGTTGCCGATAGCACCCTGGATAGGCACCTCGAACAGCTGACGCGGGATGATCTCCTTGAGCTTGTCGCACAGGCCACGGGCCAGGCCATATGCCTTGTCCTTATGGACGATAAACGAAAGCGCGTCCACCTCGTCGCCCGAAAGCAAAATATCGAGCTTCACGAGCTCGGAGGGACGGTACTCGTTGAACTCGTAGTCGAGCGAGGCATAGCCCTTGGTGCGGCTCTTGAGCTGATCGAAGAAGTCCAAGATGAGCTCGGCGAGCGGCATATCGAAGCGCATCTCGACCGATTTGCTCGTCAGGTGGATCATGTCGGTTGTGACGCCGCGGTGCTCGATGGCGAGCTGCATGACGGCACCCGTGTACTCAGGCGGGCAGATGATCTTTGCCTTGAGGTAGGGTTCCTCGATACGATCGATGCGTGTGGCCTCGGGAAGGTCCTGCGGACTGCGGACATCGATCATTTCGCCGTCGGTCTTGTAGACGTGATAGTCAACCGAGGGACTCGTGGCAATGAGGTCCAGGTTGAACTCGCGCTCCAGGCGTTCCTTGACGACTTCCATGTGCAGCAGGCCCAGGAAGCCCACGCGGAAGCCAAAGCCGAGCGCCACCGAGGTCTCGGGCTCCCACACCAACGACGGGTCGTTGACGTGCAGTTTATCGAGCGCGTCACGCAGGTTCTCGTAGTCCTTGTTGTCGATCGGGAACAGGCCCGTATAGACCATGGGCTTGGCCTCGCGATAACCGGGAAGCGGCTCGGGGCAGGGGTTCGACGCCCACGTAAGGGTATCGCCCACGCGAACGGCCTCGGGATCCTTCAAGCCCGTGACCACATATCCGACCTCGCCGACCGTCAGCGCGTCGACCGGGGTCTCGGCAGGACGCTTGACGCCCACGCCGTCGACCAAAAAGTCGCCCTTGGCTTGCATCATAAGCAGGGTATCGCCCTTTTTGATGGAACCATCGAAGACGCGCACCGTAGCCACCACACCGCGATACTCGTCAAAGTACGAATCCAAAATGAGCGCTTTGAGCGGAGCGTTTGCATCGCCCTTAGGCGGCGAAATCAAAAAGACAATGGACTCCAGCAGATCGTGAATGCCCTCGCCGGTCTTGCCCGAGACGCACACAGCATCATCGGCAGGGATCGCCAGGTCATCCTCGATCTCGGTCTTAACCTCATCGGGATGGGCCGAGGGCAGGTCGATCTTGTTGATGGCCGGCACAATGTCCAGATTGGCGTTCATGGCGAGCGTCGCATTGGAGACGGTCTGGGCCTCGACACCCTGGGTGGCATCGACGACGAGCACCGCGCCCTCGCAGGCGGCCAGCGAACGCGAGACCTCGTAGGTAAAGTCAACGTGGCCCGGCGTATCGATCAGGTTGAACTGATACGTCTCGCCATCATCGGCGTCATAGGACACGCGAACGGCATTGGACTTGATCGTGATGCCGCGCTCGCGCTCGATATCCATAGTGTCGAGCAGCTGCGACTCCATGTCGCGCTCGTCAACGGTATGGGTGAGCTCGAGGATGCGGTCACTGATCGTGGACTTGCCATGGTCGATGTGCGCAACAATTGAGAAGTTGCGGATGTGGGAAATGTCAATTGAAGTATTCATGCGGACTATCTTACCCGAGCGATACAAAAAATGGAGCCTGCTCCATAAAACAGGCTCCATTTATGCGCGTAATCTGTGTGGTGTGAAATTTACAACTTAGGCGTTGATGCTGTTCACGAGCTTAGCAAGACCGGACTTGCGGTTGGAAGCCTGGTTCTTGTGGATAACATGCTTGGCGGCAGCCATGTCGAGACGCTTGGTGACGGTCTTGAGGGCAGCCTGGGCCTTCTCGGCGTCGCCCTCGGCGACGGCGGACTGGACGTGCTTGGTCAGCGTCTTGAGCTCGGACTTGACAGCCTTGTTACGCATGCGAGCTGCCTCATTGGTGCGGATACGCTTCTTCTGAGACTTGATGTTTGCCACTTCTGGAGTTCCTTTCGAGTTCCTTGCAAAAAATGTATGACACCTCTGAGACACGGTGAGGTCATGCAAGCGCCTACTATAGCACGCTCCCCCTCAAAGGGATAGAACGAATTTGCCAAATAGGCAGGTATCATCACGATTTTCTCAAGATGTTCGTAATCCAGAGCAAAAGCGCGGTCTGAGAATCGGCCGAACCCTTCAGCGCGAGCTCCACATCGACCGCGCCCTCGAGCGCGGCAACGAGCTCTGCCATCGAAAAGCGACGTGCCCAGGTCAGGTGATTCTTGACCTGCCAGGACTGGAGCTTAAGTGTTGCGGCCAGCTCACGACCCTGTCCGCGCGCATCGAGCGCCTTGGCAACGATAAGCTCGCGGATGCGGCCGCACAGCAATGTGTAAGTCCACACGTAGCTCTTGGCGGGCAGTAGATTGAAGAGCTCGAGCGATCGCCGCATATCGCGAGCCGAGATGGCGTTGAGGAAGTCCCAGGGTTGAACCTCGGCCGTACGGACAATCCAGCGCTCAACATCGGCAAGTTCAATCTGAGGCGACTCGACCATCTGGGCAAGCTTAGCCAAGTCGTTATCGAGCATGCGCGTGTTTTCGCCCGAACGCGAGACGAGCTCCTCGGCGGCCGCCGTCGAAATCGACTTACCGCGCTGCGTCGCCATCTGCTGAACACGGCGCGGCAGTTCCCAGCGCTTGGTACCCGAGCAATCGACGATAGCCTTCTTGTCGATCTTGGCGATTGCCTTATACAGGCGCGTATTCTTGGCAAGTGAGTCGGCGATGATGAGGCAGACCGTAGTGGGGCTGGGACTCGCCAGATACCCAACGAGCGGCTCCGAGACCGCCTTGGCGAGCTTTGAGCAGCCATCGAGGATTACCAGACGAAACTCGCTGCCCATCGGAAAGGTGTTAAGCGATCCGATAATGGACTCGATATCGGGGTCCTTGGTCATGTCTCGCTCGTCGAGGTTGAACTCGACCATACCCGACTTTTCCAGACGCGCTTTCATACGCGAGACGGCGTGATCGCGCTTAACTCCGTCGGTACCGACGATCAGATATGCCGGCAGCAAACCGGTTTCGGACATTGCGCTCCCCTCCCGCAGGCCTTCGCATTCGTTCCGTGCCATTCTAGCCCAGGGGCCCACCACACGCCAACGACGTCGTCACGGTCGCTGGCATCGCATCACAAAGCCATTCGCAGTCGGTGCGACGGTAATGTCGCCGTGTTCGATGGTACACGCGAACACACCACCCGCTTCCTTAACGGCATCGATGCAGGCATCGGACGGATGGCCGTATCGATTCCCCTCACCGGCGCTTGCGAGGGAAAGCTCGGGCTTCAGGACGTCCAGCAACTCACCATCGACTGAAACCTTGGAGCCGTGATGCCCAAGTTTAAGTACATCGATATCCCCCACCTCCTGCACGAATTCCCGTTCTTGGTCGAGCTCGGCATCACCGGTGAGAAGTATTCGCAGGCCCTTACCTTCCTGAACATAAGAGAGCAGCAGGACAAGCGAGTCCTCATTTCCCTCGCCATCCACGGACTCGAATGGCCACATCACGCGGGCGCAAAATGAGCCGATGTCGACCGTATCCCCACGGCGCACCTGCCGATACTCCACGCCAGGTCGGTTCAATACCTCGGCAGGAGCATCCTCCAGCGCATCCGCCGCCACGGCAATCGTTCCGACCGAAAACTGTTCGAGCACGGCAGGCAAACCACCCCAGTGGTCCTCATCCCAATGCGTCACAAAGACGGCATCGATATGGTGCACGTTATTGCGAACCAACGCCGCCACCACGCGCTCGTCGAGCCCGCAGTCGACGAGAGCTACTGCGCCGCCTTGGCGGATAAGAATCGCATCGGCCTGGCCCACATCGAGCACCGTCACCGAAGGCGGAGCGAATCGATCCCAATAGACGTACGGAATCGCAGCCAAGAGCATCAGGCATGCAAGCCCCGCCGCCATAGGACGTGCACGGGGACGCGGCCACCAGACCAGCAGAACCGCCAGAAAACACGGCAATAGGTAAATCCACATGCTATCGGGCGGCACGCTCACGTATGCACCCGGCACGGCGGCAAACAGCTGCTCGAAGAACAGCGCGCAACGGGCGGCAATCATGGGCACAACGAGCGCCCAAGTCCGCAACGGTCCCACGAGCGAAAAGGGAACCAGCACGATCGACACAGCGAGCAGAACGCTCACCACCGGACCGATGACCGCATTTGACAACGGAGCAATGAGCGAGAATGTACCGAAGGCAGGAATGGTAATGGGAAGTGTCGCCAGTTGCGAGCACAGCGTGACGGAAAACACGCTGGTAACGCCCGATGGCACACCCAGCTCACCCAAAGCATAGGTCGCATAGGGGCAAAAGCACAGAATGGCTAAGATGCTGGCACATGATAGCTGAAAGCCCATCTCGAACAGCACCGTCGGCCGCAGTAGCACAAAGATGGACATGGTTACGAAGAGTGCCGAAAGGCCGTGCCGACGACGCCCCGCGTCGTTTACGACAAGCGTCACGAACACCATGCAGCACGCGCGCGCGGCCGAGGGAGACGCGCCCGTAAATGCAGCGTAGCCCACAAGCGTTATCGCCAATATCGCCCGCTGAAGACCACGTGAGCACCGAGTCTTTTGCAATACGCCCTCGATTACAAACCCCACGATAGCCAAATGGCTGCCCGAGACGGCGATAAGATGTGCCGTTCCCGTCACAGAAAACCAGTCGCCCGCCGGCTGGGCGCGCAGCTCGGCCGAACGACCGCAGACGACACCGGCTATGAGCGCACGCGCCGGGTCGGTCGCAGGCGCGATGGACGCAAGCAGCCCATTTCGCAGCCGAAGCAGCGGCCCCGGAGAACCCTCATCGACCGACACAATCCGAACGGCTTTAACCTTACGCACCTCGCCTCGGAGCACGCGCGATCGTCCATATGCCTCGTTCTCAAAACGCGAAACGCGACCGATAACACGCACGTGCACCCCGACCTTGAGCTCACGATCACACGATAGGCGAACCGTTGCCAAGTTCTTACCGTCCGCGCGTGCCTCGCAGGTATAGGAATACACGTCGTCGTTTATGGATGGATCACCCTGCACGAAAAACTCGAGGCCGCTTGCCGCTCGACCGTCGAGCGCCTTCGAGGCGCTGAGCACACCCACGGCCCACCACGCCGAGACGACCGCTCCCGCCACGAGACCGGCGGACACGGCATACAGCCACCGCTTCAAAGGGGCAAGCCGCGCACAAGAGTGAGCCAGCACAACGAAAACCGCTGCCGCAACGGGAATGGACCATAGCGGCCCGACCGCCGTCGCCCGCTCCCTCAGCAGCGCATCAGCGGCTATGCTGAGCACCAAGGCGCAGCTCACGCACATGCCGGCACACAGGGCCATCGTCCACGGAATCAGGGGTCGCGGAGGCATCACGTGCTCGCGCTCGGTCGCGCTCATACGCAGATGCAATCTTTGATTTTGGCAAGCTTCTTCTCGCCGATTCCCGACACACGCATCAGATCGTCAACCGAGGCGAAAGCACCGTTCTTTGTCCGCTCATCGATAATCGACTGGGCCATGGAGGGGCCGATGCCCGAAAGCGTCTGCAGCTCTTCTGCGCTTGCCGTATTGATGTTTACTAGGCCTGTTGCGCCACTAACGCCCGACGATGCGGAAGTCCCACCATCAACACCGGCTTCCGCAATGGACGCCTGCTGCTCCCCTACCGTTGGAACGTGAATTTTTTGTCCATCAGTGACCTTGGATGCACGATTAAGCCCCGTAACGTCTGCTTCGGGCGCCAGCCCGCCGGCGGCATCAATCGCCTGAGCCACCCGCGCCCCGTCTTTGAGGCGATATACACCGGGTGACACCACGGCGCCATCAACATCGACATAGACCTCTGCCGCGGCAGACGCCTTAGGCGAAGAGCCTTCAGATGTCTTTCCACTCGAAGCATCGCCGGATCCCGGCTCCACTAACGTGCCCGAACCATCAGTGCGCTCAAACGACACACCGCCGGCACCGCCGCCAAGGTTCGCCATTGCCAGTCCACTCGCCATCGCAATGACGACCAGTATCGCCATCACCACTGTCTTATGACCGAGCAGTTTGCCCGCCCAACGGTCCATCTTTTTGACTCGTTCGTGTTGTTCGCGCTGCGCCATAGCAAAACCTCCCAACACCATCGTGTCAGGAAAGGAGCTCCGCAACAGCCACGCCCGAAAACCGGTTTTCGAGGTCAAACCAAAAGCTGACCAAAACCTTGCACAAATCTGTCCATTTATTCAGGCACACGTCAGCGAATGAACATCTTGGCATCATTTGCCCAGATACCAAAAGACCGACGATGCAGGCGCATCGTCGGTCTATGCACAAATTTACTCGTAATCTTGGTAAATCTCACGCGGAGCAAGCTCCGAATGTTTGCGTTTTAAGGTCTTAGGGGCCTTATATGTGTTGCTCTCGAAGTCGATGTACTCTGTCTGCTTGAGCAGGCGCTCAATCATCTCCTCATGATCAAACAGTTCCCAGGCCTCATGCACGGCATCGAGTTTAGCGTGCGTCTCGGGACGGCGCGGCATAAACAGCGTGCAGCAGTCGGGAGCGGCCTCAGTCGAGATATCGAACGTACCGATCTCCTCGGCACGCGCGATGATCTCCTGCTTGTCCGAACCGATGAGAGGACGGAACACGGGAATCTTCACGGCCTCGTTGACGGCCATGATGTTCTCAAGCGTTTGGGAGGCAACCTGCCCAAGCGATTCGCCCGTAACGATGGCCTTGGCGCCCTCGATGTGCGCAATGCGCTCGGCAACCGAATACATAATGCGACGATACATGATCACACGCAGGTTGCTGGGGCAGGTGACCGAAATCTCACGCTGGCAGTCGCCAAACGGAACCACGTACAGACGACCGATCTGGACACCCGGCTCAAGCGCACGGATGATGTCCTGCACCAAATACTCGCTCGTATCGGGCGTCTGCGGACGACCGGAGAAATGTACCGGCACGCAAACCGCGCCGCGGCGCGCGAGCATCCAGGTCGCCACCGGAGAATCGATACCCGACGACAGCAGCGTCACGACCTTGCCGGCAGAACCCACCGGAAGGCCGCCAACGCCGCGCTCGGAGCGCGCATACACGTAGACACTACCCTGAACCACCAGAACGTGCACCATCGCGTCGGGGTCGTGCATCTGGACCTTTTTATCGGGAAACGCCTCACACAGCACCTCGCCAACCTGTCGATTGATATCGATCGAGGTGAGCTCATAGTCAGTATTGGAGCGCTTGGCGTGCACCTTAAACGAATCGAAGGAACCAAACTCGCGCAGCGCCTTCACAGCGGCGGCGCAGTACTCCTGCGGGTCGCGGTTGGTGTGATACGCCAAAGACACACGGGCAACGCCGGGAACGGTGCGAATGACACGCGCCGCCTCGTCGGCCTGATGTTCGTTAAAGGTCACGAGGATATAACCGGAAATTCGAGACACGGCATTCACGGAAAAGGCGGCCAAGGCCGCCTTGATGTTATCCATGAGGATATGCTCAAAATGTGCGCGGTTCTTGCCCTTCAGCCCAACCTCGTGATAGTGGACTAGGCAGACGCGAGCCGCCATTTAGGCTTCAGCAACCTTGTGGCCGAGCGCCTTCTCGTAACGGGCCTCGTCGTAAGAGATGTCGCCGTCGACAATCTCGTCCATAGCCATCGAGATGGTATCGGCACCGGAAAGCCCGATGGTGATGTCATCGACATCCTGGACGGCAAGCACGCGGTTGTGCTGGCCACGCAGCATGCTATTGATGTCGCAGGCGCGCTTGGAGGCAAGCGAAGCGAGCAGGAAGCGGTTGTGATCGGTCTTCTCCAGAAGATCGTCAATGCAAGGCTTTACAACGGACACGGACCTCAGATCCTTTCATGCATATCGAGAACGCGAACGAGCTCATCGGTCGCGCGGTCGAGATCGTCATTCACCACGACGTCGTCGTAGCGGTCGGCAAGGGCAAGCTCATCGGCGGCGTTTGCCATACGCAGCTCAATCGTCTCGGGCGTCTCGGTACCGCGACCGACTAGACGCTCGCGGAGCACCTCAAGCGAAGGCGGCTTGATAAAAATCAGCACGGCCTCGGGGAAACGCTCCTTCACCTGCAGGGCGCCCTGGACATCGATCTCCAAAATCAGAGACGAGCCCGAGGCGAGCTTGGATGTGACCTCGCTCACCAACGTGCCGTAGCAGTTACCGTGGACCTCGGCCCACTCAACAAACTCACCGTTTGCCACGCGGCGGTCGAACTCCTCGCGCGTCAGAAAAAAGTAGTTGACGCCGTCGACCTCACCTTTGCGTGGTGCTCGCGTGGTAGCCGAAACCGTCAGACCCAGGTTCGAGCGGCGCTCGCGCACACGAGTGACGAGCGTACCCTTGCCTGCGCCTGACGGTCCAGAAATCACAAAGAGCTTGGAATCCTGAGCGCTCACTTATTTGGTCAGCTGCTCGAGGAGCTGCTCGCGCTGACGGACGCCGAGGCCCTGGACGCGACGAGTAGCGGAGATACCGAGCTCCTCCATGATCTTGGCGGCCTTGGCCTTGCCATAGCCGGGGAGAGACTCGATGAGGGTGGAAACCTTCATGCGGGAAGCGATGGGGTCATCGGAGTTGAGCACGGACTCGAGGGACTTCTCGCCCTTCTTGATCTGCTCGCGAAGCTCAGCGCGGGCGTGACGTGCGGCAGCAGCCTTCTCAAGAGCCTGCTTGCGCTGCTCGTCGGTAAGCTGAGGGAGTGCCATTCGTACCTCCAAATAGTTGGGTTATATCTGATTCAATAATTGGCATTTTAGCACGTAGAACGTACAAAATGCCTAATCGCGGCTCCATAGGTTAGACGATACCCGCAAAAAGCGCAATATACTGCGCCCAAAGTTAAGCCCCTGACCTGCGATTCCACACAAAGGATGGGAAAGTTTACGCAGGCACAGGGGCTATTTTGTGCTAATGAGACCCAAATGTGGTGACTTAGGGGAATCTTTTACGCAACGTTTTCGACCAGCTCGGCGACGATGGCGTCAAAGGCGGCAACCGGATCGTCGGCACCGGTGATGGGACGGCCCACCACAATGTGGCTTGCGCCACGCTCGATAGCCTGGGAAGGCGTCGCCACGCGGGACTGATCACCAAGGGCGGCACCCACCGGACGCACACCCGGAGTCACGATCAGGGCATCAGGACCCAGCAGCTCACGCATGTCGTGAGCCTCCATCGGTGAGCACACGATGCCATCGATGCCATTGGCCTGAGCAAGCTTTGCCAAGCGGGCGGCCTCCTCGGCCACGGGCGACTCGACGCCGATCTCGCTCAAGGCATCCTGATTCATGCTCGTGAGCACGGTGATGGCGACGAGCTTGGCGCGGTCCTCACGCGCCTCCTCGGCACCCTCGCGGCAGGCAGCGAGCATAGCACCCGAGCCCAGGCCGTGGACCGAAAGCAGGTCGGCACCGGCAAGCGAAGCCGAGCGGGCAGCGCCGCGCACCTGATGCGGAATGTCATGGAACTTAAGGTCGAGGAAGACCTTAAAGCCAAGGTCCTTAAAGGTCTTGACGATCTGGGGACCCTCAGCGTAATAGAGCGTCATGCCGACCTTGAGCCAGGCGGCATGGCCCGAAAGCTCGTGGGCGAGCTCGAGCGCGCGCTCACGGTCGCAGTCGAGGGCGACGATAACACGGTCGCGGGCATCATTCTCTAGCATTCGAAAGCACCCACCAGCTCGTTGATGTCCTTTACGCCCTGGGACTCGGCCCAGGCCTCGAGCTCATGCGCGATCTTAAGCGAAGCACACGGATCGACGAAGTTGGCCATGCCGACCGACACGCAGGTGGCGCCGGCCAGGATAAACTCAGCCGCATCCTCGCCAGTCATGACACCGCCGACACCGTTGATGGGGATATCGACGGCCTGGGCAACCTCCCAGACCATGCGCACGGCGATGTGGTGGCAAAGCGGGCCAGAAAGGCCGCCCTTGGGCTTGGCCACGCGGGACTTGCGGGTATGAACATCGATGGCCATGCCTTGGATGGAGTTAATGACCGAAAGGCCATCGGCTCCCGCGGCCTCGAGAGCCTTGGCAATCTCGGCGACGTTAACCGGAGCCATCTTGACGAACAGCGGCTTATCGGTCACCTTACGGCAGGCGGCCATGACGGAAGAGGCGCCCTCGGGCGTAGAGCCCATGGCGGCACCGCCGGCGGCGATGTTGGGGCAGCTCACGTTGATCTCGTAGCCGGCAGCCCAGGGGCATAGCTCGACATACATCTCGAGCGCGCGCACAAACTCATCAACG
This sequence comes from Collinsella sp., assembly GCA_019419605.1. Taxonomy (GTDB): domain Bacteria; phylum Actinomycetota; class Coriobacteriia; order Coriobacteriales; family Coriobacteriaceae; genus Collinsella. Next base: position 19,403 of record DXZP01000011.1, read on the forward strand.
GAGTGCCCGGCAACCTGACAAATGACCTGGCAACCGTCCTTGGACAGCTGTTCGAGCCACGGACCGGACTCGCGGGCAAAGGCGGCCACGCCGGGGTTCTGAAGACCCACGGAGTTGATCATACCGCCGGGAATCTCGGCCATGCGGGGCGCGGGATTGCCGGGCCAGGGCTCGGCAGCGCAACCCTTGGTGGTGATGGCGCCCAGCTGGGAAACATCAAAGAAGTTCTGGAACTGCCAACCGTAGCCAAAGGTACCGGCTGCGGTGTTAATGGGGTTCTGCATCTTGACGCCGCCGAAATCGACGGCCATGTTCACGGTACCCACTAGAAGACCACCACCTTGGAAGCATCGAACACGGGGCCGCACATACAAGCACCCTTCATACCGTCGACCGTCTCGACATTGCAGGTGTTGCAGGCGCCAAAGCCACAGCTCATCATGCGCTCGAGCGACACCTCGCAGTACACACCGGCCTCGGCGGCAGCGGCGGCGACCTTCTTCATCATGACGGCGGGGCCGCAGCTGGCGACGTAGCCGTAGCCGCCCTCTCCAAGCAGCTCGGCTGCCGGATCGGTGCAAAAACCGTGCGTGCCGAGCGAACCGTCGTCGGTGCACACGTTAACCGTGGCGCCCAGCGCACGGAACTCATCGACACCCACGGCTTTGGAAGCGGTGCCAAAGCCCAGGCACACGTCCACATCAACACCCTGCTCGGCAAGCATGCCGGCAAGACACAGCACAGGCGGAACGCCGATGCCACCGGCGACGAGCAGTGCCTTCCTGGTGCCCTCGGGTACCATCCAGCCACGGCCACCGGGGCCCAACAGGTTAGAGGTGGAGCCAGGGCCCATCTGGGACAAACGGCGGGTATCGTCGCCCACGACGGCGTACCACAGCTCGACGGTGCCGGCCTCGGCGTCGGCGCGATAGAAGCTCAGGGGCACGCGAAGCAGCGAGGAGGCATCGCCGGGCACGGCAATGTTCACAAACTGACCGGGCTTGAGCGCACTTGCAAGCTTGGGGGCCGAGATTACGAGCGAGAAGATGCCGTCGGCGATCTCCTGGTTCGAGACGACCTCGAAGTCGTGCATGCGTGCAGTGGAAGGTGTGGGCATAGACGCTCCAATCCCCCATGCGGTTGCATGGTTCAGGCGAACAGAAAGCGCGGCACCGCAAGGGCGCCGCGCACAAAAGCGATAAGGCTATGCTAGCAGATGCAGCCGTCGGCAAGCGTCTGTTTACCGCCGACAAATACATCGGTGGCACGACCGGTGAGCGTGCGGCCGGCAAAACCGGAGTTCTCGGCGCGCGACTCGTAACCGTTCTCGCCAACCGTCCAGGTTGCGGAGGGGTCGAACACGGTCAGGTCGGCGACAAAGCCCGCCTTGACCTGAACCTGATCGAGGCCCAGAATCTCACGCGGCTTGATGGCCATGAGCTCGACCATGCGGCTCACGCTCATCTTGCCCGTGTTGACCAGCTCAGTGAGCACGAGCGACAGCGAAGTCTCGAGGCCAATCATTCCAAAGGGCGCGAGCTCGAACTCGCGGGCCTTCTCCCACGGGGTGTGGGGAGCGTGGTCGGTAACGATAGCGTCGACGGTACCGTCGATGACACCCTGACGGATGGCCTCGGCATCCTCGTCGGTGCGCAGCGGCGGATTGACCTTGAGCGAGGTGTTGTAGGTCTCGTCCAGGTCGTTCTCGGTCAGGAACATGTGGTGCGGGGTGGCCTCGCAGGTCACCTGGACACCGGCAGCCTTACCGGCACGCACGAGCTCCAGGCCATGAGCGGTGGAGATGTGCTGGATGTGCAGCTTGGCACCGGTCAGCTTGGCAATCTCGATGTCGCGGGCAATCTGAAGCTCCTCGCCGGCGGCCGGCCAACCCTCGAGGGCCAGACGGGTCGAGACCTTGCCCTCGTTGATCTGGCCGTGGCCGACCAGATCCTCGTCCTGGCAGTGGCTCATAAAGACCTTGCCGAACATCTTGCCGTAGTCCATGCAGCGACGGAGCATGCCCGCACCCTGCACGCCGCGACCATCGTCGGTGAAGGCGACGGCGCCGTGGGCGACCATATCGCCCATCTCGGACATGGCCTCGCCCTTAAGACCGCGGGTCATGGCGCCCGACGGATAGACGCGGCAGTGGCCGACCTCGGCAGCGCGGGACTTGACGAACTCCACGACGGTGCCGTTATCGGTGACGGGATCGGTGTTGGGCATGGCGCACACGCCGGTGAAGCCGCCCTTGGCAGCAGCGCGGGTGCCGCTCTCGATGTCCTCTTTGACCTCGTAGCCAGGCTCGCGAAGGTGAACGTGCATATCCACCAGGCCGGGGACGAGGTACTTGCCGGAAAGGTCGCGGACCTCGGCTCCCTCGACGGCGAGATTCTCGCCGACCTCGGCGATCTTATCGCCGTCAATCAGGACGTCAACGACACCGTCAAGCTCGACGGACGGGTCGACGACGTGGGCATTCTTAAGAAGCAAGGCCATTATCGGCACCTCCAAGCAGCAGATACAGGATAGCCATACGCACGCAGATACCGGCGTAGACCTGCTCCAGGATGACGGAGCGTTGCGGGTGGTCGGCCATATAGGAGTCGAACTCAACGCCGCGGTTGATGGGGCCCGGGTGGCAGATAATCGCATCGGGCTTCATGAGCTTCTCGCGGTCCTTGGTCAGACCGAAGAGCTTGTGGTACTCACGAATCGTGGGGAACGGTGCGCCCTCGAGGCGCTCCTGCTGCACGCGCAACATGTAGACGACGTCCAGCTCGGGCAGGACGGAATCGAGGTCGCTCGTCACGTGGTCGCAGCCCAGGACCTCGGGCGCCGGCGGCAGCAGCGTGCCGGGGGCGACGGCGTAGGTCTCGCAGCCCATGATCTTAAGTGCGGGGATCAGCGAGCCGCACACGCGGGAGTGCGCGATATCGCCGACGACGGCGACCTTCAGACCGTGGAAGTCACCCTTGTGCTCCCAGATGGTGTACAGGTCGAGCAGGGCCTGCGTGGGGTGGTTGTGCTTGCCGTCGCCGGCGCAGATGACGCTCGCGGGCGAGTTCTGCGTGACGATGTAGGGAGCACCGGCGTGCTTATCGCGAACGACGATGCAATCAATCTTGTAGGCGTTGAGGGTCTCGACGGTGTCGACGAGGCTCTCGCCCTTGACCGTGGAGGTCGAGGAGCCGCCAAAGTTGAGGCTGTCGGCCGAAAGACGCTTCTCGGCGAGTTCGAAGGAGCTGCGGGTGCGCGTCGAGGGCTCGTTGAACATGTTGACGATGGTCTTGCCCTTGAGCGTGGGGACCTTCTTGATCGCACGCTCGTTGACCTCAGAGAACGCCTTGGCGGTCTCGAGGATGAGCTTGATGTCCTCTTCGGAGTACTCGGTAATGTCGATCAGGTGCTTATGGTTGAACGCCACGGTACTACTCACCTCCCAGCGGCGCGGAGCCCACGTGGGAACCCGGCGCGACGTCGTTAATCTCGACGGCGGTGTGGCCGTCGACTTCCTTCATATATAGGTGCACATTCTCCTCATGCGACGAGGGAACGTTCTTGCCGACAAAGTCCGGCGAGATGGGGAGCTCACGGTGACCGCGGTCAACGAGAACTGCCAGCTCGATGCGGCTCGGACGGCCCAGGTCCATAACGGCGTCCAGAGCGGCGCGGATAGTACGGCCCGTATACAGGATGTCGTCCACCAGCACGACGCGCTTGCCGTCGACGCTGAAGGGAATGTTTGTAGCGTGGATCGCGGGAGCGAAATTGGTAGCGTAGTCATCGCGGTAGAAGCTAATGTCGAGGCTGCCGAGCGGAACGTCGACGCCCTCGATCTCCTTAATCTCCTCGGCGAGCTTCTTTGCCAGAAGGTCGCCGCGCGTGACGATGCCGACCAGAGCGAGGTCTTCACAGCCCTCGTTGCGCTCGAGAATCTCGTGCGCGATGCGGGTCATCGCTCGATTGACGGCGGTCTCGTCCATGATGACCGCCTTGGGGGAAGTCGTGCCCATCGATCTCCTTCCTCACATGTCTTGACTGCTAACACAGTCAAAAAAATAGATGCCCGACCGCTTAAAGCGGACCAGACACCCACAGGAAGGGCTGCTCTTTGGCAGCTATGTAATTCCATGTGGGTATCTCGTACCCCTTTAATGGTCAAGGGATAGTGTAGCCAACCTCGAGCTTAATTGCGAGCATAAATACAGAACAATCCGTAAACGGAGCCCAATGCTCCATAAACCTATATATATTTGTGGGACGAGCTTGAAAACGCACGCACGAGCTGGCATAATCCCCTCTGCTGCACGCAAATCGGATCTACGTCCAGGGCCGTGGCGTGAGCACTATCGCCAAAAGAGGAATATCTCTGTGTAGATTACGCACAGGGAGCTGCTTCTGTGCTATAGTTCAGGCTTGTTTGTTAACGCGACATGTTCGTTTGTCGCCCAAGGAGGGTCAGTTATGTCCAAAGTTTGCGAAGTTTGCGGTAAGCACCCCGTTGCCGGTCGCTCCATCAGCCACTCTCACCGCGTCACCAACCGTAAGTTCCGCCCCAACATCCAGCGCGTCTACGTCGTCGTCGATGGTCACCGTCGCAAGATGAACGTTTGCTCCACCTGCCTCAAGTCTGGCAAGGTTGCGCGCTCCTAAATAAGGTCTTACCAACAAGTACCTCGGACTCTCCGGGTCAAAGACCTCGCGTTCACATAGAACTTACCAAAGGCGCTCTCCCCTACGGAGGGCGCCTTTTTGCACTCATTCGGGACAGGCTTACATGAGTGTTTTCACGCATTGGGGACAGACATGACGCACGCATGCGGCGCCCCGATCGGCTCCGGCCCCTGCCTCACGCAGCCTCCTTCCAGCCCGCAGTGGCCTTGGTCACGCTTGTGGCGCCGATACCGGTGATACGGGCAATTTGCTTAACCGTAAGATGCGCCCGCCTGAGCCTCAGCAGGCAGGCATCGCGTTCGGGGCGTGGCAGGGCCTTGAGCAGCGCAGGATCTATGCTCGGCAGGACTTCGCGCGCAACGGAAAGGGCCTCCTCATCGGGAATCCGACGGCGTGGAAGAACCTCCACTGACCAGATGCGCCCGGCAACTTCCTTGAGATGCTCGCAATAGCGACGGGAGCCTCCGACAATATCGAGCATAGGGGCCGCATCACAGATGTCAAAGGGGTCATAGCCAAGCTGATACGCCTTGTAGCTTGACCAGCGGTACGCCTCGAGTGAATCAAGCGCACCCTTCACGGGATTAAGGTGAATATAGTCGAGCAGCTGCACCGCCTGCGTGTCCGACTCAACCGCTACCCGCGAATAGCGATTATCAAACAGATGCCCCGTTCTTCCCGTTTTCCCATTGAAATACTTTGCATATGCTGTCAAAGCGCACTGCATCGCCTTTGAAAGGTTGTCAAATGGGTCATCAACCATCAAATGGAAGTGGTTGTCCATAAGGCACCAAGCCAAAACCGCCACCTCATGGCGCGCAAACCTGTCCGAGATATCCGATAAGAAACGATAGCGGTCAGAGTCATCTTCAAAAATAATCTGTTTGGAGTTGCCGCGGTCATAGACGTGGTAATAGCCGGTGAGCGAAACGGCGCGGGCGCAACGGGGCATAATCTCTCCTTTCAAAACTGTACAGGCAACGCCTAAAAGGAGAGAAGCAACACGAAATGCTGAGCCTGTAACCTATTTATATCCAATGAGCGGGAACAAAAGGCCAAGAACGACAAAATGGCAAATCAATGTCTGTCCCAAATGAGTGAAAGCACTCATGTAAGTCTGTCCCCAATGAGCGGGGCGATGCACTGGCAAATAGTATTAGTTAAAACGTTTCAGTTTATTGAAGCGTTCTAGTGTGCCTTTTACAGGAATCTGACCGTTCGCCGAATAATTTCTTGCTATCATGCAAGGCGTAGGGTAAATCTCCGATCGCAAGGAGACACAAATGGTGAAAAAGTCACCGGAAAACACTACTCCCGCAATTGTGGACAACGTAGAGGCGCTTGAGGCTAAGCTCGCTCAGATGCGAGAGGCCCAGGCGCTTTTTGCTACGTACACGCAGGAGCAGGTCGACAAGATCTTCTATGAGGCCGCCATGGCCGCCAACAAGGCTCGTATCCCGTTGGCGAAGATGGCCATCGAGGAGACCGGCCGCGGCGTTCTTGAGGACAAGGTCATCAAGAACCACTACGCCGCAGAGTACATCTACAACGCTTACAAGAACACCAAGACCTGTGGTGTCCTGGAGCGCGACGAGGCTTACGGCATCACCAAGATCGCCGAGCCCATCGGCATCGTGGGCGCCGTCATCCCGACGACCAACCCCACCTCTACCGCGATCTTCAAGACGCTGATCAGCCTGAAGACCCGCAACGCCATCATCATCTCCCCGCACCCGGCTGCCGCCAAGTGCACCATCGCCGCCGCCAAGCTCGTGCTTGACGCCGCCGTCAAGGCCGGTGCCCCCGAGGGCATCATCGGCTGGGTTGATGTCCCCTCCATCGAGCTGACCAACATGGTCATGCGCGACGTCGACATCATCCTCGCCACCGGTGGCCCGGGCATGGTCAAGGCCGCTTACTCCTCGGGCAAGCCCGCCCTGGGCGTTGGCGCCGGTAACACCCCGGTCGTCATCGACGACACCGCCGACGTGCTGCTCGCCGTCAACTCCATCATCCACTCCAAGACCTTCGACAACGGCATGATCTGCGCTTCCGAGCAGTCCGTGACCGTCATCGACACCATCTATGACCAGGTCAAGGCCGAGTTCCAGAAGCGCGGCTGCTACTTCGTCAAGCAGGGTGCCGAGATGGAGGCCCTGCGTGCCGCCATGTTCAAGAACGGCGCTCTCGATCACCGCATCCCCGGCATGGCTGCCGCCAAGATCGCCGAGCTCGCCGGCATCGAGGTTCCCGCCAAGACCAAGATCCTGATCGCCGAGGTCACCTCCACCGACCCCGCCAAGGAGGAGTTCTCCCACGAGAAGCTCTCCCCGGTCCTGGCCATGTACCACGCCAAGGACTTCCAGGAGGCCGTCGACAAGGCCGAGCACCTGGTGCTCGCCGGTGGCCCGGGCCACACCGCCTCTCTGTACGTGCACCCCGCCCAGGCCGAGAAGATCAGCCTGTTCGAGCACGTCATGAAAGCCTGCCGTATCGTCATCAACACCCCGTCCTCGCACGGCGGCATCGGTGACCTGTACAACTTTGGCATGAAGCCGTCTCTGACCCTGGGCTGCGGCTCCTGGGGCGGCAACTCCGTCTCCGAGAACGTTGGGGTGAAGCACTTGATCAACGTTAAGACTGTGGCCGAGCGCCGTGAGAACATGCTGTGGTTCCGCGCTCCCGAGAAGGTCTACTTCAAGAAGGGTTCCACGCCCGTCGCCCTCGACGAGCTCGGTACCGTCATGGGCAAGAAGCGCGCCTTCATCGTCACCGACCAGTTCCTCTTCAAGAATGGCAACACCCGCGCCATCGAGGCCAAGCTCGACGAGATGGGCATCGCCCACGACTGCTTCTACGACGTCGAGCCCGATCCGTCGCTGCAGTGCGCACGTCGCGGCGCCAAGCAGATGGCTCTCTTTGAGCCGGACGTCATCATCGCCGTCGGCGGTGGCTCCGCTATGGACGCCGGCAAGATCATGTGGATGATGTACGAGCACCCCGAGTGCAAGTTTGAGGACATGGCCATGGACTTCATGGACATCCGCAAGCGTATCTTCACTTTCCCCGAGATGGGCAAGAAGGCCTACTTCGTCGCCGTCCCGACCTCTTCGGGTACCGGCTCCGAGTGCACGCCGTTCGCCATCATCACCGACAAGGAGACCGGCATCAAGTGGCCGCTCGCCGACTACGCGCTGCTCCCCAACATGGCTATCGTCGACGCCGACAACTGCATGACCGCCCCGCGCGGCCTGACCGCTGCCTCCGGCATCGACGTCATGACCCACGCCATCGAGTCCTACGTCTCCATCATGGCTTCCGACTACACCAAGGGCCTCTCCGAGCGCGCTGCTAAGCTCGTCTTCGAGAACCTGCCCTCCAGCTTCACGAACGGCGCCAAGGACCCGCACGCCCGCGAGGAGATGCACAACGCCTCCTGCATGGCCGGCATGGCCTTCGCCAACGCCTTCCTGGGCCTCAACCACTCCATGGCTCACAAGCTCGGCGCCTTCCATCACCTGCCCCACGGCCTCGCCAACGCCGTCATCCTGACCCGCGTTATGCGCTACAACGCCGCCGAGGCTCCCGTCAAGATGGGCACGTTCTCCCAGTATCCTTACCCCAACGCGCTGCACAACTACGCCGAGATGGCCAAGTACTGCGGCATCGAGGGCAAGGACGACAAGGAGGTCTTCGAGAACTTCATCACGAAGCTCGAGGAGCTCAAGGACTTCATCGGTGTCAAGAAGACCATCGCCGACTACGGTGTTGACGAGCAGTACTTCCTCGACACCCTCGACGAGATGACCGAGCAGGCATTCAACGACCAGTGCACCGGTGCTAACCCGCGCTACCCGCTCATGAGCGAGATCAAGGAGCTCTACCTGGACGCCTACTACGGCCGCGAGCCTCAGGACTACGCCGTCTGCTAGTTTTAGCACGGTTTTTAACGGCGGGGGTGCACGGGTGTTTCACACACCCCCGCCGTCGCTTCTATCGCATCGTTGAAAGGATGCAACCATGCTGCTACCCGATTCCAAGACCGAGCTCGTCCGCCGTGGCAACAAGGTCGTTTACGACCTGGGCGACAAGATTGTCAAGGTCTTTAACGAGACCAAGCCTGTCTCCGACGTGTTCAACGAGGCTTTGAATCTTGCCCGCATCAATGAGTGCGGCATCCGCAGCCCCAAGGCTCTCGAGGTTTCCCAGCTCGAGAACGCCAACGGCTGGGCGCTCGTGACCGAGAAGGTTCCGGGCACCACCCTTGCCGAGAAGATGACTGCTGAGCCCCAGCGCTTTGGTGAGTATCTCGAGATGTTCGTCGACCTCCAAATCGAGATCCACGGCTACACCTCCCCGCTGCTCAACCGTCAGCGCGACAAGTTCGCCCGCATGATCGACAGCCTTGATCAGCTCAATGCCACCACGCGCTACAACCTTCAGGAGCGTCTGGACGGCATGACCAAGGAGTTCAAGGTCTGCCACGGCGACTTCAACCCCTCCAACGTCATCGTCGGCGACGACGGCCAGCTCTATGTGTGCGACTGGGCACACGCCACTCAGGGCTCCCCTGCTGCCGACGTTGCCACCACCTACCTGCTCTTCGCCCTCAACAGCAAGGATCAGGCCGAGGCCTACCTGGAGCTCTACTGCGACCGCGCCGACATGCCCATGCAGGTCGTGCGTCAGTGGACGAGCATCGTCGCCGCTTCCGAGCTCGCTCGTAAGCGCAACGTGAACGATGAGTTCCTGAAGAACTGGATCGACGTCGTCGATTATCAGTAATATCTGAGCGATTTATTTCGCATCGGAGGCACAAGAAAACCCCGCAGCTCATATGGGCTGTGGGGTTTTCCTTTACCCATCGAGTTTATTCACGCAACAAAATAGACTGCTCCGCATCTCTTCCTAAGAGAGATACGGAGCAGTCCCGCAATTACATCTAATAGCAGAAACGTCGATTAACGGCGTGCTGCCTTCACAAGCTCGGCGACCTTAGCGACGATCTCATCAATCGCCACGTCCTCGCGCTCGCCCGTGGCACGGTCCTTGAGCTCGACGGTGCCGTTCTTGAGGCCACGCTTGCCGAGCACTACCTGATACGGGAAGCCCATAAGGTCGTTGTCGGCAAACTTAAAGCCAGGACGCTCATCGCGATCGTCGACGACGACCTCGATACCCTCGGCACACAGGCCATCAACGATCTGCTCGCATACGGTAGCGCACTCCTCCTTCTTGGGATCAAGCGGAATCACTGAGACCTCGTACGGGGCGACGGAGACCGGCCAGACGATACCGTGCTCGTCGTTGTGCTGCTCCACGACGGCAGCGAGCGAGCGGGACACGCCCACGCCGTAGCAACCCATGATAAGCGGCTTCTCCTTGCCGTCCTCGTCCATAAAGGTGGCACCCATAGCCTCGGAATACTTGGTGCCCAGCTGGAACACCTGGGAGACCTCGATGCCGCGGGCAGCAGAGAGCGGCTTGCCGCAGTGCGGGCAGGGATCGCCGGCGACGACGGTGACTAGGTCGGCCCACTCATCGACGGTAAAGTCGCGCTCGGGGCAGGCACCGGTAAAGTGGTAGTCGGCCTCGTTGGCGCCACAGGCCCACTGCTTGGACTCGTGCAGGCTCTCGTCGCAGACCAGACGAATGCCCTCGGGCAGGTTAACCGGTCCGATAAAGCCCTTATGCAGACCGTAGGTCTGGAGCTCCTCATCAGTCATCATGCGATAGCCCTTGCCAAAGACATGCTCGGCCTTGCAATCGTTGAGCTCGTGGTCGCCCGGAACAATGGCCACGACGGGCTTGCCCTCGGCGTCGAGGAGTGCCAGAGACTTGCGCGTGCCGTTCTCGGGGAAGCCGAAGAACTTTGCAACGGCCTCGATGGTGCCCATGCCCGGAGTCTCGACCTTGGTAAGCGTACCGTCGCCAGGACCCTCGGTCACAACGACCTTGGTGCTTGCGGCCTCATCGTCGGCAGCGAAGCCGCAATCGTCGCAGTAGACGAGCGAAGCCTCGCCAGCGTCGGCCAAAGCCATGTACTCGACGGAGGTATCGCCACCGATCTCGCCGGAGTCGGCGACAACGGGCAGAGCCTTGATGTAGCAGCGCTCGCAAATGTTGGCATAGGCCTGCTTCATCTTGTCGTACTCCTCCTGCAGGCTCTCCTGCGTGGCGGAGAAGCTGTAGGCGTCCTTCATGATGAACTCGCGGCCGCGCATCAGGCCAAAGCGGGGACGGAACTCATCGCGGAACTTGTCCTGGATGTGATAGAGGTTCACTGGCAGCTGCTTGTAGGAACGCAACTCATTGCGCACCAGGGCAGTCACGGTCTCCTCGTGCGTGGGTCCGAGCACAAACTCGCGGCCGTGGCGGTCATCAAAGCGCACAAGCTCCTTGCCATAGGCATCGATACGGCCGGACTCACGCCACAGCTCGGCATCGACCATGATGGGCATCATAAGCTCCTGGGCGCCGGCAGCGTCCATCTCGTCGCGCACGATGTTCTCAATCTTGCGGATCGAGCGCCAAGCAAGCGGCAGATAGGAATACAGGCCGGCGGCCTCCTTGCGGATCATGCCGGCACGGAGCAACAGGCGGTGGCTGGCGAGCTCAGCGTCCGCCGGATCCTCTTTAAGCGTCGGCGCATAGAGCTTAGACATATACATTGCTCGAGTCATTTACTTCTCCTCAATAAGCTTGTCGACCTCGGCCATAAGCGCGTCGACAATTTGATCCTCAGCTACTTTACCAATGATCTGGCCATGCGAAAAGAGCAAGGCCTGACCACGTCCGCAAGCAACGCCCAGGTCGGCATCAGAAGCCTCACCGGGGCCATTAACGGCACATCCCATGACGGCAATCGAAAGCGGCGCGGCATAGTTCTTAAGCCGCTCGGTTACTTCCTCGGCGATGGGAATCAGGTTAACCTGGCAGCGAGCGCACGTGGGGCAAGAGACAATCTCGGGACCACGGCGACGCAGGCCCAGTGACTGCAAAATTCCCCAGGCGACCGGCGGCTCCTCAACCGGATCGGCCGTGAGCGACACACGCATGGTGTCACCGATGCCTTCGGAAAGCAAGATACCCAAGCCTACAGAGCTCTTGATGGTGCCCTGAAGCTTGGTCCCCGCCTCCGTCACGCCCAGGTGGAGCGGAACATGCGGTATCTCGCGCGACAGGGCGCGATAGGTATCAAGCGTCGTCTGTACGCTATGGGCCTTGGCGGATAGCACGATGTTGGTAAACCCACGGTCCTCAAAGTGCCGCACAAAGCGTTCGCTCGACATCACGAGCTTTTCGGGCTGCGTGAGGTCGTCGCGCTCGGCAATATCTTGCTCAAGCGAGCCCGCGTTCACGCCAATGCGAATCGCGCAGCCCGCGGCACCCGCGGCATCGATGACAGCGTCAACCTTGGCCCAATCGCCGATATTGCCGGGGTTGATGCGCAGCTTAGAGGCACCAGCCTCGACAGCGCCAATGGCAAGCTTATGGTTAAAATGGATATCGGCGACGATTGGCACCGGAGACTCGGCACAAATCGTGCGAAAGCCCTCGAGCGCAGCCTCGGTAGGCACGCTCACGCGCACGATATCGCAGCCAGCCTGCGCCAACGCGCACACTTGCGCAAGCGTTGCCTGGGCATCAGCAGTATCGGTGCAGGTCATAGACTGAACCACGACCGGAGCGCCACCACCGATCTGCACGCCGCCCACATGCACGGGGCGCGTCAACTCGCGAGGCAAAGGATGGGATAAAGACAATCCAAACACTCCCCTACAGAATAAAACGAAGGATGTCGGAACGAAGCATATAGACAAACAGCAGTGCAAAGAGCGCGATGCCGACATAGCTGACGATTGTCTGCACTTTGAGCGGCAGCTCGCGACCCGCAATCTTTTGAATGATCTCGATGACCAGCTTGCCGCCATCGAGTGGTGGGATGGGCAGCAGGTTCATAAAGCCAAGCGAGAACGAAATGAGGGCGGCAAACGAAAGGAACGTGGCAGGGCCGGCAGCAGCGGCCTGTGAGGACATAACGCTAATACCAACGATCGAAGAAGACTGATCGAGAATCTCCATCGTATGCTGCGGCTGGAGCAGGCGCATCACGCCATCCGCTGTCTGCACGACATAGGAGAACGACAGGCGAGCCGACGTGATGGGGTCTAAACGGACCACCTGCGTAGAGGCATACACACCTAGGCGCTCGTCCTCTTTGAGCGCAACCGTGGTCGAATGCTGCTTGCCGTCACGCTCGTACTCGATGGCGATATCGTCCTTACCGGCAGCCTTGCCGATGGCATCGTAGACATCCATCCAAGTGGAACATGAGACACCGTCAACCGAAAGGATCGCGTCACCGCCCTCGATACCCGCCTTGGCGGCAATAGACCCCTCGTCAACCTGACCGATCACGTTGGTATCCATCGGCACGGTGACACCCGCAATGGAATAGATGCTCATAAGGAGCAAAAAACCCGTCAAGATATTGACGATAATGCCCGCGAGCAGCATAAAGGCGCGCTTGAGAAAGCCTTGGCCAAGATAGGTGTGCGAGCGCTCTTGCGCAAGGAACTCGGCCTCGCCGCACGGCAGCTCCCACACATCGCCCTCGGCAGTCGCATGTTCGCGATCGAAACGGCGACCATCAAAGGTGGTATAGCCTGCCTTGTCTCGCGGCAACGTCTGATATTTGGTGGGATAGTAGCTCGGCGAGGGCTTCTCCCCTTCCTCATACCAGGGCGCGATGGAGCCCCAGCCCAGCAAAAGGGCGCATGCCTCGAGCACATCCTCCTCGGAAAGCTCGAGCTCGACAGCAAGGTCGGCCACGGTCACGCGACCATGACGATAGATAGCCGCGAGCACGCGGTCGGCGCACGAAACATCGGTCGGATCCATACCGCAGATGGCAGCGTAGCCACCCAGCAGCAGCGGGGTCACGCCAAACTTGGTTCCAATGCGACGCGACGTGTAATGGATGTCAAAGCGGCACGGCAGACCCAAAAAGAACTCGGTCACACGGACGCCGCAGGCACGCGCCGCCAAAAAGTGGCCGCCCTCGTGCAAAAACACGAGGACGGAAAGCATCAGCAGGCCCCAAAAGACCGATGAGAGAACGCTCAGAACAGTATCCATAAAACGAAAAAGCAATCCTTATGGGTTAGGAACGGGTTGCGGCGAGCACCTGCGCAGCCTTTTCACGCGCCCACGCATCGATGTCGCGAAGCTGCTCAAACGAATCGACCACCTGCATATCGTGGGCGTCCATGCAGGATTCCACAATGCGATCGATATCGGTAAAGCTGCAGCCATCGTGCAGGAAGGCATCGACGGCGACCTCGTTGGCGGCATTGAGCACGCACGGCATGGTGCCACCCGTCTTGCCGGCACGCTCGGCCAGTGCCAGACAGCGGAAGGTATCCATGTCGGCAGCATCAAACGTGAGCTGCCCCAGCTCGCGGAAATCGATACGAGGCGCCGGAGTATCCCAACGCTCGGGATACGAGAACGCGAACTGGATGGGAATACGCATGTCGGATGCACCGAGATGCGCCATCACGGAGCCGTCGGCGAACTCGACCATAGAGTGAATCTTGGACTGACGCTGCACGACCACGTTAATGAAATCGAGGTCGCAGTTAAACAGATGCATGGCCTCAATGCGCTCCAGGCCCTTGTTCATGAGGGTGGCGGAGTCAATGGTGATCTTGGCACCCATGGCCCACGTGGGATGCGCGAGGGCATCGGCACGCGTCACGCGATCGAGCTCGTCGCGCGTGCGGCCAAAGAACGGACCGCCCGAGCAGGTGAGCCAAATGCAGTGGGCCTCGCGCGGGTTCTCCCCCAGATAGCACTGGTAGATGGCGGAATGCTCAGAGTCGACCGGAATAAGCTGGCCCGGTTGCGCCAACGGCATAAGCAAGTCGCCACCGACGACGAGGGACTCCTTGTTGGCAAGGGCAAGGCGCTTATTCGAGGTCAAGGCCGCATGGCTCGCCTCGAGACCGGCGGCGCCCACAATAGCGACGAGCACGCAGTCGACATCGTCGCGACGCGCGAGCTCGCAAACCGCCTGCGCGCCAACGCCGAGCTGTGTGCCCTCGGGCAACTCCTGCAGCACGGCGTCATCGCCATGAGCGACATCGGCAACGGCAACCGCCGGAACCGAGAACTCGCGGGCAGCGGCAACGAGCTCCGAGGTGTTGGAATTAACGGACAGCGCCGTCACCTGCAGGCGATCGGCATGCTGGCGGCACACATCGAGCGCCTGGGTGCCGATAGAGCCCGTACAACCCAGGATGGCAACGCGAAGGCGTCCATCGGGGCCATACGTCGTCTGGAAGGACATTACAGCACGCCTCCGATCATCAGCAACAGCTGTGCGGTGATGCAACCGAAGATAAGCGAATCGCTACGATCGAGCATTCCGCCGTGGCCCGGGATAAGGTTGCCGGAATCCTTGACGCCCACACCGCGCTTGATGCGCGACTCGATAAGGTCGCCGATAACGCCCAGAATGGACACGACCACGCCGCATAGCAGCGCATAGGGCAGGCTGAGCTTGTAGAAGTGCGTCGCCCACAGGATGAGCCAAATCAAAACCGAGCCCAAGATGCCGCCGGCAAACCCCTCCCAGCTCTTTTTGGGGGAGATCTTGGGAACCATCTTGTGCTTGCCGATACGGCTGCCCACGATGTAGGCAAACGAATCGGAGACCCAAAGGGACGCGCAAACGCCCACTGAAAGCAGGGCGCCGGCAAAACCGGGCACGGCATCGCGCAGCAGCACGATAGCCGACAGCATAAAGCCAGTGTAGATGGGACCCATGAGCGTCACGGCCACATCAGAGATGCGGGTACGCGGCGACCAGACATACCAAATGCCCACAGCGAGCATCAAGGCAAAAAGCAGGGCATTCAGCAACATCGAATCGCCCAACGCCGACAGCGGAAAGAGTACGGCGGCAGCGATACCCATGCGTTCGTTAGCCATCTTGCCATCGAGCCTTGTCATACGGAAAAACTCATAGCAGCACAGACCGCTCATGACAGAAACAAAGATGGCCGTGGGCACGATACCCAAAACCAGGCACAGGATAAAGACAACGGCGTAGACGATACCGGCGGCGGCACGGGTAATAAAGCCCGCCAGCCACGAACCGGTGCCGCTCTTCGCTGCAGGCGCTCCCGCAGTGGCAGCCTTGCGCGCAGGCGCCGCGGAAACTGGCGTCTTGGGAGCAGATGCCTTGGGACGATCGGACACGATTAAGCCTCCTCGGTCTTGCTCAGTCCACCAAACCTACGGTCACGGCCCTGATAGGCCAAAATGGCGTCGACAAGGCCCCAACGATCAAAGTCGGGCCAATAGGTATCGGTGACGTAGAATTCGGAATAAGCCACCTGCCACAGCAGATAGTTCGAAAGGCGCAGCTCACCAGAGGTGCGAATCACAAGTTCGGGATCGGGAAGACCGGCGGTATAGAGGTGGGAAGCCACCATGTCGTCATCAATTGCGGCAGGATCGATCTTACCGGCGGCAGCGTCGGATGCGATCTGACGGACAGCGCGGGTAATCTCGGCACGCGCGCCGTAGTTGACGGCAAGCGCCAGCGTCATAACGGTGTGATCGGCGCACTCGGCAAGACCGCGCTCAAAAACGTCGCGAGTCTTCTTGGGCAGCGCGGAAATGTCACCCAAAAAGACTACGCGCACATTTTCGCGCTTCAGAAGCGGCAGCTCGTCGATAAACGTCTTGGCAAACAGGTGCATCAGAACGTTGACTTCGTGCTGCGGTCGATTCCAGTTTTCGGTCGAAAATGCATAGGCCGAAAGCACGTCGACGCCCAGGCGCACGCAGGCGGTAATGATCTCGCGCAGCGAGACGATACCCGCCTTGTGGCCCTCAGTGCGTGCAAGACCGCGCGACGTGGCCCAACGACCGTTGCCGTCCATGATGCACGAGATATGGTGCGGAATGTTATTGAGGTCAAGGTCGGAAAAACCGACGCCCGCAGGGGCGTCGGCAAAGTACTCGACCAGTTTATGCTCGTCGTATTGCACCTTAGATCTCCATGACCTCGGCTTCTTTTTCCTTCAGAAGCTCCTCGACCTTGGCGACATACTCATCGGTGTGCTTCTGGACCTTGGCCTGCTCGCGACGGACATCGTCCTCGGTGAGCTCCTCATCGCGCTCGAGCTTGTTGTTGAAGTCGCGACGGATGTTACGGATAGACACCTTGGCCTGCTCAGCGTACTCGCGGCACTCCTTGACGAGTTCGCGACGGCGCTCCTCAGTGGGGGCCGGGAACGGCAGACGAACGACGGTGCCATCGGAGTTGGGGGTAATGCCCAGATCGGAAGCGCCGATGGCCTTGACGATAGCGTTGATGAGCGCCTTGTCCCACGGCTCGATGAGCAGCATGTGAGCCTCGGGGGTCTTGACGGCGGCAACCTGCGTGACCGGCGTGGGGACACCGTAATAATCGACGGTGATGTCGGACAGAATGTTGGCGTTGGCGCGACCGGTACGGACCTTGGAGAAGTTATGCTTGAGGGACTCGAGCGACTTGTCCATATGGGCGGTGATGTTCTCTGCCATGCTTAATCCTCCTGATAGACGAGCGTGCCGACGGGCTCACCCGCGAGCGCGCGCTTGACGGTGTCCTCGCCATCGATGTTGAGGACCAAAATCGGCATACGGTTATCCTGGCACAGTGCCGTAGCCGTGGAATCCATAACCTGCAGACCGCGGACGAGAACCTCGTGATAGGTAATCTTGTCAAAACGGACGGCATCGGCGCACTTGACGGGATCCTTGTCGTAGATGCCGTCAACCTTGGTGGCTTTAATCAGAATCTCGGCGCCGATCTCGCACGCACGAAGAGCCGCGGCGGTGTCGGTCGTAAAGTACGGATTGCCCGAACCGGCAGCGAAGATGACGACGTTGCCCTTGGACAGATGGTTGATAGCGCGGCGACGAATATAGGGCTCGCAGATCTCGTTCATCTGGATAGCGCTCATCACGCGGCAAGGAACATCGTTGTGCTCGAAGGCATCCTGCAGGGCGAGCGCGTTCATAACGGTTGCCAGCATCCCCATGTAGTCGGCCTGAGCACGCTCCATGCCACCGGCAGCGCCTGCCATGCCGCGGAAAATATTGCCGCCGCCGACAACGACGCCGACCTCATGGTCAACGGCGAGCAGCTCCTTGACCTGCTTGGCAAGATGATCGGTAACCTTGGGGTCGATGCCATATTGGCCGTCGCCCATCAGTGCTTCGCCGGAAAGCTTAAGAAGCACGCGTTTATATCGGATGTCGGACAAAGCGATCCTCCTTTAATTAGACTCTCAATATGATATCAAAGGCTCTGATAAGAGCCATGAAAAAGCAGGCTGTGAGTAAAACCCACAGCCTGCTCATTACCAGCTACAAGAGCTTATTTACTCGCCACGGACCAGACGGTCGAAGGCAACGACGGTAATGGTGTCGCCAAGCTCCTTGGAGACCTGCTCAGCGTACTTCTTGATGGTGAGGGAGCTGTCCTTGATGAACTCCTGCTCGGTGAGCACGGACTGCTTGTAGAACTTCTCCAGACGGCCGACAGCCATCTTCTCCTGGATAGCCTCGGGCTTGCCGGACTCGGCAGCCTGAGCCATGTAGATCTGCTTCTCGTGCTCGACGGTCTCGGCCGGAACCTGATCGCGGGTAGCGCAGATCGGGGCGACAGCGGCAACCTGAAGGGCAACGTCGTGAGCGAAGGTCTTGAAGGACTCAGCCTGAGCAGTCTCGGCCTTCTCGAAGGCGAACTCGACGAGGACGCCGATCTTACCACCCATGTGGATGTAAGAAGCGAGCGCGCCGTTCTCGGCCTTGCGGGCAGCGAAGCGGGAGATCTTCATGTTCTCGCCCATGATGTGAATCATCTCGGTGAGCTCGGAGGAAACGGTCTCCTCGCCCATCGGCTTCTCGAGCAGAGCGTCGACGTCAGCAGGCTCGGTGGTAGCGACAACCTCAGCGACCTTAGAAGCAAAGCCGGTGAACTTGGCGTTGGAGCCAACGAAGTCGGTCTCGCAGGAGAGCTCGAGCAGAGCGCCGGTCTTGCCATCCTCGGAGACGAACGCGGCGACAGCGCCCTCGTTGGTCTCACGGCCAGCCTTCTTGGCAGCCTTGGCAAGGCCGTTCTTACGCAGAACGTCGACAGCGGCGTCCATGTCGCCGTCAGCCTCGACGAGAGCCTTCTTGCACTCCATCATCGGGGAGTCGGTCATCTCGCGGAGCTGCTTGACCATAGCGGCGGTAATCTGGGCCATTGTGGTTCCTTTCAAAGAGATGAAAAAGAATTAACTAAGACTGATTTACTCGGCCTTGGGCTCAGCGGCCATCTCGGCCTCGGAGACCTGCTCCTTACCGGAGCCAGCGAGGCAGGCGTCAGCCATGAGCTCGCACATAAGGGTGACAGCGGAGATAGCGTCATCGTTGCAGGGGATGCCGTACTCGACCTCGTCGGGATCGGAGTTGGTGTCGATCAGAGCGACGACGGGGATGTTCAGGCGCTGAGCCTCCTTGATGGCGTTCTCCTCGCGCTTAGTGTCGATGACGAAGAGAGCCTGGGGCAGACCCTTCATGTCGCGGGCGCCACCGAGGTTGGTCTGGAGCTTGGTGAGCTCCTTGCCGAGCACAGCCTGCTCCTTCTTGGGGAGCACTGCCATGCGGCCGTCCTCGACCATGGCCTCGAGCTCCTCCATGCGGTTGATGCGGGAGCGGATGGTGACGAAGTTGGTCAGCATACCGCCGAGCCAACGCTGGTTGATGTAGGGCATATTAGCGCGCTCAGCAGCGTTCTTGACGGCCTCCTGAGCCTGCTTCTTGGTGCCGACGAACAGCACGTTGCCACCCTTGGCGACGTTCTTGACGAAGGTGTAGGCCTGGTCGGCGTCGAGGATGGTCTGCTTGAGGTCGAGGATGTAGATGCCGTTGCGCTCACCGAAGATGAACGGCTTCATCTTGGGGTTCCAGCGACGGGTCTGGTGACCGAAGTGGCAGCCGGCCTCGAGCAGGGTGCGGATATTAATCTTGGTAGCCATGTTAAACCTCCTGTGGTTTGCCTCCGCGCGGGGTCATCCTCCAAAACCAACCCGGACATGTGCTACCAAAGCCCGGGCACCACGGTATGAAGTAGCCGCGCGTGCGTGATAAAAACATGTTGCCGTGAAGCAACCCGATGAATGATAGCAGGAATGCATCTTCGTGCCAACCCGCAATCAAAACCACACACCTGAGTGCGGCGCGGGACGTCCCAGCCACTATTCGCCTCGGGGATGGGCTTGAGCCACGGCACGTTTGAGCCGATCGGGCGTGAGGTGCGTGTAGATCTGCGTCGTGGACAGGCTCGCATGACCCAGCAGCTCTTGAACCGAGCGCAGGTCCGCACCGCCCTCGAGCAAGTCGGTCGCAAAGGTATGGCGCATCGCATGCGGGGCGATGTCGGCCGGAATGCCGGCGAGTGTCGCCAGAGTATGGAACCGCCGCCTGAGCATGGCGGCACTCATGCGATTACCGCGCGCCGATATAAGCAGCGGATGCGGCCCGGTAGTGGGGTCACGGCGCTTTGCCTGAGCGAGCAACTCCGGCCGCCCCTCCTCAATATAGAGACGCGTCGCCTCGAGCGCGCGACGATACAGAGGGACGATACGTTCTTTGCTCCCCTTGCCCCACAGGCGCAGCGTGCGTTCGGACCACACAATGGACTCCACATTGAGTGCTGCGAGCTCAGAGATACGGGCGCCCGAGGCATAGAGCAGCTCGAGCATCGCCGCATCGCGCAGTCCCGCGGGTGTTGAGGTATCAGGCGTCTTGAGCAGCGCCTCCACCTGTTGGGTCGTCAGCACACCGGGTAGATCGCGCGGGAGCTTGGGCGAGGAAATTGCCGAGACCACATCGCCCTCCACGACCCCCTCGGCAGCCATCCACCGATAGAGCGAGCGAATGGCAGACAGGTGTGCCGCAAGCGTTCGGGGAGCCACCTGCTCACGCGAAAGTTCGGCAAGATAGCGACGAATGGTGCGCACGTCGGCAGCGAAAGCATCTATATCCTCACGCTCGCACCAGGCAGCAAAACGCTCCAGCCTCGAGCCATAGGCCGTCACCGTGTTGGGAGAAAGTCCCTCGACACGTGAGATATAGGCGATAAACGAGTCGACGGTGTCGTACAGGTCAAAGGCTATGACCGGTCGCCTCCAAACAAATCGGGGCGAGTGGCCAGATAGGCATCAAGGGCCTCGAGCGCACGGTCCGCATAGGCCTGGTAGCGGTCGCGCTTGCTGCGGCGCTTACCATCCTCGAGTGGCGGCACCAGGCCAAAGTTGACATGCATAGGCTGATAGCCCACGGTGGCAGGATCGGTCGCATAGCCCACGAGCGCACCCAGGGCGCCCACACGCGGCAGCTCGACGCCCGCGGCACCGATAGCCTCGGCATAGGTGTTGAGCGCCGCGAGCAGACCTGTCGCCACGGCTTCCATGTACCCCTCGGTGCCGGTGATCTGACCGGCCAGGCGCACGCCGGTACCGGGCACGGCAAAGGTGCCATCGAGCACGTGCGGGGCGTCGACAAAGGTATTGCGGTGCATGACACCGTAGCGGAAGAACTCAGCGTTCTCCAGGCCCGGCACCATATGGAAGACGCGCTTCTGCTCGCCAAAGGTCAGGTTGGTCTGGAAGCCCACCAGGTTATAGGCGGTCTTCTCCTTGTTCTCGGCACGCAGCTGAATCGCCGCCCAGGGGCGACGTCCGGTACGCGGGTCGGTGAGGCCGACGGGCTTCATGGCGCCAAAGCGAATGGCGTCCTTGCCGGTGCGCGCAACTTCCTCGGCAGGCTGGCAGGCCTGGAACAGATCGCCGCCCTCAAAGTCTTTGAGCACCACGCGGTCGGCCGTGGTAAGTGCCTCGATAAAGGCCTCGTACTCCTCCTTGTTGAGCGGAGCGTTGAGATAGTCGCCGCTCCCCTGCTCCTCGTAGCGCGACTGCGAAAACAGCACGTCCATATCGAGCGTGGAGGCATCGACGATCGGCGCCGCGGCATCGAAGAACGCAAGGGCGTCGCCACCGACGAGCTTCATGACCTCTTCGCTCAGCGCCGGTGAACACAGCGGGCCCGCGGCAATGACCACCTGGCCCTCGGGAATCTGCGTGACCTCGCCGTGCGCGACCTCGATATTGGGACGGGCGGCAACCTCGGCCTCGACAAGCTCGGAAAACTTGACGCGGTCGACCGCCAGGGCACCGCCGGCGGGAACAGCCGCGCGATGGGCGCAATCGAGCAGGACTGAACCCATGCGCTTAAGCTCGGCCTTCAGCAAACCAGCCGCGGAATCCGGACGGGTCGACTTAAACGAATTGGAGCAGACGAGCTCTGCCAAGTGATCGGTATGGTGAGCCGGGGAGCTAACCTGGGGGCGCATCTCGCACAGCTTTACGGCAAAACCGCGGTCTGCCAGCTGGATCGCGCATTCCGAACCCGCCAGACCGCCACCGATAACCGTCACCTGATCGAACTGCATCTGCAAACACCTTTCTAATTGACACGTTTTCCATTGTGACCGAAGGGCGTCTGGGCGTGAAGGGCAAACTTGGAGGGCGCATACCTTCCATCCATCATGCGCTCGATAAGGCCCTCGAGTTCAAGCGAACCCAAGAGTTTGAGTACGCCGACGGCATCGAGCGAGACGAGCGCCGCGATGTCGTCGACCTTGAGCGGAGAGGCGATGAGCGCATGCATCACGGTCTGCTGTGTTGGATCCAGGTCGGCAATGCCGGGAGCATCGGGGCGCGAGTAGCGCAGGATGCCGTAGATGCGTGAGATAGCCATCTCGATAGATTCCTCGTCGATGATGCAGCAGGCACCGTTCGCAATGAGGTAATTCGTGCCACGCGACTCGGGCGATAGGATCGACCCCGGCACGACAAGAAGTTCGCGCCCCAAATCCATAGCAGCCTCGGCTGTAGAAAACGTCCCGGAAGGCATACCCGCCTCGGAAACAAAGAGGGCTTGCGACAGGGCCGCGATCACGCGATTGCGGCGCGGAAAGGCAAACTTGCGCGGACCCATGCCCCACGGAGAGATCGACACGACCGCGCCACCCGTATCGAGCGTGCGCATAATAAGCCCCGCGCTCGAGCGCGGGTAGACCACGTCGGCGCCCGTCCCCAGCACCACGACGTGTTTGCCGCCGGCGTTGACCGCAGCCCAACCCGAGGCCTGGTCACAACCGACCGCGCCGCCCGAAACTACCGTCACGCCCGCCTCGACCGCAACCTTTGCCGCAAGCTCTGCCACGGCAAGACCATACGGAGAGGCCTTGCGCGCGCCGATGATGGAGAGCGCGGGCGTCGAAAGCACCTCGGGGTTGCCGCGCACATAGAGTGTCTGGGGCACATCAGAAAGCTCCAAAACGGTCTCGGGATACAACGCGTCACCTGGATGCAGCTCGAAGGTCCCCTCGGCCATCATTGGTCCCTCCTTCCCTGGTACATCGCTGCCTCGAGCACGTGGTCCTGCGTCACTTGCTCGCTCTCGGCGACGTCAGCGATTGTACGCGCGATACGCACCAGGCGCACGATGCCGCGGCCCGTGAGATGCGTGCGCTTCGACAGGCCGAGCACACACTTCTCCGCCGCATCATCGAGCTCAAAGGTCGAAACGACGCCGTCAATGGACCGTGTCTCGTCATCCCCGGCCTCGGCATCAGCATCGTCCATACGGGATTCGCGCCAAGCGCGAAAAGCGCGACCGCGCACAACGTAGTCACGTAACTCAGCTGACGACATACCCTCCGCGCCCTCGATAATCACTTGGGGGTCGGGACGGGTCACATCGATCATCATGTCGATACGGTCGGCCAAAGGACCGCGCAGTTTAGACCGATAGCGCTCGACCATCGCCGCCGAGCAGCGACACGGTACCTCACGATCGCCCAAAAAGCCGCAGGGGCAGGGATTGCTCGCAGCCAGCAGCTGAAAGCGCGACGGGAAGGTAAAAGCCCCGTCGACGCGTACGATCCTGACGTAGCCGCGTTCGATGGGCTGACGCAGCGTCTGCAGCACACCCGTGGGAAACTCGGCAAGCTCGTCCAAAAATAGCACGCCGCCATGAGCAAGGCTGATCTCACCCGGGTGCACCGGGCGCCCACCGCCGATAAGACCTGCGGTCGAAATACTGTGATGGGGGCTGCGGAAGGGCCGGTGCCCCGCCAACAAGCCATCAATGTTCTCACCCAAAACCGAATGGATGCACAGCGCCTCCTGTTGATCCTCAACGGAAAGCTCGGGCAGGATGCCGGTCATACGACGCGCGAGCATCGTCTTGCCCGATCCCGGGGACCCGATCATGAGCAAGCCGAGTTCTCCTGCCGCCGCAAGCGCCATGCCGCGCTTGGCGACCTCCTGCCCCAGTACGTCGGCATAGTCGAGCTCGGGCTCAAAGGTCGCCTCGACGCCCTCGGAATCCAGATAGTGCCGAGCCGCCTCGCCCATGCCATGGGCAAGCCGAGACAAATGATCGATAAAGCCGCAATCCACGCCCGCGAGTGGCACATGCTGGTCTGACCTGCCGGCGATAAAAGACAGCCCCATGTCGCGAGCCAGCAGCTGAAACGCTACCTCGCCCTTGACGGGAAGCACCGTACCGTCCAAGCCGAGCTCGCCGGCGATAAGGCAGCGATCGAGGTTGTCACGGGGAATCTGCCCATCGGCCGCCAGAACCGCGATGGCGATGGGCAGATCAAAGCCGCTACCGGTCTTGCGAATATCGCCGGGCGCTAGGTTGACCGTAATGCCCGAGCGCGGGATCTCGAACCCGGCGGAGCGCATCGCGCAGCGAATACGACCGCGTGACTCCATCACCTCCATACTCGGAATGCCGAGCATCTGGATGCCCGGAACACCACCGGCAAGCGAGACCTCGACCGTGACGTGAATCGCCTCGACGCCACGGATGCAGGCCGCGTGAACGGCAAACGTCTCGAACGCCATCACGACACCTGCCAATCGAACGCGTTGTACTGATGCTCGATCTCAGCGATATGCCCGCCACGAATGGTGACACCCACGGCATCGAAGCGAATCGCCTTGAGCGGATAATGCTCCATGAGATAGCAACTTGCGATGCGGCGGTAGCGGCGTTGCTTTTGGGCGTCCACGGCCTCCTCGGGAAAGACCCGCGTGCTGCAATCCAGAGCAACGCGTCTGGTCTTGACCTCGGCCATCACCACGACATCGTCGAGCTCATCGAGCAGCACCAGATCGGCCTCGCCCTCGGTGCAACGATAACCCTGCTCCAGCAAGGTGTAGCCGCGCTCGTTAAAGTAGTCGATGGTGATCAGCTCGCCCAGCATGCCCAGCTCGCGGGGACTGAGTCCCTTGATAAACTCGGGCGTCATCGCCCCGCAGTCGAGCTCGCCGTTTTCCCAACGCTCCTTGAGCTGCTGCGTCTTGCTCTTTTTGCTTGCGGCACTCATGGGGTCTCCTTTCCCGCACACTGCATTGCCCCGATGATGAGGGCACCTTTCATGCGGGTAAGTACCGGAAGCAAACCAAAAGCTGACCAAATGCCGTCAAAAAATGGGCCGTACGCAGCAATGCTGTTGCATACGGCCCGCTGCCAGCAGGTTTATAAAACACCTGAGGTCCCTGTCTCCACAATTGACCTAGAAAAGGCGCTCAGTCTGCAGAAAGTTTCCGCAAAAGCTCACGCGGTGCAGTGGACAAAGTCCATGTTTGCGAATGGCCTCGATGTGCTCGGGGCTTGCGTAGCCTTTCGATTCGGCCAAATGGTACTCGGGATACTCGGCATCGTACTCGACCATCATCTCATCACGCGTGACCTTGGCCATGATGGACGCCGCGGCGATACAGGCGATCTTGGCATCGCCCTTCACCACGTCGCGCTCGTTGGGAACGGCGCCCAAGGGGTTACCGTCCATAAGCACGCAATCGGGCTCGAGCCCCGTATCGGCCACGGCGCCCGCGACAGCGGCTCGAATGGCGCGGGCCATGCCCATCTCATCGATATCCTTAGGCGCGATATGGCAAAAACCAATTGCCGTCGCCACCTCGGCAATCTTCACTGAGAGCAACTCGCGGCGCGCCGGCGTGAGCTTTTTGGAATCGTTGATGCCCCAGACGCGCGGCTCCATAGGAAGGCAGACGGCGCATACCGTCAAAGGACCGGCCACCGATCCGCGACCCACCTCGTCGACACCAACGACTACCCCATCGCCGCCAAGCTCATGCATAAGCTCGTACATGTCATTGACGCGCTCGCGCTCGGCAAGTTCCTTGGCATGGCGCTTAAGAGCACGCTCGCAAGCCTTGATCACCTGCTGGCGCGGGTCCTCGCGATAATGCTCCACGAGGGCGGGGATCTCCTCAAACGTAGCGCTCGCCAACTCACCGGCAACCTGCGATGCCGAAACCGAGCTCGTCATATTGGCCATACCAGGCCCTCCTTGCATGCAAATCAGATAAAAAGAAGGGCCACCCGAAGGTGACCCTTGTGTCCAAACGAGTGGACAGACGCTGCGATCTTCTTAGCGCTTCTCGGGGATGCGAGCAGCCTTGCCCACCTTGTCGCGGAGGTAGTACAGCTTGGCGCGACGGACGCGACCATGACGAACGACCTCGAGCTTGGCGATCTTGGGGCTGTGAAGCGGGAAGGTACGCTCAACACCGACACCGAAGGACATCTTGCGGACGGTGAAGGTCTCGCGGGCACCGGCGCCGGCCATGCGGATGACGTCGCCCTGGAAGACCTGAATGCGCTCGCGGTCGCCTTCCTTAATGCGGTAGTGAACCTTGACGTTGTCGGCGACGCGAACCTGAGGAATGTCCTCGCGGATCTGCTGACGCTCGATTGCGCGGATGTAATCCATGTGCAATTCCTTACTCTTCTAGAGGTGCCGTACCACCTTGGCCGGCACGTAGTTGAACAAACGTATTCGAGTATACACGCGCGGGTTTCTGCTGCAAGAACAATTTTTTGCGCAGACAAAAAGACAAAACCCGCACATGATAACCGCCCGTCTCACGAATGAGACGGGCGGCATGAAGGGGGCTACGCTAGGCGTCTAAACCCAAAACGTTAGGCGGAACGCTTGGCCTCGAGCTTGGCCTGAGCGGCAGCCAGGCGCGCGAGGGGCACGCGATAGGGCGAGCAGGACACGTAGTCCACGTCGGCCACGTTAAACAGGCCCTTGATGGACTTGGGGTCGCCGCCGTGCTCGCCGCACACGCCAAAGTGCATGTCGGGATTGGTGGCGCGGCCCTTCTCGACGGCCAAGCGCACGAGCTCCAGCACCGCCGCGTCGATGGTCTCGAAGGGGTTGTCTTTCAGGATCTTTTTATGCATGTACAGCGGGATGAACTTGGCCTCGGCGTCATCGCGGGAGAAGCCAAAGGTCGTCTGGGTGAGGTCGTTGGTGCCAAAGCAGAAGAAGTCGGCATGATGGGCGATCTCGTCAGCGACCATGCAGGCACGCGGCAGCTCGAGCATCGTGCCCACGGGAATATTGAGCTCGACGCCTTCCTCGGCGGAAACCTCGGCGATCACGCGCTCGATAACCTCGCGGGTCTGGACATGCTCGGCCGTGATGGAAACGAGCGGAACCATGATCTCGGGGCGCGGGTCGACACCCTCCTTGATAAGGCGGGCAGCGGCCGTGGCGACGGCGCGAACCTGCATGAGCGGCAGATCGCCAAAGACGACGGACAGGCGCACGCCGCGCAAGCCCAGCATGGGGTTGGACTCGACCATGCCGTCAATGCGACGCAGGCGGGCGCGCAGGGCAGTGAGCTCCTCCTCGGGAGCGCCGGCGGCCTCCTTCTTGGTGATGGCGACCTCGAGCTCGCGAGGATTATCCAGGAACTCATGAAGCGGCGGATCGAGCAGGCGGACGACCACATCGCGACCGGACATGGTCTTGAACATCGCCAGGAAGTCCTCGGTCTGAACCTTGAGCAAGTCGGCCAGGGCCTGCTGCTTCACGGCCTCATCGTCAGACAGGATAAAGCTCTGGATGATGTTCTTGCGATCGCCCAGGAACATGTGCTCGGTGCGGCACAGACCGATGGCCTCGGCGCCAAACTCGAGCGCGAGCGCAGCATCCTCGGGGTTGTCGGCGTTGACGCGCACGTGGTTGGCGTGACCGTCGGTCTCGTCCAAACGGATCTCATCGGCCCAAGACAGGATGGTGTCCAGGTCGCCGGTGAGCTCTGCAGAGACCAGGTCGACCGCGCCGTCGACGACGATACCCTGGGTGCCGTCGATGGAGATGACATCGCCCTCGCGCAGCACGCGGTCGCTGCCCTCGATGCGCACGACCTTCTCTGCCGCGTCAATGTGGAAGCGCTCAACGCCGCAAACGCAGGGCGTACCCATGCCGCGGGCGATAACGGCGGCATGGCTCGTCTTGCCACCGTGGCTGGTCAGGATGCCCTCGGCGGCGACCATGCCCTTCAGGTCGTCGGGGTTTGTCTCCCAGCGGACCAGAATGACCTTGTGGCCCTCGTTGGCGCGCGCGACGGCGTCATCACTCGAGAACACGACCTCGCCCACGGCGGCACCAGGGCTGGCGTTAAGGCCGCTGGCCAGGGCCTCGTACTTCTTGGAGGCGTCGAACTGCGGGTGCAGGAGCTGGTCGAGCTGCGCGGGATCGATGCGGCTCACAGCCTCCTCGCGGGTGATGAGGCCCTCCTCGACCATTTCGATAGCAATGCGCAGGGCGGCAGTGGCGGTGCGCTTGCCCACGCGGGTCTGGAGCATCCAGAGCTTGCCCTGCTCGATGGTAAACTCGATATCGCACATATCGCGGTAATGATCCTCGAGCGTCAGGAACACGCGCTCGAGCTCCTCGCCTGCGGACTCGAGGCCCGAGGTGGTCTTGAGGTCGGCGATGGGCTCGGTGTTTCGGATGCCGGCGACGACGTCCTCGCCCTGGGCATTCACCAAAAAGTCGCCATAGAACTCCTTGGTGCCGTCGGCCGGGTTGCGCGTAAAGGCGACGCCGGTCGCAGAGGTCTCGCCCTTGTTGCCAAAGGCCATGGCCTGGACGTTGACGGCGGTGCCGAGCTCGTCGGAAATGCCGTGCTGCTTGCGGTAGATGCAGGCGCGCTCGTTCATCCAGCTGCCAAAGACGGCCTGGATGGCAAGGCGCAGCTGGAGCTCCGGATCGTGCGGGAAAACGGGCTTACCGTCGGCGACCTCGAGCTCGGGATACAGGGTCGCCTCGACGTTCTCGGAGAAGATGCCCTTAAAGGTCTCGACGAGCTCCTGCAGGTCCTCGGCCGAAAGCTCGGAATCGACACGAACGCCGGCGACCAGGCGGGCCTGGGTCAGGGCGTTCTCGAATAGGTCGGCGTCGACGCCCATGACGACGTTGGAGAACATCTGGATAAAGCGACGGTAGCTGTCCCAGGCAAAGCGCGGGTTCTGCGTCTGCGCGATAAGACCCTGGACGGAATCGTCGTTGAGGCCCAGGTTGAGGACCGTGTCCATCATGCCGGGCATGGAGAACGGAGCGCCCGAGCGAACCGACACGAGCAGCGGATCGGAGGCATCGCCGAGTTTCTTGCCGCAACGGGCCTCGAGGTCCGCCTCGGCGGCAACGATCTCATCGAGTGCGCCTTCGGGCCAGACGTTGCCGGCACCGGAGTACTCGACACAGGTCTGGCAGGTAATGGTAAAGCCACCGGGAACCGGCAGGCCGATGCGGCTCATCTCGGCAAGGTTTGCGCCCTTGCCGCCAAGCACGAAGTTCATGGACTTGTCGCCCTCAGTGACACAGGTGCCCTGGGCGTCGGTTCCAAAACGGTAAACCCTCTTGCAATCGCTCACGATACTTCCCCTTCCATGCGCTCTCGCGCACGACCGTGGTAACGAATAGACCCGCCGGATGCGGGCCGTGAGAGAACTATACGGCGGGTTTTGAGCGGGCTTGAGCAGAGGGTGCGCGGTTTGGTAAACGTGCTAAAACTGGCGGTAAACGGTAGGTAAAGGTGGTTACCTTATGAAGATACCACTATAAGGAACAAGCAGGTCAGATGCGGTTAATTTGCTAAATCGCTTTACCAATATCAGGTATTTTTAGCTACCCCAATAAGCTAGCTTTGTTGAGCGCGACGGGCGGCACGGCGGGCCCTGGCTTCCTGAATCTCTTCGAGGTGAGCGACGATCTCGGAGGCACTCTCCTCGATCGCCTTGCCGTCGGTGCGCACCACAAAGCAACCAAGGCGCTTCATAAGGGCACGAGCCTCCTCGAGCTCACTGCGTACACTCTCGGGCTCGGCATAGGAGCCGGCAACGGCACGGGCGAAATCATCGCCCAAGCGGCTATCGCGAATCTCAGAAATAACGTCGACGGTCGAAATCAGGCCGAACAGGCGCATCGGGTCGACCTCGTAAATTGACTTCGGCGGCTCCATGCCGTTCGCCAGAGGGACGTTGGCCACCTTGTAGCCCTGATAGGCCAAATACATCGACAGCGGCGTTTTGGACGTGCGCGACACGCCCAGCAGCACGATATCGGCACCCGACAGATCGTCGCAGCCGCGCCCGTCATCGTGCTCAACGAAATACTCCATGGCCTCGATGCGATGGAAATAGCGGTCATCGGTCTTGTGAATCACGCCCGCAACGCCCTTGGGCGGCACACCGACGAGCGACGACAGCACGGCGAGCGTCGGACCGATCAGGTCGACAGAGCGAATGTGCAGCATGCCCAAGTAGTCGAGCACACGAGCACGAAGGGCCGGGTCGACAATGGTGTGGAACACGGCGATATCGCGATGGTCGGCATCGACGCGCGGCCCCACAAATGACTTGACCTGCTCCACGGAGGTCACCTTGGCCAGGCGCAAAACGTGAAAAGCCCCTTCATCAAATTGCCCGGACGCCGCAAGCACCACCTCACAAGCGGTATCACCGAGCGAGTCGGAGATAACGATAACGGTGGGACGAGCGGTGACCGGGCAATCCATGCGGGGCTCCTTTTGCGCTTACGCGCAGGCTAGCTTACTTTTTGCGGGCAAGCTCACCAATGTTGGCGATGCCGGAGAAAACGGCCTCGAAGCGGTTGAGCAGCTTAAGGCGATTATCGCGAAGCTGCTCGTCCTTGTCCATGACCATGACCTCATCGAAGAAGCGGTCGATGGGGGCACGCAGAGCGGCAAGCGCGGCAAATGCGGCCGGGTAGTCCTCGGCAGCGAGGGCGGCATCTACAGCGGTCTGAGCAGCCTCGGAGGCGTCGGCAAGCGCAAGCTCAACCTCGCCCATCAGGGCGCGGTCGTACTCAGCACCCAGCTCGGGCTTGGAGATGTGCGCGGCGCGGGCATAGGCGGTCGCCAGGTTGTCGAAGGTCTCAGCGTCGTTCTTGCGGGCCTCGTCGAGGGCGGCGCAGCGGGCGAAGAAGACGGACGGGGCGATGATGTGCACCGCGGAGACGGCGGCGACGGTATCGGCCGGAATCTTCTCGTCGCGGGCCATGCTCACCAGGCGGCCGTGGAAGAAGTCGCGAACCTGCTGGGCGACCTCGGCGGCGTCGAACTCAATGCCCTGCTCACTGTAGAGCTCGAGGGCGAAGTCGATGAGCGACGTGGGGTCGATCGGCAGACGGTCACGCAGGATGTTGATGATGCCGATAGCGGCACGACGCAGCGCGTAGGGGTCGGAGGAGCCGGTCGGGGGCTCGCCGATGGCAAAGATACCGGCGATGGTATCGAGCTTGTCGGCGCAGGCCACGATGCAGCCAGCGGTGCCCTCGGGCAGCTCGTCGCCGGCAAAGCGGGGACGATAATGATCGCGAATGGCGTGGGCGACCTCGTCGTTCTCCCCCATCGCGGTGGCGTAGTAACCGCCCATCACGCCCTGCTGGCTCGTGAACTCGACGACGGCGTTGGACACCAGGTCGGCCTTGCACAGATGCGCGGCGCGAGCGGCATCGGCAGCCAGATGGGCGCCCAGGTGAGCCTCGCGGGCGATAGCGAGCGCGAGCTGCTCGATGCGCTCGGACTTGGCGAGCACGCTACCGAGCTTCTCCTGGAAGGCAACCTTGGCCAGACGCTCACGGAACTCGTCGAGGGAGATCTTCAGGTCCTCCTCGTAGAAGAACTTTGCGTCGTCCAGACGGGCGCGCACGACGCGCTCGTTGCCGTCGATCACGCGCTCGGCGTTCTCGGGCTTGCTGTTGGAGACGACCACGAACTCACGCGTGAGCTTGCCCTCGCCGTCATAGATCGGGAAGTAGCGCTGGTTGGTGAGCATGGACTCGCAGATGATCTCGTGCGGGACCTTGAGGAACTCCTCATCGAAGGTACCGACGAGCACCGTCGGCCACTCGCAGAGGTTGATGACCTCCTCAAAGACCTTCTTAGGCGTATCGACGTGGCAGCCGGGGCGAGCAGCCTCGACCTCGGCGATACCGGCAAGGATGGCCTCACGACGGCGCTCGGCAGAAAGCACACCGGCATCCTCAAGCACCTGCTCGTAGACGGCGGGGCTGGCAACCACATGGTCACCAGGGCCAAGTACGCGATGACCACGCGTGGTGTTGCCACTCGTCACATCGGCAAACGACACGGGCACAACATCCTCGCCCAAAAGACAGCAGATCCAACGGACCGGACGAACAAAGGTCGCATGCTCGTGACCCCAGCGCTGGGAGCGGTAGTTGGGCCACTGCAGGCCGGCGATGGTCTTCTCGCACAGAGCGGTCAGAATCGGCGTAGCCGGTGCGGAGGGAATGTTCTTCTCGGCGAACACATACTCGCGACCGTCGGTGTCCTCGCGACGGACCAGATCCTCGGCAGCCACACCGCACTTGCGGGCGAAGCCCTGGGCGGCCTTGGTGGCGTTGCCGTCGGCATCAAAGGCAATGTTTGCCGCAGGGCCGCGCTTGACCTCGTGAACCTCATCGGTCGCGGTGGCGACGTTGGCCACGAGCGCAGCCAGACGACGCGGGCTCGAGATCACGCGGACCTCGCCATGGGCCAGACCGGCCTCGTCGAGGCCCTTGGCAATCATGGTGCCAAGCTGCTTGACGGCATTGTTCAGCGGTGCGGAGGGCATTTCCTCCGTACCGATCTCAAACAGGAAATCCTTAGCGTCTGCCATGGCTTACGCCACCTCGCCTTCCTGGTCGGCATTCTCGTTGACTCCGGCGACCTCGGCCATGTAGGCCTCGCAGCACGCCTTGGCGACGGCGCGGACGCGCAGGATGTAGTTGGCACGCTCGACCGCGGACAGGGCGCCGCGGGCATCGAGCAGGTTGAAGGCGTGGCTGCACTTCATGACACAGTCGTACGCCGGCAACGGCAGCTTGCGCTCCAGGCAGGAATGGCACTCGGCCTCGTAGTCGTCAAACTTCTGACGCATCATCTCGACGTTGGCGACCTCAAAGTTATAGGCACTGAACTCGCGCTCGTTCTCGAGGAACACGTCGCCGTAGGTCATGGGCGTGCCGTCGGGCAGATAGCTCCACACCAGATCGTAGACCGAGTTGACGCCCTGAGCGTACATGGCGATACGCTCCAGGCCATAGGTGATCTCGACGGGCACGGGGTCGACCTCGATACCGCCCACCTGCTGGAAGTACGTAAACTGCGTGACCTCCATGCCGTTGAGCCAGACCTCCCAGCCAAGGCCCCAGGCGCCCAGCGTCGGGCTCTCCCAGTCGTCCTCGACAAAACGGACGTCATGGTCGTTGGGGTCCAGGCCAATGGCAGCAAGAGACCCCAGGTAAAGCTCCTGAGCATTAACCGGAGAGGGCTTAATGAGCACCTGGAACTGATAGTAGTGCTGCATGCGGTTAGGGTTCTCGCCGTAGCGGCCGTCGGCGGGACGGCGGCAGGGCTGCGCATAGCAGGTGCGCCATTCGGCGGGACCGAGCGAGCGCAGCGTGGTCGCGGTATGGAAGGTACCGGCACCGACCTCGGAGTCATAGGGCTGCATAATGACGCAGCCCTGCTCGCCCCAGTACTGCTGGAGGCGCAGGATGATGTCTTGGAAGGAAAGCGATGAAGCGTTCATGCCTCTAATATCCCCTCGTCGAAACGATTACACGGTTAGGTACTGTACTATAGCGGTTTTTAGTCGATAGCGCCGATGCGGTTGAGCGGCCAGTAGCGCACAAGCGCCACAGCGATCAAATCAGAGCGATCGACGGGACCAAAGTAGCGCGAGTCGGCAGAGTTTTCGCGGTTGTCGCCCATCACCCACACGCACCCGTCGGGAACGGTGTAGGGATAACTCACCTGGGCGCCAGGCGCTTGGACCGAAAGCGGCCAGCTCATGCCCGTCGTATAGTCCTCATCGAGCGCTTGGCCGTCAACGACCACCTTGCCGTCCTGCAGGTCGACCGTCTGGCCGGCCGTGGCAATAACACGCTTGACAAGAACATCATGCTCGGAAGTGACATCGGGGTTGTGGAACACCACGATATCACCCTGTTTGACGGGCTGACCGAGCTCGAGGCTCACCTTTTGTGCCAGGATCTGGTCGCCAATCTCGATCGTGTCCTCCATGGAGCCGGTGGGTACCACAAAGGGCTCGACCACAAAGGTGCGGATCAGGAAGGTGGCCACGAGCGCGATCGCGATGACCGCGACCCACTCAAAAGCGCCCCTCAACGCGGAATGCTGCGATGGAACCATTCTCACTCCTCGCTCTGCGAATACGAAGCGTCCAGAATCTCCTGCGCGTATGCGCGCTCCTGGGGCGTAAGCCGTGCCGTCTCGATCAGGTCGGGACGCCAGCGGCAGGTGCGCTCGATGGCATTCTTACGGCGCCAGGCGTCAACCTTGGCATGGTCACCGCTCACGAGCACCGGCGGCACGCCCTCGCCGTTGAATTCAGCAGGGCGAGTGTACTGCGCATACTCGAGCAGGCCTCCGTCCTCGGCGGTCGAGAACGACTCGTCGACGTTGCTCATCTCGTCACCAAGGGCGCCGGGAATCAGGCGTACGACGGCATCGGCAACGACCATAGCGGGAAGCTCGCCGCCCGTGAGCACGTAGTCGCCGATCGACAGGCGCTCATCGGCATACGCATACGCACGCTCGTCGACGCCCTCGTAGCGGCTGCACACAAACAGCAGGCGCTCGCTTTTGAGCAGGCGCTCGGCCACATGCTGCGTAAAGGGCTCGCCACAGGGCGTAAAGAACACCACGGTGGGCTTGGGACCCTCGGAGCTAATAGCCTCGATGGCCTCGGCAATAGGCTCGACCTTCATGAGCATGCCCTGCCCGCCGCCGTACGGCTCGTCATCGACGGTACGATGGCGGTCGTGCGTCCAGTCGCGCAGGTTATACGCCTTAAAATCAAAAAGGCCGGCCTTGCGGGCGCGGCCCAAAATCGATGTGGACATGACGGGCTCAAACATCTCGGGAAAGACCGAAAGGGTCTCAATCAGCATGTTGTCCTCCCTACTTGTCCATATCGATCAGGCCGTCCATAACGTGGACGGAAATTGTTCCTGTGTCGGGAAGATCGAGCACAACCTGCTCGATCACGGGAATCAGCACCTCGCCGTACCGATCACCCTCGACAACCCAAACATCGTTAGCGGGCGTCGACATGATCTCGACGATCGTGCCGAGCGAACCGAAGCGCTCGTCGACCACCTCGCGACCCATCAGGTCGGTATAGGCGGCGTCGAGCGAATCGAGCTCAAAGTCGTCACGATTTGCCAGCACATAGCATCCCGTGATGCCCTCGGCGGCCGTCAAGTCGTCAATGCCCTCAAACGAGACCAGATCGCCATCGCCCGTATCGGTGACGGACACGACCGTGCAAAAGCGGTCGCGCTTGAGCGCCGGCGGCGTCAGGGCGACGCGCATACCCGGCGTCAATACAGAAGGAAGCCCCCGCAGCGGCTGCGCGAGGACCTCCCCCTTCCTTCCGTGCGGCTTGACCACACGGGCGATGTTTTTGTACTGGGACCTCAAGGTCCTAGCCCAGAACCTCTACCTCGACTGCAGTGTCGAGGCGAGCGGCCAGTGCACGGGCGAGCGTGCGAATGGCCTTGATGGTACGGCCACGACGGCCGATGACCTTAGCGACGTCATCCTCGGCGACAGAAACCTCGATCGTAGAGGTGTCGTCACCATCGATGACCTCAAGGCTCACGGAATCCGGGTCGTCGACGATCTGAACAACGAGATATTCGACGAGATCGGCGATGCGATCTGAGAGCATTGCCTCACCCTCGAGCTGTGCAGCGTCAACCTCAGGCACGATTTACTCCTCGGCGCCCTCAGCGGCCTCAGCGGCAGCCTTAGCGGCCTCGGCCTCTTTGGCGAGCTGCTTCTTGGACTTCTTGACGACGGTCTCGGTCTTCTCGCCCTCGTTGGCGGCCTTGACCAGAGCGGCGACGGCGTCGGTGAGCTGAGCGCCCTTGGACTGCCAGTCGGCGATCTTCTCGAGGTCGAGGTTGATGGTCTTGGGGGCGGTCATCGGGTTGTAGCGGCCAACCTCCTCGATGATACGACCGTCACGCGGGGCGCGGGAATCGGCGACGACGACACGGTAGTACGGACGCTTCTTAGCGCCGTGACGAGCAAGGCGAATCTTGACTGCCAAAGGAAACTCCTCCAACCAAGCAGCTTTAGGCTGCAACTACAAACAAACAGTTGAACATAATACGCCATCGACGCGGGCAGGTGAAGTCCGTGAGACCAACTTCTTCGGTGTAGTCGAGGGCAAATCCATATCTTAGACAAGAATTCGGGATTTGCAAGCACATACACGCACCCCACATGAGCTGCGCGGTATACTCATGACATGGAAAGACGCGAACATACATACGGTTATGAGGATGCCATGGGCGTCACGCCGCCTCCCTGGACGGGTCCGGCGGTGGGCCTGATGGACCTCGATGCGTTTTTTGCGAGCGTGGAGATGCTCGATCATCCCGAATGGCGCGGAAAGCCGCTCATCGTGGGCGGAGACGCCGATTCCCGCGGCGTTGTGTCCACCTGTTCTTACGAGGCACGTCGCTTTGGCGTGCACTCCGCCATGCCCTCAGCCGAGGCACGGCGCTTGTGCCCGCAAGCCATTTGGACGCACGGGCACTTTGATCGCTACCGCGAGGTGAGCGCGCAGGTCATGGCGATTCTTGCCGAGGAGACGCCGCGCGTTGAGCGCGTATCGATCGACGAAGCCTTTATCGATATTACACCGGGTCGCTTTGCGCCCGAGGACCCGCTGCTGGTTGCACGGCGTATAAGCGACCGCGTGGCAGCGCTGGGAGTGACGTGCTCCATTGGCGTAGGCTGCAACAAGACGGTCGCAAAGATCGCAAGCGAGCGGGATAAACCGTTTGGGCTGACCATCGTGCGCCCCGGAACCGAGCAGCGCTTTTTGGCCGCGCTGCCGGTATCTGCCATGAGCGGCATCGGGCGCTCGGCCGAGGAGCGACTGCGCCGCATGCGCATCTACACGCTCGGCGAGCTATCACGTGCACCGGAATCCACCTTGGCCTCTATTTTTGGCGTCAACGGCGAACGCATGCGCCAGCGTGCGCTGGGACTCGAAATCTCCGAAGTCACGAGTCTCGATGAAGGGCGCGAGGTCAAGTCGGTCAGCAATGAGCGCACCTTTGCGAAAGATTTGACTGAGCGTGGGGACATCGAAGCGGCGATTGCGCTGTTGGGAGAGTCGGTTGGACGCCGCCTGCGCCGTCAGGGACTGACGGGCGGCACGGTAACGCTCAAGCTTAAGTATTCGTATGGCAGCGGACGCACGGCGCAGCGGCGGCTTCCCCACCCCACCGACGATGAGAACATCTTTGTGGCGGTTGCGCTCGAACTGCTCGACAACATCTGGCAGGAAGGCATGCATGTGCGTCTGGCGGGTATCGGGATGAGCGACTTTGACCATCAGGGCGGCATCCAGACCGACCTGTTCTGCGAAGTCGACGACCGCGGAGCCCAATCAAGCGACCGTCGCGACCTCTCAGTCGCGATCGATGCCGTCCGAGACAAGTTCGGCGACACCGCCCTATCCTGTCTCTTATACACAT
>DXZP01000012.1:0-46088 GCA_019419605.1 Collinsella sp.
ACGCGCATAAAGAAAGCCTCCCATTTCTCATGTCCAAGAAATGGGAGGCAGTTCAGGAGGTCGGGCTTTTTTCGCAAATGCCGACGTATTGACGAATTTGGAACTGCTGGAAATACGAAACTATGCCGGTTTACTACGATGAATTGGGAATTTCCAACCACGCCGGCTTTTCGCAAAAAAGCGCAAGGCATCTACCTGCGGTTTTAGTTCAACATGTTTCGGAGTGGTCGCGGTTGATCGATTCGTCGTAGTAAACCGCCATAGTTTTGGCGGAGGCAGTCTGATTTGTGGGTGGTAGACCAAAGAGTGTCCCTTTTGACTAGTCGTTTAAGAACGCCCCTAATGACTAAGTTGCAGGTGGCGGCGGTTGTGTTACACTAACGCTGCGTAGTTGACGCAATCATCTCGATACAGATCAATGATGTCCGTCGTTTTGAACGGAACTAGACTGTTTAGCCGCCCTGAAGGTTTATGCAGGGAGCATGTGATCACAGGGCTTGAAAAGAAAGTTGAGCAAACACTGTGTCTGATCAACAGCAAGAAATCGAAATAACGACGACGCAAGCCGCTCCCGCTGCACCGGTTGCGTCGGACCAGGTCGCGGCGCCCGCGCAAGCCTCGGCTCCCGAGACGCCTAAGGCTGCTTCGACGCCTGCGCCTGCAACTGGTGAGGAGGCTGCTCCGGCAAAGCCCAGGCTCGCGCGCCGCACGGCCAAGCCTGCCGCTGACGGCGAGGAGGTCACCAAGCCCAAGCGCCGTACCACGCGCACGACGCGCGCCAAGCGCACCGTTGCAGCTGACTCCTCGGTGCCGATTTCCGATGAGGTCGCGCAGGCACGTGCGTTGGCGCAGATTAGCGAGGCTCAGGTGGTGCGCGCCCGCCGTCGTGCTGCCGAGCGCGAGGCCGCGGCTCTGACCGAGCTTGCAGCTCCGTCTGTGCCCGAGACGCCTGCCGCCATCGAGACCCCTGCCGCCGACCTGCCGACCGAGAAGCCGGCACCGCGCACACGCCGCCGCACGGCTGCTAAGGCCGAGCAAGTTGCGGAACAGGTAGCCCCCGAGCTCACTGAGGCTTCGGTCCGTTCCGCGGCAGGGGAGGGCGCATCGCCTGCTGAGCCCGCTGTGCCTGTCGAGGCCAGCGAAGTTCCCGTTGTCGATCCGGCTTTGCGCCCGCACCGTCGCGGTCGCAAGCCCAAGGCCTTCGTCGAGGCAGAGAAGGCCGCAGCCGCAGCCGCCGCCGCTCGGGATGCTGCGGCGACCGCCGAGTCTGCAACCGCTGCCGATGCACCCGTCCAGGATGCTACGACTTCCGAGGCCGCTCCCGCCGATGCCGAGCCCGCCGACGTCCGTCCCGGTCGCAGCCGTCGTACTGCTGCTAAGCGCACGTCCAAGGCCAAGGCTGCCAAGAAGGGTGCGTCCGAGGATTCTGCCGAGACGACCGCCGATGCGTCGACTGATGTCGCCAAGGCCCAGGACGTCGAACAGCCTGCGTCCGAGAAGCCCAAGCGCGGTCGTAAGAAGTCCGTTAAGGCCAAGGCGTCCGAGCAGCAGGATGTCGAAGCGCAGGTTGATTCTGGCGCCGAGGCCAATGACGCCGCCGCGGCCAATGTTGGCACCGCCGCAACCGATGGTGCCGCCCCCGCTGAGGGCGAAGACGGCACTCGTCCCAACCGTCGCCAGCACAAGCGCAACGACGAGCGCAACGAGCGTAAGGACGACCGCAACAACGACCGTCGCAACCGCCAGCGCGATCGCAAACAGCGCAACAAGGAGCGTAATGCCGCTCCCACCGAGCCCACGCTTTCGCGCGAGGAACTCGCGGCCATGAA
Organism: Collinsella sp.; assembly: GCA_019419605.1. Lineage (GTDB taxonomy): Bacteria > Actinomycetota > Coriobacteriia > Coriobacteriales > Coriobacteriaceae > Collinsella. The sequence goes on from DXZP01000012.1 coordinate 1,830, forward strand.
GGTCGCTGAGCTGCGCGAGAAGGCTAAGGAGTTCGAGATCGAGACGACCGGCAAGAAGAAGGCCGAGCTCGTCGAGGAAATCTACGTCACCGCTGCGAAGGCCGAGGGCTTCCGCGACATCAAGGGCATTCTGCAGATTCGCCCGGACAGCTCCGGCATCATCCACGCCCATGGCTACATGAAGTCCAACGACGACGCCTTCGTGCCCGCCTACCTCATCCGCTCCGCGCGCCTGCGCACGGGCGACGTCATCGAGGGCTCGCTGCGTCCTTCGCGCGGCGGCGACAAGCGCGCCGGCCTCGCCAAAATCACGACCGTCAACGGTCTGGACCCCGAGCAGATTCGCAACCGTCCCAAGTTCGGCGACCTCACCCCGGTCTATCCCAACGAGCCGCTGCGCATGGAGCACGGCAAGGACTCTATTACCGGCCGCGCCATCGACATCGTGTCACCGATCGGCAAGGGCCAGCGCGGCCTGATCGTGTCCCCGCCCAAGGCCGGCAAGACCACGATCCTCAAGAAGATCTGCCAGTCTATTTCGATTAACAACCCCGAGGTGCACCTTATCTGCCTGCTCGTCGACGAGCGCCCCGAAGAGGTCACCGATATGCAGCGTTCCATCAAGGGCGAGGTTGTGGCGTCGACCTTCGATATGCCCGCCGACAACCACACTCGCGTGGCAGAGCTCGTCATCGAGCGCGCAAAGCGCATCGTGGAACTGGGCGGCGATGTTGTGGTGGTGCTCGACTCCATCACGCGTCTTGCCCGCGCCTACAATCTGGCGGCGCCCGCCTCAGGCCGCATCCTTTCGGGCGGCGTCGATTCGGCGGCCCTGTATCCGCCCAAGCGCTTCCTGGGTGCGGCCCGCAACATCGAAAACGGTGGCTCGCTCACCATCCTGGCCTCTGCCCTCATCGATACCGGTTCCAAGATGGACGAGGTCATCTTTGAGGAGTTCAAGGGCACCGGCAACATGGAGCTTAAGCTCGACCGCGACCTGGCCGACCGCCGCATCTTCCCGGCTATTGACCCCGTTGCCTCCGGTACGCGTAACGAGGACCTGTTGGTCGACGAGCAGATGCGTCCGTTTGTCTTTGGTCTGCGTCGCATTCTTGCCGGCATGAACAACACCGAGCGCGCAGCCGCATCGTTTATCAAGGGTCTTAAGGGCACCAACACCAACCAGGAATTCTTGGTGCGTTCGGCCAAAAAACACAGCGACTACGAGCAGACGTTCTAGGTTGTCATCCACACGCAGCGATAGTCATCAATGCGATAAAGGGCCGGGGCTTTGAGCCTCGGCCCTTTTCATATCGCCGCTCCGCGCTTATTTTTAGCCATAAGACCGACGAGCAGCAGGTTTCCCGTTTCAATCCGACATCGTCGCTTGCAATCGACGGGGCGGTTTCGCATAATAGCTTTTAAGCTTCGCGACGGAAAACGCAGATGAAACGAACCATATACCGTTGCTTTGGGGCATAGCCCCGCTTCATCTTCTCTCGCGCAGCCAACTGAATGATGCGATTTGGGTGCTGGAAGATGGGGAGAGCTCATGGCTTCTTCTGATGCAACACAACGAGCAGTCCTTGCCGGACTTTCGTGCGGGATCGGCCTTGCCGCTCCCGTGGTTATGTATGCCGCGACGCTGCCGTTTTCGTCGCTGAACGAGACGGTCGTGGCGGGTGCGGTTCCCTTCGCCGTGGGCGCGGTGGCGGGCGTGGGTATCTATGCCGCCTCGCTGGGTATCTCCGAGTACCGTGCGCAGCGTGAAGAGCGTCTGTTCCAGCCCGATGCCATGGGCGGTGCCGCCAATCTCAATCAGCATCAAAGCGAGTTCAAGACCGCCTCGATTCCAGCTCAACAGCAGGTTGCTACTCCTTACGCTGCGGCTTCTGCTTCTCAGGCTCAGTCGGAGCAGTCTACCTCGGCATTCCTTTCCGGCCTGACTGGTGCGTTCCAGCGCCGTCATGCCGATGATGGTGTCCCTACCATCGCTCGAGCCGCAGATGCTATGGACGAGGACGAGGCTTGGTCCATGATCGACAGTATGCTCGACGACGATTCGCCGGTGAGCTGCGACCCTGCACACTCGCGCGACGTCTATCAAGTCGCCATCGACGAGCTCACCAATGGCGGGCAGACCGGCTCCTTCAATCGCGACGACATCGCCGCCGCGGCACGCGCCGTGTCTGGCTCCCAGGCCGCCCCTGCGGGCAGCACGGCGGCTTTCGTGGCACTCGTTGCCAACGCGGCAGCCAATAACGCCTACAACGCTACCTCGGCGGACGCGAACGCTTCTGCCGACAATTCGTACGTTGATGAAGCCATGGCTGCGGACGAGGAGGCCGTTGCCGCCCGCCGTGCCGCCGAAAGCTCGCTGTGGGGCGCTCCTGCCCAGCAGCAGGCGGCCGAGGCTGCGCCGTACAATGCAAACCTCGCCAGCATGCCTATCATCTCCGGTGCCGCGGACATCGATCTCGATGACCTCGATGAGCCTGCAGCCATCACCGCATCGATTGATGCCCAAGATCGCATCGACACCGGCGACCTTCCGGACGCCTCGCTCGAGGTTGATGTCCCCATGGCCGATTACTCGGGCCACGAGGACATGTGGGCCGCCGCCACCGCGATTCTGGATGAGATTGACGAGCCTGCTCCTGTTGTAGCGCCCGCTCCCGTCGCTGCCCCTCAGCCTGCTGCCCCCGCCTATGTCGGCCGTCACAGCGCTGTGTTCCCCGAGGATACTGCCCGTATCTCGCGCGAGAGCATTGAGCGAGCCGAGGCTATTGCCGCCGGCATTATGGAAAATCGTCGTCACGAGCGCGTCAATCAGATCCTCGAGGAAGAGATCGAGCGCCTGCAGTCCTCTACCGCCAAGCGTACGGGCCGTGCCTATCTGAGCGTTATCGAGGGCGGTACCGCCAGCTTTGCGCCGCTCCGCGCGGAGGCATAACTTCTGCATGGTTAAGATCAATCGAAAATGGGCGGTCGTGACCTGCCTGATGGCGCTCTTGATCTGGGGCAATTCGCTGGTTCCTGGCTCGGGGTCGGGCTCGCTGAGCCTAACGGTCATGGAAGCTATCCGCGGTTTCCTGCACGGCGTGGGACTTCCATATGAATGGGTGACCAACTTTGTTGTTCGCAAGTGCGCGCATTTTTCCGAGTATATGGTGCTCGGCATCCTGGCTACGCACGCCTTTGATTTTGAGGGCCGGCGCACCTTTAACGTGTTGCTGCCCACGGCGGTGTTCCTGCTGCTGATTCCCTCGATCGACGAGACGATTCAGCTCTTTGTGCCGGGACGCGCCGGTATGATCACCGATGTGATGATCGACTGCTGTGGAGCGGCAACGGGCGTTGTGCTCCGATATCTCTTACGGTCGCTGATATGTGCCAAAAAAGCCGCCTAGGACGTATTGTTTGGTCCTAGGCGGCCTTTTTTATTTGAGGGCTTATATGAGGCGTGGTGGCGTTGTTCCGTAGGTCGGATTTGCCGGGCGCGCCACGCCCTGTGGGTGAGTCTGCTACTGAAGCGCCTGTGCGCCCAGGGCCAGGCAGCCCATAATGCCCTGCTTGCCCTCGAGGCTGTTGTTGACGATGTAGGTATTGATGTCGTTGACCTCGGGCGTGACGATATAGCCGTTGAGCATCTCGGCACACTTCTTGCGCGCGAGCGGCACGATGGGGGTGTGGTCGGCCACGCCGCCGCCGATGATGATCTTTTGCGGCGCGTAGCACAGCGTGTAGGTCATGAGTGCCTGTGCCAGATAGCCGGCGAGCAGGTCCATGGCCTCCGGGTCATCGGCCATGTCTCCGGCACTCTTGCCATCCCAGCGCTTTCTAACGCCGGGGCCGGCGATGAGGCCCTCGAGGCAGTTGTCGTGGAAGGGGCAGCCGCTGTGCTCGCCAATGGTGTCGTGCGGGTCGCGCGTGACCAAGATGTGACCGGCCTCGGGGTGCATCATGCCGTGCACGAGCTGGCCGCCCGAGAGCACGCCGGCGCCCACGCCGGTACCGATGGTCAGATACACCACGTCAGTGAGGCCCTGGGCGCAACCAAAGGTGACCTCGCCCAGGCAGGCGACGTTGACGTCGGTGTCGTAGCCGCAGGGAATATTGAGCTCGTTTTGGATGGTGCCCAGCAGGTCAAAGTAGCGCCATGCCGTTTTGGGCGTCTCCAGGATCTTGCCGTATTGGGGCGAGGCAGGGTTGACTGCGGTGGGGCCAAAGGCGCCGATACCCAGCGCGGCGATGCCCTTGTCGGCAAACCATGCGTTGACTGCCTCGATGGTCTCCTGCGGAGTCGTGGTCGCGATCTGCTCGCGCTCTAGGACCGTACCGTCCGCATAGCCCGTGGCGCAGACCATCTTGGTGCCACCGGCCTCGAGCGCTCCGATAAGCTGCTGCTCTGCCATAATGTTCCTCTTTCTGGGACGAGTTGCTCCTTCTCTAAAGTATAGCGCTCTAAAAAATAAATGAGAACGCTATAAAATGAAACCTCGTGACCCAACGGGTTCGCGAGGTTTCATTAGTGCCTTTAGTTACTGGGTCGTCCTTACCCGCGCGGCTCGATTTTATCACGCAGAGACTTGAGGTTCTCCAGCGCCGCGTTGAGCGTTTCGTCTCGCTTGGCAAAGTGGAAGCGGATGAGATGGTTGACGGGCTCGCGGAAGAAGCTCGAGCCGGGCACGGCGCCCACACCCACTTTAGACGCGAGGTCCTCGCAGAAGTCAAGGTCGCTGTAATAGCCAAACTCCGAGATATCCATCATTACGTAGTAGGCGCCTTGCGGCACGTTGTGCGTAAGGCCGATGCTGTCGAGTCCCTGACAGAATAGGTCGCGCTTGGCGGTGTAGAGGTCGAGGACCTCCTGGTAATAGCTGTCGTCGAAGTTGAGGGCGGTGACGACGGCTTCCTGCAGGGGAGCGGCGGCGCCTACGGTGAGGAAGTCGTGGACCTTCTTGATGCGCTCGGTGATCTGGGTTGGGGCAATGGTGTAGCCCAGACGCCAGCCGGTGATGGAGTAGGTCTTGGACAGCGAGCTGCAGCTGATGGTGCGCTCAAACATGCCGGGCAGCGTGGCCATGTACACGTGCTCGTGGGGTGTGTAGACGATGTGCTCATAGACCTCGTCGGTAATGCAGTAGGCATCGTACTTTTTGCACAGGTCGGCGATAAAGGTGAGCTCCTCGCGGGTAAAGACCTTGCCGCAGGGGTTGGACGGGTTGCACAGGACGATCGCCTTGGGATCGTTGTCGCGGAAGGCCGCCTCGAGGACCTCACGGTCGAAGTCAAAGGTGGGCGGGTTGAGCGGCACGTAGATGGGCTCCGCTCCCGAAAGGATCGTGTCGGCGCCGTAGTTCTCGTAGAACGGCGAGAAGATGACGACCTTGTCGCCGGGGTTTGTGACCGTCATCATGGCGGCCATCATGGCCTCGGTGGAGCCGCAGGTGACCACGATGTTCTCGTTGGGGTTGATCGATATGCCCATAAAGTGCTCCTGCTTGGCGGCAAGCGCCTCGCGCATGGCCTGGGAGCCCCAGGTGATGGAGTACTGGTGGTAGAGCGGCTTGGGGTCGGTGGCGATGGCGCTCAGGCTGTTGAGCAGCTGCGCCGGGGGATCGAAGTCGGGGAAGCCCTGCGAGAGGTTGACAGCGCCGTACTTATTGGAGATGCGTGTCATGCGGCGGATGACCGAATCGGTAAATCTTGCCGTGCGGTTGGAGAGTTCTTTCATGACGGTCCTTTCGAGGATTTGCAGTGGGGCAAGTTTACTCCTATGGAACCGGTAGGATTTGCCCGAAATGGTCTCGAAAAACTCTTTTCAAAATTCTTGAAAATTGGGGCTTGCATCGCGTGGCGTTCCTTGCAATAATAGTCGAGCGCGAAGCGCACAGGACACGGTGGGTGTAGCTCAGTTGGCTAGAGCGACGGGTTGTGGTCCCGTAGGTCGAGGGTTCGAGTCCCTTTACCCACCCCAGTTCTTGCTTCGTGTCGATATCGGGTCGTTAGCTCAGTTGGTAGAGCAGGGGACTCTTAATCCCAAGGTCCAGGGTTCGACCCCCTGACGGCCCACCACACGATATCTCCTCTAAAGTCCGCCATAACGGACTTTAGCTTTGGGTCGTTAGCTCAGTTGGTAGAGCAGGGGACTCTTAATCCCAAGGTCCAGGGTTCGACCCCCTGACGGCCCACCAAAGCATGTTAAAGCGACTGGCTTCGGCTGGTCGCTTTTTTGTTGACCTTGCATGGGGTCGAACCCGAAAGGGCACAGCCACTTTCACAGATCGAGTCTACCCTGGGGATCAGTAAAACCGGCGCGTCTGCACGGCAAAGTATGCTTGGGCGAGTGCAATCTCTGGCTTGTTTGAATCTCCGTTCTGGGCGATTAAATAGCATGCATAGCGCGTAAGCTTGTAGTCTTTAACCGCACGAGCGGCGACACCGGCAGTTACCATTTTCGTGGTGTCACGAAAATGGGAATCAACTGGAGTTTTATTTGTTTCGCACGAGACTTTTGCCCTCTTAACAACTTCGGCGAAGTTCTCCCATCGAGTGTATCCCATGGGTTCCATTAAATCGCGTGCGAGCCAATACTCAACGCCGTCTTCCACATTGGCGTAGCTATCAAGTTTGACACGCCACTTCTCGATATCTCTACTGTCCATATCTCCTCCTCGCTGGTCTATTGTCTATGCAGGCTTTGCACGCTCTGTATTCGGAATAAGGATACGCTGCCGTGCGGACACGAATGGGCCCCGTGCCACTTCGAGCTCACGGGGCCCATAGATATCGATTAGTTGTGTTCTGCTTTAGATAGGTGTCCAGTTTAATTCGCTCGATAGTGCGAGCCCAGGCTTTCGGTTCGGTTGCGCATGGCTTTGACCATTTCCTGTGCTAGTTGAATCTGCGACTGTATGCGGGCGAGCGCAGCGATTTCGCCGTCGTTGGCATGCGGCTTATTTAGAGCTGTGGCATCATCTTGAATGTTTTCAAGCTCGTGTAGTGCCTCGGATAGGCCTGTTTCGGTCCTGTTGATCATGCAATAGGTGCTCATCGTGTGCCTTAGGCTGTGTGTCAGGCGTTCGGCATCTGTTGCGGCTATGCCGTACTGGGGGAGGGCGATATCCGCCTTCAGGGCTGTCTCGGGCTCTTTCTGTGCTGCTTGGGCTGCCGATGCGCCTGCGATGCGCCCGAACACGATGCCGTTGGCGCTTGACAAGCCACCAATGCGGTCGGCGCCGTGCATGCCGCCTGTCGCCTCGCCGCAAGCGTAGAGGCCCTCAACGCCCGTTTGCGCGGTCTTATCGATCTTGATGCCGCCGTTAGCGGCGTGGGCATACATCGCAACGCGCATCTCGTCAGTCGGGGCGATGCCGTGCTCGTCTTGCAGCCAGGTGGCAAAGGTCTGCACAAACTCTGGGACATCCTCGCGGGGAAAGTCGTAGTGGAGTGCCAGGCCTTCGACACCTGCCTGATCGATGACGAGATCGATGGCGCTGGAAGCCAGGCGCGAAGTGAAGGGACCGTATCCGGAGCGTTGCTCAAGCAGGTCGTCCAGCTTGTCGTCGGCAATATCTACCGGCTGGTCTACATGTACGTAGCGCCAGGTTTTCTCGTTGAAGACCAGGTTGCGCTTGGGCTCGATGAAACCGGGCATCATCTGCATGAACTCTATATTAGTAAGTGTTGCGCCGTGCGCCAGCGCGATGGCCTGCGAGGAGCTGAGCACATCAGCCGACGTAAGGCTGCGCTCGAACAGGCCGCCTGTGCCACCGGTTGCGATGATCGTGGCCTTGGCAGCAAAGGGCACGATTCGATTTTCGGTGAGGTCGTAGAGCACGGTTCCGGTTATTCTACCGTTCGTGTCCTCAACAAGGTCGATAAGCTCATAGCGGGGGAGCAGGCGAATGCCGAGTGACTCGATTCGGGTCGTCAGAGCGTCCTCAAGGGGCTTGCGGGTGAGGCCGCGCCACATGCGCGTCTTGTGGTCAAAGCAGGGGATAAACTGCTTTTGCTGGGCGCTCTCGGCATTTTGTGGGCGTTGAAGTTCAACACCCAGATCCCGTTCGAGCCATGTAATTGCCTGGGGAATGCCGCGGACAAACGTCTGGACAAGCTCGGGGTCGGCGACGCCGCCACCAACGGTCTGGATGGTGTCGATGAGGTCTTGTTCGTCGTCTTCGTTAACGGGTCCGATAAGCCCCAGGCCCCAGGTTCCGGGGAAGAAGCTCGATCCACTCATAGTCTTGCCGGCGCTTGCCACAGTGACGGTTGCACCCGTGCGTGCCGCTTCGATGGCGGCGCAAAGTCCCGCAATGCCAGATCCAATTACCAGTACATCAGTCGATTCCATCGGATTCCTTTCTCGTCCGGCGCATTGTCGCACGGGTGATCGGCAATGGGGCCGCAAAGACTCGGCAAATCGGTAAAGGGCACATATGGCAGGTGGGCGTCATGGGCGTTCTGATGCTCCATTTCATCACATCTCGTATATCGCCCCAACTGATATATTGGCGTTAGCCACCCTGCAGCAGCGCAAACAAAAAGAGCCGCTACCTCGAAAGGTAGCGGCTCCAAAGCTCAACTATATGAGCATCGCACGGGCGCGATTAGGCCTTGAGGGCCTCCTCGACGGCGACAGCGCAGGCGACGGTGGCACCGACCATGGGGTTATTGCCCATGCCGATGAGACCCATCATGTCGACGTGCGCAGGCACGGAGGAAGAACCGGCGAACTGGGCGTCGGAGTGCATGCGGCCCATGGTGTCGGTCATGCCGTAAGAGGCAGGGCCGGCGCCCATGTTGTCCGGGTGCAGGGTACGGCCAGTGCCGCCACCAGAAGCGACGGAGAAGTACTTCTTGCCAGCCTCGAGGCGCTCCTTCTTGTAGGTGCCAGCGACGGGGTGCTGGAAGCGCGTGGGGTTGGTGGAGTTACCGGTGATCGAGATGTCAACGTTCTCGTGCCACATGATGGCAACGCCCTCGCGGACGTCGTCGGAACCGTAGCAGTTAACGGCAGCGCGGGGACCATCGGAGTAGGGGATGGTCTCGACGACCTTGAGCTCGCCCGTGTAGTAGTCGAACTGGGTCTTCACATAGGTGAAGCCGTTGATGCGGGCGATGATCTGGGCGGCGTCCTTGCCCAGACCGTTGAGGATAACGCGCAGCGGCTTCTTGCGAGCCTTGTTGGCGTTCAGAGCCAGGCCGATAGCGCCCTCAGCGGCAGCGAAGGACTCGTGGCCGGCCAGGAAGGCGAAGCACTCGGTGTCGTCGGAGAGCAGCATAGCGCCCAGGTTGCCGTGGCCCAGACCGACCTTGCGGTCCTCGGCGACGGAGCCGGGAACGGTGAAGGCCTGGATGCCCTCGCCGATGATGGCGGCAGCCTCAGAAGCGGACTTGGCGCCACGCTTGACAGCGAGAGCGCAACCGAGGGTGTAGGCCCACTCGGCGTTCTGGAAGGCGATGGACTGGGTGTTGTTGACGATCTCACGCGGGTTGAAGCCCTTGTCGGTGCAGATCTGCAGAGCTTCCTCGAGGGAGGCGATGCCGTTGTCGGCGAGGCACTTGTTGATCTTGTCAGCGCGGCGCTCGTAACCTTCGAACGTAACAGTCATAGTTATTTCCCTCCCTTTCTACTCGTGAACCGGGAACACGCTGGCGACGGAGTGAGTCTCCTCGTCGGTGCGCGGGTCGATGTACTTGGCAGCGTTCTCCCACTGACCATAGTGGCCCATAGCGCCAGCGATGGCCTCCTCGGGGGTCTTGCCGGCCTTGACGGCGTCGGTGAACTTGCCGAGGTTCAGGAACTCGAATGCGATGATCTCGTTCTTGTCGTTGAGAGCCATGCGGGTGACGTAGCCCTGAGCGAGCTCGAGGTAACGAGCGCCCTTGGCCTTGGTGCCGAACATGGTGCCGACCTGAGAGCGAAGGCCCTTGCCGAGGTCGTCGAGGGAGGCGCCCACGGGCAGGCCGCCCTCGGAGAACGCGGTCTGGCTGCGGCCGTAAACGATCTGCAGGAAGATCTCGCGCATAGCAACGTTGATGGCGTCGCAGACGAGGTCGGTGTTGAGGGCCTCGAGGATGGTCTTACCGGGAAGGATCTCGGAAGCCATGGCGGCAGAGTGGGTCATGCCGGAGCAGCCGATGGTCTCAACGAGGGCCTCCTCGATGATGCCGTCCTTGACGTTCAGCGTGAGCTTGCAGGCGCCCTGCTGAGGTGCGCACCAACCCACACCGTGCGTAAGACCGGAGATGTCGGAAATCTCCTTAGCCTGGACCCACTTGCCCTCCTCGGGGATGGGTGCGGGGCCGTGGTATGCACCCTTGGCAACGGGGCACATGTTCTCCACTTCCTGTGAGTACTGCATGCCTCTCCTCTCTATCGTGTTGGCGTCCCGTCTGGGGGTCGTGGCTGGCGATTGCCGGGCGACCCTTCGAAAGGGACATGACATGCAGCCCCTATAATACCGCGAAATGCACGGAATATTCGGCGAACGGCTCAGTTTTCGTAGCGAGAAGTCCGGAAGTTTTAATTGAAACGGTTTAACTCTATATTCTGTGGTCGTGAACTTTTGTAGAGGGGGTTCGTCTTGGGCAAGCTTTTGGTCAGCTCTTGTAAGCGTTGCAGGGGCTGACCTGTTGCAACGGTGCCGTTCGCCGCCTGTTTATTGCCTTTGGCCGCGCGAATGTATTGTTTTGCGTGAATGTTTTGGTGGCACGCTTCAATCGTGTTGTATTGGATGGCAAGCAGATCCCGGCGAAGGGAGCGCCATGCAGCGCGTTTGGAGAACGGTTACCGGCTTTTACCATGTTTGTGCCCGCGGTACGGGCAAGCAGCTCATCTTTGAGGGCGATGAAGATCGGTGGGAGTTTTTGGAGCTGATGCGCGAGTGCTGCCGCGAGGCGGGCGTGACGGTTATCGCCTGGTGCCTTATGGGCAATCACGTGGATCTGGTACTCTCGGATTATGAGGACACGATGAGCGCGGCGATGCAACGACTGCTTTTGACGTACGCTCGTCGGTTCAATAAACGCACGGGGCGCACGGGCCATCTGTTCCAGAACCGTTTTGACCGGCGCTCGCTCGATACCGACCGTTATCTAATGGCCGCCATTCGCTATGTTCATGCTAATCCGCAGGAGGCGGGTATCGCCCTGATCGAGCGCTATCCGTGGAGCAGCTTTGCCGAGTATCTGCGAGCGTATGACAACGATATGACGAGGGGATTTTCGGACCCTTCTTGTGTGCTCGAGCTCTTTGAGTCTGTCAGGGGGTTTCTGGATTATTCTCTGTCAATGCCCGATGGTTCCGATCCGGTGATTCATGATATGGATGAGACAGAGTGGGAGCGGCGTGCGTTTGCCGACAAGATGGCGAAGCGCCTGGGTGTGCCGCTCAACAAACTCAAGACCGTAGCACCTTCGCGGCGAGACGGAATCATTTTCGCCCTGCACGATGGCGGCTACACGGTGCGCGAGATCGAACGGTATACGGGAATCAGCAAGAGTACCGTCTCTCGTATCGTGCGCGCTTATGCGCGGGTGAATGCTCAGGCTGAGGGCTCGGAATAGAGAATGGCCGAACCACTCTTGTCAAGCGATTCGGCCAACAAAATTCTTAAGATTTGGGACAAATACTACTGATTATTTTGTCCCGTGAGCATGCCGTCGAGGGTGCGCCAGGCGAGCTCGGCGCACTTGACGCGGGCGGGCATGTGCGAGATGTCCTGGAGCTGGGCGGCTTCGTCCAGGTCTTCCAGGTCCTCCTCGGAGAGCTTCTCGCCGCGGATCATGGCGAGGAAGAGCTCTGCCAGGTGGCGAGCTTCCTCGACGGTCTCGCCGGTGATGAGGTCGGCCATGATGTCGGCACTGGCCTGGCTGATGGCGCAGCCGTGACCGGTAAAGGAGGCCTCCTCGATCACGTTGTTCTCGACACGCAACTGCAAGGTGAGCTCGTCTCCGCAGCTAGGGTTGATGCCGTCGTGCTCGTGCGTGGGAGCATCCATCTCGTACTTATAGTCGGGGTGCGAGTTGTGCTCCATAAATGTGGTGGAGGTGTACAGATTACCCATTGAACGTGCTCCAAACGTGATGCAGGCCGGCGATGAACTTGTCGATGTCGGCCTTGTCGTTGTAGAAGGCTACGCTGGCGCGGCAGCAGGCAAGGTTCTCGACGCCCAGCCAGGTGAGCAGCGGCTGCGCGCAGTGGTGACCGGCGCGGATGCAGACGCCGTCCATGTCCATGATGCTCGCGACATCGTGCGGGTGGATGCCCTTGACATTAAAGCTCACGACGCCGTGGTGGTTATCCCAATAGATTGAGCCGATGATCTGGACAAAGTCGAGCTGCATGAGCTCGCCCATCAGGTAGTGGACGAGTGCCTGCTCGCGTGCCTGGATGTTTTCGTAGCCCACCGTGTTGACGAGGTAGTCGAGGGCGGCGCCCGTGGCGAAGATGCCGGCGGCGTCCTGCGTGCCGGCCTCGAACTTCTCGGGGACGGGAGCCCAGACGGCGTCCTGCTCAGTAACCGAGTCGATCATCTCACCGCCGGTAAGCATGGGCGGCATGGCGTTGAGCAGATCCATCTTGCCCCACAGCACGCCGATGCCCATGGGGCCCATGGCCTTGTGCGCGCTAAAGGCAAAGAAGTCGGCGCCCAGATCGGCCACATTGACTGGCATGTGCGGCAGCGACTGTGCGCCGTCGACGACCAGATAGCCGCCGTACTTGTGCACGAGCTTGCCGAGGTTCTTGACCGGATTCTCGACGCCCAGGACGTTAGAGACCTGACCCACGGCCAGGATCTTGGTCTTGGGGCCCACCTTGGCCAGAACCTCCTCGGTCGTGAGCTGGCCGGTCTTGGTGGGGTAGAGGTAGACGAGCTTGGCACCGGTCTCGCGGCAGACCTGCTGCCACGGAATCAGGTTGGAGTGGTGCTCCATGATGGTGATGACGACCTCGTCGCCCGGCTCGAGGACTGTGGGTGCAAAGCTCTTGGCGACCAGGTTGAGCGACTCGCTCGTGTTGCGGGTGAAGACGACTTCGTTGGCCTGGGGGGCGCCGATGAGGTCGGCGATCTGTTGGCGGACCTTCGCGATGGCGTCGGTGGCCTCGACGGACAGCGAGTACAGGCCGCGCAGGGGGTTGGCGTTCATGCGCTGGTAGAAATCGCGCTCGGCGTCGAGCACGCAGGCGGGACGCTGCGTGGTGGCGGCACTATCGAGGAAGGCGATCTCGGGATGCTGCTGGAACAGCGGGAACTGTGCCTTGTAGGGGTTGGTCTCGATGTCTACGGTAGGCCAGCCGCGCGAGGCCTCGTCGCTGGCGTCGAGCTCCATGGGCTCGGGGGCGGTACAGGTGTCGCATTTAACGTGCTCGGTGTCGATCATGCGAGCTCCTCTTCAAAGTTGTCGATCAGGTTGTTGCCCAAGCGGACGACGGCGGCGCGGGTACGCTCGTCGGTGGCGGAAAGCGCGGCGTCTTCCAGCTTGGCGCGGATGAACAGGTCCTCGGCGGCGTTTTGGTCAAGGCCGCGGCAGGCGAGGTAGAACAGCTGCTCGTCGCGGACGTGACCGATGGTGGCGCCGTGGTTGCCGGCGACGTCGTCCTCGTCGCAGAGGATGACGGGGACGGTCTTGTTGTCGACGCCCTTGTTGGCCAAAAGCACCGTCTCGCGCTCGGTGCCGGTTGCACCCTTGCAGCCGTGCACGAGGTCGATGGTGCCGCGGTAGACCTTCTTGGACGTGCCGGTCAGCACGCCGTTGGCGTCGATCTCGCACTCGGTCTTGCGACCGCGGTGGCGCAGCTCGTAGTTAAAGTCGCGCACCTGCTCGCGGGCGCCCAGGTAATCGGTATCGATGGTGACCTTGGCGGTATCGCCCAGCAGGTCGCCGGCAAGGCCGGTGGCGCTGGCGCCGGCACCCAGGACAGTGTGCTGCACGTTGACGCGCGCGCCCTCGTCTAGGAACAGGCCGGTGTCGTCGAGTGCGATCCAGCTGTCGTCGAGTGTCTGCGTGCAGGTCACGTTGACGGTGGCGTACTCGTGGGCGCACACACGCAGCACGGAGCCCACGACGCCCTCGCCGGCAACGGGGGAGTCCAGGGCTAGGGCGAGGTCGAGCGTTGCCTGCGGGCGGGCGACGACGTCGATGGCGGCAATCGCAGCCGCTGCGTCGACGCCACTCACGCGCACGGTAACGGCGGCGTGCTGGTAGGCGGGAACATCGATGACGATGCGCTTGGTGGCGTGCTCGGTCAGATACGCATAGGCAGCCTCGCCCATGCCGGTCTCGAAGGCCTCGGCAGGGGAGAGCTCCTCCTCGAGCTTGATGGCGCCGGCCTGGTAGACAGAGGTGGCGGGCACGTCGAGCTCGGTCTCGGGCGTGATGCGGGCACGGTCGGCAGCGTCGCCGGGGGCGGAGGCGCGGCGCTCGGGGAAGCGCTCGGCCATGGCGTCCATGGCGGCGTCGAAGGCGTCGGCCGAGCCGGCAAGCTGCTCGTCCAAGCCCTCGACCTCAACGGCCTCGGCGGGAGCGGCGGCAAGTTCGTTCGAAAGCTCGAGCTTGGTCTGGTTCATCTTGAGCCAGCCCCAGGTTGCTGCGGGCATCGCGTTGACCTGCTCGAGCGTGGTGGCAGCGGTGTTGGTTTCCTGTTTCATTATCCGATCGCTCCTTCCATCTCGAGCTTGATTAGGTTGTTCATCTCGACGGCGTACTCCAGCGGCAGCTCCTTGGAGACCGGGTTGGCAAAGCCGTTGACGATCATGGTGCGGGCCTCTTCCTCCGAGATGCCGCGGCTCATCAGGTAGAACACCTTGTCGTCGCCGATACGGCCGATGGTTGCCTCGTGGCCGATGTCGACGTTCTTGGCGCGGATGTCCATGGCGGGGATGGTGTCGGAGCGGCTCTGGTCGTCGAGCATCAGTGACTGGCAGCTCACGGTTGCCTTGGAGCCCTCGGCCTTGGGCGTGGCCACGATGGAGCTTCGGAAGGTCTGGATGCCGCCGCTCTTGGAGATGCCCTTGGTCTCGACCGTTGCCGAGGTATCGGGCGCGTTAAGTACGACCTTGCAGCCGGTATCAAGGTTCTGGCCGGCGCCGGCAAAGGTGATACCGGTAAAGCTCGAGCGAGCCCGGCGGCCGTTGAGCACGCTCATGGGGTAGAGGTAGCCCACGTGGCTGCCGAAGGAGCCGCTGATCCACTCGATGTCGCCGTCCTCGTCCACGCGCGCACGCTTGGTGTTGAGGTTGTACATGTTCTTGGACCAGTTCTCGATGGTCGAGTAGCGCAGGTGCGCACGCTTGCCAACAAAGAGCTCGACGGCGCCGGCGTGGAGGTTGGCCACGTTGTACTTGGGCGCGGAGCAGCCCTCAATAAAGTGCAGGTCGGCATCGTCCTCGACGATGATGAGCGTGTGCTCAAACTGGCCGGCACCCTTGGCATTGAGGCGGAAGTAGCTCTGCAACGGGAAGTCGAGCTTGGTGCCCTTGGGCACGTAGACAAACGAGCCGCCCGACCATACGGCACCGTGCAGGGCCGCAAACTTGTGGTCGGTGGGCGGGATGAGCGTCATAAACTTCTCGTGGATGAGCGGCTCCCACTGCGGATCGTGCAGGGCCTCCTCGATGCCGGAGTAGACGATGCCCATCTTGGACGCCGTATCCTGCATGTTGTGGTAGACCAGCTCGGAGTCGTATTGCGCGCCGACGCCCGCCAGGTAGCTGCGCTCGGCGTCGGGGATGCCCAGGCGCTCAAAGGTGTTCTTGATGTCGTCGGGCACCGACTCCCAGTCGTGCTTTTGGTCGGTGTTGGGCTTGACGTAGGTGACGATGTTGTCCATGTCCAAGCCCTCGATGGAGGGGCCCCACGTCGGATCCGGGAAGCGGTTGAAGATCTCGAGGGACTTTAAGCGCAGGTCGAGCATCCACTGCGGCTCGTCCTTCCTGGCGCTGATCTCGCGCACGATGTCGGGCGTGATGCCGGCGTCGAGGCGCTCGAATCCCTCCTCGCCATAGGTGAAGTCGTAGAGGCTGCGGTCGATGTCCGCGACCTCGGTGCGGTTCTTGGTCATTGCGTCGCCCCTTTACGCCTGCTGCTCGGCAGCGGCGGCCTCGGCCTGGGCGCGCTGCTCGGCGGCCTCGCGCTCGAAGGTCTCAAAGCCGTTCTTGTCGATCCAGGGGATCAGCGAGGCGTCGTCCTCGCGCACGATGTGGCCCTTGACCATTACGTGGACGCGATCGACATCCAGGTGCTCCAGGATGCGCGTGTTGTGCGTGATGATGAGCATGGAGCCGTCGCAGCTCTTGCGGTAGGCGTCCATTCCGTGGCTGACGGTGGAAAGGGCGTCGACGTCCAGGCCCGAATCGGTCTCGTCCAGGATGGCGAGCTTGGGCTGCAGCAGCAAAAGCTGGAGCATCTCGACCTTCTTCTTCTCGCCGCCCGAGAAGCCCACGCCCAGCTCACGGTTGAGGTAGGCGGTATCCATGTTGAGCTCGGCCGCGAGTTCCTTGACGCGACGGCGGAACTCCTTACCCTTCATCTCCAGGCCGGGGCGGCCGGCGATGCTGGCGCGCAAAAAGCTCGACAGCAGCACGCCCGGGATCTCGACCGGGGCCTGGAAGCTCAGGAACAGGCCGGCGCGTGAACGCTTGTCGGTGGTGAGCTCGGTGATGTCCTGGCCGTCAAAGACGATGCGGCCGTCGTTGACCGTGTAGACGGGGTCGCCCATGACCAGGTGGCCCAGGGTGGACTTGCCGGCGCCGTTGGGTCCCATCAGCACGTGGGTCTCGCCGGCGGCGACGTTGAGGTTGACGTTGTGGAGGATGGTCTTCTCGTCCACGGAGGCGGTCAGACCTTCGATGGAAAGCAGCGGATTTGCGCTCATGCTGTCCCTCTCTGTATATGGTGTACTCATAGGTGTACTAAACCCTAGGAATCTTCTCGGAATAAAGTTACTATGGGTTCGGCGTTAGTCAAGGGAAAACCCGACTAATCCACTCGACTTTTTAGATGCGGGACATAATAATCAGGTTTGTTTGCCCCGCGTGCATAGGATTTGGGACTAACAAGCCTGATTTTGTCCCAGGAACAACGGGAGGGTAGGTATGCTCATTTCTTCTAAGGGCCGCTATGCCCTCCGGCTAATGATCTATATCGCGGCGCTGGGCGACGCCGAGGGCAAGATTGCCCTGCGCGAGGTTGCCGACCGCGAGCATATCTCACAAAAGTATCTGGAGCAGCTGGTTCGTCCGCTTATGAAGGCGGGCCTGCTTAAGAGCGTACGCGGTAAGGGCGGCGGCTACATGATGGCCAAGGACCCGGCCGAGGTGCGCGCCGGCGACATCCTGCGTGCCGTTGAGGGCAGCACGGCTCCGGTGGCGTGTGACGGCATCGACAACAGCTGCACCCGCAGTGACCTTTGCTCGACCGTCAAGTTCTGGCGCGGGCTGGACGACGTGATTGAAAAGTATGTTGACGGCGTAACGCTGGCCGACTTGGCCGCCGTCCCCGAGATCAATTTTGACATCAAGCTGTAAGGGCTGGCTTTCGTGAAGTCGTACGAAGCCTTTGATTCGCGTCTGGCGCTGCTAGAGACAGCTCGATTTCAAGATTTCGAAAACGACTATGTTGTCTCCGGATGTGCGTATATCTATGAGCAGGTTTTCGGTATCTCAATTACCCTCCTTAAGCGTCTGCTCGAGTATGAGGGCGCCACGCTTGCCGCGTCGGGGTCTCCTCGTGCCATCTTGAAGGAGTCCTACCGATTCTACGACTTTATTGATGAGGCAGCCTGGCTAGATATGCTCAGAGACCGCAATACGAACGTCCATATCTATGACAACAAGCTCGCTCAAGATTTGATTCAGCGCATCTTGAGCGTCTATATTCCCGCTTTCTGTCAGTTGCGAGACGGGCTGATGGAGCGATACGGCGAGCTTCTGATGGCGCCCGACGACCAGTTTGTTTAATTCCTTAAGATTTCACGGAGGGTTGTTGCCGTTTACCGAGGGGTTGTTGTGCAACAACGGGCGAGCTGCAATACTTATTTTATCTTTGCAAACTGAACTTTAACTACACCAATGCAGGGAGGATCTTATGCAGCCCAAGCATTCTGCTATTGTCGCGGGCCTGACGCTGGCGCTTTCGTTTGGCGCCGTTTCCGCGCCGGCACCCGCCGCTGCCGAGGAGCCCACGCCGGGCATTGCCTCGGATGCCACCGATATCGATAAGGGCCTTTACACCCAACAGTCCTTCTCGGGCGTGTTGAGGTCGGTTCAGGGTGTCTCGTTTGTCAACGTGACTCCCGAGATGAAGTACTTCACCAAATATGAGAGCCATGGCAACTATAACCAGGGCTTTTCGTATGGTGACGGCTACAACGCGCTGGGCTATTACCAGTTCGACCGTCGTTGGTCGCTCATTCCGTTTATGAAGCAGGTTTACAACTACGATTCTGCCAAGTACGGCATGCTCAAGGATGCGATTGATCGCGGCAGCGAGATTTCCAACGCGAGCAAAGCCATGTACGAGAACGACCAGCTTACCGAGCTGGGCCGTATTGCACAGGAGGCCTTCCAGGGTGCTTATAACACCGATCCTGCTGAGTTTTCGGCTCTGCAGGATGCGTATGCGTACAACTCGTACTATGCGGTGACCGAGGCGTGGCTCAAGAGCGGCCTGGGTATTGATATTTCGGGCCGCGCCGATTGCGTCAAGGGCATGGTGTGGAGCATTACCAACATGTGCGGCACTGGTGGCTGCAGGGACTTTTTCCGCTGGGCGAATCTTTCCAACGATATGTCCGACCGCAAGTTTGTGACGGCGCTCTCCAACAGCGTGGTCAATAACGTGGCGACCAAGTATGCAAGCCAGCCCCAGTACCACGAGGGCTGGAAGAACCGTTACCGCAACGAGCTAAAGGACTGCCTGGTCTATATCGCCGAGGACGAGGCTGCCGCTGCGAAGGACAACAAGCCCGAGCAGCCCGAGCCTACGCCGGCGCCCTCGCCGACACCTGATTCGAATGACGGCTCGAGTGACGATGTCAACGATGACAGGATGGATGCGCCCTCGACCGATGCTGACGGTAATGGCTCTGCTGGCGGCACTACCAACGACGGCTCTACCTTGAACGGCTCTGCTGCGGGCGATTCGTCTTCAAGCTCTGTCGGCAATACGGACAGCGACGCTTCTGGTTCGACCGACGCTGACACCTCTAACTCATCTACCGGCTCGAGCGATTCGTCCGTTGGCACCGGCTCTAACAACGGCTCCGGCTCTGACACGACCCCTGATTCCGATGCTTCCAAGGACGACTCGAATAAGGCGCCGGACGCTCCCGTTGCTTCGCCGGACAAGAAGCCTTCTTTCTCCGTGCAGCTTGGTTCTACGCTGGGCTCTTCGCTGATGGCTGGCGTCAATAACGGCTCGACCCAGAACAAGGACAAGTCTGATCAGGTTTCCACGGAAAAGGCCGAGGCTTCAAAGGGCGACTCCAAGGACAAGGCTTCCGAGAAGACCGAATCCGATAAGGGTTCTAGCTCTGAGGAGAAGGGCGACAAATCCGCTCAGAAGAAGGACGGGGATAAGAAGTCTGAATCTGAGAAGAAGGACGAGAGCAAGACCGAGGGCGAAAAGAAACAGCCCGAAGACGACGACAAGAGCGGTGCTGACAACCAGGTCCAAGAGCAAAATGACTCCAAGACGGTGACCACTACAACCACGACGACTACAACGACCAAGTCATCTGACGGTAATATGCCCAAGACGGGTGACCTTATCGTTATGGCGAGCCTTGCCAGCGCGAGCTTGGCTACGCTAGGTGCCACGTCTATTGTGAGCGGTAAGCATAAACTCGATCAGCAGAAGAAGGCTTCTGGGGAGGACGGCCCGGAGGAGTAACCTCTCGGTTGCTAGATAACTAAAGAGTCGAGACGGGGTCCGGTGCGAATGCATCGGGCCCCGTTTTGTTGTGCAACGATTAGTTGTGCCCCCTCACACCTCTTGTTGCTACCGTTGCCCGATATGTTCGCGCGGCGTCGTCGGTACGCGCGGGGCGGTCATTACAATTGGCATCGCGCAGCGATTTAGGGGGAACGTTTTGGTGTCTGAACAGGCAAATGTTGATTGTGCTGCTGGCTTTGGCGTGCGCTTGATCGGCTGTGCCGACGATGCGGTTTTGCCCATTGGCATGCACGACTATGCGGAGGCCTTTGGTTGCTGCATGCTGGTTGACAAGACCATGTTTATTGCCGATGTGTTGGACTGCGACGCGTCCGTTGTGGTGTGCTGTCGACCCGAGGGTTTTGGCAAGAGCATGAACTTGTCGATGCTCAGGGCTTTTCTGGAGCGTCCGGCGGTCGGTCGCGCCGGTCGGATCTCGTTTGCCGATGCTCAGATTTGGGATGCGGACGGTGGGCGCTATCGGGATGAGTGCGCTTGCTATCCGGTGATATCGCTGGACTTTTCTGGCGCTGCGAGGCGTGGCCCCGCTGTTGCCGGCGTCGTGCGCGATGCCCTTTCGGGCGAGTGCGCTCGCTTGTTGGCGCTCTTGGAGGCTCCGGACTTAGCTCGAGATAAGGTGCGTCACATCGAACGCGTTGCGCGTGGTGCGGCGAGCGAGGATGAGGTCGCCTCGGTGCTTGGCGTGCTCATAGAGCTGCTGGAGATGGCCTGCGATGAGCAGGTTGTATTGCTCGTTGATGGGTACGACGCGGCGTGGTTGGGCCGTGTGAGCGCGAGGGTCGCTTCCGACGCCGATCCGGCAGAACTACTTGACCGTGTGTTGTTTGACGCCATTGCCACTGCGCGCGATTCGTTGCGGCTGACGTGTCTGATGGGGGAGTGTCCCGGTCCTGCCGAAGCGGCGCTTTCTTCGCGCGGCTGCTCGTATTGCCTGACGACGCCGCTGTCGGCGTGGTGTGATCGTTGGTTCGGTTTTTCGGATGCCGAGGTCCAGGCTCTTTTGAATCATGCTGGGCGCGAGGAATACCTGGATGATGCGCGTGAATGGCTCGAGGGGTATCGGTTTGGCAGGGCCTATTGCTCGAGTCCAGAGCGTGTGATCGGTTTTCTGGGCCGAGGCTGCACGGCGCCTGTGCGTGCCGATCTGTATGGATATGCCGATTGCCTGAGTAGGGTAGTTGCCGGGTGGAATCTCGACCGCCTTTCGGTCTTGTTTGATTTGCTCGAGGCCCATGGGTGCGCTGAGGTCCCGCTTTGTTTGGGCACTGCAGAGCCAGATGTCTCGCCTGACGATGGCATGTGGACAGCGCTGTATCTGTCCGGTTTTCTCACGACGGATATGACTGAGGAGCCAGAGCATGGCGATCGCCTCCGTGCTTTGCGATTGTCCAATAACGAGCTTCGCCAGGCCTTGCGTCTAGTGATTATTGAGTGGTTTGAGTGCGCTGCAGAAGACATTCGAGACGTCGATGCGTTTCGCGACGGGCTGTGCCATGGGAACGAGGATACCGTGAGGCGGGCGCTAAGCCGCATCTTGGGAGATGCGGGAATCGGTGCGACCGACCCAGATACACCGCTGCCATATCACCTACTCTTGCAAGGACTCTGCTTTGGATTGCCGGGCTATGCCAATCCTGCTTCGAGGCGAAAGTGTGGCGCGGATCGCTGGGACATCCAGGTTTTTCCCACGGGCGCCGTGTTCGACATAGCCGATACGATCGGTATGCTCGATGAACGTCCGCTGATAACGATCAACATGATGTATGACCCCGGTGTGGATGCGCTGGGCCTGGAATTGCTGGCCGTGCAGGCGCTGCTCGACATAGAGCGCGACGGCATCGACGAAATCCGTGTGCCACGCCCCGCCATTGGGCGCATGCGCTGGGGCTTTGGCTTTGACGGGCAGCGTGTGTCCGTGGTGTGCCAGCGGTTATAGGGGATGACGAAAGCCCTTTACTACTCCGCGTCCTTCATGGGCGGCATGGGCTTCCAGTTGGGATCCTTAACGATCTTGCGGGCGTCCTTCATGCCGCGGAGCAGCGCCGGAATGCCGGTCTTAAAGCATTTGTCGACTGCTGCCAGACGAATGAACTCCTTGCAGAAGGTCGCGGCATTGCCCAGGCGGAACAGCATGGGGTGGTAGTCACCGTAGATCTGCATGTAGCGTGCCAGATAACCGCGGTTGCGCATGATGTAGTAGCGGTTGGTGTCGCTCGTGGAGTTGAGCTGGCGTTTGCCGGCGATATCCCAGTTAGAGACGGCGCGGGCGCGCTTGAGCACAATGTCGGCAACAACGGCGGCGGGGAAGTGCTGGCTGGCCACGTAGCCATAGCAGGCATCGTCGCCGTAGATAAAGAAGCGCGCGTCGGGCAGGCCAATCTTGTCGACCACGCGGCGCGAGAACATGCCGCCCTCAAAGCACAGTTGGTTCATGGTGCGGTAGCCCTCGGGACCCAGATCCCACTTGGCGATGGGGTTAGGGATGCCGAGCGAAAGGATGAGCTGGTACTGCCAAAAGAAGGCGCCGCCGTCAAAGTCCAGGCGCGAACCCTGGATAACATCGTAGCGGTCGGTCCACTTGGCCAAGCGCTCGATGCCTTCGGGGATGACGAGCACGTCGTCGTCCATGACCCAGAACCACTGGGCGCCCAGGTCGTAGGCGCATTTAGTGCCGGCGGAGAAGCCGCCCGCACCGCCGCCGTTTTCGAGCTGCGGGGCGTAGATGACACGGTCGGTGTCGCCCTGCGCGTCGGGCTGCTCGGTGTCGATGCCCCACAGGTTGGCCAGGCGCTCGTTGAATGCAGTGCACATGGCCTCGGTCTCGCGCGAATTCTCGTTATCGACAATCACGATGCGCCAGGGCGTTGCCGTGAGCTCGGTCATGGAGTCGAACAAGTTGGCCAGGAGTTCCTGGCGCTTGTACGTGACGACAACGATGGCGAGCTTATCGATGGGGGCGGGAAGGGTTGAAGGCATGGGGCAATATATCCTT
Organism: Collinsella sp.; assembly: GCA_019419605.1. Lineage (GTDB taxonomy): Bacteria > Actinomycetota > Coriobacteriia > Coriobacteriales > Coriobacteriaceae > Collinsella. The sequence goes on from DXZP01000012.1 coordinate 24,787, forward strand.
TCACGCGCGGCGCGCGAGCGCTGCGCGGAAGCTATCGAATACGTCCTTGGGACTGTCCTATTGTAAAGGCTTGCCGCACCTTGACGGCAAGCTTTGAATAAAACGCAGGAACCTGCCACGGGTTTAGCGGCTTTGGCGTTTGACGGCAGCGTGTCTATTGCCGCTTGAGCTTGCGAGCGATAAGGCTTCTAACTGCATCGATGATGAGGAGCGCTAAGGCAAAGACTATGCTAATGACGGCACCCGTGACGATACATATAACTGCCGGGCTGTTTTGGCTGACCAGTATGTTTGCGAGCAGCGTGTTGAAGACGGGACGCCACAGGCTACTGGTGAGCGACTGCATCACATAGAAACCGAGCGTGGCGGTCGATAAGGTGACGATGACACCCTCAGTCCGCGGATTGCCTGGGGCACTGCGTCGGGTTGCCGCAAAGAGCAGGGAGGCGGCAGCGAGGGCAAACGAGATCAGCGAGGTCGATTTGTAGGAGAGGACTGCCATCGCCGTGAGGTTGCCGGTGTAGGAGAGTGCTCCTTCCAGGATGGTGGCGAGCACCAAAACCGCTGCGAGCGACCACGTGCCTAAGGCGCCCGCCCTGTCCGAATCCATGGCGTCGGTTACGTCGCGGAGCAGCCCGCCGATCAAAAACGCGATTATGTACGTGGCGGCGCTCATGAACTTTTGGAGCCAAGAAAACTCGCCGGCGCTTGTCGCACTCATTGCGGCTAAATACCCGTTAACAACAAATGCGAGGATGCCAACGGCGATGACCGTCGTCGTGTAGGTTTTCTGGGGGAGTCGACTCTTAGCCAGTCCAAAGCATGGCGCCATGAAGACCGTGGCGGCATAGACCCAGATAAACTCAAGGCCTAGCGTGTACCAGTACTGCGTGTTGGGGTAACGTCGGGAATGGGGGAGACGACCGTGGACCACGCGAGCGCCACGAGGCAATAAAACGCAGTGGGCATAACGACCTTGCCCAGGCGCTGCGCCGTCCGTTGCATTTGCGACTTCCACGTTGCCCCACCGTCCCAAGCACGCGTGGCCGAAGCGATGAGAAAATAGCCCGAGATCATAAAGAAGACCTCGTTGGCCCAGCAGCCCAGCAAGTTAATAAAACCGAGCACGCCGGAATAGGGGAACATCGCAAGTGGGACATATTCCACGGCGCCGACACAGGTTGCCTGGAAGGTCCACTGAAAGGTGTGGAACACCGCGATACCGGCGACTGCGACCAAACGCAGTGCTTCGATGGGTATGTTGCGTGCGGCTTTGGGCTGCATGACGTCCTTTCTTATCGGTTTGCCTCTGCGAGCTCCATAGATTATATAAACGCCCGCTAGTGCGCTGACCCTTTGATACCATGAAACGACAGGTATTTCCTAAGGAGCACATTTGTCTACTAACGCCTCTGGCAGCCCTGTTCTGTCGCTGCTTATTCCCATTTACAATGTTCAGCGCTACCTGCGCGAGTGTCTCGATTCCGCCCTGGCACAGACGCTCAAGGATATTGAGATCATCTGCATTAACGACGGGTCGACCGACAACTCGCCGGCGATTATTCGCGAGTATATGGAGCACGATAGGCGCGTCAAGATGATCGACAAGGCCAACAGCGGCTACGGCGACTCGATGAACCACGGTCTGGAGATGGCGCGCGGCAAGTACGTGGGCATCTTGGAGTCCGATGACTTTATGGCGTCCGACGCACTCGAAAAGCTTGTCTCGGCCGCCGATAGCAATAATGCCGACTTCGCGAAGGCGAACTTTGATTTCTACTGGTCTAAGCCCGAGGAGCGCCGTTCGCTGCACGAGATGTTTAAAGCCAAGGACTGTGGCAAGCCGGTGCACCCGAGCGATACGACGCAGTTCTTTAAGCAAAAGCCGTCGATTTGGTCGGCCGTGTACCGTCGCGATTTTCTTGAGCGCAACGGCATTAAGTTCCTGCCGACTCCGGGGGCATCCTTTCAGGACACGTCATTCGCCTTTAAGGTGATCGCGTGCGCCGATAAGGCTGTTTACCTTCATGATGCCGTGTTGTCTTATCGCCAGGACAACGAGAATTCCTCGGTCAATTCTTCGGCTAAGGTCTTTTGCGTCAATACCGAGTATGCCGAGATTGAGCGTTGGATTCGAGAGGATTATGCCCGTGACCACGCAAGTGATGACGTCGCGCGCATGCTCAAGTTCAATCAACTCATTAAGTACGATTCGTACATGTGGAACTATGTGCGCCTAGCGCCTAAGTTCTATAAGGAGTTCCTGGTGCAGATGGCTAAGGAATTTCAGGCGGCCTTGGACGCGGGGGAGTTTTCGCTTGACGACCTCAAGCCGTGGAAGCGCGCGAATCTCGCTGCCATTCTCAAAGATCCTGAGGGCTGGGTTGACGAGCATCCGAGTTTTGCAACGGATGGTGCCTTGGGGCGCGCTAAGTATTACGCCTCGGTTGGAGGCCCTGGCGTGGTCGCCGCCTTCCTCATCGAATCGCTGAGGGGGTAGGTCGGCATGGGAGAGGTCTCGTGTCCTAAAGCTACCATTGTCGTCCCCGTTTATAACTCAGTGCGTTCCATTCAGCGATGCCTCGATTCGCTGTTGGCCCAGTCCGAGCGCTCGATTCAGGTTGTCTGCGTCAACGACGGTTCGACCGATGATTCGTTGAACGTGTTGCACCAGATCGCGCAGGCCGACGATCGCGTACTGGTGATTGACCAGGAAAACGCGGGTGTCTCGTGTGCTCGAAATGCCGGTATCAATGCCGTCGAGGGCGAGACCGTCTTTTTTGTGGACGCCGACGATTACATCGATGCCCAGACGGTCGAGCGCGTGCTGCATTCCATGGAGTCTGCAGATGCCGAGGTCGCCGTCTTTGGCGGCGTCTGTGAACCAGCCGATGCTGCCCCCAAACGCGTCCAGCAACTCATGAGCCCCAAAGCCGGTACCTTCGGCGCCCGTGATCCCCAACTGCTGTTCCATTCGAATGCGCAGCCCTATGCCTGCCGTGCGGCTTTTTCGCGCCAGCTGCTCAATCGCGAAGGCATTCGCTTCGCCCCCGGTTTGGCTTTGGGCGAGGACGTCGTCTTCCAATTCGCGGCTTATGCGCTTGCCCGCAAGACCGTCGTCATGCCGGACAAGTTCTACCACTACGTGATGGAGAGCGAATCGGCGACGCACGAGTTCAACAGTGCCGAGGCTCGCGCCAAAAAACTTGACGCCCACATGAGGATGCTCGAGGAGGTCTTGGAGGACTGGGCGGCCTACGGTCTTTTGGGCCTGTGCCCCGGCGAGCTGATAACTTGGTTTTTAGACCTCATTGTGTTCGACCTGGCGCGCTTGGATGCCGATGACTTCCATCGCGTGGCGGCTCGCGTCAACATGGACCTTACGACGTTTTTGGGAACGGAGTGGGCGGATATGCCTGCTAAGGGCGGCGTTCGCCGTGTTGCCCACAAGCTCGTTGCGGCGACCTCGGACGTTTCGATGGCAGACGCCACGCTGTTCTATCTTTCGACTCGCGGTCTCAAAGCCTGCCTGGAGCGCTTTCTCTAGTTCCAAGCGCTGCCGCCCGCCGCAACTCGGCTGCTAAAATAACCCTGTTACACGCTATTCAACAGGAGGTTCTCTTGCAGAACTCTGATACCCCTAAAGTTTCACTGCTTGTCCCCATTTGCAATGTCGAGCGCTACCTGCGCGAGTGCCTCGATTCCGCCGTGGCGCAGACGCTCAGGGACATCGAGATCATCTGTATCAACGACGGCTCCACCGATAGCTCGCCGGATATCATCCGCGAGTACATGGAGCGCGACCCCCGTGTAAAGATGATCGACAAAGCCAACAGCGGCTACGGCGACTCGATGAACCGCGGCCTGGAGATGGCGCGCGGCGAGTACGTGGGTATCCTTGAGTCCGATGACTTTATGTTTGAGGATTCGCTCCAAAAGCTGGTCGCCAAGGCCGATGCTGAACATGCCGATGTGGTAAAGGGCGACTTTTACCTGTATTGGTCCACGCCCAGCGAGCGCCGTGAGCTGTTTGGGATCATCGACGAGTATATGACGGGCGCCGCGTATCGCCCCGTCGATCGCCCGGGCATCTTCTACCGCAAACCTTCCATTTGGTCGGCTATCTATCGGCGCGAGTTCCTCAACGACAATCAGATTCGGTTCCTTCCCACGCCGGGCGCCTCGTATCAGGACGCAGGCTTTAACTTTAAGGTTTGGGCTTGCGCCGAGCGTGCCGCTTTTATCGCGGACCCCATTTTGTGCTATCGCCAAGATAACGAGAAGAGCTCCGTTAATTCGCCCAACAAGGTGTTTTGCGTTTGCGACGAATATGCCGAGATGCGGCGCTTTTTGGACGAGCGTCCCGAGCTTAAGGCTCAGCTTCAGGGCATTTTAATGCGCATGAAGGTCGATACGTACCGTTGGAATGATGAGCGTCTGGTCGATGAACTGCGTGAGCAGTTTTGGGAGAAGGCTTCCCCCGAGCTCAAGGCCGATTGGGATGCCGGTCGCTTTGACCTGTCGCTGTTCGATCCGCGTGGCGAGACCGACTTGCGCCTGATGGTCAAGTCGCCCCGCGCCTATATCGATTCGCGCTTTGACTTTAAGAAGCCGGGCAAGCTCAATACGTTTAAGCATTACTTTAAGATTGGCGGCCTGCCGCTGGTTTGGCGCGTGCTGACGTATCAGCGCGCCTACGGTGACAACCCGCACCCCGATGACGTGCCGGCCGCACAGTAGGAGCGCGTGACTATGGTTACCCCTAAGATTTCCGTTGTCGTTCCCATCTATAACGTGGAGGAGTGCCTGGCCTGGTGCCTGGACTCCCTGCTTGCGCAGGACATGCCCGATTGGGAAGGCGTGCTGGTCAACGATGGCTCGCCGGACGGCTCGCGCGATATTGCGGCTGCCTATTGCGAAAAGGACGCACGCTTTACGCTGGTCGATAAGCCCAACGGGGGCCTGTCGAGCGCGCGTAATGCAGGCATCGCCGCGTCCACGGCGCCTATCGTTGCGTTTTTGGATTCCGACGATCGCTTTACGCCCGATGCATGCCGCGTGATCGTCGATGCCTTTGAGCGCGAGGACTGCGACGTTTTGACCTTTGGCGCGAATCCGTATCCGCTCGAGGCGGGGTATCCGTGGCTTAACTATGTGCTGAGCCCGCGCGATGTGTCGTTTGAAGGCTATAGCTCCGACCTACTGTTTAAGGAAGCTTCTCGCCCCTTTGCATGGCGCACCGCCTGCAAGCGTGAGTTTTTGCTGGGCAACGGGATCGTGTTCGACGAAACCGTTAAGTATGGCGAGGACCAGGTCTTCGATTTTGCCGTGTACGGCCGTTCGCGCAAGACCGCGCTTATCTCGAACAAGCTGTATGACTACCGCGTGGCGCGCAAGGGTTCGCTCATGGACACCATGCGCTACGACGACGAAACACGTCTGCTGGAGCACGTGAAGATTTACTCCGCGGTGCTGGCTGACTGGCAGCGCGATGGTCTCGATGTCCAGCATGCCGATGACCTGGCGTACTTTCTCTGCGATCTGGTGCTGTACGATGCGCTTAGGTTACTGGGTTCGGACTGCGGCAAGGTGTTTGCTGCCGTTGCCACGGCACTTGCCGGTTCTGCCGTGGGCAGCGATGCTGCGCTCGCACAATGCGCTTCTTCTGTTGCTGCTATGGTGCGTGCGGCGCTTACCAGCAAGGCCCCCAATGCCCGTGCGTGCAAAAAGCTCATGTTCGATTACGACGTCTTGAGGTTTGGGCGCCTGGGTGCCTGCAAACGCATGGCAGCGAACGCCCTGGGAAAGCGAGAAGTGTAGATGAGTATCAAGCGTTTGGCGCTTTGCCGCAGCCAGGGCCGTCTGTTTATTCTGCTTCGTTTTGCTGGCGAAGATGTCTCCGCACTTATTGAGCAGGAAGGTCCCCAAGCCTTTGCCCACGCAATGACGAATGGCGCTTGCGTGCCGTGCCTGGCGCTGCCCGTCGACCACGGTCGCGTGTTGGCGCTTTATCCTTCTGTCGCCGACTATGAGCGTGAACTCGCCGTTTTGGTGCTTCCGTTCTTGGATGGCTCGATGATTGACGTTGAGTTTGCCGCTGGGTCGCGTAAGCTTGGCTCCATTCGCCTTGACAGCCGTGTGGCCAAGCTGGAATCCAAGATTAACTACAAGACGAAACCTGCGTTGTGCGCGCTTATTCGCGATGTGCAACGTGGCGAGCGTTGCGGTTGCTACGAGATTGACGCCGTGCGCTATTTACCGGCGGACGAGGGCGCCGTGTGGCGCTACGAAATTGCGTGGGCAGGGGACTCCGACTGCGCCCCCGAGCTCCAGATCTTCGATACGCATATGAACGTCATCGATGCCACGGTGCATGTGTTTGAGTCGCAGCTCGATGTGCCGCAGCAGAACGGGACGCGCCTCAATAAAACCTTCCTGAGTGTGGAGATGTTTCAGGATATACGCGATTTTGTCGCGATTGCGAGCGATCCCGTGGGGCAGATCAAGACTGGCTTTTGCTCCATGGATGGTCGTCTGTACAACGGCATGGTCGATGACAGTTGGAACCGTATGAAGGACGCGCGCGCGGATGACGCCGCTTATCGTCGCTGGTTTGAGCAGCATCGCGCAAAGCCGGGTGACCTGGCGTGCCAGCGGGTCACTTCGGCAGCATTTGCCTACCGACCGCTCGTGAGCATTGTCGTGCCGTGCTATAAGACCGATCGGGTCTACCTGAGCGAGCTGCTGGATTCGGTGCTTGCCCAGAGCTACGACAACTGGGAATTGCTGCTTATGGATGCCTCGCCCGAATGGGATGCGGTGGCCAACCTTGCAGTAGCCACTCACGACGAGCGCGTTCGCCGTATCGAACTGCCCGGTAATGGCGGCATTGTGGTCAACACCAACGCCGGCATCCAACAGGCGGTGGGCGATTACATCGCATTCTTGGACCACGATGACATCTTGGAACCGGATGCGCTGTTCCACTACGTTTCCGCGTTGAACAAGGCGAGCGAGGGAGAGCGCCCGCAGGTCCTGTTCTGCGACGAGGACATGTTCCAGAAAGCGGGGGAGTGGGGCCAGCCGGTCTTTAAGACCAAACTCAATGTCGACCTGCTCTATAGCCATAACTGCGTGACGCATTTTCTGATGGTGGAGAAGGCCCTGATCGACTCCATCGGTATGTCGCCGGAAGACGTTGCGGGCGCCCAGGATTACGATCTGACGCTCCGCTGCCTGGCGGCGGGTGCACGGTTTGAGCATGTTGCGCACGTGCTGTATCACTGGCGGGTGCACCCCGGCTCGACCGCCGACGGTTCTGCTGATAGCAAGCCCTATGCCATCGAGGCCGGTCGTCTTGCGCTGCAGCGCCACTTTGACTCGCTGGGCGTTTGCGGAACGGTCGAGGAGACTGAGACCCCATTCGTCTATCGCATGCGCTATGCTCTGCCTGAACCTGCGCCGCTGGTGAGCATTGTGATTCCGACCAAGGACCACGTCGAGACGCTCGATGCCTGCGTGATATCGATTGCCGAGAATGCAACGTATGCCAATTACGAGATCGTCTTGGTGGAGAACAACAGCGAAGATCCGAAGACGTTTGCGTATTACGAGGCCCTTCCGGAGCGCATAGCGGCTGCATCTGGTGGCAAGGGCACGGCGCGCGTTGAGTGGTGGCCGGGCGAGTTCAATTACTCCCAGATCATCAACTTTGGCGTTGAGCATGCCAAGGGCGACTATCTGCTGCTGTTGAACAACGATACCGAGGTCATAAGCCCCGGCTTTATTGAAGAGATGATGGGCTATCTGATGCGTCCCGATGCGGGCGTGGTGGGCGCCAAACTCTATTTTGCCGATCATCTGGTGCAGCATGCCGGCATTTTGGTTGGCGTGCGCGGCGCACTTGCCCATGCCAACCAGGACTTCTCGGCAAAGCGCGAGGGATACCTTGCCCGTGCTGTACGTCCCGGCAACTTTAGCGCCGTAACGGGCGCCTGCCAGATGGTACGTCGCGACGTGTTTGAGCAGGTCGGAGGCTACAACGAGGAGTTCGCCGTCGGCTTTAACGACGCGGACTTTTGCCTCCGTGTGCGGGAGGCGGGCTACCGTACCATCTTTACGCCCTATGCCGAGCTGTACCACTACGAGTTTACCTCGCGCGGCAGGGAAGAGGCCAACGAGGAAAAGCTGCGCCGCTGGAAGCGAGAGCAGGCACTGTTCATGCAGCGCTGGCCGGAGTTCTTCCTCGATGGCGATCCGTGGTTGGGGCCAAACCTATCTGCCGAGAGTGAGTATTTCTCGGTCTAAGGCAATGGGTTTAGGAAGTCCTGAACTTTCTTTCGCTATGAGCTTGGAAGAAAGCAATGGTGGACTACTAACTAAGTCATATTACGAAAGCTCGATACTTCCGCGATAAGTTTATACAAGCTTATACAGCTCGATATTATTCGATATAAGTAGATACCGCACTTGTCTTTGCCGGCTTACCCGCCGGCGTTATGGATCTTATTAACGGCAAGGCGCTTACGTTCTTGCGTCGTGCCCTCTCCGAAGATCTGGCGCCTATCAACCAGGTGGAGGTAGCGCTCTCTATGGGCGATAGCTTTGTCGCGACTGGTTTGACCATAGAGGACGATCTTCTGTCGAGAGCCGCTAAGGCCACTAAGGGCTATGCCTATCTGGTGCAACTGGTCGGTTACTCCATTTGGCAACGCGCCAACTTGCATCGTGCCAAAAGTGCCATTGTGAGCGAGGGCGACGTCACCGAAGGCATTGCGCTGGCAGAGGCTCGTTTTCACGATGTTGTTCACGAGCCCGCGATTTCTGGACTTGGACTCAACGATATCAAATACCTTTTGGCCATGTGCGAGGATAAGCAGCAGTCCAAATCATCTGAGATTGCTAAACGCATGGGTAAAAAGACCAATGAGGTCAGCTCTATTAGGGCTAAGCTGCTTCAAAGAGAGGTTATTCAAGCTCCGCAGAGGGGCTACGTGCAGTTTGCCGTGCCGGACCTAGATATCTATCTGCGAGAGAACGCCGCGGAGATTCTCGAGCGGTTCTAAATCGAGGCATGAATAGCCGCCGGTTAACTGCCCTTGTCGACTTGGCTCGCGTCCCCCCAATCTAGTAGACTCTGAACCGTTGCTAGATTGGGGGGATTTTCCATGAAACGCTCCATGAAACGAGTTTCCGGGGCCGTTCGGATGCCGTGGCGCAGCAGGGACTTGAGCTTCTCGGCGAACACCTGCTCTTTCGAGTTCGCAAGCAGGCAGACGCCCTCCTGCCGGTGTGCCACGTCGAACCACAGCTCGTCCTGCTCCATCGCAGCGCTCGCGTGGACCCCCAGGTCGAGCTTCGTGTCGAACGTGCTGCGCCCGTCGCTGACCTTGAGGTTGACGCGCCTGCCCTTGTAGTCCTGCTGCGACAGCTCCTCTATCTCGCCGGCGATGCGGACGGTTACGCCGTCGCCGAGGTTCGAGAGGGCGGACACAAAGGAGCGAATGGAGGCGTCGGTCATCGGGTACCGCACGAAGTCGAGGTCTATGTCCTGCGTTGCGCGGCGCCCGCTCCCCGACAGCGCGCACATCAGGACCCCTCCCTTGACCGTCACTCGGTCGCGCATGCCGGATGCCGCCAGCTTTGAGAGGATCACGTCCTGGCAGACGCGCGCGGTCGCGTTGAGGCAGGAGTAGCCCTCCTCGCGCTCGTAGCGCGCCCTCATCTCGTTCAGGTCCATCAGAATACCTCCTCCATGGCGCGCTCGAGGTGTGCCTCGCCGTGCGGGATTGCCTCCGCGTAGTCCTGCAGCCTGTATATGTCCAGCCGCTCCGACCGCCTGCGGAACGAGGCGACGGCCTCCCGGTAGAGGTCGTAGGGCAGCTTGTTGCGCGAGCGCATGAGCTCGAGGAGCATGCGCTCGGGGTCGTAAGCGGCAAGCTCGGTCCCGTCCACCGAGACGGTCGACCTCCCGACGCCCAGCCATCCCTCCGGGATGAAGTGCTGGCGCACGGCGGCGTCGCGTATCTTGGTCCCACCGCGCTTCGTGGCCAGGTCGATCCGGTCGGGGGGCGCGGTCACGAGCCCGTGGGCGTAGAGCGCGGTCTGCCCGGTCAGGATGCCCCCGGGGTAGCGCTTCGCGATCACGGCGAGGGCGTCCTCGTCCCGGTTGGTCGAGTACATCCCTCGGCCGACGGGGTGGAGCGTCCCTTCCGACACCGCCTTGCGAACGCGGTACCTGCTCCCGAGTTCAGCCAGCGCCTCCCGGTAGGTGATCACCATGCCGACCTCCCCTCGAAAGCCATATAAGCCTACATCTGATGACAATTGTAGGCTTATATGGCTTTTCATGGAACGACTCATTGCGGCACCTCCCTCGCCATGACGGTGCCTTACTTTGATGGCCCTTTCCTCGTTTGCATCTGCTATATGAAGGAACGTCGATTCTGGTGCTCGGGCGAAGGCGCTACGCGATGAAATTCTCCACCAGCGTAACCATGGAGTCCTTCTCGCTTGGGTCAGAGAGGGCAATCATGAGCGTCATGGCCGCGAGCGCGTTGCCCTCCACGCGGAGTCTTTCGCCGTTGCGCAGTATCCCGTTCTTGTCGAGGAAGTGAATGAAGAGCGCCGCTGCAGAGCGCTTGTTGCCATCCAAGAATGGATGGTCCTTCACTACGAGGTAGAGAAGGTTGGCGGCCTTTGCTTGAACGGAGGGATATAGGTCTTGGTCGCCAAAGCCCTGATAGAGGGCGCTGATGATTCCGGCGAACTGGTTGTCCCGCTCTCGTCCGAACAGGGCGGACGACGAGTAGAACGGTAGGCTGCGGACGACTTCGAGGGCTTCGGTGTAACCGAGCTCCCAGTTGGGCTCGTTGCCCTGGGGCGCCTTCATCCTTCCCGTGTCGTATTCATCGAGCAGAGTCAGGCTCGGAAGGTACTTCTGTAGAATTTCTGCCGCACCGGAGAGTTCCGGAGTACTCGACCTCTCGAGGACCTTGAAGACCGTTCCGAGCGCCTCGAGTCTCTTTTGGTTGATGGAGTATCCCTGGAGTAGATGCTGCTTGAGCACGCCATTTGCCCACCGGCGGAAGTACACGCCCTGCTGAGACTTCACGCGGTAGCCAACCGAGATGATCATGTCGAGGTTGTAGTGCTCGACCTGACGTTTGACCGTTCTTGTTCCCTCTAAGCGAACTATTTCAAAAAATGAAATAGTTCGAATTCCGGCAAGCTCTTCCTTTGCTGCGGAATGAATGTGCTTGGAGATAGTCGGCACTCCGCGCCCGAACAACGTCGCCATCTGCTGCTGGGTTAGCCAGACCGTATCGCCGTCGACGCGCACGTCAAGGTGGACTGCGTGGTCGGGGTCCTCGTACAAAGCGATCTGCTGGCTTGCGTTGGAATTGTCCATGATGTATGCCCCTTCGGTTTAGTCGACATGCTATGATCCGCACGCCGGAGGACGAGTGGTTTCAACATGCCGGTATTGCGTAGCTTCAACCGGCATCCCGCCGGTCAGTCGGCGTCGCGTGCGCCGGCTAAGCCAGGGTCGGGGCAGCGGGGATCCGCGGCGCCGGCGCTTCGTACCATTGGGGGCCTCCGAAGCGACTTTCACTCTGTCTTATTCTGGTAGATACAGTGTACCACGAAACGCGAACATGCGTACGTATTTCTGTTTAAATTTTAGCTGGACGCGGCGGTGTGTCGTCCTCTGCCTTGTTCTCCGAAGCCAGCTGTATTCCGGGCCGCGGTTCTACAAGGCAGGGGGTAGTCAGATGGATAGGATTATCCTTCTCCTACTTCTCTTTACCTTCCTGGTCATCCTGAGCAAGTAATGGGCTTTAGTGGGTGCCAGACTCTACTTTGCTGGCCATCTGGTTCAGCTAGCTGGCATTGTGGTCGGCGTGCGCGGCGCCCTTGCCCATGCCAACTGGGACTTTTCGGCAAAGCGCGAGGGATATCTTGCCCGTGCCGTGCACCCGGGCAACTTCAGCGCCGTTACGGGCGCCTGCCAGATGGTCCGTCGCGACGTTTATGAACGGGTTGAAGGCTGCGACGAGAAGTTTGCCGTCGGTTTTAACGATGCGGATTTTTGCCTGCGCGTATGGGGGCTACCGCACCATCTTTACACCTTATGCTGAGCTGCACCACTACGAGTTCACTTCGCGCAGCAGGGAAGAGGCCAGCGAGGAAAAGCTGCGCCGTTGGAAGCGCGAGCAGGCACTGTTTATGCAGCACTGGCTGGAGTTCTTCTTGACGGGTGATCCGTGGCTGGGGCCGAACCTTAGCAGCGAGTGCGTGTATGGTGCGCTGAAAATTACTGTGCTTGTTCTGGCTTGTTGCTAGGCGTAGCGCGCGTCCCGCCGGTTGAGAAGCTCGCAGTAGTTCGACACCGCCTCTACCTGCGGCGCCTGCTCCTGCGGCTCCTCCGGCTGCCCTTGCTGCCCTGCGGCTTACCATCCTACTCACCCACGTATGACTCCCGTGCCCCGAGCGGGCAAAAGGAAATGCCCACAACGTCTCCGTTGCGGGCATTCTCCGGGCCGGCCACAAATAGCTTTATCGAATCCGATTGCTCTTCATCATCCGGATCGTTGGCGTCTCGTCGGCAAAGTCATCGTCTATCTGTAGTTCAAGGGGCACCGTAATGGAGCTTCCCAGCGCGGTCGCGGTTCCCGGGGCGAATGCGGGAAGGCGCATGACCTGGCCATTTGATATGGAAGGGACATTGCGGCGAACGTAATCGAGGTCGTAAGAGTTCTGGATGCGGTGGATTATGAAGGCTCCCGTCTGAGAGAGTACGACGCGGGAAAGCTCGCTGGGGATTTGGCTGATGACGGTAAGGTAAATACCAAACTTGCGGCCCTCCCGTGCAATTCGATTGAACACTGAGTCGTCTGTCAGGTCTGCATCCCTGATATAGCGATGCGCCTCGTCAAAAATGAGATAGACGGGTGTTGAGGAACCTCTTCCCGCATCTAGACTAGCCTGAAAGAGTGTACGCGCAACGTAGTGGGAGAACAACTTCAGTCCCGACTCGTCGATTATCTGAGAGACGTCTAGCACAAGAATGCCACGCCACTTGTTTAAGAGGGCTGCAATTGACTCGCCCCGCTCAAGTGAGAAGAGGTCATGCGAATACCTTTCCCTAAGGTTTCTAAGCTGAGTAACCAGCCCCTCTGAATACGACCTTATCTGACGGTTGCCCCGCACTTCTTCTTCATCGAACACGAAGTCAAGCGCATCGACGACGTCAGAGATTGAGACCTCCCTTTCGGGTTTCTCGTAGCTGCACAAGATGCGCTCGACATTGGGAAGGCCGTTGGACATGTATTCATCCTCGATGAACTCCTTCAAAAGGGACTCAAGCCCTTCGACGACATCTTTCGATATGTTTCCGTAATCCAAATTGAAGGACGCTAGCAAATTGTGAGCAGTCCGAGCACGAGAGTGGGGCTCAGATCGTTGTTCGCGAATCGCGTCAAGGTCTTTCTCGATCGGCTGGTAATACTTTGAGACCTGAAACTTCCTCGCTGCGTGGCTATCGATGCTCGTGTCCCGAATTGCGGTATATGCGAAGGCTGCAAATAGCTTCTTCTTGCCCTCCTCGTTGAGGTGGGAGTATCTCACGGCCCTCTCAAGCAGAGGTTTCTGGATGCGTCGCGAGGGGTCGAGAATAGCTGACCAGTCATCCATCGACAACTCTCCAGGCGCGAGGTGGTACTCATCGGCATCGATTCGTCTCGTGCAGCCGTAACCGCCGCGCGTGAGAAAGTCATAATCACCGTGCAGGTCGAAGACGATGAATCGGGGCTCTGCATCGAACGCGTTCTCGGCATCTAAGAGCGACGCTACTCTATCAAGCAGGAGCCGCGCGGTTGAGGACTTTCCCGAGCCGGTATTACCGAGAATAGCGAGATGACCAGAGAACAGAGAATCGATATCAAAAGTGGGTCTTACCGAATCGTATCCAGCGAGAGACCCAATCTCGACTCCTTCCCGTACGCAAAAGACCTTCTTGAGGATTGATTCATCGCAAGCGTAGACATTGGAACCGACCATAGGGAGGTCTACTACGCCGGGAACGTAGGTAGACTTCTCAATCTCCCCAATGGGGGTGGCTGTGAAGATGTAGCTCGTACTAAACCTCGACGACGGCTGGTCGGAATACGGTCTCTCGGCCTCTTCTGCGGAAACCACGCGGAAGATAACCTTGGTAGATATGGAGAGGTAGGCGAAGAGGTACTGGTTGAGCCCGTTCAAATGCCTGGGCTCGCCATTGAGCATACGATCGGAAAAGTCGGAACGCGACGCGCGGAGCCTTATCTTCTCTTGGTCCATGTAGCAAATAGTGCCTATCAGCCAACCCGGCTTGGGGACTCCGTTATTCATTCCCGTCACCAAGCCCCAGAGATCCAGATGCAGCATCGTCTCCGAAGGTGATTTCAGGCCCGATAAAGTCAGCGAATTCCGAGAAATACAGCGGACGCTTGGGCTTCGGATCCCTTTCGCTTGGATATACGAAATAGGCGTTCGCGCCACCTGCTCTGTCGTAGAAATCCCGTGTGGGGGAACCAATATCGGTCTCTGCTGGGTTGCCGACGAAGGCGAGAAGAGTGAAGTCAGGCCTCGCAAGAGCCTGCCTGATTAGGTTCGATATATGCGAGTCTGCAAAGCTGAATCCGCACGTCAGAAGAACGGTGTTGGGAACGGCGAGGATGTTTACGAACTCGCGAAACATATCGCTATAAGGAGTGCCTTGCGTTAGGGCATATTTGGAAGTCATCGGGGCAATAAGCTGTTTGTCGCCTTGGTATTCGTCGGCGATGTCGGGAAACTTTGGGGCCCTTACGACGTTACCGTCATAGACCCTCCAGTTGATGGAGCCGTGCATCTTGTAAAGGCGGAAGAAGGGGTTCACCGGTTCGTAGTGGTCTCTGAACCTCTCATCGAGGTCAATCGGCCTGCGATGGTATTCCCGCGGGCTGAATGTGGGCATCAGCGCGTTCGAGAACCCGTCGACATAGGCGTAGTCGCTCGATTCAAGGGCCATCTCATGGAATAGGTCGTAGTTCGTGGTGAAGAGGTTGACAACATCGAAGGCAGCCTGCCCTCCGCGCGCAAGAATCTGGCGGGATATACCAAGTCCCTGAACGAATCTGCGGTAGCTATCGAGGACGTCTGAGTGTTCTGTGTTGTATTTTATATCGACGGACTCGAGAAAGGCCTTGCGAACTGCATCGGAAACCCTCTTGTCTTCATCGGCGCTATCTAGAGAGCCCTCGATGCGCTGACTCAGCCACGAAAGGAGGTTCTCGATGTTCGAGTACTTCGCAGGGTCTTCGTTATCTCGACGTGCAATTTTGGTTATTCGACTTTCCAGAAGGGTAGATAGCTCGGGATCTTTGAGCTTGAGGTCCGCTCGCATGTTCCTGAAGGTTTCACCCATCAGGGGAATAGCCGGAGTAGATGCGCCTGAGCCGATAAGCGTGGCCAGGTTGATCGACCTGGAAAGAATGCCTTGGACAAAATGTCGGGCTTCCGAGGCGTTTACCTCACGCCTTGTTGCACCCCTCTGCAAGATAAAAAGGGATGTGGGGGATTCCTCCTGCACATCGGAGGGTGCGTCATCCGGTATATTCATCGCGTTGTCAGACATGGTGTGCTCCCTATAAACTCAAAAACCTCTGCTCGAACGCGCCCGGGAACTGGAACATTCGCTCCTTGCCCCAGATACTCACCCACGTCATCACCACGCCGTCGTTGCAGACGTACTTGGTGTCCGCTGACGGCTCGATCCACTTACTCATGTCGTCTTCCGTCGCGTCGGGGTCATCGTCGTTGCGACCCTTGTACCCGCGCTCTGCAACTGCGTAACGTTCGAGGGACGGGAATCTTCTGCGATCGCCTAACTATTCCGTCGCCGTGTATCATGTCCCTGTAAGCGGACTCGATAGGATTCATCCGTGCACGCCAGCGATGCCCTCATACAGACGGTCGCGACCGTCTGGGTTCCCATAACCCACATCGGGCCGGCCCTGGGCAAGGTCCCCAACTACATCAACAACTTGATCTCGCGCGGGCCGACTCCGCGCTGCGACACCATGGCCGCCATGCTCGGCGTCCGTGGCTACGCTCTCTGCGTGATCCTGCGCGAAGATGTCCCCGAGACGGTACTGTTTATTGATTATGGATTATCGTCATCGGGTACAATCGAAGAGCCTTTATACAAACAGGAAGGGTATCTATGCAGCTTTCTGAGCAGCTTCTTCATACGACGATACGAATTGAAGCATCGCTTCCCTCAGGAGAGTGCTCGGTTGGAACTGGTTTCTTTTTCAAATTCTGCGATGACGGCAAGACATTTGTTCCTGCCGTCGTGACCAACAAACATGTGGTCAAGGGCGGATATGAATACCGGGTCATCTTCTCGCGAGCCGACGAGAACGGCAACTTGCTCAATATAAACGAGCGGCTGACCATGCGTGGCTCGGACAGCGATTGGATTTCGCATCCAGACGAGAACGTGGACTTGTGTGTACTGCCTATTGGCCCTGCTCTCAACGGTTTTATCCAGGCGGGTAAGCATCTGCTCACTATACCGCTCAGTCTGGAGCTGCTTCCGACGAAGACGCTGATTAAAGACATGGGCTGCATGGAAGAAGTGACCATGATCGGGTACCCCAACGGCATCTGGGACGAGGCCAACAACTTGCCAATCGTGCGCAGGGGAATCACGGCGACTCCCTACAGATACGATTATCGGGGCGAGAAGGAATTCTTAGTGGACATGGCTTGCTACCCGGGTTCAAGCGGTTCCCCTGTCTTCCTGTACAACGAGGGAACCTATCTCGAGAATGGCGCGGTCGTCGTGGGAAGCAGACTCTATCTGTTGGGCATTCTACGCGCTGTTCCCATTAGAAACGTTCTCGGTGATATCACCGTATCTACGATTGCTCACGTAAACGTTCAAGACATGTTGAACTTGGGCATCGTCATCAAGTCCGAACGCCTGAAAGACTTCGACCCAATCTTGAGAGAGCGCTTGAGTGTTCCAGAATAATATTTAGGTCGCCCGCCGCACGTGGCGTTGGCGCACCCGAGCGCTGCGGGCCTCGGTAGTCCGCGCCGAGTGCCGTCACCCGGCCTGTAGTGACCCTTACGTCATCGGTATGCCCGCGCCCCGGCCCTTCGCACACGGGTATGTCAGCGCCGCGGCCGGCGGGCGGCCAGCTGCCGGCCCGTTCGAAGCCCTACCTGAGTAGCTCGTTTGACCTGTATCGTTTTTTTCGGACACGCAGGCTGGAAGGACCGCGACACCGCGGTGCCTTAGACTGCATGTGGGCTGATAAACGAAAGGATTGCCGAATGGTCGCCAATCAGAAGAAGTACGCCGACGGGATCAGGCGGGAGACCGCCGACTACGTCATCTCGACAGGGTGCCCATAGCCCAGGCCTGCGACGAGCTCGGGCTCAACGCCAAGACGGTTAACGACTGGGCGCTCAAGCGCCGGCGCGAGCTCTCCGGCGAGCCCGACCCGAGAGCCGAGGACCGCGAGCTGCGCGAGGCCAAGAAGCGAATATGCGAGCTCAAGATGGAGAATGCGTTCCTAAAAAAGCCGCTGCCTTCTTCGCCAAAGAGAAGCACTCTAGCCAAGTGCGGGCTCGTGTTGCCGGAGAAAGGTAGCTTCGCGCTGACCATGATGGCCGGGGTGCTGGGGGGGGTGAGAAGGTCGGGCTACTGGAGCTGGGCATCGAACGGCTGCCCTGAGGACGACTGGTCCGAGGTCCACGACGCCGTGCGGCGCGTGTGGCTCGATCCGACAGGCGCTTCGAGGCCCGCTTCATGAGGTGCTTCCTGTCCGACGTGCCTCGGGGCACGACCCTCTACTGCGCCAGCAAGGGCCGGTACGGCTCGCGCTAGATGAACGCGTCGCTCGATGGGTTGGCGTCGCCGCCACCCGCCGCCGTCAGCCGTCGCCGGGCCTTCCACATCATGAGGGGGAACGGCCTGGTCAGCGCATACGGCAGGAAGAGGTTCAAGGTGCACCCCGGGGCGGTCAACGAGGCCGACGTGCCGAACGTCGTCGCGCGCGGGTTCGGCGGCAGGGCGCCGCGCACCCATATATGCAGCGACCTGACCTACGTGCGCGTCGGGGCCTCGTGGAACTACGTCTGCCTGCTCGTCGACCTCTACAACAGGGAGATCGTCGGCCACTCCGCCGGGCCCGGGAAGGACGCCCGGCTGGTCAAGTCGGCGTTCGCGACGCTCTCCTTCCCGATCTCGGACATCGGGGTAATCCACACGGACCGCGGCAGCGAGTTCGACAGCGCCGAGATCGACCTGATGCTCGAGGCCTTCGGCATAGAGAGGTCGCTGTCGGCCAAGGGCTGCCCCTACGACAACGCCGTCGACGAGTCGACCGACGGGATACTGAAGGCCGAGCTCGTCCACCGCGAGGCGTTCGGCACGACGCACGAGCTCCGGGCCAAGCTCTCGGACTACGTGCACCGGTGCAACAATTTCAGTATCCACTCGACGCTGGGCTACATGTCGCCGGTCGAGTTCAGGGAGGCGGGGCTGTCCCTCCCGGAATCGTCCAAATAGGTGTTGCCAATCCAACCGCCTCTTTGATTATCAGCCGGGGCTATCTCGGCTTTTTTGATTGGGGCGGTTGTTATGTTGCTGAATCTTTAAGGGACGAAGATTGTTTTTCAAAGGCCCACGATGTGCATCTGGTCACTCATATCTTTTCGAGACAGAACGATAAGAAGCTATATGATTCTCTTGTTTAAAGATGGTGAGTTCGATGATTCCCAGATTCCAAGAACTATTAGGTCTCTCCTAGATCCCTCTCTTCTTGCCCATTAGAAGATTCAAAGACGCGCGCGAGCGTTGCTTACTGGCGTTTGATTCATGAAGACCACGCTCTACTTTTCTTGAATGCGTTAGCCAGGCCACTCTTTCGATGAAGCCCCAGACGCCTCTGATACAAGCGAAACATTGGGGCATTTTGCTGTATTTCGCGGCTGCGTACACGCTTTCGTCGTCCGCCACGTGCTTAAACGAATTGCGTGCTTCAGTGGATTTTCGTGTCACTGGCGCTTGTGCTGTTTGGGGCGCCGCTAATTGCTTCAAAAACTAGAGCTAACACTGTGTCTATAGAAGGACTGAAAAACAAAAGTTTGCTGAGAACGTAACCTGCTTTTTATAAGAGCAGATTTCCGTCTGCCTTTATAACAATTCCCGCGCTTCGAATAACTGGACTTCCGATGCAGAAGGGATTGTAAGATAATCTTCTCTTAGTAACATCATTTGTGACGGGGGATTCGATATGAAAAAGGCATTGCGTGCCTCAACAGCTTTTTCTCTTGCTGGTCTTTTGACCATTTCATCCTTTATGGGCCCTGTGACTGCCGCCTACGCTGTGAGCAACGTCCCGTCTGCGGACGCTGCCGTGGACGCTGCGACTGCAGACAATGATGGCGTGGCCTCGCGTGATGCGGGCTCTGTCGATGTTGGCGCTGCAGATGACTCATCGTCGGCAACGAACGTTGACGAATCGGCTGATGAGGATTTTGGCGTTGATGTATCTGAGAACTATCAGCAGGCTGAACCGGTCGATTCTTCTTTCCAATATGTATATCTTGCCTCCCCGAGCCTTCCCAGCGGGACTGATCAGGTCGTTGCCTTTGCTACTCCCGATGACGACGATAGCCTTTCCTCCGCAACTCTCAACTATGTAAGTGCCAATGGGATTCAGGGGACTATTGAAGCATCTGGAACGGCTGACAATTCTGCTGCCTTTGTATTTGGCTCGACGTTGAAATCCAATACTTACTTTCTGACTTCGATAACCTATGTTTTGCGGGCCGATGACTCTGAGCATGAGTTGGATCTTTCCGACAGGGATTATTCGTTTACGGTCGTTGATAGCTCCGTGAGCTCCGAGGGCACTTCTGTTTACTATGCAGACGGTGATGGCAATGCCGTTGAGGCTCAATCAATCCAGCAGGCGTTGGAATGCGCTGATTCGCCTGATGGAGTATCTACCTACGCTGAGCGCTCCGCGCGTAATGTGGGGGTTATTGCACTTGACGCCGGACATGGCGGGGTGGATTCTGGCGCTCAGGGTAATGGCAAGAGTGAAGCCGACCTTACCTGGAAGATCATGACAGCCTGCAAAAATAAACTTGAAGCTTACGGCTTTAAGATCGTTCTTGCGCGCGAGCAGTCTGGCTACTATCCCAGCAATGATTATCTTTATCGCGTACAGCGCTGCATTGATCAGGGCGCGCAGGCCTTTGTTAGCTTTCACATCAACTCTGGGTCTTCTGGAGCTCACGGCGCAGAAGTTTATGCTCCTACCGCAAATGGCACCGACTACACGCAGGTCTCTGTTGAGCTTGCCAACAAGGTCATGAACAACCTTGCTGCTATGGGACTAACGTACCGCGGCGTATTTCAAATGGAGGTAGGCGACGAGTTCGCCGTTATCCGCTGCGCTCGCGAGCAGGGAATTCCAGGTATTCTTATCGAACATGGCTTTATCTCGAATTACGGTGATGTGGTCAACTATTTCTCGGACGATGGTTGCCGCCGTCTTGGCGAGGCTGACGCTGCCGCAATCATCGCGCAGTTCCCGCATCCCTACTCCGTCAATGGAATTTCCTTCTCGGAAGAACTGGGACATGCGGGGTCAACGGTAAAAATCGGTGTAAATGTTAGCGGCAAGACTGATGGCCTTAGATATAAGTTTGTTTGGCATAGGGCTGGGTCTGATTGGAGTGATTCCAATTGGGGTGTAATCGGTCAAGACTTAACTTCGCCGTCGATTTCTTGGACCCTGCCCCAGGCTGGTGAATATGAGATCTATGTTGATGTCATTGACTCCAATGGGTATGTGACTAGCACTTCTAAATACAAAGTTGTTAATTGGTCTCTTGAGTCGCTCGAAGTCTCGGGAGACGCCCGCTGCGGCAAGCCGGTCAAGCTGCAGGCCAAGGTGTCCGGCGACGCCTCCGGCCTCAAGTACAAGTTCGTCTGGGAGAAGGGCGGCTGGGCCAAGTGGGGCGTCGCCCAGCAGCCCTCCGCTTCCTCCTCCTGCGAGTGGACCCCGACCGAGCCGGGCGTGTACACCGTCTACCTCGACGTGATCGACGGCTCCGCCGAGAGGCACCTGACCCGCAAGGTCACGGTCGGCGAGCGCTACTCCGTCGAGTCGCTCGAAGTCTCGGGCGACGCCCTCTGCGGCAAGCCGGTCAAGCTGCAGGCCAAGGTGTCCGGCGACGCCTCCGGCCTC
>DXZP01000012.1:46188-47659 GCA_019419605.1 Collinsella sp.
ACCTCGACGTGATCGACGGCTCCGCCGAGAGGCACCTGACCCGCAAGGTCACGGTGGAGGGTACTCCAATTATGGGAAGTCTGCAGACTTCAGTTGATGCGATGGTGAACTTATATGAATCAACAGGACATACATATCCCTCAGACGAATTTATTTCAAAGGGAGCACCTACTATTCGCGATTTTTGTTCATTAATTGTCGAAGCCGCTGTTTCTGAAGGGGTTCGTCCGGAAGTTGTTTTTGCTCAGGCTATGCTTGAGACTGGATGGTTGCAATTTGGAGGTTCCGTAAAGCCGAATCAGTGCAATTTCGCCGGACTGGGCGCCGTCAATCAACAATCGGGAGGCGCTAGATTTGACGATGTATATCAGGGCTTGCTTGCCCAAGTCCAGCATCTTAAAGGATATGCTACTGGTGCGGCGTTGAATAACGCTTGTGTGGATCCTCGATATGAAGTCCTTCAGTCTAAGGGTTTTCTCGGAGTTGCGCCATATTTGGAAGATTTAAATGGCCGCTGGGCTGTTCCGGGTGACACATATGGTCAGAATATTGCGCGCATTATTTCTTTAATTGGCTAACATCAATATGAATTCTCTAGGTCGACTGCGCTGGTTGTAGTCGACCTTACTTGTATGGTAAATCTTGGCCTTAAATTGTTACTTGCTAGCAATATTATGTTGGAGTGAACTATCGGGGAGGTTCTATATGCATTTCTTTAGAAGTAAGGCTGTCCGTGTCGCTTTTTTCTTCTTTTATTTCTGTTTGGCCGTAACTCCTTGCTTTGGTTTGAGCGAAGCGGACCTGTCTCCATCACAGATTGAAGATTCAACACGGGCCGATGATTTAAGTGCAACTTCGCCGGTTTCAGAGGACTACTCTGTCGACGGCCTCTCGGCAAAGGCGTCCGATGGAGGGTCTCCTCTCCTGGGCGACCGCTGCTCGCTCGGCCTGGCCGCGTCCGGCAACTCGGGCTCGGTCCGCTATAAGTTCGTCTGGGAGCAGGGCGGCTGGTCCAGGTGGGGCACCATCCGCCAGCTCGGGCCCGAGGCCTCCTGCGATTGGGTGCCGGAGGTCGCCGGCGACGTCAACATCTTGGTCGACGCCGTCGATTCGGCCGGCAACGTGAGGACCTGGAGGTTCCCCGTCAGGGTGGATGCCTGTCGCCTTTCCGTGAGCGGCGGGGATACGCTCGAGTGGAGCGGCGGAATGAAGGTCAATATCTCCGCCGCGGCGGCTCCCGGCGCAAAGATTAAATTCCTTTGGGAACGGGGCTCATGGTCCAAGTGGGGCGTCATCCAGGCAGCATCTGAGTCCGCCGCCTGTACCTGGGCGCCCCCGTCTTCCGGCTCCTATACTCTCTATGCCGACGTCACGGTCGGCGGGCTCACGTCGACGTCAAGACTCCCCGTTCGCATCTCAGAGGACTACTCTGTCGACGGCCTCTCGGCAAAGGCGTCCGATGGAGGGTCTC
>DXZP01000012.1:47759-54944 GCA_019419605.1 Collinsella sp.
ACGCCGTCGATTCGGCCGGCAACGTGAGGACCTGGAGGTTCCCCGTCAGGGTGGAGAGAAATCTATCTAACTTCACTTCAATAGATTTGAAATCTGATTCATCCAATTTGTGCGTAGGGGATACGCTTTCAATTACACCTCGGATTACCATCCGAAAGAATAATCAGATTTCATACAAATATGTTTGGATGCGGAACAACTGGGCTGAATGGGGTGTGATTGACTCCGGCAGAGGTAAATCCTCAATTGACTGGAGAGTCGATAAATCTGGCGCTGTCACCGTTTTTGTTGATGTTATTGATGAGGCCAACGATCAGACGATGACCTCGAAGACTGAATGCTCGATTGGCTCCGAGAAGTGGAATTACGAGTCCCTGAGTTCTTCTGCAACGCTTGTCAGGCCTAATGAAAGCATTGAGATCGATGCTAGATGCTCGGGTGATATTAATTACTTACAGTATAAGTTCGTCTGGAATAAGAATAATTGGGCTGACTGGGGCGTTGCTCAACAGGGCACAAGTTCACACTTGCAATGGGCTCCAAAAGACGCCGGAGACTATGAATTGATCTGTGACGTTTCGGGGTCAGATGGAGTTGTCCAAACAAAAAGAACAATCATTAGCTGTTGGGATTTCTCGAGGATTACTGCAATTTCGACTGATGGCAATAATTCTTGGGGAGTTCGAGCTGATTTGGGAACGCTTGCAGCTGAAAAATCTGGACAATTTCAGTTTAAATTTGTTTGGGCCAAGTCCGACTGGAGTAAATGGGGTGTTCTAAAAGAATTTTCCAGTGTGAATGATGCCTATTTCAATCCCTCTGCACTTGGATTGCAAGATGGTTATTACGATCTTTACTGCGATGTCTTGCTTCCTGATGGCACTCTCCAGTCGAAGTCGACTCAGATTTACTACAGCCCATTTGGCAGCTCAACGGTTTTGGGGGTTAGTCGTATTGGACTCGTCATTTGGCTTACGACGCATCAATTTGATGGCTATTATTTAGGAACGAGATATTCCGGTGGCTTCTCCTATGATAGTTGCCTTTACCCAAAAGGTGCCCCGAGATGGGATGGCTATACTGGCATGAATTGCACTGGCTTCGTGGCCCATGCTTATGCTGCGGTTGGTGG
Source organism: Collinsella sp. (assembly GCA_019419605.1). Taxonomy (GTDB): domain Bacteria; phylum Actinomycetota; class Coriobacteriia; order Coriobacteriales; family Coriobacteriaceae; genus Collinsella. Next base: position 48,892 of record DXZP01000012.1, read on the forward strand.
CGATGTCAATCGTATTGCGCAGAATAATAATCACTCTCCTTGGGCTGGGGGGCCAGGCGGTGGCGGCTATATTAACGCTTGGAGATGGTATGGCTATGCTCGAGATTTGGGATGCAAAATGTATGAGTTCCGTACTGTCCAAGATATGCTAAATAGTGGTTATGCTCAAAAGGGAGATATTATCTTCTTTAAGACTGACGGATCAATCGACTGTCATATTGGGTTCTTCTGGGGAGATAATCCGCATGACAATAAAATGTGGCATCAAATTCTGCCTGGGAATTTAATCGGACCCTGTTTTAACAATGCGAACAAAGGAGAGGTTCGGCAATCGGTTGTTCTGATTAAATAGTGCTTTAATTTCTGAATGGTATTTGAAGCAACTAATTGTGAAACGGTGATTCTGATAAGTAGCGCAAGCAGAAGACTTACTGGCATAATAATTACATATGGTTATATACTGGCTCAGGCTTTAGTCGGCTTTGTATATGTTCCGATGTTGTTGCAAAACATTGGACAAGACGAATATGGACTCTATCAATTGATAGGCTCTATCATGTCTTATATAGTTTCCATTAATGGGATTTTGTCTGCCGGTGTTGGGCGTTTTTATTGCAAGTATATGGCAGAGGGCAAAAATGACTTAATGGAGAATACTCTCGCAATAGCTAGGCGTCTGTACTGGGTCCTATCTGTGTTCGTGATGCTAATAAGTTGCGTTCTCGCCGTGGTTGTTCGGTTTGTATATTCAGCCAGTTTTACAAACTCACAGCTTGATGAGTGTTCCGCAATGCTTGTTGTATTAGGGATCAACACAATTGTTATCATGAACAACACTATTAGCGTTGCGGCGATAACTGCTAATGAAAGGTTTGTTTTTTTGAAGGGCTCGCAATTGGCCGCCCTAATAGCTCAGCCTTTCATAGTGTATGGACTTACGACAATTTTTAAGAATGCATTAGCCGTATGTTTAGTTGTGCTTGTTACAAATGTGTTGTGCGCGGTGAGTCAGCGTTTGTTTGCTAAATATAATCTGCATATTAGTTTCAGATATCATGGCTGGGACATGAAACTGGCTAAAGGATTGCTATTTTTTAGCGGCGCGATTGTATTGGTGACGATTGCTGACCAGATTTTCTGGAAAACCGATCAATTAATTGTCGGCTATTATTTTGGTGCTGCCGCCGTTGCGGTATATTCTGTTGGATCTCAAATCTACACGATTTATATGACAATCGGTACGGCAGCCTCTTCAGTTTTTCTTCCTCGAGTTTCAGAACTGTATTGCCAGAATAAGGATATGTCTGAAATTTCGGATCTCTTCATTAAAGTCGGTCGCATTTCCTTTATCGTCTGCGGATTTGTTCTTAGTTTATTTATTGTTCTGGGAAAAGATTTCATCATTATTTGGGCTGGTAAGGACTATATAGACGCTTTCTATATCGCCTTGATCGTAATGGTTCCATTTACCATTGACTTAATTCAGAACCTGGGACTTACCATAATGCAGGTTGCGAATGTTTACCTGTATAGGGGGTATATGTATCTTGCGATTGCGCTTGTCAACGTGGTCGTGACGATTATACTGCTCAAGCTTATGGGCATAGTGGGCGCAGCAGTTTCAACAGCCATCGCTATGGTTATAGGTAACGGTTTCTGTATGAATTGGTATTATTCTGAAAAGCTTGGGTTGAACATAAAGAAATTTTGGCTTGAAATTGCCAAACTTTCCGTCTTGGTTATTGTCGGTACGGGGGCTTTGCTGCTGCTCTATAACCTAATTAAAAACCTTTTATCTGGCCTTGTGGTGGTTTTGGTGTCAGCAATAATTTATTTCTTTATCTATTTCTTCTTGGTTTTGATGTTTGGGCTAAACGAATCCGAAAAGACGAGCATATCTGCATTTATCAAGCGATAATCTGCGACGCTTATTAAGCAGAATAGCCTAATGTACTTTCATTACTTTTATGACCAACCGGCTTGCCTGACATTTGATTATCGAAGGCTAAGTCGGTTGGTTTTACTACTCGGTGCCAGGAAAAATGAGCGATGACAACAGGGCGATTAGCTCAAGACTTTCAGTATCAATAGTTTTAGCTGTTCACAACAGCGTATTACTATTCGAGATAACAAATAGTGCTTATTCTTTGCCGCAAGGAACAGTAAATAGCTGTCAGGTCTGTAGGTGCTGCAAGGGACATCAGCTTTAATTGAGGGATTAAATAAGGCCTCTGAAATTGAAACAAAGTTACGTTTTTTGGTCTCATTATTGTCACTGAGCTCGTTGATCGATAGGAGATAAAGATACTGTTCCGTTCTTGTTTTCCATGCCAGCCTTTCTGTTTCTTCTCCCCAACGAGCAGCGATTTTCACTAGGCTTGAGGTGACGAAGGTTAAATCTGAAAGCTGTTTTTCCTTATAGCTGTGTGTTGCACTTTGTCCGTTTTGACAATTGTAATAATACAGCGCATCACTTATTTGTAAAACCGATCTGGCTGAATCGACTATGGGTATCATTTGCAGAAAATCTTCTGCAAAATCGATTCTCTTTGTATCGGTATTGCTTAAATCGTCAATCAGACAGTTTCTTTTGATTGCCTTTCCCCAAATTGAATTGAGTTTCCCTCGTGCCAAACATTTTCTGACTTCGGCGAGATCGTCACCTTCATAGATGCCAGACGGAAGGGCGGGATTGATAAACGGATCGTTTGAATAGTCTGGGTTTCTTGTATAGCTGAAACAGATTATGTCTGGATTGCACTTATCGATTTCGCGAGCAAGAATAGATAGGGTATCGAAGCGCAAAGAATCATCTGCATCAACAAAGACCAGGTAATCTCCGGCGCTTATCTCCGCGCCTTTTCGCCTGGCCTCATATACGCCCATATTATTTTGTCTAACGTAATGAGTATTGTTGTGAGATTTACAAAACACTTTGCAGACACTTTCAGTAGCGTCTGCTGATCCATCATTGATGAGAATAATTTCATAGCCGTCATATGTTTGTTGGTAGATGGATGATAGCGTTTCCGGCAAACTGGATGCCGCATTATATGCAGGGATAATAATTGAAAACAGCATTTAGTTCCTTTCCGTATTGGAAGAACAAGATGGTTAGTTAGAAAGCCCGTTTACAATGTCCCTGTATAAAATAAATTGACGCTTGGCAATGGCCTTCCATTGAAAGTGTTCAATTGCATACTTTCTAGCTGCATTTGCAAGTTTACAACGAAGTTCATCGTCATTGAACAGGGTGAGAATTGCGTTAGAAATGGCTTCGAGATCAGATTCTACACCGATTCCAATTCCTTTATTGTTCGCTGTTTCTTTCCATGTGGTTCCCTCGGTAACAATAATTGGGAGGCCATATGCTAGCGCTTCCAAAACAGACGTCGGGAAACCTTCAGTGCGTGAAAGTTGGATATAAAACTGCGATTTGAGAAAAGCGTCCGCTTTAGATTGACCATTAACTGGACCATTTAATAAAATAATATCGGATACTTGATTGTCGGCAATAAGTAGTTCCAGTTTGGCCATAGACCCATCTTCGTCTGGACCGTAGATGTAGATTTTAGCTCCGAGCCCTCTTAGCTCATCAGCAATTAGCGGCAGACTTTTGATCAGTAGATCAAGACCTTTGACCTCTATATCTAGGCGGCCAATAAAAAGCGCGATGCGGCTGTCTAAGTTTGAGGCTTTGGCTTTTGGGATGCTAACACCATTTGGAATAATGCTTGCTTTCCTATGTTTAAAGCCGTTTGAACTCATCGCCTCTTTTTCCGATAGAAAATGGATACAATCAGCATTGCGAATAAAGGCGTTATAGAAGAAAACGTTAAGCAATTGTTTAGCTAAATGATGCTGTTCTTGCGCCACATATGTTAGAGACCCATGTGGTGTGATGATGTATGGGATCGCACGTCTTCTGAGCCAATGGCTTAGTTTAATGTGATCCGGCCTATATATCTCATGAAATATTACGAGTGACGGATTGCAAAACGGTTCAGGAAGTTTTTCTATGCATGACTGAAAGAAGACGGGATATTTCGCATCTTTAGGTCTGTAGTTTGTAAGATTTAATAGAGCTATATTCATTTCCTTTATTTCTGACTGCTCATTTAGGTATTGAGGCACCACTGTAGACACGCCAGAAGCGAAATCACTTGTAATATATGCCACATGAAGGACTATTAAACTATCGGTAGTTTTCATTAGCGTTTGCTCCCGCAGCGGTGTTGGAGGTTTTAGTTGACAGATTCACAGTTGGTTTCAGTGCTCATGCCTTGTTATAGGGAGAGCGCCAAAGATTTTACTGAGGCACTAGCGTCTATTTTAAAGCAGACCTATCATCGAATCGAGGTGGTTGTTGTTTTTGATAATCCAGATGACAACACACTTTACGATATTGCTCAAAACTATAGCTCTCATGACAGCAGGATTTGCCTCGTGAGAAATGAACGCAATCTTGGTCTTGCTGCATCTTTGGAAAGGGCGTTCAAGGTCTCACGCGGTCAGTATATCTGCCGAATGGACTCAGATGACATTTCTGAGGCGCAGCGCATTGAACGGCAGTTGTCGTATCTTGAAGAACATGAGCTTGACCTAGTGGGTTCTTATTTGAACGCCATTGACGAAGACGGTAGTCAATTATATCTCGTTGATTCAATTCCAAGTTCGAGTGAAGGCGTTAGGCGTTCTCTTATGATTAGAAATTGCGTACCTCATCCGAGTTGGTTTGGAAGAAGGTCTGTATTTGAAATGGGGTATCGGTCTGTTCCGCTAGCAGAAGATTATGACTTACTGTTGCGTGCCGAGCTGGAAGGGTTCACTATTGGAAATGTTCCAGAGGCGCTCATTCGATACAGAATGACTGTTAATAGCATTTCGCGTAGCAATTTGTATAAACAGTTCGTTGTTTCTCAGTGTTTACGTTCAGCTTTCAAAGAGGGTCGATCACTGGATGTCGATAAGATTGATACAATCGTCGCCGAGCGGTTCGATCAGCGACGAGCTGAGAACTATCTAAAGGCAAATGCATTATTTAATAATGGGTTGAGAAATATTCATTCTGGTAATCGAGCAAAAGGTATTTCCCAATTGCTTCAAATCCCATTTTGCTCTAAGTCGTATTTAATGAATGTCATTAATATGGCGCGTGTGGTTGCAATTAAAACTTTTGAGAAAACCTCGTAGTTGTGCACCTACGCTTAGAGAGACATGGCGTAACCATGCCGTTCGACACTCGGAAGATTGCTAGCTTTGAAATCTAGGGCGAGGTTTGTTGTGGGGTTCTCGATGCCGTGTGCACCATTCGTGGTTGATTTCCGATCTCAGTCGAACACACTGCGCAGATAGTCCGTACCTGCGGCTAACCGAACGCCCCCGCGGCCCCCATGGACCCCGGGGGTGCCGTTTCCCCAGTTGAAGGAACGGTGGATATGTGTTCGATAGGTCCGGTGGCCATTCTCCGCCCTCAGTTTGGCACCTCTTTCCAGACTCAGCCGGACGGTCGGTCCGCCTATTCCGTTTTGCCTTCAGGCTAGGCCAGCGGGGCGTCGCGCCTCTCTGCGCGCGCCCTCTCGATGAGGCTCGGCGTCAGGTCGAGTCTTCCGATGGGCACGTCCTCCAGGCCGTAGGCGTCTAGCAGCGCCTCCGCATCGCCGCCGAGCATCGCCCTGGAGGCGCGCGGGCGTCCAGCTCCAGCATCTTCTGGACCGTGTCCCTTTCGTTACTGGTGAGCCTGCCGTAGACACTCGGGGCCGCCTTCTCGGAACCCTTTTTTTCTTTCCGGACATGCCGTCCTTCGAGTTCCTGAGGCCAACCGGTTCGGCTCTCAGGGTAACGGGTTCCCACATTCATCCGTACATGTGCGGATGAATGTGGGAAGTGTTCGGATTAAGTTGATAATCAAGGGTGCACCATTCGTGGTTGATTTCCGATCTCAGCCGAACACATTGAGCAAATAGGCCGTTCCCGCACCTAGCCGAACGCCCCCGCTGCCCCTCCCGGGGCCCGGGGGCGCCGTTTTCCCAGTTGAAGGAACGGTGGAGATG
>DXZP01000013.1:0-53971 GCA_019419605.1 Collinsella sp.
GGCCGGGATCTCGGTGGGGGGGTGGGGTTACTGCTTGGTCTGAGCCCAGGCCTTGGCCTGAGCAACGGCGTTGTCCGCTGCGTTGGTGGCGCCATCAGCCTGATCAGCACCGAAAATAAAGGCGGAGACAGTAATCTCAGGCTTAACGCCATCACCCGAGACAACGTCATCGCTCTTCATTGCACCGGGGATCATCACCTGGCTAAAGAGCTCGCCAGTGTAGACATCCTTAGCTGCTTCCTTGGCACCCAAGGCGACGGGACCGTTCTCGGCACCCTTGGCGTACATGAACAGACCGCTTACGTACTGTCCCTCGGTGCCGTTCGTCGTCACCTGTTCAGCAGAAACCGGCTTCCAGTTCGCGTTGAGCGTAAAGTAAGGAGTGCTCGCAAGACCTGCACTATTCTTGACCACGGCGTTCTTTACATAGATGAACACAAAAGCGTCATCGGAACCGTTTTTAATACCAACGTTCGGGTTCTTGCCCATCGGAGAGCCCGGAATCATCTTGTGCTCCGCGCTGGGGTCCCACTTGGTCTCGAACAGATAGGCACCGCCACCAGCCTCCGTGCCAGGCTGCTCGGGGTTTTCCGGATCAGGCTTCTTATCGGGAGCCTCGATTTTTCCAATCGTAAACACGTTGTGCAGGTCGGCAGTAGCCGTCAGCCATGCATAGGTACCCACGCCGGCGGCCAGCACCAACAGCAACAGGGCGGCAATGATGCCGTAGCGCTTTTTCTTCTTGTTTTCCATCGTTCTCTTCCTTTCGAAAATCGACTTCCCCGGCAACGGCCCTTGCCGTTGCCGACACCTCTCCCCTGCCGCTATGAACGCCGCTCCCTCGCATGCGCGCGGGCATGCTTGCCCGCAGGCTCGTCGGGAACCACCCGATCGAGCACTATCGACGCCGCGACCAGCAGCGCCAGAACGGCCACCACAACAAGCAAACCGGGCATCGTCGTGCAATATGCGTTAACGAAGCCCAGGTAAGGGACACAAAAAGAGACAGTGCCGATCACGCGTGAAAAAGGCGTCTGCTCGGCATCGTGCATGATGGTTCCATCTGCATTTTTGTTTGCGATTCCCTGCGTGCCGATCGTCTGCGCGGCAGGGTCGATCTCGTACACCTGGTGCGTCACCACGGCGCCGTCCGATCGGTAAAAGGTTGCATTGTCGCCCACGGTAATATCCGTTGGCTCAACCTGGCGGACAAACACCATGGAGCCAACGGGAAGATCGGGTTCCATAGAGCCCGAAAGCACAGCAAAGGGCATGTATCCAAATGCGCGAGGCACAAAAGAAACAACGGCAAGGGCTATGACAAGCGCGAACGCCAAGCTACTCAAAAGTGCAATAAATCGTTTGAGTCTACGCGCAGCCAAAGTGATAATTCATCCCCCTTGAGGACCTATTCGACCCATCCAAAGGTCAGCAAGTTTCAACAGGAACCGCAAGGCGCTTGAAAAGTGAGTCCGAAATAAGCCAATTTGGAATCTTTTCGTAATAAAAACATAGCGATGTGCTACACATTTTTCAATGTTTTGTCGCTAAATGCTACCTATTTTGGCGTAAGTGGTCATTTATCACCAAATTAGTCTGTTTTATCCAATATCTGTGACTAACCCCCTACGCAACTTCCCCATAGAGGGATCATTTTTTTACGAAACTAAAATAATGGTACCCCCCCCCCACATTAAAACAAACTGCTGGAAGCGCCATTTATTTCCGACCCCTTTTACTAGAGTTTTATGACAACCTCATGTAGTTCGCAGCCCATAACCCTCTGAAAACCGTGTCCCAGAATTCCCGTCCGGAGTGGGATGCAGCTTCCGCTTGTGGCCCCGTTGGGAAGCCGTATCCCGCTTCGATCACAAATTCCGGGTCGCACTTTCCGCCAAGACCCTCAACCGGAAACTACATCCCATTTCTCGACCGAATGCTGGGATGTAGTTTCCACAGAGCCCTTCACCGGGAAACCGCATCCCATTCCAAAGGCAAATTCCGGGACGCAGCTTCCGCAACTCCATCCATCCGGAAATCCCATCCCACTCCGCACACATCCGGGCATAGAGCAATCAGCTTATTAGGCCTTCCATCAATAAAGGGGCGCCCTCGTGTCACGAAAAAAGCCTCGAGAACTTCGAGGCTTTCACATTTGTATTGTTTTGCACGAAGGACCACGAACGGCGAAGCTACTCTCCCAGCACGGCCTTCTTGGCGGCTGCAGCCATGTTGTCCAGGTCTTCCTTGGTGGGATGGTCCTTCGCGGCAACCCAGTTGTCGAGCAGCATCTTAAATCGGGCGTTTTCGGGATCTTGCTCGAGCATGGCCTCGTAGCGCTGCTTGACCGCGGGGCCCATCTTGCCCTGGCACATCGCCCAGCCCGCAAGCTCGGCATCCCCAGCCAAATTGGAAGTTACGCGATCAATAATCTGCTGGTAATAGCTCTGGTCGGCCCCAAAGCCGCAGGTGCCAAACAGAAAGACGCGCTTGCCGTGCAAGGCGGAGAGCAACGCCGCGGCCGAAGGCGTGCACGCGCCCTTGTCGCACCAAAAACCGACGAGCACTGTGTCGGCCGTGCAGGCGCCCTGCGCCTCGAGCGCAACCTGATCTGCATCCGCATCGTCGCTCAACGCCGCGGCATGGACAAACTCAACACCCGCAGCCTGCAGAGCGCGCTTGATCGCGCCCGAAACCATCCTGGTATTACCGCTCTTGCTGTTAACCACCAAAGAGCACGTCATAGTCACGTTGCCTCGTTTCCCCCAAAACTAAAGCCACTAATGCAATTTATTAGATGAATATCTTAGTACTAACGTGACAGATGTAAACCACCGTCTGTCGATTGATTAATTTGCCCCACGACCATGCTTACTGGGCGAACTGGCTGCGGTAAAGCTCGGCGTAAAAGCCGCCTGCCGCGAGCAGTTCATCGTGCGTGCCGCGCTCGATAATCTGGCCGTCGCGCATGACCAGAATGCAATCGGCGTTGCGGATCGTCGACAGGCGGTGCGCCACCACAAAGCTTGTGCGGCCGGCCATAAGCTCGTCGAATGCAGCCTGCACCTGCAGCTCGGTGCGCGTATCGATACTCGAAGTCGCCTCGTCCAGCAGCAAGATGGCCGGGTCGGTGAGCATAACGCGCGCAATGCACAGCAGCTGCTTTTGGCCCTGGCTAAACGTGCCGCCGTCCTCGCCGATCACCGTATCGTAGCCGCCTGGCAGCTGCACGATAAACTTGTGCGCATGCGCGCGCTTGGCGGCTTCGATAACCTGCTCGCGCGTGGCTCCTGGGCAACCGTAGGCGATGTTTTCCGCCACCGTGCCCTCGAACAGCCAAGTGTCCTGCAGCACCATGCCAAAGGCGCGGCGCAGGCTTGCGCGCGTGTAGTCGCGCGAGGAGCGACCATCGACCGCAATGCGGCCGGCATCGATATCGTAAAACCGCAGCAGCAGGTTGATGAGCGTTGTCTTTCCGCAGCCCGTGGGGCCAACGAGGGCAAAGCGCATGCCGGGTTTGGCCTCGATGCAGATATCCTGCAGCAGCTTGCGGTCGGGCACATAGCTAAAGTCCACGTGTTCAAAGGTCACCTCGCCCTGCGGGGCAGCAAGCTCTACAGCGTCCGATGCGTCGGGTTCCTGCTCGCGGGCATCGAGCAGCGCAAACATGCGGCGCGCCGAGGCGTACGCGGTCTGGATCTGCGTGATGACGTTCGTGACCTCGTTGAACGGCTTGGTGTACTGGTTGGCGTAGGACAGGAAGATCTGCACGCCGCCCACCGTAAGCGCCGCCGGCACGCCCGTGATCACGCCCACGCAGCCGATCACGGCGACCACGGCATAGATGATGTTGTTGATAAAGCGCGTACCGGGGTTAGAGAGCGAACCCATAAACTGTGCACGCTCACCTGCCGTATAGAGCTCGGCGTTGAGCGCGTCAAAGCGCGCTTGGGCGTTCGGGCCGTAGGCAAACGCATCAACCAGCTTTTGCTCGCCCACATACTCCTCGATATGACCACCGAGCTGCCCTTGAATGCGCTGCTGTGCCGTAAAACTCTTGTTGGAAAGCTTGGCGATGGCGCCGGCTGCAAAAATGGAAAGGGGCGTGACGAGCACCACCACGAGCGTCATGGTCAGGTTGATGGAGAGCATAAACGCGAGCGTACCCACAATGGTGATAACGCCGGTGAAAAGCTGAGTAAAGCCCTGCAGCAGGCCGTCACCCACCTGATCGACGTCGTTGACCACGCGACTCATAAGATCGCCGTGGGCATGACTGTCGATAAAGCTGAGCGGCATGCGGCTGAGCTTATCGCTCGCCTCCACGCGCATGTCGCGCACTGTCTCGTAGGACAGGCGGTTAACGCAGTAGCCCTGCAGCCACTGGAAGGCCGCAGCACCTACGATGACAATCGCGAGCTTGGTGACAAGCGGCAGCAGCGCGTCGAAGTCCACCCGCCCGGCGGCGACGATGAGGTCGATGCCCTCGCCGATGAGGATGGGCGTATAGAGTTGCAAGATCACCGAGATGGCGGCGCTCACAAACGACGCTGCAAACGAGACGCGGTGCGGGCGAACATAGCCCAGCAGGCGGCGGGTCACCGCGCCCACGGGATAGCGCTCAGGGTCGCCGGGCTGGCGTGGACCGTCGCCCAGGTCGTTGAGGTTATCATTACCGGACACGTTGGCCGTCATCGTGGCGACCGAACCGGAAGAAGTATACGGATTCATTTAGCATCCCTCCTTTGCGCAGACGGATGCGGGGGCGGTCGGAGCGGACGCGGGCGTCGTGCTCCCCTGCTGGCCCTCGAGCTCCTCGCGGCGCAGCTGCGACTGGCAAATCTCGCGATAGAGCTGGCAGGTCGCGTACAGCTCGTCATGCGTGCCCAGGCCCGCAACCGAGCCGTGGTCGAGTACGCAGATCATGTCGGCATCGCGAACGGTCGAGACACGTTGGCTCACGATCACCGTCGTGAGCGGCAGCCCACCCTCGACGGCACCGCGCACGCTGCGTTCGCGGATGGCATGGCGAAGCGCCGCGTCGGTCTTAAAGTCGAGCGCCGAGGCGGAGTCGTCCATGATCAATATCTGAGGCGAACCCACCAAGGCGCGCGCGATAGTCAGGCGCTGGCGCTGGCCACCGCTAAAGTTCTTACCGCCCGCCTCGACCGGGGCGTCGAGCCCCTGCGACTTGTTGCGCACGAACTCGCTCGCTTGCGCCATATCGAGCGCTGCCCAGAGCTCCTCGTCGGCTGCCGCCGCGTCGCGCCAGGTCAGGTTGCTGCGGATGGTGCCGCTCACCAGCGACGCTCGCTGCGGAACGGTCGCGACCACGTGGCGCAGTTGATCGAGTGGCCAAGCGCGCACGTCGGCGCCCATCACGCTCACACTGCCGGCGCCCGCATCGTACAGGCGCGGGATAAGCGAGACGAGCGTGGACTTGCCGCTGCCCGTGCCGCCGATAATGCCGAGCGTTTTGCCCAGGGGGAGTTCCAGGGTCACATCGCTCACGGCATTTGCCGCGCCCACGCCAAACGAAAAGCTCACATGGTCAAAGCTCAGCGCAGGGACCGGAACAGCGCCACCCGCCAGGTCGCTCGGCTCAGGCAGCGCGACCGGCTGGTTGCCCTCGTCGGTGATGCTCGGCTCGCAATTGAGCACCTCGTTGATGCGCGACGCGCTGGCGCTCGCCTTGGTAAAGACAACGACCAGGTTGGCCACGTAGACGATGGAGGTGAGGGTCTGCGTCATGTAGTTCACAAACGCCATGACCTGGCCCTGCGTAAGCTCACCCACGTTGACCTGGATGCCGCCCACCCACAGGATGGCGCACACGCCCAGATTCATCACCAAAAACGTGACGGGGTTAAGGACCGACGAGAGCTTACCCACCGCGATGGCGACATGCGCCTGGTCGTCGGCCGCACGAGCAAAACGCTCGCGCTCGTGGTCTTCGCGCACAAACGCGCGGACCACGCGGGCACCCGAAAGCCCCTCGCGGCAGACAAGCGCGATGCGGTCGAGCTTTGCCTGCAGCTGCTTGTAGTACGGAATGCAGCGCGCCATGACAAACCAAAACACCAAGCCGATGGCGGGTGTGCAAATCAAAAAGATGATGCCGAGCTTAAGGTCGATGGCAAGGGCCGCGCACATAGAACCCACCGCCAAGAAGGGCCAGCGGATAAGCATGCGCACGCCCAGCGCCACAGCGAGCTGCACCTGGTTGACATCGTTGGTAATGCGCGTGATGAGCGACGGCGTGCCAAAGCGATCGAGTTCGACATAGCTCAGTTCGTTGATGTGCTGGTAGAGTGCACCGCGAATGTCGGTACCCATGCCCTGCGAAGTCAGCGCCGCCATCTTTTGGCAGACGAGCGTAAACGAGATGCCGATCACGGCCATAGCGGCAAGTACCATGCCGTAGTGGATAACGGCGCTCACGTCGTGCGAGCCAATGCCCTTATCGATCATCTGGGCAATCACCAGCGGCGTCAGCAGGTCAAAGATCACTTCGATCAGCTTGCACGCAGGACCAACCACCATATACCGGCGAAACTTACCACCAAAACGCCTGAGCAGCTCAATCATGTATAGGCGCTCCCTATCATCATCTCTCTTCAATCTGATTCATGATAGTACGGAGAGCCCTGGAGATGCGTAAGCAACTCGTTACAGATGTAAGGGCGACGTTCGCTAGCGCCCAAGGCATGTAGCAGCCGATGTTTTGGCAACGCCAGCGAGCGGCATAACGCCAGGGATTCAATTATCAGATAAATGTGACCCTTCAGGCGGTTTTGGTCGGCTACCCGCGAGTGCCGGCAGGGCGCTTGGTAGTCGCGCGATCCCGCAGGCGAAGCCGAGGACCAGCGAGACACCAAATACCTCGTCACCGGCCGGGCCATGTCGCGGCACCAAAAAGCGCCCGTGCGTTCGATGGATTCGGATGCCCGACAGAGGCTCCTTATGGCTGCTTCCTTCCGGACCTGACCAGATTCGGAACATGTCGTCATCCGAACCCATCGAACGCGCTAGGCGCTCGGTATATCTTACCTGCTCCTGCTCGACAGGGCAAGGTGGCTAATTTGGGACGGAGCTTTTTTGACTACTCGGGCAATCAGATCGGCAAGTAGCCAAAATAGCCCCGTTCCAAAAAGACTGGTCTGACGCTGCGCCACGAAAAGGGCCCATCTACTACGTTTTGGTCGCAGGGGTCAACCATAGCGTGCTTTTTCGAATAGCGGCAAGCTCTCTACCTGCGGTTTTATTTTTGCAAATCCCGGAATGGTCGAGGGTGGCCGGTTTAACGTAGTAGATGGCCGCCTTTCGTGGCAGGCGGTCCGGCTCGAGACCCAAGGCAGCCAACCTCGAATGGCCATTCTCGAAGTTGCGGTGGAATACGGACTGAATTGGCCCCTTAAAGGCAAAAACACTCCGTATTTCACCGCATCTTATCGAGGGGATGGGTTTTAGAGGCGGGCGAGGTCGTAGGATTGAGCGGCTGCTTCACCGGCGCAGATGAGGTTGGTTGTGGCTTCCTGGGGATCGAGCGCCTGGTCGAGGGGCATGGGCTTGCGACAGATTGGCAAAACCAGGTCGACGCCCCGCTCATACACTGCATCCAGGTTATCCGCGCGACCGCCCACGACGGCGACCACCGGCTTGCCACATCGCTTCGCACGACGGGCCACGCCCACCGGCGCCTTGCCGGCAGCGGATTGCTCGTCCATATTGCCCTCGCCCGTTATGACCAGGTCGACATCGCGTACGCACTCGTCAAACCCAATCAGATCGAGCACCGTCTCCACGCCCGAACGTAGCTCGGCGCCGAGCGCCAACAGTGCGGCGCCCAGGCCACCGGCGGCACCGGCACCGGGCACACCGAGCACCGAGCCAAATGTCCGTGCACCCTCGAGCACGCACAACAGTCCCTGAGCCCGCGCCCCGATAATCGCCGCATCGAGCAGGCGGCCGTAACCGACCATCCAGCTGTCGTACCTGCGCAGCGCCTCAGCGTCATCCGTCGGCAGACCCTTCTGCCCACCGAACACTGTCAGCGCGCCGCGACGCCCCACGAGCGGATTCTCGACATCGGAAAGCACCACAAGACGCGCGCCATTCAGTACCCGAAGCGCTGGCGTCAAATCGATACTCGCCACGTGTTCAAGGCCCGCGAGACCGGGGGCGATATTGCAGCCACACTCATCAACAAGGTGGGCACCCAGCGCCTGCAGCATGCCGGCGCCACCGTCGTTGGTGGCACTGCCGCCCAAACCAATATAGATAGTCTTTACCCCAGCACGGACCGCACGGAGCATCAGCTCGCCCACGCCATAGGTTGTGGCCGCCAACGCCGCCGACTCCGTGCAGGACGAATACCCAATACCCGCCGCCTCGGCCATCTCAATTACAGCTGACTTGTGCTCGCCGTCCACCAGCATCCGTGCAGACACGCGGTCGCCCAAGGGGCCTGCAACCTCACAGGTCACAAGCTCGCCACCGCGTGCGGCGATGGCGTCGAGCGTTCCCTCGCCACCATCTGCCAGCGGCAACGCGGCCATCTCGGCGTCGGACCACACACGGCGCACGCCTTCGACAACCGCCGCCTCCGCCTGTGCACTCGACACGCTGCCCTTAAAGGAGTCGATCGCCAGCAGCACACGGCGGGCCCGCCGCTGCACGGGGCCAAAGTCAACCGCCTCAACGGCAATATCTTCGGCACACGCGAGCGCCTCGGCATGAGCGGTATGTGCCTCAAGATCGGCCCCACATCCGCAGCCAGCACCATCGGCGCCACGCAGCCCACTAAAATAGTCGCTCAACACCTCGCGACACTCATCCGCCAGCACGCCGGCATGTACGTTAAACCGATGATTCAGGCGCGAATCGGCATTCAGGTCATACAGCGAACCCAGCGCGCCCGCCTTGGCATCAGCCGCGCCATACACGCAGCGGCCCACGCGCGCGTTGACCATAAGCCCCGCACACATGCAGCAAGGCTCGAGCGTTACATAGACCGTGCAATCGGAAAGACGCCAGCGACCGAGCGACCGAGCGGCAGCGCACAGGGCCGCGAACTCTGCATGCGCCGAAGGATCCTGGTCGAGCTCGCGACGATTATGCGCCCGCGCGACAATCTCACCCGCGCGCACCACCACAGCGCCAATGGGCACTTCGCCCACTGCCGCGGCGGCGCGCGCCTCGGCCAACGCCTCGCGCATGAACTTCTCGTCGATTTCGGTGCTCGTCATCGTTCGCCTTCCCTGTTGCAAATTCAAAACGATGCTATCATTACGACTCACGGAGAGATGGCAGAGCGGTTGAATGCGGCGGTCTTGAAAACCGTTGAGCGCGAGAGCGTTCCGGGGGTTCGAATCCCCCTCTCTCCGCCACTTCTAGTGATGCACCGGCGTCATGGTTCGCTCGAACAGTGCATCGACCACGTCGGCCATCTCGGGCCGACGCTCGAGGTCGTGACCCGACTCCCACCATATCGTGAAAAGTCGAATAATACCGCCGGCGACAAACTCAGACGTCGTCTCGAGTGACACGGGGGCCAGAGCATCCTCGGCAAGCACGTTCATCACACGCTCGCGGATAGAGCGGGCAATGCGGTCGCAAATAACGTTGGTCAACATGCCCGACATGCTGCTAGCCAAAATGTTATCCATGAGCTGCTCGTGCGCCAGAATCAAATCCATGGCATCGTCCAAAATCGCGTGTCGAAGCGCGCGCACGTCCTCGGCAGACACTGCGCCGGCCTCATCGGGCTGTTTTTGCGGCAAGCCCGACATGAGCTCATCGATATAAAAGGCGAAGTAATCGTTCTTGTCGCGAAAGTGCTTATAGAACGTCGTGCGGCGAATCATGGCGCGGTCGCACAGCATGGCAACCGTCAGGTCCTCAAAACGATGCTCCTCGAGAAGCTCGGTGAAGGCATCGAACAGGGCGCGGTAGGTTTTCTTAATGCGAAGGTCCACTGGTATCGCCATCCTCAGGGCAAAGACAACACTCGTCAATCTGTCGCATATCTTACACCTGTACCTCGCGCGCTTTGCCCCGGTGCCAACCCCACCGAAAACATAACGCTTACCGGAAAGATCGGCACGGCAAAACGTTGCGGGTATACTAGTAGCGTTATACCAACGGCAGCTGGCGCATGCCGCCGCGGCCTTTCGAAACGGAGACATCATGATTACCGTCATCATCGGCATCGTTGTTGTCATTGTGATTGTCTGCGCCATCGCCGGCATCTACAACAACATGGTCACCAAGCGTAACCGCATCGATAACGCCTGGCAGAACATCGATACGCAGCTGCAGCGCCGCAACGACCTGATCCCCAACCTGGTCGAGACCGTCAAGGGCTACGCCAAGCACGAGCAAGAGACGCTCTCCGCCGTGATCAGTGCGCGTAACACCGCCGTCAAGGCCACCACGCCCGAGGCCAAGATGGAAGCCGACAACGTGCTGACCGGTGCGCTGCGCCAGCTCTTCGCCGTAGCCGAGGCCTATCCCGATCTTAAGGCAAACACCAACTTTACGCAGCTGCAGGCGTCGCTCGAGGATACCGAGAACAAGATTAGCTATGCACGCCAGAGCTACAACGATTGCGTGCTCAGCTACAACAACGCCATTCAGACGTTCCCGGCTGTCATCTTTGCCGGCATCTTCCAGTTTAAGGAGCGCCAGGGCTTCGAGGCCGCCGAAGCAGCCCGCCAGGCACCGACCGTCAAGTTCTAACAATCACGGCCGAGTCTTAAGCCAGTTCATCAACCCTTTGGGGCCCAAGGCACAAACCTTGGGCCCTTTTCTTATCCACGCACAACGCGCGGCCAAAAGGCCGCGCACCATCTTCCCTACAGCCCAGTAACCTCCTGGCAAGGAATGCAGAGCACTCGACCGAGGCGGACCGGCCTATCTCCCGGCGCACTCCGCAGGACGAAAGAACCTCCGCCGCACGAAGTGCGCTGCGGAGGTTCTTGCATGTCCGAGGACGCGCCGGAAAGGAAGGTTGCCCTCGGGCCGAACAGCTATGGCAGCTTACGCGACGGTGTAAACCCAGTCGTGCTTATCCTCGACAGCACCAGATTGGATGCCGGTCAGGGTCTCGCGGAGCTTCTTCATCACGGGGCCAATCTCGGTGTAGCCAGCCGGGAAGGTCACGGTCTCATCGGCACCATAGACCTTGTTGTCGATCTCGCCCACCGGGGAAATGACGGCAGCGGTGCCGCACAGGCCGCACTCAACAAAGGTGCCGGACTTGACCTCAGCCCACTCGACGGGACGCTGGTCAACGGTCATGCCCAGGTCCTCGGCAACCTGAACAAGCGAACGACGGGTGATGGAGGGCAAGATGGAGTCGGTGTGCGACTGCGGAACGACGAGCGTGCCGTCCTCCTTCACGAACAGAACGTTCGCGCCGCCGGTCTCCTCGACATAGGTGCGGGACTCAGAGTCGAGATACAGGTTCTCGGCATAGCCCTCGCGATGGGCCTCCATCGTGGGCTTGAGGGACATGGCGTAGTTCAGGCCAGCCTTGATGTTGCCGGTGCCGTGCGGTGCGGCGCGGTCGTACTCGGAAACGCGCAGCTTGACGGGCTTGAGGCCACCCTTAAAGTACGGACCGACCGGGGTCACGAGAATGCGGAACGTGTACTCAGGAGCGGGAGCCACGCCGATCACGTCACCAGAGCCGATCATAAACGGACGCACGTACAGGGTTGCACCGGAGCCGAAGGGCGGAACCCAGGCGGCGTTGGCAGAAACGACCTGCTTGACGGCCTCGACAAACTTGTCCTTGGGGAACGGGGGCATCTCGAGGCGCTGGGCAGAGTTATACATACGCTCAGCGTTCATGTCGGGACGGAAGCAGACGATGCTGCCGTCCTCGGCGGTGTAGGCCTTCAGGCCCTCAAAGACCTCCTGGCAGTAATGGAAGATGCCGCCGCACTCGGAAACATGCAGGGTGTGGTCGGTGGTCAGGCCGCCCTCGTCCCACTCGCCATCCTTCCAATGAGCCTCGTAGCTGTAATCGGTTTTCATGTAGCCAAAGCCGAGGCTACCCCAATCGATATCCTTCTTCTCGACAGTCATATGTCGCTCCTTACATACACAGTTGCATACTCGCGAACCCGCACGCAAAGACCGAAGCCGACCGCGTCGCAACGTCGCACGCCCGGAGCGTAGAGCCGGACGGGACACGCGAACGGCATCAAAGCCGATGGCACGTCGATTCGCATGCACGAGATTGTACTCCCCGTACGCGTCTGATAAAACGCTTTTCTTTAACTAAGTAAAGTATTTTCATTTGACCGAAGCAGAAAGGCCCGCCACCGTAAAGGGTGACGGGCCTCAACGGCACGGTTTGCGCGCTGGCTCGAGCTACGCGTTCTTTTTGCCCAGCTTAGCCTTAACCAGACCGACCACGGTCGGGATGATCGACACGGCGACGATGCCGATAATCAGCAGCTCAAAGTGCTCCTGCACAAAGGGAATGCCGCCAAAGAAGTAGCCCAACAGCGTAAAGACCGTCGACCAGGTAATGCCGCCCAGCACGTTAAAGATGACAAAGTTGCGCCAGTGCATGCCGCCCATGCCGGCGATGAAAGGCACAAAGGTGCGGATAAACGGGAAGAAGCGACCCAGGAAGATGGCCAGGTGGCCCCACTTGTCCAGGAAGTCCTCGGACTTTTTGATTCGCTCGGGCGTCATGGCCTTGACCTTACCCGAAGCGATGATCTTTTTGCCAAAGAAGTGACCGATCATAAAGTTGCACTGATCACCCAAAATGGCAGCCGTCCATGCGACGGCCAGCAGAGCCACGATGTTAAAGCCGCCGTTGTGGGCAAAGAAACCCGAGGCAAACAGCAGCGAGTCGCCGGGAAGGAACGGGAAGAACACCACGCCCGTCTCGATAAAGATGATCAGGAACACGCAGCCGTAGGCCATAAGCGGGCCGGCGGCGATCCAGCTGGCAATCGCGGTGCGCGGGTCTTTGAGCAGCTCGGCGATAAAATTGATGAAACCCATGAAGTAAAACCTCTCAGTTGTGGGCGCGGATACGTCCAAGTTGACCAGTATACGGTTGCGGCGCCCCCTCGTGCGCAACCCCACAAAAGCATGACCCCATTACCAGCAAGTTTGCATAACTGACACCTGTTGCGCAATGCCGCCAAGATTGTCCTTCCTAATCCCTAGCGAATCGCTATACTTTATTGAATCGCATTGCCATGGCGCTAAGGGAGGGCGGCCGGTGAGCTTTATCAATACCATTCGCGAGGACATCAAGACCGTCCAAGCGCAGGATCCCGCCGCGCAAAACGGTCTAGTCATCTTCCTTTCCTATCCTGGCCTGCACGCCAAGTGGAACCACGTGCCCGAGCACTGGCTGTGGGAACATGGACATCGCTCGCTCGCCCGCGTGCTCTCGCAAATCACCCGCCATATCACTGGCGTCGAGATTCATCCTGCCGCACAGATCGGCAAGCATTTCTTTATCGACCACGCCATGGGCGTTGTCATCGGCGAAACCGCCATTGTGGGCGACAACTGCGTGCTCTATCAGGGCGTCACACTTGGCGGCACCGGCAACGAGACCGGCAAGCGCCACCCCACCCTGGGCAACAACGTCACCGTGGGCACAGGCGCCAAGGTGCTCGGCAACATTCGCATTGGCAACAACGTCAAAATCGGCGGCAACTCGGTCGTCGTCAAGGACGTACCCGACAACTGCACCGTCGTGGGCGTGCCGGGCCGCGTCATCAAGCGCAACGGCTGCCGCGTATTCGAGGAAAGCTTCGACGCCAAGCAGCACCGCGAATACATGCCCGACGATGCCGCCGAGCAGAGTGCCCTCAACCGCCAGGGCATCACCGAGAATGCCCGCCGCGTCAAGGAACTCGAGCGAGAGGTGGCCGAGCTCAAGGCCCTCGTCACCAAGCTCGTGGACGAGCGCTAGAGGCGGACGGCCACCGACAACATTGACGCCAACGCAAAGGCGCGCCAGGGAATCCATCCCCGGCGCGCCTTATTTCTGATGTGACATGCGGGACTGTCCCTTTGTCACATTATGCGAATTGGCTCAGGTAGAGGTCGGCGTAGGCGCCCTCGGCAGCCAGCAGCTCCTTGTGCGTTCCCTGCTCGATAATGTTGCCGTGATCCATAACCAAGATCAGGTCGGCATCCACAATCGTCGACAGGCGATGCGCGATCACAAAGCTCGTGCGGCCGCGCATGAGCGCGTCCATGGCGCGGCCGATGGCAAGCTCGGTGCGCGTATCCACGCTCGACGTCGCCTCGTCCAGGATGAGAATCGCCGGGTTGTTGAGCAGCACGCGTGCGATGGTTAGCAGCTGACGCTGGCCCTGGCTGATGCTTTCGGCATCGTTGGCTACGCGCGTGTCGTAGCCCTGAGGCATGGTGCGCACAAAGAAGTCGACCTGGGCGGCGCGAGCGGCCGCAACAATCTCCTCGCG
The DNA here is from genome assembly GCA_019419605.1 of Collinsella sp. Classification (GTDB taxonomy): domain Bacteria; phylum Actinomycetota; class Coriobacteriia; order Coriobacteriales; family Coriobacteriaceae; genus Collinsella. The sequence continues at coordinate 14,475 of DXZP01000013.1, forward strand.
CGTTGCCTCGGGGCAGCCGTAGGCGATGTTCTCGGCAATCGTGCCGTCGAACAGCCAGGCATCCTGTAGCACCATGCCAAACTGCTGCCGTAGCTCGCCGCGATCCATGAGGCGCGTATCCACACCGTCAAGCGTAATGCGGCCGCCGTCGATCTCGTAAAAGCGCATGAGCAGGTTGATGAGCGTCGTCTTGCCTGCGCCCGTGGTTCCCACCACGGCAATCTTCTGGCCCGGCTCGGCGGTAAACGACACGTCGCGCATGAGCGGCTTGTCGGGCGAATAACCAAAGCGCACGTGCTCAAAGGAGACGCGGCCCTCCACGCGACCCGGCAGCTTGGCGGCCTCGCCCGGCAGCGGATCGGCCTCCATCTCGGGCTCATCGAGCAGGTCGAACACGCGCTCCGCACTCGCCAGCGCGCTCTGCAGCGAGTTAAAGGTAAACGACAACTGCGTCATGGGTTCGGACGCCTCGTAGATAAACTGGAAGAACGCCTGGAACACGCCGACGGTCATATGCCCGGCAACCAGCATGCTGCAGCCCACCAGCGCAATCACGATCTGCGCCAAACGGCCGATAAAGCGCACCGCAGGGCCGACGGCGTTAATCATAAAGTCGGCCTTGGTGCTCACGCGCGCCAGCTCCTTCGAAGCCTCGTGTACCTCGGCAGAGCTCTGGCGCTCGCGGTTAAACGCACGGATCACCAGACGGCCCGAGTAGCCTTCCTCGACCGCGCTCGTAATCTTGGACACCCACTCCTGGCGCTCGCCCGTCACATCGTGCGTGCGGCGCGACACGACCTTCGTCACCAGCAGCGAAAGCGCCGTAAAGAACAAAAAGACGAGCGTGAGCGGCACGCTAAACACGAACATCACGCTCACGGCGCCCACCACGGTACCGATCGACACCAGCAACTGCAGCAGTCCGCGCTGCATGCTCTCGGACATCTTGTCCAAGTCGTTGGTCGCACGGCTGACGACCTCGCCGGGACGATGCGCGTCAAAGTAGGCAAGCGGCAGACGGTTGAGCTTTTGTGCGATGCGGTTGCGTAGACGCAGGTTGAGACGCTCGGCAACGCTCGACATCAAAAAGCTCTGGAGTGCGTAGAACGAGGCGGCGGCGGTCCAGATCATAAAGTAGATGAAGATGGTCCTGCCGCAGTTCTCCCAGGTAATGCTGAAGGTAGTGTTGTTGGCAAACGCCACCTTCATGTGCCCCCACAGTTCATCGATCACGCGGGCGCTGTAGGCCGGCGCCGCGGTGTTAAAGATGGCATAGAACACGATGCTCGCGAACACGATATAGAAACGCCAATGGTCGCCGGCGGCCTCGCTCCACAGGCGGCGCACCGTCGCCCAGGTGTCGCGGGGCGTCTCGTCCTCGTCCTCGTCGTCAACGTCGCGCATGCGCTCTGCCTCGGCGCGGGCGCGCTCGTCCTCGGCGCGCTCGTTTTCCTCGTAGAGCGCCTGGCGGCGAGCCTCGCGCTCCGCCGCCTTGGCGGCTTCGTCCAGGCCGGGCGTGGCGCCCGCCTCCTCGACTGTCTCTGCAACCGCGGCGTCATCGGTGATGCCCTGCTTCTTGAGCTCCTCGGTCATGCTACTCACCTCCCTTCATCTGCGATTCCGCGATAGCGCGGTACACCTCGCAGGTTTCCATGAGCTCGTCGTGCGTGCCCAGGCCCACGATCTCGCCGTCCTTGAGCACCACGATCTGATCGGCATGCAAAATAGTCGAGATGCGCTGGGCGATGATGAGCACCGCGGCATCGCACGTCTCGTCCTGCAGCGCATGGCGCAGTGCCGCATCGGTCTTAAAGTCCAGGGCCGAAAAACTGTCGTCGAAGATATACAGGTCGGCGCGCTTCATGAGTGCGCGGGCGATTGCCAAACGCTGGCGCTGGCCGCCCGAAAAGTTCGTACCGCCCTGCGCCACCGGAGTGTCGAGCCCCTGCGGTTGATCGAGTACAAAGGTGCTCTGGGCAACCTGGAGCGCATGGAGCATGTCAGCCTCGGTCGCACCCTCGTTACCAAAGCGCAGGTTGCTCGCCACGGTACCCGAGAACAGCCATGCCTTCTGCGGCACATAGGCGATACGCCCGCGGATGTCGTCTTGCGAAAGGTCGCGCAGGTCGACGCCGTTCAGGCGAATGGCGCCCTTCGTGGCATCGTGGAAGCGAAGCAAGAGCTTGGCCACCGTTGACTTGCCCGAGCCCGTTGAGCCCACGATCGCGGTCGTCTGTCCACGGCGGCAGGCAAAACTCAGGTTGCACAGGGTGTCCTCGTCGGCATCGTCAAAACGGAACGACATGTGGTCGAACACGGCCACCGCGTCGGCGCCGTCTGCGGACTCAGGCGCCCCGTCGCCCAGCGTAGCCTTGCCGTCCACAATGCTCGGCTCGATTTCGAGCACCTGCTGCGCGCGGTTGAGACACGCCGCGGCGCGCGGGAGCGTCAGCACCACCATCTGCGCCATCATCACAAAGAACAGGATCAGGATCGCGTACTCCAGCACGGCCGAGATGCTGCCGATTTGCATGGCATGGACGCCCACGCGGTTGCCGCCCACCCACAGCACCGCCACCTCGGCGATGTTCATCAAAAAGAAGCTGGAGCTGTCGAGACCCACAAACAGGTGGTTGACCTTGATGGCATTGGCCGCGTAATCGCTAAACACCTCGTCCAGGCGCTGCTCCTCGTGGCGCTCCTTGTTAAATGCGCGGATGACGCGCACGCCCACGATGTTCTCGCGCAGCACCACGTTCATGCGGTCGATAAAGCTCTGCAGGCGCATAAAGATCGGCGCGGCGTTGGCAACGGTAAAGACCGCCGCCACCAGCACGATCGCAACGACCACGCCCAGCAGCGTGCCCATGGCAGGATCGATAAACCAGGCAAAGATGATGCCCGCCACGGCCAAGAACGGTACCGGCAGCACCAGCTGAATCGTCTGCAGGATCGCTTGCTGGATCACGTTGATGTCGTTGAGCGAGCGCGTGATCATCGAACCCGTGCCAAAGCGCTCAAAGTCGCTGGCGGACAGCTCGAGCGATTTGTCGTACACGGCGTTGCGGATATCGCAGGCCACGTTGGCCGCCAGGCGGGCCGAAAGATAACAGCCCAGCACCGCACCACCGCTGGCCATGCCGGTCGCGATAAACATGTACAGGCCGTTGCGCAGGATGTAGTCGACATCACCCGTCGTGATACCGGTATTGACCATATTCGCCAACATTGTAGGCACCAACAGCGTGCCGACGTTATCTATCAGCAGCACAAACATCGTCACCGCAATCAGCCCGCGATACGGCCTCATAAACCTCATTAAGAGTCGCATGTCTCCCCCTCGCCCTTATCGTCAGCCTCGTTCTCGGCGGCAACTTGCCGTTTAAATGCCTCGCACTCTTCGTTAAGAACATGGGAGAACTTACCGACCAAGCGCATGATCTCGCGCTGTTCCCACGGCTCGAGCGCCTCGAATGCCTGCTGCTCGGCCTTTTGCGCCGGCAACGCGTAGCGCTTGGCAAACTGCATACCTTCTGCGGTCAGTCGCACAACCTTGTTCTTACGACTGCCCTCGGCAAACTCCAACGTCGCAAGCCCTCGCGCCCTAAGCGTCTTGATTGCCGAATTGATGGTCTGCTTGCTATAGAACCATTCGCTTGTCAGACGACTCACGGCGATGCTGCCGTCCGCCGTGCTGGTGTCGACGAGCATCCAATAGGCGCAATCCGAAAGACCGCAGGTGCGCGAGAACTCCGAATAGATATGGTCGAGTCCATTGAGCATCCGGTCGAAATCGACCAGCGTAACCGCACTATTCATCTATCCCACCATTCGATTGTCCGAGTTTTGACCAATTTACATCTCTACATTAGTCCGAGTTTTGACTATCGTCAATAAGCTCGTTATATATGGTCAGCTCTACATAGGCATGTCGACAAAAAAGACCGCCGGCGCGGGGGCGGCGCCGGCGGTTGCGAGAGAATATCGATTGTTGGCTGTTACGCAGCGACGGCCTCATAGACCGTAGCGCCCGAGAAGCTGTCATGCAGGCTCTTGCCGGCAATCCACGGCAGCTCGACGACCTCGCAGACCGTATTGACCAGCTCGGAGCAGTCAGTAAAGTGGCCCTTGTCGTTGAGGGCCTCGCAATCCTGAACACGCCAATAGCCATCGGTGTGCGTGATGTAGTACTCGTGATCATCAATCGTCACAAAAGCGCGCGTCTTGGAACGCAGCAGCTTCAGAAATCCTTCGAAGTCGGTCTCGACGACATCTCCAGCCTGGAACATGATAGTTACCTCCTGGCCCGGCGCCACCACGGCGCATTGATAAACGTTGGTACTCCTTTAGTAAAACCTTTATCAGAGGTTATACGTTCGTCATTTAGGCAAGTGGTAAAAAACCGCAGGGTAGACGGGATAAAACGTTTAACCATCCCATTTGTTTGTCACATTCTGAAGGTACTTTTATGCAAACCTACTTTCCCAATTGGAATCTATCCTTTTGGCCGGGCAATTGACCGTCTATCGTTTGAGCCCGACGGGTATGAACGGGGCATCTGCAACGCCACCGCAAGGAGACACCATGGAGACTATCGAAGCACTCATCCATCGCCGCAGCTGCCGCAAATACAGCGATCGTCCCGTCGAGGCCGAAAAGCTTGCACGTATTATCGAAGCCGGCCAATATGCACCGAGCGGCATGGGCCGCCAGCCGGTGACGTTTGTCGCCGTCACCGATCCCGCGACCGTCGAGCGTCTCTCGCAGCTTAACGCCCAAGTCATGGGTAGCAACGGCGACCCCTTCTACGGAGCCAAAACGGTTGTGGTGGTACTGGTCGACCGCAACGTGCCCACGCATCTGGAAGACGGCTCGCTCGCCATGGGCAACTTGCTCAACGCCGCCTATGCACTGGGTGTCGATTCATGCTGGATTCACCGCGCGCATGAGGTCTTTGACTCGCCCGAGGGCCTGGAGCTGCTGGCCAGCTGGAGCCTGCCCGCCGACGGCAGCCTGCGCGGTGTCGGTCACTGCATTCTGGGCTATGCCGAGGACACGCTACCCGAGCCCAAACCCCGCCGCGACAACGTCGTCTACGTAAGGTAACCCAAGAGCGTCATAGGGGTAGCTAATTTGGGACGAGGCTTTTTTAGCCACCCCACTCGCAACTTATCTTGCCGATGGAGTTGTCGTCGTTTCGTTCGTGCGAGTCGTTTCGGCGCCGTCGCCTTGTTCGTCCTCGTTCTTATGCGCATCGGCGATGGTGGAGGCCGCCGCAACGATACCGCGCTGGGGCGCGACGCCCGTCTGGATCTGAGCACCCTCGACAACTTCTGTGCCTGCATGCGCGAGCTCGGGCGATTTGAACATTGCGTCCAAGTTGGCACCGCCGCCAGCATATCCGAGTGCCGCGAGTGCGATGACGATTATCGCGGCAACGACCACGATCGGCACATATCGATGCCAGCCAGCAGGATTGAGCCCACTGCGGCGAGCCGCACCGCGGCTGATATAGCCCAGCGTTCCGTCGTGCTTGAGCTTAGAGCCCACCACGCGCTTGCGCCCCCGCAGCGACGACTCGGCCTGCATGGCCAAGCGAGCGCTTGCCGAAGGATAGCCGTATTTGGTGCGCTTGAACGAACCGTCGAACCCCGACGCGTGCTTGCCCCACGTCCGGGACGTCGTGCGGCGGTTAACTGGAGCCGCGCTCCGTCTATTCCGGTTTGATTTTGAAGTCTCCGCCATACGCCCCCGCACGCCGTAACGCAATCGAAACATTACTGCTTTGGACTGTAGCACACGCGCCGCACGCGGTCACGGGTGCCTCGCTCAGCGGTCGTCGTCCTTCAGCAAGCGCCACAGAGTCGTGCGGCTTATCCCCAGCACCTCGGCTGCGCGGGTCCGGTTGCCCTGGAGGTAGCCTACGACCAGCCGCGCGATATCGCGTTCGGTATCGGCCAGTGGACGCAGGATATACAGGTCGCTGTCGAGCGTCGGGGCGCCAAAAGTTGCGGTTTTGATGACATCCTCCTGGGCGAGCACCTCCTCCGCCACCGCGCGCTCCGCCACACCCGACCCTACTAATATATACAGTCGTTCCGATACCTCGCGAAGCTGCAGATAGTTTCGTGGCCAGCGATAGCCGTTGAGCGTCGAGGCGGCCTCCTCGGACATACTCGGAGCGGCAGTTCCAAAGACATCCGACAGATACGACAAATACTGCGCAACCTTTTTCGATGCGCCACCCTGCTCGGCAATCGCAGGCGCCACACTTACTGCGCACGCCAAGCGCTCGGTTACAAAAGCGGCCTGATCGCTTTCGCCACCGCCCGGCATATCGTTTGCCGTCAGAACCACATGGCAACGCGTGGCCAGCGCCGTGTCGGTCATCGTAGAGACAAGCTCGCGCAGACGCTGCGGCGAAAGTGCATGCCAGCCGCCAATACAAAGGGTCAGCCTTGCCTGGAACAGCGGCGATTCCGAGCTTTTGAGCAGATGGCGCCAGCCGCGATCCGTGAGCTCGTCAAGTGCCACGGACACAAAGGGTTCGTCAGCATAAGGCCCATCTAGATAGAGGCGTTTTGCAATCTCTGCCTGGCCAGCACCCAGCTCGCCCTCCAACATGAGGGGCACGCCGCGGGCATAGCTTTCGCAGACGGGACCAGCGACCGCAGCGGCACCTTCGACAATGCCGTACGCGCTTGCCTCGTAGCGCGCCTCGACCTCATCTGCGTTAAGCCACTCAATACCCGCGTGTGCCGCCACACCGTGCACCTCGCGGACCACGACCACCCAAAGCGCACCGTATTCCTTGGCGACCGGACGCACCGTGAGGCTCAAGCGCCCTCCCGCATGCCCCATCACCAGGCGCGCGCCGTTGTCCACGCGTCCCAGGCGCTCGGCGACAAATGCCGCGACATCTTGCTCGAGCGCGGCATCATCCATGGTCGATATCGCCACGTGTCCATGCCCATCGATTGCCAACGCCGAGGCCCCGGCAGCAGCCAAGGCCTCGATCAAGATTTGCAGCTTGGCGTCACTGTTCATATTGCGCCCCGTCCTCGGCGCCACGCCGCCACCGACGGCCGCGCGGGCGAGTGTTTCAAAATTGAACGATATTGCTCACCAAACACTATAGGGCAGAAGCCGACGTCCTGCGAGTATATGAGTTGCCCCGCATCGCCATCCTGGCGGGGCGATAAGAGCTCTTCGGGACCTATAAACCTGCGGACAAGCCATACCCGCAAGAGCTCCTATCGCTCCACCGCGAGGATGCGCTCGCCAGCACGCAGCACGCAGCACGCAAATAAGCTACTTCTCTACCAGATTCCCAGCACGTGCTGCATTCCCAAACTCATGCACGCAATGCCAATCCAGCAGCAAAAGCCCAATGCGATGGGCTTGCCGCCCTTTTTGACCAGCTCGACGATATCGGTATTAAAGCCAATAGCCGCCATAGCCATCACGATAAAGAACTTCGACAGCTCCTTGATGGGCGCCGTAATGGATGCAGGAAGCTGAAACACCGTGGTGATTACGCTCGCCAGCACAAAGAACAGCACGAACATGGGAAACGCGCGTTTAAACGAGAACGTGCTTTTGGCGTCGCCGCCGGCCTTGCGTGCCAGATGCATCTGCCAGCATGCGAGAACCAACGTAATGGGAATAATGGCCAGCGTCCTGGTGAGCTTGACCACTGTGGCGCTCTCGAGCACATTGGCGCCGGGATGCATACTGTCCCAGGCGCTCGCCGCAGCCGTTACCGACGAGGTGTCGTTGATGGCGGTGCCGGCAAACAAGCCAAAGCCCTCGTTGGTCAGCCCGAGTACGCCGCCGAGCGTCGGAAACACGAGCGCCGCGATAACGTTAAACAGGAAGATGACCGAAATAGCCTGGGCAATCTCGCGATCGTCGGCATCGATGACGGGCGCGGTCGCGGCGATGGCAGAACCGCCGCAAATCGACGAACCCACGCCCACAAGCGTCGCGATCTTGCCCGGCACGTTCATAACGCGGCAGAGCACAAAGGCGATGACAAGCGAGGTCGAAATCGTCGCCACGATAATCGGCAGCGACTGAGCGCCTTTGGACAGAATCTGCGAGAGGTTCATGCCAAAGCCAAGCAGGATTACCGCGTACTGCAAGACTTTTTTAGACGTATAGGTGACACCGGCGGCGAGCTGTTCGCGACGATTCTTGGGAAAGGCGAGCGCCAGGACCATGCCAAAGAGGATGGCAAACACCGGCCCGCCGACCACCTCAACCTGTTTGCCGAGCAACGTCGCGGGGATGGCGACGATCAGGCAGAACAATACGCCCTTCCAGCGCTCGCGTACGATATTCGCCAGTTGCATATGGGATTCCTTCTTTCTATTTCACGTTTGCGACGGCTTATGATACGGCAACATTGAGCACAGCCATGCGTAAACACAGACCAAGATGCCGCAATAGTTCTTGGGCAACAGTCGAATTACCCACCGCGGAGAGCCGATTCGCGGCATAATTAACAGCTGACATATCAGTGTGATAGAACGGTTGCGAGGCACTATGGAAGAATCGATGCACGTCGGCGAGCAGGAAACGAGCCTACAGGACCAGTCCTACCACACCATTCGACGCAAAATCGTCTACCTGGACTACAAACCGGGCGAAAAGCTGGGCGTCAAGCAGCTTTGTGACGACCTGGATATGGGGCGCACCCCTGTGCGCGAGGCGCTGGTGCGTCTGGCGCAAGAGGGCCTGGTGCGTACCGTGCCCCAAAGCGGCACCTATGTCTCGCCCATCAACCTCACTCTTGCCGAGAGCGCCTGCTACATTCGCGAGCACCTGGAAAAGCAGGTGATTGTAGAGTGCTGCGCCCGTGCCACCTCGGCAGGCATCGAGCAGCTCGACCGAGCCATCGCGCTGCAGGAAAAGACCATGGCCGAGGAGGATCGCATCGGCTTCTTTTTAAGCGACAACCTCATGCACCGCATGATCTTTAACATCGCGTGCCGCAGCACCGTGTGGTCGTGGCTCGAGGCGACCAATGCCGACCTGGAGCGCTTCCGCTGGCTGCGCGCCGCCACGCAGAGGCTCGACAATCAGGAGATTGTTAACGAGCACAAGAAAATCCGCCGCGCTATCGCCGGTCGCGACCCCATCGAGGCGAGCTTTTTGGTCAGCAAGCACCTGCATATGATGTTCCGCAACCAGACCGAGGTCCTGGACCAATATCCCAAGTACTTCGAGACCAGCAAGCTCCGCTAACCTGCCAAAACCACCACAAAGGGCACCTTTGTGGTGGTTTCTCCGTACAAAAAGGCCCGGCTCCGTCTGATGACGCGGAGCCGGGCCTTGGTCGTTAGAACGGCGGAATATTAGTTATTCCACGGTCACGCTCTTAGCGAGGTTTCGAGGTTGGTCGACGTCGCAGCCGCGCAGGATGGCCACCTCGCGGGCAAGCAACTGCAGCGGGACGCTCGCCGTGATGGGGCTGAACACGTCGCGGACGGCCGGCACACGAATGATGCAGTCGGCAATCTTGTTGATTTCCTCGTCACCCTCGGTGGCAACGACGATAACCTTGGCGCCGCGCGCCTTGCACTCCATGAGGTTCGACACGGTCTTGTCGTAGGTGGCACTCTTGGTGGCCACAGCGATGACAGGGAAGCCCGGGTCGATCAGGGCAATGGGGCCGTGCTTCATCTCGCCGGCGGCGTAGGCCTCGGCATGCAGGTAGCTGACCTCCTTGAGCTTGAGCGCGCCCTCGTAGGAAATAGCGGCACCCATGCCGCGGCCCACGAACAGCGCCGACTGCGCGTCCTTGCACAGCAGGGCGGCCTCATGAACGGCCTCGGTCTGGGTATCCAAAATCCACTGGATCTGCTCGGCCGTATCGGAAAGCTCGCGGAACAGCATGCGCGCCTGCTTGGTGGTCAGACGGTACTTAACTTGCGCCAGCAGCAGAGCCAGCAGCGTAAGGCTCACGACCTGACCGATAAAGCTCTTGGTCGAGGCGACCGCGATCTCCTTGTTGGCCTTGGTGTAGATGACGCCGTCGCTCTCACGCGCCACCGGGCTGCCCACCACGTTGGTGATGCCGAAGACCTTGGCACCCTTGATGCGCGCGTCGCGAATGGCGGCAAGGGTATCGGCCGTCTCGCCCGACTGGGACACGGCAACGACAAGCGTCGTCGGCGTGATGATGGGATTGCGATAGCGGAACTCGCTGGCCGCCTCAACCTCGGTGGGGATGCGAGCCCAGCCCTCAATAAGGTTCTTGGCGATGAGGCCAGCGTGATAGCTAGTGCCGCAAGCGATCACGTAGACACGGTCGATGTCGTTGAGCTCCTCGAGCGAAAGGCCCAGCTCGTCGATATCGAGCTCGCCGGCGGGGGCCATGCGGCCCACCAGGGTATCGCGCACAACGCGAGGCTGCTCGTGGATTTCCTTGAGCATAAAGTCGGGATAACCGCCCTTTTCGGCCATGTCCAGATCCCAATCGATGTGGGTGACCTTGGGCTCGATGACATTGCCGGCCTCGTCGGTATACTCGACGTCCGCAGGCGTGAGCTTGGCAAACTGACCGTCCTCGAGCACCACGACATCGCGGGTGGCGTCGATGAGCGCGATGACATCGGAAGCAACATAGGAGCCGGTTTCGCCCACGCCGACTACGATCGGGGAATCCTTGCGGGCCACGGCGATCACGCCGGGCTCGTCAGCGCACACGGCGGCCAGACCATAGGCACCGACCACGTTGGTGCAAGCCTCGCGCACGGAGGCCATCAGGTCGTGCGTCTCGGCATAAGCCTCTTCGATCAGATGCGCGAAGACCTCGGTATCGGTCTCGCTCTTAAAGTGGTGGCCGCGGCCCTCCAGCTCTTCGCGCAGCTCGGCGAAGTTCTCGATGATGCCGTTGTGGACGATGGCGATACGACCGTCGCAGCTGGTGTGGGGATGGGCATTAACGACGGAGGGCTTGCCGTGGGTGGCCCAACGGGTGTGGCCGATACCGCAGGTAGCGTCGCTGTCGATATTGGAAAGCTCGCTCTCCAAGCCCGCGACCTTGCCCACGCGGCGGATGACGTCGAGGTGAGCCGCGGCGCCCTCGCCCACCTCGAGCGCGACGCCCGAGGAGTCATAGCCGCGATATTCCATACGCTTAAGGCCCGTGACCAGGATGTTCTTTGCAATATCAGAGCCGGTGTAGCCGACGATTCCGCACATAGGATAAATCCCTTCGTTCGCGTGACTGCAAGACGTCCACGCACAGGGGGCGCTGAGACGTATAACGTTCGAGTATCGTACTCACGCAAGCGCAAGCTGATATACCAGAAGTGATATCTCAACTTAGATACCACTCGATGCACACATGCCCAAACCACCACGATGGAGACAGGCACCTTTGTGGTGGTTTGGGCTCCAGCGTTTGCCCAGATAAAACCTACCAAAATAAACCTGTCCCTAATTGGCAGGTTTTGACACCCCAGGGGCGGGCGATGCTACAATCTGGCTTGTACTTGAAACGCATCAAAGGGGCCGCTATGGCAAAGGTAAAAATCAGCGACGTCGCGCGCGAGGCAGGGGTCTCGCTGGGCACGGTATCCAACGCGCTCAACCACCCCGAAAAGTTGCGCCCCGAAACCCTTAAGCTCATCAACGAGACCATTAATCGCCTTGGCTACCTGCCCAACCAAAGCGCCCGTCAGCTCGCGGGCGGCGCCACCAAGTCCTTTGGCCTGGTCCTCCCCCGTCTCGACCACGGCTTTTCGCTCCAGATTGCCAGCGGTGCCCACAACGAGGCACGCAAGCACGGCTATGACTTGCTCATCGCCAATGCCGATAACGACGACATTCTCGAGGATCATTACCTGCGCTATTTTATGGGCACGCAGATGTCCGGCGTCATGGTTCAGCCCATGGCGTCCCCCGACTGGCACCCCGCCATGGCCAAGATGCCCGTGCCGATCGTCCATCTGGACGTCCATTGTTCAGAACCCGGTTACTACGTGGCCGCCGACAACGAGGCACAGGGGCGCATTATCGCCGAGCTCGCCATCGCCCGCGGCGCACGCCATATTGTCGTTGTGGGTCGAGCAGCATTTATGCAACTCACCCTGCGCGTCCTTGGCATTCACAAGGCACTTGCCCTGCATCCCGATATCAAAATTGAAGTCATTGACGCCGGAGAGTGGAATACCGCAGCCGACGGCTACAGTATCGGTGCCCAAATCGCTGAGCGCCCCGCGGACGAGCGCCCCGACTTCGTGGTCGGCCTGACCGACGTACTGGCGTCGGGCGTTGTCTCGGCGCTGATAGACAAAGGCATCTCCGTCCCCGAGCAGGTCCGCGTGGCCGGCTGCGACGGCAATCCGCTCGCCTGGAGCGGGTCGGTCCCACTCACCACGGTAGCACCACCGGGCTACGAGATCGGCCGCAAGGGCGTGCAGCTGCTCATGGAACAAATCGAGGATAAACCTGCCGCCAAGACCAAACGAGTCCGCATCGGCTCCGCCGCGCGCACCGTCTCCACGGTCACGGCCACCGAGGACATTAACCGTCAGGAGCTCGTGCGCCCCTTCTTGCTCGAGCGTGTGAGCACCCAAAAGGCCGAGCAGCACCCGACGGGCCCATCCGCGGCCCCAATAACCGACATCAACCTGGGCACCTACTTGTAACAAAAAACGCCGCAACGGAAACAGGCCCGCTGCGGCGTTTTTTACTGGCCCCATGTGCCCTCCCCGTTTAGCCGGACCTGCAGCTACGGATATTTATGGAATGTAATCCATTTTTCATTAACTTTTTTGCAAAAATGGATTCAATTCCATTTTTTAGAACAGTGCCTCCGCGCAGGCGCCGTTACCGTCGCCGTCCTGCGGGATCGGGCGCGGGGCATGGCGACTCGCGTGCGAACGCTAACACACGGCCTTGACCGCGGCCGTCAGATCGAACAGCGTATCGAGCACAGCCTCGCAGCCGTCCACCACGTCCTGCGGCAGCGGCACGATGTCGGGAACGGCAAACACATGGCAACCGGCCGTGATGCCCGAGACGCAACCGTTGCGTGAGTCCTCGACCACGGCGCACTCCTCGGGGGCAAAGCCCGCGCGCTCGCAGGCGAGCAGGTACATCTCGGGGTCGGGCTTGCCGCGCACGACGTCCTCGCCGCAGGTCACCGTCTCAAACTTGTCAAAGAGGCCAACCGTCTTGAGGTTGCGCTCGGCCGTAACGTGGCGCGATGACGTCGCAAGACCCACGTGATAGCCCGCAGTCAGCAGCTCGTCGAGGCACTCGGCGGCACCGTCCTTAAGCTCCAGATCGGTCTTGACCATCTCGTCGCGAATCTCCCTATGGCGACGATAGATTGCCTCAGCGGTTTCGCAGCTGCCGTAATGCTCATCAAGGATCTCCATGACATCGGGCAGCGTGCGACCGATAAACTGATGGATCAGCGCATCATCAATCGCGAATCCCAGCTCGGCCGCGCCCGCCTTCCACGCCTTGATACCCAAACGCTCGGTATCGACCAGCGTTCCGTCCATGTCAAAAATAACGGCCTTGATCATATCGGTCCCCCATCGCTTCGCGCTGCTGTACTCCCGCAACTTTACCGCACCTGTAAACTTGTATATAACGTATATAGCATATTGCACTTTCGTTACATAGATAGAAGTCTTATGACAAGCGACTCGGTAGGATTATAGTTTTCGACCGAGTACTCAACGGCAAGGATCGACTTATGCTTTCAGACACCACCGCACCCGCAGAGGGGCTTCAGGACAAACTCGCAGCGCTCGAGCAGCTGCTTTTAGCATACGGACGCGTCGCCATCGGCTTTTCCGGTGGCGTCGACAGCAGCTTTTTGGCCGCGGTCTGCGCCCGCATCATGCCCGCCAGCACGCTTCTCGTTCACCTCACCACGCCGCTCATCGGCACGCCCGAGCAGGCTTCGTTTGAGCGGGCGGTTGACGGGCAGGCCGATGAGGGGCCGCACTTCAAGCTTCCCGTACTCAACCTCTCGGTCGATCAGCTGCAGCTCCCCCAGGTAGCCTGCAACGACGCCGACCGCTGCTACCACTGCAAGCGCGCCGGCTTTACCGCCATCGTCAACCACGCCAAGTCGCTGGGCTTTCCCACCGTCATCGACGGCAGCAACGCAAGCGACCGCGGCGACTACCGCCCCGGCATGCGCGCCACCCAGGAGCTCGGCGTGCGCTCGCCGCTTATGGAGGTCGGCTTTACCAAGGACGAGGAGCGCGAGCTGCTACGCGCCTGGGGCTATCCCGTCTGGAACCTGCCGGCAGGAGCCTGCCTGGCCACGCGAGTCCCCACGGGCGAGGAGCTCACGCGCGAGAAGGTCGATGTAATCCGCACCTGTGAGGACTACCTGCACGACCTTGGCCTGGACCAGGTCCGCGCACGCCTCGTCGGCGGCTGCATGCATATCGAGGCCGCGCCGGCAGACGTCGCCAAGATCGCCGCCCTCAGCGGTGCCGCCGTCGACGCCGAAGGCAAGACCCCGCTGCCCGCCGCCATCGAGTCCACGCTGCGCGAGCTGGGCTGCGGCCATATCTCCCCCGAGGTCACCCCCTACATCCACGGCAACATGAACCTTTAAGTTACGCCGTTTAACCTACCAAAAAGGGACAGGTTTATTTTGGCAGGTTTTATCTGGGGAAATATCGCAGGGCAACCGCCTCTCTAGCATCCATCTATCTTTGAGAGACACTAGAGAGGCGACTCAGCCACATCTACCTCTTCCGATAGCGGCGATTGCGGCTCGTCGATGAACCCATTACTTCAATGAGTCCTTTATCCGCCATTTTTGGCAGATGGTAACGGACGGACGAAAACTGGCATTCCGTCTCTCTAAACAAGGTGCTTATCTCTCTAACTTTAGAGAGATAAGCACCTTGTTTAGAGAGACATTTAGAGAGACGAGCGTAATCTCTCTAACCATGGGCGCCGCTCATTAAAGCGTACACATCCCAACCGCACCCTAAGTTGCGGTGAAACGGCTCCCGTTTTACCTACCAAAAAGGGACAGGTTTATTTTGGCAGGTTTTATCTGGGGAAACGCAGACAGGGCCGCGACGCCTATAGCGTCGCGGCCCTTTTCCTTGGAGAAGGATCGATTAATGGAACGGAGAGCCCGTTCTAGCCCTCGAGCCCGGCGTTGATGAGCTCGGCAATCTCGACAGGATCGGTGCTTTCGCGCACCCTGTCACGGAAGCCGGCATCCATCAGCATCACGGCAGCCTTGGAGAGCAGACGCAGGTGCGTGGTTCCCGCTTCGCCGGCGGGCACGTACAGCGCGAGCGCCACATCGACGGGCACGCCATCAAAGCTCGGCCACTCAACAGGCTCGGACAGCTTGAGCACGGCCACGCCCGGCGTATGGATCGCATCGCTCTTGGCATGCGGAACGGCAAAACCGGCGACGAGGCCAGTCTCGGCCTCGTTTTCGCGAGCAATAAAAGCCGCCTCTACAGCAGACGCGTCATCGGCAAAACCAAGCTCAACAGCCTGCTCGGACAGATAATGCAGCGCGTCCTCGCGCGAGGCGGCGGCGTAGCCAATCGTCACTTGGTTGGCAGATACAAACCCCATGGAAAGCCTTCCTTACAACACGGACCTGACCGCAGCTTCGATGCCGTCGGCGTCCAAACCGTACTTATGCAGCAAATCGACCGCAGGGCCGGACTCGCCGTACACATCGCGCACGCCGACGCGACGCATCGGCACTGGATGCTGCTCCGCGAGCACCGAGGCAACGGCCTCGCCAAGACCACCGATAATCGAATGCTCCTCGGCGGTGACCACGCGACCGGTCTTCTTGGCGCTGGCAACCACCAAACGCTCATCGAGCGGTTTGATCGTATGCATGTTGATGACCTCAGCATCGATGCCGTCGGCAGCGAGCGCCTCGGCAGCAGCGAGTGCCTCAGCGACCATGAGACCGCACGCGACGATCGTGACATCAGAGCCCTCCCGTACAACAACACCGCGGCCGATCTTGAACTCGTAGTCCTCCTGATCGTTGATGACCGGTGTTGCCAGGCGGCTGAAGCGCATGTAGACCGGCCCCTCAAACTCATAGGCGGCGCGCACACAGGCGCGGGCCTCGACATCGTCGGCGGGAACGACCACCGTCATACCCGGAATCGTACGCATGAGTGCGATATCCTCGCAGCACTGGTGCGTGGCGCCGTCCTCGCCCACCGAAATGCCGGCATGGGTGGCGCCAATCTTGACGTTGAGGTGCGGGTAGCCAATGGAATTGCGGACCTGCTCGTAGGCGCGACCGGCGGCAAACATCGCAAAGGTGCTCGCAAAAGCAACGCGGCCCGTGGTCGCGATGCCGGCGGCAAGACCCATCAGGTTGCTCTCGGCGATGCCGGCATCGTAAAAGCGCTCAGGATGGGCAGTCTTAAACTTACCCGTCTGCGTAGCGGCAGCCAGGTCGGCATCGAGCACTACAAAGTCATCGTGCTCATTGCCCAGCTCGACGAGCGCCTCGCCGTAGCTTACGCGCGTGGCGACTTTTTTGACCTCTGCCATTAGAGTTCCTCTCCTGCTGCCGCGAGCTCGGCCATGGCCTGCTCAAACTGCTCGTCATTGGGCGCCTTGCCATGCCAGCCAACCTGGTTCTCCATAAAGGAGACGCCTTTGCCCTTCACCGTCTCGGCGATGATAGCGACGGGCGCGCCGGTCACCTCGCGAGCTTCGGCGAAAGCCGCCTCAATCTGCGCCATGTCGTTGCCATCGGCTAGCTCTATCACATACCACTTAAAGGCGCGGAACTTGTCGGCAAGCGGCATGGCCGAGTTGACTTCATCGATCGTGCCGTCAATCTGCAAGCCGTTGTGGTCGACGACGGCAACAAGATTGTCGAGCGCATGGTTGCCGGCAAACATAGCCGCCTCCCACACCTGGCCTTCCTCGCACTCACCGTCGCCCAGCAACGTGTAGACACGGTAGCTGTCGCCCCAGTGCTTAGCGGCAAGCGCCATGCCAACTGCAGCAGAGATGCCCTGACCGAGCGAGCCGGTGGACATATCGATGCCTGGGGTATCGTTCATGTTGGGATGGCCCTGCAGTCGGCTGCCAATATGGCGGAGCGTCTCGAGCTCTTCGACGGGAAAATAGCCGCGATTTGCCAACACCGAATACAGGCCCGGCGCCGCGTGACCCTTGGAGAGCACAAAGCGGTCGCGATCGGCCTTGTGAGGGTCGGCAGGATCGATGTTCATTTCCTCAAAGTACAGATACGTCATGATGTCGGCTGCACCGAGCGATCCACCCGGATGTCCCGACTTGGCCGCGTGAACCGCAGTCACGACACCCTTCCTGACCTCATTGGCGACCTTCGCCAGCTCCTGGTTGGTCATACGAATTCCTCTCTTGAGAACAGCCCCGGCACCGGATGGCGCGATGCCGAGGGCAACCCGGTCGTTAAGCCTGAGCGACGACCTTCTGCCAGTCAGCCTCAAAAGAGGCGAGGCCCTGGTCGGTCAGCGGGTGATGCAGGCACTTCTTGAGAGCGGCCATGGGCACGGTCGCGATGTCGGCACCAAGAAGAGCCGCCTGGGTCACGTGGTTGGGCGTGCGGACCGAAGCGGTGATGATCTCGACGGTGTCGTCGACGTTCTTGCCGGTCCAGTCATAGTTCTTGATGCATGTCACGACATTGTCGAGCTGCGAGATGCCGTCCTCGGCGATGTCGTCAAAGCGGCCGACAAACGGGCTGATGTAGCGGGCACCGGCGTTGGCGGCCATGAGGGCCTGCGTCGGCGAGAAAACAAGCGTCATGTTGACGCGCACGCCCGCATCGGCCAGGGCGCGGCAGGCGGCGAGGCCGGCCTCGCACACGGGAAGCTTGACCACGATGTTGGGAGCCAGGGCGGCAAGACGCTTGCCCTCCTCGATCATGCCCTCGGCAGTGGTCGCGGTGGACTCAGCAGACACGGGCAGCCCCTCGCAGAGCTCGGCAATCTTGAGCATATGGGGCTCAAAGTCGGCGAGCTTGCCGCCGGTCTTGGCGTACAGGGACGGGTTGGTGGTGACGCCGGCAAGGCAGCCCCAGCTCTTGGCCTCGGCGATCTCGTCAAGGTTGGCGGTATCGATAAAGAACTTCATGGTGCAAACTCCTTCTAAGGAATCCAAAACTCAAAAAATAGGACAAAGGGGATGTCCCTTTGTCCTATGTGCCGGGCCTGCAGCTGGGACATGCCCCAGGCCCGGCGTCGTGTAGGAAAAGCTACTTAGAGAGCCTTCTCGATGCGGCTCGTGACGCCCTTGAGGTTAAGACCGACGACGTACTGCTTGATCGGGCGCTTGATGTGCTCGATCACAAAGCGCTTGCCGTCAATGTCCTGGGCAGCGAGGTTGCGATAGAGCTTCTCGACCTGCCCCTTGACCTCGGGATCGTTGAACGCGTAGTGGCCGGAGACATCCAGAATCTTCAGGCTGAGCTCGTCGTCGGCCAGAATGTCGTCAACCTGCAGGTTGACATCGTCGCCGGTCATCCACTTGCGCCAGCGCTCGGTCTTGATGGCCTTGACCAGCAGCGTGTGATACAGATCGGAGGGATCGTCGCACAGGCCGTTGTCGACCAGAATCTGCTCGGTAGCGCAGAGCTTGAGGTAAGCGCGGGTCTCCTCGGTGCCGTACTGAGGGGCGACATTGGAAGCGGTCACGTGTGCCGGGATGTGCTCGAGCAGCGTCGCGTCGTCCAGGTAGTCGGCGTTGTGCTCCTTCAGGCCCACGCCGTAGCGCTTGGCCATGTCGGCGAGCTCGCGGGCATTCTTAAAGTTGTAATGACCGACCTGCTCGGTCCAACGGGTGAGCGTACCGGTCTGGCCGACGATAAAGGTGGGCATGGGGCAGCCGCGCTTCTCGAGCTCGGGCTGCAGCTGAGAAATGAACTCCTCGTACTTGTCGGTGGAGGTCAGGCCGCCATTGGTCTCCTCGGTACCGACCTCATAGGCAACCTCGGGCAGGTTATGCTCGCGACGGTACTGCTCAAGATAGTCGATAAGATCGATCGTGCGGCGAAGCACCACGTCGAGCGGAATAACCTTGCCGATCTGATAGGGGTCCTTGGTGGGGTCGACCATCAGCAGGTCAAAGCCTGCCTCCATGTCGGCGACAAAGGACTTGCGGGCGAGCTCCATGGCCTCGTCCTCGGGCAGGTGGGCGTTACGCTCCTCGTCGCGCTGCCACGGACCGCCGTGATCGCGGCACAGGTAGTACGGACCGGTATAACCCACCTCGTCGGCAACCTTCTTAATGTCGGCGGCAAAGCGCGTCTGGTCCCAACCGTTGACGTAGCCGGCGCCCATCTCGTCCATATCGACCTGGTTGCGGCTAGCGATAAACATGGGCGGGAAATCCTCGTCCTTGGCAAGCTCGAACACGGCCTGAATCAGGTTGGGGCTCATGGGGCCAATGCCGACCATGGTTGCGTGATCGCCGCTGTCCTGCAGCTTGAGCATGCCCTGAACGGCCTGGCGGATGGTGAGGTTGGACATTTTGTTCTCCTTCTCCAGAGGATTTTTGACAAAAGTTCCCTGGGACCCAGATGTGGGCCCTATCAGTGCGGATGGATTTTGTTGTGTAGGGGCGGTTGTGCGGAGTCAAATCCATCCCTCCGCACAACCGGAGTCCTTAAAGGTTTACTTGGCCTGCTTATCGAGCGTGGGCTTCATGGCAATCAGGATTGCAGCGGCGACCAAGGAGCCAATCACGATGTCCAGGCAGAACAGCGCGACGTTGTTGGTGGCCAGGGCGACAATAAAGCCACCATGCGGAACATAGCAGTCGATGCCCTGGAAGGCGGCAAGCGCCGCGCCCACGGCAGAGCCGATGCAAATGCCGGGCAGGGTGTGGCCAAGATCCTTGACCGCGAAGGGAATAGCGCCCTCGGTAATACCGATGCAGCCCATGAACAGCGCAGAGATGCCCATCTGACGGTCAGCGTCATCGAACTTGTTCTTGGCGATGAGCGCAGCGAGGCCGCAAGCAATCGGGGGAATGGCGACGGCGACGCGGAACATACCGTTGGGGCCGTAGATGCCGGAGGCCATGATGGCCATGGTAAAGGTCGAAGCGGTCTTGTTGATGGGGCCACCCATATCGAAAGCGGTCATAACGCCAATGACCAAGCCCAGGACGACGGCGGAGCCGCCCTGCAGGCTGCCGAGCACGCTGGTGAGCCAATCCATCACAAAGCCAAGCGGCGTGGCCAAGATGTAGATGTAAGCCATGCCCAGGACGAGCGAGGTCAGAATCGGGATGATCAGAATGGGCATGATGGTCTGGATGGTGTTGTTGACCTTCCAGGTCTTCATCCAGCGGACAAAGTAACCGCAGATGACAGCCATGATCATGGCGCCCAAGAAGCCGGTCGAAACGCTGTTGCCGCTCGGGGTGACGACGGCGTTGTTAACCAAGTAGCCCAGGACGAAGCCGGGGGCAAGTGCGGGCTTACCGGCCATCGAGTAGGCGATGTATGCCGCAAGCACCGGAATCATCATAGAGATGCCGGCCATGCCGATAGTGTTAAGACTCACCATCAACGGGTTGGTGACCTCCATACCGCTAGCACCGGCAGTACCGGATGCCAACGAGAAGGCGAGGAACACGCCACCGATAACGACGATGGGGATAAAATAGGAAACACCGGTATTGAATGCATTGAGCAGCGTCTTGCCAGGATCGGCAAAGATGGACTGCTTGGACGCCGGTGTCGGGGCCTGCGGGGCAGCGGGGACGGCCTTCTTCTCTGCCTTGGCCTCGGCCTTGGACGCGTCAACGGCACCGCCCGTCGCCTTGATGATCTCGACAGCCTGGTCGATAATCTTTACCGGATCGGCGATTACATCCGAGGTGCCGACCTTGAGGAACTTGCCCTCGGCCATCTTCTGCTCAAAACGGTCCTCGTTCTCGACACCCACGTCGACGGACTCGAGCACCAGGTCGGCGCAATCAACGTCTTCCTGCGTGAGCTCATTCTCGATACCCAGACCACCCTGAGCCTCGACTTTGCACTCGATGCCACGAGCGGCGCATTCATCCTGAATCGCCTTCTGGGCCATATACGTGTGGGCGATACCCACGGTACAGGCGGCAACGCCTACGATCTTCATTGCTTCCCTCTTTTCATAGAGTTGCGTGCGCAAGACACCGTTTGCGGAGGCCTCCGGAGCATCACCTGCCGTTTGGACTTGCTGTCTTTTCGACAAGACCAATATAGGTGCTCGTTTTTCTTAATGCCAGTTTATTTCGGTAAACGAGCAGGTCAGAGCGTTGGTTACGCTATTTAGTTATGCGTTTAACCAAAAATGAATCCTGCGATTTTACCATCGATTTCAAAAGTCAAGAAGTATTTGATTTTCTCGGTAGACGGCAGATGCGCATGCCGGTCACAAATTTCGACCCCACCCATATACCGCATTTGTTGCATACTCATATGAAAGGAAAAAGTCGCTCACCAAAGCGCATCCCTCACCAAGACTCAAAGTCATCATGTTGGAAAATGCTCATCTGTCGGAAGGAGTCGCTGTGGCAAAACAGCGCGTTACGATCGCAGACGTCGCTCGAGAGGCGGGAACCTCGACGGCAAGCGTCTCGTATTACCTCAACGACAAACGAGAAAAGCTTAGCGAGAAGACGCAGGCAAAGATTGCGCGCGTCATCAAGGAACTCGGATACGTTCCCAACGCCCAAGCGCAAACGCTCACCGGCAAGCAGACCCACGTCATCGCCATCATCATCTTGGATAACACCAACAAATGGGCGGGCCTCGTCCTCAACGGCATGGAGCAGGTCATGCTCCCCGCGGGCTACCAGACGGTCGTTTGCACGAGCAACTTTAACCCCGAGACCGAGCTCATGTATGTCGACAAAATGCTCTCACTGGGCGTCGATGGTTTTATCATCCAGCCCACGGCAAATTTCAAGGCAGTCCACGACCGCATCAAGCGCGCCGGCAAGCCCGTCGTCTTTTTTGACGCGGCCATCTACAGCCCAGGCACCAGCTGGATCAAAACCAACCTCTACGACGGCGTGTACAATGCCACGCAGGCGCTTCTCGACGCCGGCTACGAAGACTTCTTTTCCATCGCCGCCAACATGACCGAAATGCGCACTCGCATGGAACGTTTTCAGGGATATGCCGAGGCATTGGCCGCGAATGGGCAGCTCTACAAAGCCATCCCCATCGATCACAACAAGCCGTCAATCAACGAGCTTACCGAATACTTTAAATACAAGTTCAACCCCGCCAAGCGCACGCTCATCTTCGTACAAAACCAATGGGCGCTTCCCCGTGTCTACAAGGCCCTCCAACCCATGGCCCATCTACTTCCGCAGCAAATAGGTCTTTTGGGACTCAACTGCGAAGACTGGACCAACCTCACCACGCCGACCGTCTCCACGATCATCGAGCCCGTCGACCAGGAAGGCAGGGAGGCGGCCGAGATGCTGCTCGCCTTGCTTGATGGCAGCAGCCAACCCGGCGAGCAGCGCATTCTCGAGTGCAAGCTCAACTGGCTCGACTCCACCTCGATCTAGCCATACGTCAAATATGAAGCAAATGAACCAGTAGCGTTTGTCCCAAATCTTAAGTATTTGTTCGACAGAACGGCCTCTGCCGGCTCCTGCTAGACTGGTAGATTCCCAACCGTCCATCCAGGAGCCTCAATGTCGCACAAGTCCGCCTACAAGCAAGCACTTTCCATCGGCACCGCCGTGGTGCTGGGGTTTGCGCTGTTTACGGGATCGCTCGATGGGGCGCCCAAGTTGCTGTCGCCGCAAAGTGATGAGCAGGCGGCGGCTCTGGCCGAGAAGCAAAACGAGAGTCCCAGCCGTACCGACGACGAGGCGGACCTGGTTGCCCGGCTCGAATCGGGAACAGCGAGCTCCGAGGACTCTCAAAATAGCCAAGACTCTGGCGATGGCCCCGATTCCGCCGCAAGCGACACCGACGACGCTTCCACAGACAGCGCCGCCGCCCCCATCGACGAGGTGGAAAACCCCGACCTCAACCGCGCCCGTGGTGTTTATCTCAGCAGCATTCCCGACTACGCCGGCAACCCCTACGTTGCCCTTCGCGCCGACAGCACGCACCCGCTCGGCACGCCGTCATTCACACTCGATGAATACGATCGTGCCACCGAAGAGGGCTGCTTTAAGAAATTCTCCAAGCTCGACAGCCTGGGCCGCACTCGCAAGGCGCTCGCCTGCGTGGGCCCCGAATCGCTCGGTCAGGGCAAGCGCGGCGATATCTCGCGTATCCATCCTGCCGGTTGGCACCAGCAGCGCTACGACTTTATTCCAGGCCAGAGCCTCTACAACCGCTGCCACCTCATCGCCTGGTCACTCTGCGGCGAAAACGCCAACCGCAAAAATCTCCTCACCGGCACGCGCTATCTCAACGAGACGGGCATGCTGCCGTTTGAAGAGCAGATCCTCGACTACGTCCGCGACACGGGCAACCACGTGCTCTATCGCGTCACGCCTATATACAACGAGGAGGAGCTCGTCTGTCGTGGCATTCGTCTGGAAGCACAATCGATCGAGGACCACGGCAAAACCCTGTGCTTCCACGTGTACTGCTACAACCTGCAGCCGCACGTGCAGATCGACTACGCCACCGGCCGCAACCAGGCATCCGGAGACTAGTGCCGACCGCGCCGCCCGTAACCCAAAAAATGATCCGTTTTCCTCCGTCCCCAAGGGATCAAATAAGGCCGCCCCGGTTACCCAGGGCGGCCTTTTCGTCAGCACCTACATTGCAGGCAAAACCACACGCTACTTAGCTCGGCCCTCCTCATAGCGCTCGACCAGCTTGGCCTGCACGTCATAGGGCACCTGCTCATAGCCTGCGGGCTCCATGGTAAAGTCGCCCGTGCCGCGCGTAATAGAGCGCAGACGCGTCGAGTAATCCGTCAGCTCGGCCAGCGGCGCCTGGGCAATGACCACGGTATCGCCGCGCTCGTCGGTCTCCATGCCTGTCACGCGACCGCGCGAGGCCGAGATGTCGCCCATCACGGCGCCGGCGTAGCTCTCGGGGATAGTCACCGTGATTTCCTCGATGGGCTCCAGTACCACCGGATCGGCATCGGCGCATGCCTTTCGCAGGCCGATGCGAGCCGCCGCGCGGAACGCCATCTCGTTGGAGTCGACGCTGTGATACGAGCCGTCGTACACAGCAACGCGAATGCCCGTGAGCGGGTAGCCGGCAATGATGCCGTCCTTCATAGTCTCCTGAACGCCCTTGTCCACGGCGGGGATGAGCGAGCGCGGGATGCGGCCGCCCACGACCTCGTCAACAAACTCATAGCCGTCGCTCGTGCCGTCGGGCCCAATGAGCGGCTCCACGCGCAGCCAGCAGTCGCCGTACTGACCGGCGCCGCCGGTCTGCTTCTTGTGGCGACCCTGGGCGCTTGCCGTGCGGCGGATGGTCTCGCGATACGGAATGCGGATCGGCACGCTCTTTGCCACAACCTTGGTACGGTCCTCCAAACGGTTGAGCAGCACCGAAACCTGCGCCTCGCCCACCGCCGAGATGATGGTCTGCCCGGTCTCCTCGTCGCGGTCGATACTCATGGTCGGATCGGCCTTGCAGGCCTTCTCGATAAACGTGTAGAGCTTCTCTTCGTCGCCGCGATTCTCGGCCTCAATGGCGATGCGGTACTGCGAGTTGGGGAACTTAAACGCCGCAGCCTCGACCTTACCGGTAATCGAGAGCGTATCGCCCGTCTCGGCAGCCAGCTTGGGCGCCACGATGATATCGCCGGCATACGCGTGTCCGACCTCGGTCATGTCGCGGCCGCACATCACATACAGGTGAGCCAGACGCTCGCCCTTGCGCGTGCGCGCATTGACCAGCTCAAGGCCCGGTTCAAGCGTACCCGTCAGCACCTTGATAAAGCTGATGCGCCCCTGTTGCGGATCGGCCAGGGTCTTAAACACAAATGCCACCGGACGGTCATCGTCACTCGAGATCTTGAGCGAGTCGCCGTCGATGAGCGGCATCTCGCCGTAGTCGGTCGGCGCCGGGAAGTACGTGGCGATGTCGTCCATCAGCGAGTTGACGCCCTGCTCCTTAATGCAATCGCCCGCAAAGACCGGCACAAAAATGCGCTCGGCAATCGCCTTCGACAGCAGGCCCTCGAGCTCTTCCTGCGTCAGCGTCTCCTCGCCTTCCAGGTATTTCATCATCAGTTCGTCGTCGGCCTCGGCCACCAACTCGCACAGATGGTCATGGGCCTCCTCGGCCTGGGCACGATACTCCTCGGGGATCTCCGACTCAACGGCTTCGGCGCCGTTGCAATGGCGCGCCTTCATGCGCACCAGGTCGATGATACCGTCAAAGTCCTCGCCCTCGCCCCAGGGAAGGGTCACGGCGCCCAGGCGCGTACCAAAGCGCTCCTGCAGCAGGTCCATCGTGGTCGCAAAGCTGGCCTCGGAGCGCGACAGGCGGTTTACAAACACCGCACGCGCCAGACGCAGGTCCTCGGCGGCATACCAGAGCTTAACCGTCGTAGGCTGCGGGCCGGCCTCGGCGTCGACCACAAACAGAGCCGTCTCGCAGACGCTCATCGCGGCAAAGGCGTCGCCGATAAAATCGGGGTAGCACGGGGCATCGAGCACATTGATGCGCGCGCCCTTCCAGTCGATCGGCGCGATGGTCGTCGAGATGGAAAATGCACGCTTGACCTCTTCGGGGTCATAGTCGAGCGTGGGCTTGGTGCCGTCGTGGCCGCCCAGGCGGGCGGTCTTGCCGGAAAGGTGGAGCATGGCCTCGGCGAGTGAAGTCTTGCCCACCCCGCCTTGGCCTACGAGCACCACGTTCCTTACGTTACCGGTCTTGGGAGCACCCATGATGACCTCCTTGCAGGGCCGCGCGCAATGCGCGACGCCAACGGGGAGAGTTCGCGGTCGGTGCCGTCCCGGGAGCAGCATGGTCGGCAGCCGAGCCGACTCACCCTCCAAATGTCCTATGCCACCACCCTACCCTCACGGACGGCTGTCCATGCATACCTTTCGGCACACGTATGAATACAGGCGGCGAGAGGGAGGGGAACGCATGCGAGGCGATTATTGGACCCCATAGATACAAATAAAAGCCGCCACAGACCATAAGGCCTGCGACGGCTTCATCTCAATACATGGTTGAGCCTACCCCTCGATACGGCTCAAGAACTCGCGGGTACGCCGCTCGCGTGGATGGTCGATGACCTGCTCGGCAGGACCCTCCTCGACAATACGGCCGCCGTCCATAAAGAGCACGCGGTCGGCAACATCGCGCGCAAACTGCATCGCGTGGGTCACGATTACCATCGTCATATTCTGCGCGGCCAGATCCTTGATGACGCGCAGCACCTCAGCCGTCAGCTCTGGATCGAGCGCCGAGGTCGGCTCATCAAAGAACAAGATTTCCGGGTCGAGCGCCAGGGCGCGGGCAATACTCACGCGCTGCTGCTGACCGCCCGAAAGCTCGCAGGGCACCTTGTTCTCGTTACCCGTAAGCCCCATCTGTGCAATAAGCTCGTGTGCGCGGGCCTCCGCCTGCTCGCGCGGGCGCTTAAGCACGCGGATCGGTGCATCGGTGATGTTTTTCATCACGGTATAGTGCGGGAACAGATTGTAGTTCTGAAACACCAGACCAAACCGCGAGCGCGCCTGTTTAGGTACATCGCCCTTTGCGTACACCGCGCCCGAACCCGCATCCGTCGCGACGGCAAGGTCGCCAAACGAGAGCGAGCCACCGTCGAGCGTCTCAAGCAGCGTGGCACAGCGCAGCAGCGTGGACTTACCACCGCCCGAAGGCCCGATAATCGCCACGACCTCGCCACGCTTTACCTCGAGCGAGATATCCTTGAGCACCTCATTGCCGCCAAACGCCTTGCGTGCGTTCGCTATATTCATTACCGTTCCGGACACGGGAACCTCCATGTGTTTGAAAAGCACGACGGAACAGGCTAGTCGTGGTAGTAGTCAAGTCGCTTTTCGGCAGCGCCCAGCAGCATCTCGACCACAAAGTTAAAGACCCAGTAAATCAGCGCCGCAATTGCAAACGGCACCATGCTCACCTGCGAGGCGACCAGCGCCTTGGCCGTCGAGAACATCTCGCCCACGCCGATGGCGAACGCCAGCGACGTGTCCTTGACCAGTGTGATGATCTCGTTGCCCATCGCCGGCAAAATGCGCTTGGCGACCTGCGGCATCACGATATACAGGAATGTCTGCATGCGCGAGTAGCCCAGCACCTCGGCAGCCTCGTATTGACCGCGCGGAATGGACTGCAGGCCCGAGCGATAGATCTCGGCAAAGTAACCGGCGTAGTTGATGATGAACGCCACGACGCACGCCGTCCACTTGGAATCGGGCGTGAGCGAAATGCCAAACACGTAGTACGGGGCAAAGTAGATGGCAAACATCTGCAACATGAGCGGCGTACCGCGCATGACCGAAATGTAGATGCGCGCAATCCAGCGGAGCGGCGCAATTTTGCTCATGCGCATAAACGCCACGGGGATTCCCAGCGAAATCGACCCCAGCAGCGTCAGCACAAACAGCTGCAAGCTGACCAAGAATCCTTGGCCAAGCATCTGCATCATGACCTGAATAGACAACCTAAGCTCTCTTTCGCGACAACAGAACAGCAAACCCAATGCTAAAGCGGGTTTTCCAGGTGCTCGAGTTTGCCGTGAAAGAGGAGCGCCGCGTACTAAATGTACGCAAGCGACGGTTTGAACGGCAAAATCGGGTGCCTGGGAAAGCCGCTATTTCAGAACCCAGTTGTCGAAGGAAAGACCGTATTCTGCATACTTGTCGCACAGGTCCTTGACCGTGCCGTCCTCGTAGAGCGCCTTGAGCGACTCGGTCACGGCATCGGCGGACTTGGTGTCGCCCTTCTTAAAGCCAACGGCGTAGTGCTCGCTGGACAGCGGCTTGTCGAGCTGCGTATAGGCATCGGGCTTGGCGGCAAGCTGATACTGAGCGATCGAGAGGTCACAGGCAACGGCATCGACTGCACCACTCTCGAGCTGCATAAACGCCGTGTTGTACTCGCCGATGGTATCGAGCGTGGCAAACGTCGCGGCCAGATCCTTCTGGTCGCCCTCGAGCACATCCTGCGCAGCGGAATCAGTCTGGGTAATCACGGTCTTGCCGGCAAGATCGTCCCAGCTCTTGATACCCGCGTCCTTCTTGACCACGAGCACCTGCTCGTTGAGCATGTAAGGCTCGGAGAACGTGTAGTCGTCCTCGCGGCCCTCCATGGTAAAGCCATTCCAGATGCAGTTGATGGCGCCGGAGTTGAGCAGCGTGTCCTTGGCATCCCAATCGATGGCCTCGTAATCGACATCCCAGCCCTGCTTATCGGCAACGGCCTTAGCCAGATCGAGGTCAAAACCGGCGTACTCGCCATCGTCGCCCACAAAGCCGTACGGAGGGTAGGACTTGTCAAAGCCCACCACGAGCTTCTTGGACTCCGCAGCGCCCTTCACGTCCTTGGCTGCGGCAGAGCCAGCAGCGGAGCCCTTGCCGGCACCACCGCCGCAGCCGACAAGACCAAGGCCAAGCACCGTGGCAAGCGAGCCGGCTAGACCAACAAACTGACGACGAGACATATCGGTATTCATGGTATTCCCCCTCGATAGCACTTTAGTTAGGTAAAGTGAGTCATGTAACGTCCAGAATCATACACTTTACCTTGATGGAGCACAAGGTTGGGGTTGCCCGGCGCGGGCGGGGAGCGGCGCGCAATTAAGTTTCCTGCTCTACAGTCCTGCGCAAGACGGAAAGCGCGCATGGAGCACTAGGTTGGAGCACCCGGAATGCCGGCAGCCGTCACGGTATTTAATTTGCTGCTCTACAGTCCTGCTCACGACGGAGGCCACATTAAGTGGCCTCCTGTTCGTGCGGAACTCGCGACAAATTAAATACCGTGACGGCTGCCGGCATTCCGGGAGACAACGTGCTCGGGACCTTAAATAGGCGTCCCCTCCAATCGGGCACGTTGAATGCACGGTACAATTACTTCGGACTTTTCTTTTATTTAATAGTGGGGTTAATTCATGGCAGAATCTCGTGCGGAGCGTAAGGCTCGTCGTGCTTTGATCGAGGCGGCTGAGGGGTCGGAGGAGAAAAAATCTTCTACGGAATCCAAGTCGTCTCAGGATGCGAAGGGTAAGTCGGCCAAGGGCAAGGCTAAGGCCAAGCGCCCGCATAATGATTCGGTTTCGTCTGCGCGTAAGGCTGTGGACCCCAAGTCCCCCTGTTCGATCATGAAAGCTTGCGGTGGGTGCACGGCGCTCAATCGTCCTTATAAGAAGCAATTGGCAGCCAAGCAGGCTGCTATGGAGGAGCTGTTTGCTGAGCTCTGTGAGCGCGAGGGCATTAGCGTCGACCCCATTCACGGTATGGGCGTTACCCTGGGCGACCCGGGCAAGTATCCTGCGCCGCGTGGTTTTCGTCATAAGGCTGCCACCCCCTTTGCTCCCGGCAAGGAGGGCGCTGTCCGCTGCGGCTTTTTTGAGCGCGGCACGCACAAGATCGTTGCCGTACCCGAGTGTCCTGTCGAGGCGCCGGGCGCTCGTCAAATTCTCAACGGCATCGCGCGCGAGGCCGAACGTCTGCATATTCCCGCCTTTAATGAGGACAAGCATCTTGGTTTGCTTCGCTATGCCGTCGTTCGCTGTGGCTGGCGCACCGACCAGATCATGGTCACCCTTGTGACCGCCCAGCGTGACTTACCGCATGCGCAGGAGTTCTTTGAGGCCGTCGCGGCACTCGATCCGCATATCGTCACCGTTGCCCAAAATATCAATGGCCGTCCCGGTAACGCCATCTTGGGTGAGGAGACTCGTATCGTCTATGGCGCCGAATGCATGCGCGATCAGCTGCTCGGCTGCGAATTCGACATCTCCCCCACCGCGTTCTACCAGACCAACCCACAGCAGACCGAACTGCTCTATCAGCTCGCTATCGACGGCATGGATTTGCACCAAGGCGATGTGCTCATGGATGCCTATTGCGGCAGCGGCACCATCGGCCTGTGCGCAGCCAAAGCCGCCCAGAACAAGGGCATCGGCATTATGCTGCTTGGCGTGGAGCGCAACCTGGCGGGCATTGCCGACGCACGTCGCAATGCCGAGCTCAACGGCCTCACCCGCAGCGCCTGGTTTATGGCCGACGATGCCACCGATTACATCCTAGATGCCGCCGACAACAACGAACGCGTCGACGTTCTTTCCATCGACCCGCCGCGCGCCGGTTCCACCACCGAGTTCCTCGAAGCCGCCTGCGCACTTAAGCCGCGCCGCATCACCTACATCAGCTGCAACCCCGTAACTCAAGAGCGCGACCTGCATCAGCTCCTCGACGGAGGCTATCGCCTGCTCAAGATCACGCCCGTCGACATGTTCCCTCACACCGACCACACCGAAACCGTAGCGGTCCTCGAACGCCGCTAACCAACCTCAGTAGATTTTTGGGACAAGAAAGGGGGCGACCCGTCTGGGCCGCCCCCTTCGCTTGGTTTATAAATTCCGCTACATCCCCTTGCGCAGGTCGCACACGCCGGCTGCCGCCATCTCGCGCAGCAGCGTCTCGCGGTCGCGCGTCACGATCAAATCCAGCGGGAAGTGAATCTCGTCGAGCATCTTGCGCGCGTGATCGAGCTTGCCAATGGCCATGCCAATGTGGGCATCGGTCGACACGCCAATGCCCACGCCCAGCTCGGCGCAGCGCTCGGCGATCTTGCGGCATACGGCCCAATGCTCAGTGTCGACACCGTGTTCAAGACTATGGTTGTTAATCTCGATAATCTTGTGCTTGGCCTTAGCCGCCAACAGCACCTCGTCGATATCGAACGGCACGCCCGAGCGACCCGTGTGGCCCAGCATGAACACCTTGGGGTGTTCCAAGGCGTTGATATACATCTCGGTCGCCTGGGCCAGCGTCGCGCCCTCAGCAATCTGCGGATTATGCACGCTTGCAACCAAATAATCCAAATTACGCGTAACCAAATCGAACAGTGAATGCTGACGGCTGTACGAATCGCCGGCGATATCGAGCGTGACAGGAGTGTCCTCGCCAAACAGGCTTCCGTCCAGCGAAACGATATCGGCCTCGGCACCACGCAGCACCAGCACGCCGCTCCAAATGCGCGGCCAGATATCCTGGTTGATAAAGAATTGGTAACTGCGCAGGTCATTGGGGCAAGCCGTAACCATAGAGCTCAGATGGTCGGCAGATCCGAGCACCTGCAGGCCACGCTCTGCCGCCCAGTACACATTCTCCTCAATGGTCGAATATGCATGCGCAGAGAACATCGTATGGGTATGAATGTCACAAGAAAGCAGGTAGGGCATCAGGTCTCCTTATCTGGCACGGCCGTCGCTTATATTCATTGTACGCATAGCCTTCGATAGTCGTAAAACCACTCCATCCCAATGACACAACGTTCATGACAACGGGGTCCGGCTTAACACCAAACCCCGTTTCACGTAAAACATTGTAGGCAGAGCGCTTTACTTTCGACGATACTCGTCGGCCAGTTGCTTCCAGGCAGGCAACGAATTGACGATGGTCTCGTAACTCACGCAATAGCCCAGGCGGAACCAACCCGGCATGCCAAAGCTGTCCGAGGGAACCGCAAGCAACTCATACTTCTTTGCGCGCTCGCAAAACGCATTCGCATCGGGCTCGAGTGCCTTCACCCACAGGTAGAAAGCACCGTCCGGCTCAACATAGGTATAGCCGTAGTCCGCCAAGGCGTCGGTGAGCGCCGTGCGGTTGCGAGCATAGGCATCGATATCGCTCGGCTCATCGATGCAATCGATAATCACGCGCTGGAAGAGCGCCGGTGCGCATACAAAACCCAGCGTACGGGCAGCACCCGCAACGGCCGGCATCAGACGCGCAGCCTGTGGATTGGTGTTGGGAACCAAGATCCAGCCCACGCGCTCACCAGGCAGCGACAGCGACTTAGAATACGAGTAGCACACCACGGTGTTCTCGTAGATCGAGGGCACCCAAGGCACCTCGGCACCGTACACGATCTCGCGGTACGGCTCATCCGAGATGAGCATTATCGGATTCTCGGGATCGCGCTGAGCGTTGGCCTCGCGCAGAACATTGGCCAGTCGCGTCAGCGTGTCGCGCGTATATACGGCACCGGTCGGGTTATTGGGCGAGTCGATAATGACGGCCGCAGTCTTATCGCTGATCGCCTTGAGCACGTTGTCCACGCTCAGCTGGAACGTATCTTCATCGGCGAGCGCCTCGACACACGTGCAGCCGGCCTTCTCAATCCACACGCGATACTCCGGGAAGTACGGGGCGATAACAACAACCTCATCGCCCGGGTTCGTAACGGCGTTGAGCGTGCAGGTGAGCGAAGCCGCGGCGCCCACCGTCATAAAGACGTCCTTGCCCTCATAGCTCGTGCCAAAACGGCGGTTGAGCGATTCGGCAACGGCTGCTCGACATTGCGGCAGGCCCGGAGCGGGGGTGTAGCCGTGCAGCTGGTCACTCGGCAGCTCCAGGGCCTTCTTAATGGACTCGGCCACAGCAGCGGGCGCCGGAACACTCGGGTTGCCCAGCGAAAAATCGAATACGTTCTCCGCACCAATCTGTGCCTTGCGCTCAAGACCATAGCTAAAGATCTCGCGGATGATGGAGCTTTCCGCACCGCGAGCATACATAGTTTCGTTGATCATCTGTTCCCCTTTCGCATAGGCGGTATTGTACGCTTTAGTTGAGCAAAGTGCCGCAGAATGTTGATTGGGGACGGACTTAAATGCGTGAAAACGCTCATTTAAGTCTGTCCCCAATCAACAGATGCAAAAAGCCTCCGCAGGTTTCCCCGCAGAGGCTTTCGCTACAAGAACTATTTGTCGGCGTCGGTGTTGCCGTCAGCGTTGGCAGCATTGCCATCACCGGCATCATCGGATGCGGCTTCGGCATCCTCCTGCATGGCCGCCTGCGCAAAGGCCGCGGCATCAGCCGCCAGCTCCTCCTCGCTCATACGAGGCGCGCGCTTCTTGGTCGGCATGCCGGCCGCCTTGGCATTGCGCTCCTCCTTGGCCGCCAGGATTTCGCCCTCGCGCTCAAGGTAGGCGTCCCACTCGTTATCGAGCAGGGCATTCACGGCATCGCCCTCGACAGTCTCGCGCTCAAGCAGCACCTTCGCCATCAGATCGAGCTGATCGCGACGGGCGTCCAGGATCTCGACCGCACGACGATGGGCCTCACGCATAATGCGCTGAACCTCGATATCGATGCGGCGCGCCGTCTCCTCGGAGTAATCCTGGTGATCGGCGTAATCGCGACCAAGGAATACCTGATGCTGCGCCTCACCAAACACTTGCGTACCCAGTTCCTCGCTCATGCCCAGGCGCGTGACCATCTCGCGCGCCATCTTGGTCGCGCGCTCCAGATCGTTGCTCGCGCCCGACGTGATGTCGTCGCACATGAGCTCCTCGGCAACGCGACCGCCCAAGAACACGGCGAGCTCGTCGAGCATCTCGTTCTTGGTCTTGAGGAAGTGATCCTCCTGCGGAAGCTGCAGTGTGTAGCCCAGGGCCTGACCGCGGCTGACGATCGAGATCTTATGAACCGGATCGGAGTGCTCCAGGATGTGGCCCACCAAAGCGTGACCGCCCTCATGGTAGGCAATCGTGGTGCGCTCGGCCTCGGTCATCACGCGACCCTTGCGTTGCGGTCCGGCAATCACGCGCTCCATCGACTCCTCGACCTCGTCCATCGAGATCACGGAACGATGACGGCGAGCGGCCAGCAACGCAGACTCGTTGAGCAGGTTCGCCAAATCGGCACCAGTAAAGCCAACGGTCATCTGGGCGAGCTTCTCAAACTTAACGTCCTCGTCCATCGGCTTGTTCTCAGCATGCACGCGCAAGATCTGCTCGCGGCCCTTCACGTCCGGACGGTCGACCGTAACTTGACGATCAAAACGACCGGGGCGCAGCAATGCCGGGTCCAGAATATCGGGGCGGTTGGTCGCGGCGATCAGGATGACCGACTCGCTTTCCTCAAAACCGTCCATCTCGACCAGCAGCTGGTTGAGCGTCTGCTCGCGCTCGTCGTGGCCGCCGCCCAAACCGGCTCCGCGCTGACGTCCCGCGGCATCGATCTCGTCAATAAAGATGATTGACGGAGCCTGAGACTTGGCCTCCTTAAAGAGGTCACGCACACGGCTGGCGCCGACACCCACGAACATCTCGACAAAGTCGGAACCCGAGATGCTAAAGAACGGCACGCCCGCCTCGCCGGCAACGGCCTTGGCCAGCAACGTTTTACCGGTGCCCGGAGGGCCCACCAGCAACACGCCACGCGGGATCTTGGCGCCCAGCTTGCGATAGCGATCCGGATCGCTCAAAAAGTCACGGATCTCCTCGAGCTCCTCGACTGCCTCGTCCACGCCGGCAACGTCCTCGAACTTGACCTTGGGACGCGTAGCCTCGTTGGTCTTGGCATTGGTCTTGCCAAACTGCATGTTCCTATTATTGGCGCCCATCATCTGGCGCATAAAGTAGAACATGATGGCGATCAGGGCAATCGTCGGCAGCACACTCATCGCCAAGTCGCCCCAAAAATCGGGGTCGTTGGTGTTGACGATGTACTTGGTGTCGGGGTGCTCCGCCATAAGCTCGGCAAGCGAATTGGAGCCGACATAGGTCGAGGAGAAGCTCTTGAGCTCGCTCGTATCACCCTTGTCCTTTTTCGTCTTCCAGTAATGACCCGCCACGCTTCCGTCTTGAACCGTATAGGTCAAATCTTCGACGCGATCCTGCTTAATGGCGCTCACCATCTCGCTCGTCGCGAGCTTAACGGTATTGCTGGAGCTGGCAAAGCCGGAGCCCATGTTAAAGAAGGCGTAGCCCAGAAGCGCGCAAGCCAAAATAAAATACAGCCAGCCCGTACGCGTGGGCTTCTTGCCTCCGGGCATCCCCGGGATCTTAGGCTCCCGGGGAGTCTGGGAATTGTTCTCGTTACGGTCGTCGGGCATCTTACGAATAAACCTCCGGTTTCAAAATGCCCAGATACGGAAGGTTGCGATAGCGCTCGGCATAGTCGAGGCCGTAGCCCACCACAAAGGCATCGGGGCAATGGGTTCCAACATACTTGGGCGTGACGGCCGAGGTACGGTCCTCAACGTCCTTCCACAGGAAGGCGGCAACCTCCAGCGAGGCGGGCTTGCGGCTCTCGAGGTTCTTCATCAGATACTTGAGCGTCAGGCCCGAGTCCAGAATGTCCTCGACGATCAGCACGTCGCGACCGCGGATGTCGATATCCAGGTCCTTAATGATACGCACGATGCCCGAGGACTTCACACCGTCGCCATAGCTCGAAACAGCCATGAAATCGATGTTGGTCGGCAGCTCGATCTTGCGCATCAGGTCGCCCATAAAGACCACGGCGCCGCGCAGGACCGCAATCAGCACCAGATCCTTACCCGCGTAGTCGCGAGTAATCTGCTCGCCTAGGCGAGAGACGATACCGTCGATATCCTCCTGCGTAAACAGAACCTTCTCGATATCCGGATGTTGAGAAGCCATGACAACCCTTTCTTGTGCTTATCGCCCACGCACCGCCGCATGGACGCGAACTACACATTCTAGCAGCGCACGGGGTATATTTACCAGCACGTGCGCCATCAGCGCGGGAATACCGTCAACGTCGCACAGAATAGCTGGCGCGAAGCGCTATTCCGCATCGACCACACGAAGCAGATATGCCACGCGCGTTGCGGCCGTGCATTTAAAACGCTCGTCCGCGCGAACGCCCGCGACCCATACTACGGCACCTCCCGGAGCCGTTCTTACCACGGGTACGCCAGAGCGGTCTGAAACAGGAATGCGCGCCTCGTTCAACAGGTCTGACACTTTCTTGCTTCGGCCGTTCATCCCCAACGGGCACATCACGTCTCCCGGCACAGGGCTATCCACCCACAGGCGCGCCGATCGTGCCTCGGTGGGAATCTCCCCGCGCGAGCCGGCTAACATCCGCTCGCTATCGCGGTCGGCAAACCCCAGGGCCGCCGCATCCACCAAGGCCGCAACCTTTCCGGCAGCAGCAAGCTCGCGGGCACGGTGCACGATATTGCACCCCGGCTCCACAGCCATCGGCTCCGCTGTCAGCATATGCCCCGCCCCCAGCGGCAGACGACCGGGAACGGAGATCCAATCGGCCACTAAACCCTCGCGCGCCGCCGGGGCCTTGAACGCCAGCGTGCCAAACTCCACACGGGCATCAATTCCCGCAGGAAGCGTAACCGAGCCCGAGCCCGCAGCGACGCAGGCGAGCACGCGCTCCACGTGCCGCATCTCCGGTCGCGCGTCGGGATCGATGCGCTTAATCGCCAATCGCACGATACGCCGTGCAATCACAACCTCAGCGGCGGCAAGACGGCGCGCATCGAGCACAAGTGCGCCCGCCGCTTCCTTGCGCAGGCAGCTTCGAAACGCCTGTGCCGAAAGCTGGGAAAGAAAGGCGTCTTCGTCGCCCAGAATTTCGCAAGCGGCGCCAATCGTCTTACAGACGCTCGCGTTGCGCTGTGCCACCACCGGCATCACCCGATGGCGTACATAGTTGCGCAGGTACGAAACGTCCTCGTTGCTTTCATCTTCCCGCCATGGCTGACCGTGCACCTGCAGATAGCTCACGAGCTCATCGTGCGTGAGGTCGAGCAAGGGGCGAACCACAATGTTCCGACGGCGCGGAATGCTCGATAGACCCGCGGGACCCGACCCTTTAATGGCATTCATCAAAAATGTTTCCGCGCGGTCCGACGAAGTATGCGCGGTACAGATACGAGCCGCCGTCCGCGGTGCGCCCGATTCGGCACAAAGTTCGCGAACATATCTCCGTGCCGCGGCATAGCGCACCTCGCGAGCCGCAGCCTCGATATTGCCCGATTCGTCATCAAAATAGGCATGCTCAACACACAGCGGCAAGCCGTATTGCGCGCACAGGTCACGTACAAAGGCCTCGTCGCCATCGGATGCCTCCCCGCGCAGATGATGGTTTACATGCAGCACGTGCAATCGCTCGCGCGCAATGGGAGCGACGCCGCGCCCGTCCTGGATATCCAGCTTTGATGTGCAAG
Organism: Collinsella sp.; assembly: GCA_019419605.1. Classification (GTDB taxonomy): domain Bacteria; phylum Actinomycetota; class Coriobacteriia; order Coriobacteriales; family Coriobacteriaceae; genus Collinsella. The sequence goes on from DXZP01000013.1 coordinate 51,607, forward strand.
CCATAAGGAGCAGCGCCGTCGAGTCCGCACCGCCTGATACCATGAGCACTACGGGGGCAGCGGCCCGCCGCGTTGCCAGGACGCTCTTATCCGTCCTCGGCGCGGCATGATGTCCATAGTGCTGAGATACCGTTGGCATTCGCTTCCTCCTCTATTCGTCCGCACTCATTGTATCCTTTGGAATCTTATGTCTCGCCTGCACCTTCATATCCTCGGCAGCGGCTCAAAAGGCAACTGCGCACTCGTCGAGGGGCCTCAGGGGCTCATCATGATCGACAACGGCCTGTCCCGCCGCGAGACACTTAAACGCATGGCGGAGCTTGGCCTCTCGGCAGACGACGTCGCCGCTCTTGTAATCACCCATGAGCATGGTGACCATATCAAGGGGCTCGATGTATGGTGCAAGCACTGGCATGGTCCCCTCTTTGCCAGCAGGGATACCCTTTCATGCAAAGAAAACCTCGCGCACCTGCCCGTAGAGGAATTTGACCCCGGCGACACGCTCCCCATTGCCGGCATCCACGTGCAAACCTACTCAACATCGCACGATGTCATCAATCCTGTCGGCTATCGATTTAATGCTCTCGATGATTCCATTGGGTTTGCCACCGACACCGGAGAGTTATCGAGCAAGGCCATAGGCATCCTCAAAGACTGTCGAGTTCTCGCGCTCGAAAGTAACCACGATGTAACTATGTTGCGCGAAGGAGCGTACCCCCGCTTTCTTCAGGAGCGCATCCTGTCCACAAAGGGGCACCTCTCCAACAACCAGGCCGCCGAAGCCGCGCGCGAACTTGTTACCGATCGCACCGAACAACTCATCGCCATGCACATCAGCCAGGACAATAATCGTCCAAGCCTTACCGTCAAAAGCTATGCCAACGCGCTTGATGCAAGTCTCGATGATGAACTCGGCAGTTCTGCCACCCGTCTTCAAGGGCCGCGGAAGCTCTCGATACGCCCTGCAAGCCAGTATCAACCGACAACCATTCAATAGCCCCTCAAGACAACAAAGGGGGGGGCTGGGAATCACTTCCCAGCCCCCCTTAACTCATACTCTCGATTGAAGCAGAGCCATCGTTAGTCGATGGAGATCTTCGTAACGTTCTTCTTCTCGACAATCTTGGGAACCGTAACGGTCAGGATGCCGTCAGCATACTTAGCCGAAAGGCCCTCGCTCGAAGCGTCCTTCAGATACACGCCGCGCGTCGCGCTGTACGAGCTAAACTCCTTCTGCAGGAAGTTCTTGCCCTCGTTCTCCTCGTCCTCCACAACGTTCACGCTAATCGACAGGCGACCCTCGTTAAGCTCAACGTCGATATCATCCTTAGCGACGCCGGTCAGATAGGCCTTGACCTCATAACCATCGCCCTTGTCCTCGACATCAACGGGGAACGCCTTGGAAGCAATCGAGTTGTTTGCAAGATCGGTCATATCATCAAACAAATCGAACAGCGAGCTAGCAGAAGGACGAACGCCAAAAACCGAACGATAAGGAACCATGCTTGCCATGTTTACCACTCCTTTTAAGGACTGCCGAGTCATCTTCTAGGTGACTGGGACTTCTTTTGACGCTGTTATATATGCCCAGCCGCTTCTTATATATACATCGACTATAAAGTTTTTTGAGTCTATTGATATAAGCATATCTAAGTCTGGTTGACTAAGGTTTTGTCTAATAAACGGAATTTGAACGAAGGCTTAAATAATGTATGCAATCCCATCAAAACTAGACGGCTGGCTTACAATGGGCGCATACACGATATTGATGACGAGCTAAGGGCATCATGGACGATCAAAAACAGGACAACACGTTTATGCCGGAGCAGGACGAAGCATCCAGCCCGCAACCGATTCGATTCCATCGCCCCCACATCTCGCAAGAGCCCATCAATGGCCCAGAGCCCAAATATGTGACAAGAAACCGATATCAAACGCTCGAAGAAGCCCAAACGGGACGTAAACATATGGGCGTTGCCTCGGGAGACCCTGTATATCTGAAAGACGCACCATTATCTAAAAACAGCGCAGCTAGTGATGAGCCGATGAAAGCATCCGGCGCTCATCAACAAAGAGGGCCTCGACCCAAGCAAACCTTGACGCATTCGGCTCGCTATCTCGAGACTCCAAAACAGGGAAAATCAATCTTCGTTTCGTCAAGTAAACGACGCAAGCAGCATCAGCTGACAATCCTGCTTATGATCATTGCGGCCATAGCAGTTGCCCTTGTTATACGATTTATTTTCTTTAAATAAAGGCTCAATACCGAAAACAACAAGATCGTCTGGTGTAATTGAGTCATTCACGCCCCGTAAACGCAAAAAAGGGGGAGGCCGCGAGGCCTCCCCCTTCTTCAAGTCAAGCG
>DXZP01000014.1:0-51022 GCA_019419605.1 Collinsella sp.
GTTCTTCTCGGTCCTCAAGGTATTCTCGGACATCTTTATCCCCATCATTCCCGCCTTCGTCGGCGCTGCAATCATCATCGGCCTTAAGTCGCTGATCGTTGCCAACGGCCTCTTTGGCATGGAGGGCAGCCTCGCCGATCACAGCGAGTTCCTCAAGAACCTCGCAAGCTTCTTTGCCATTATCGCCACCACGTTCGACTACCTGCCTGTCCTGGTTATGTACAGCGCAGTCAAGCGTTTTGGCGGTAACCCGATCCTGGGCATCCTCGTCGGTATCGTCATGGTTCACCCGAGCCTTATGAACCGCAACACGTTCGTTATGGACCCGACGGGTGCTGAGTACTGGAACTTTGGTCCGCTCTCCATTCCCATGGTTGCTTTCCAGGGCGGCGTGTTCCCTGCAATTCTGACCGCCTGGTTTATGGCCAAGGTCGAAAAGATTGCCCAGAAGTACATCCCCGAGGTCGTTTCGTTCGTCTTTGTCCCGACCGTTACCCTGATTCTTGCTAACGTCGCCCTGTTCACCGTGTTCGGCCCGCTCGGTAACCTGATCGGTGACGTCCTCGCCGGCGTAATCGATATCCTGTACAACAGGATGGGCGTCTTTGGTGCCTTTGTCTTCGCCGCGTTCCTGCAGCCGCTCGTCGTTACCGGTACGCATCAGTTCATCCAGGGTATCGAGGCAAACCTTGTTGCCACGACTGGCTTCAACTACATCCAGGCCATCTGGTCGGTTTCCATCATCGCCCAGGGCGGCGGCGCCATCGGTATGTACCTCATTCACAAGAAGCACTCCAAAGAGCGCAACATCTGCATGTCGTCCTTTATCCCGACGCTGGTCGGAATCTCCGAGCCCGCTATCTTTGCTGCAAACATGCGCTATTCGATCATTCCGTTCATCTGCGCATGCATCGGTGCAGGCTGCGGCGGTGCCTTCGTCAAGCTCTTTGAGGTGCGCGCTATCGGTCAGGGTCTGACCGGCGTGCTTGGCCTGCTCATCGTCACGCCCGAGACCCTCGTGTGGTATGTGGCTGGCAATCTCATCGCCTTTATCGTGCCAATCGTCTTGATCTTTGCCTACAACAAGGCAAAGGGCGTGCCGACCACCGATGAAGAGGGCGCTGGCGCCGGCTTTGATGTCAGCTTCTAGTTGAGCCGTTCAGCGTAATCTGAGGATAAGTCCATTTGAGGAAGGGCGTTCGGCTCGTGTGAGTCGAGCGTCCTTTCCCATAGACGAGAAGGTCAATGGCGATGTTTAATCAAAAAAACAAGGTGATGCGTGCGGACTATGAGCAGTGGCGAGCTGGACAGGATGAGACGGCGGCTCGCATCGCGTCCGACCCCGATAGGCTCCTGTTCCATGTGGAGCCTGAGCTTGGCTGGCTCAACGACCCCAACGGTTTGGTTCAGATTGGTGATACGTATCACATCTATCATCAATACGATCCGTTCGATGCTGCGCATGGCGGTCCAGTGCTTTGGAACCATATGACGACAAAGGATTTTGTGACGTACGAGAATCACGGCCCCGTGTTGTTCCCCGATTCCGATTTGGATTCGAGTGGAGCGTATTCTGGTTCTGCCTTTGTACGTGATGGCAAGATTCACTACTTCTATACCGGCAACGTTAAGCATTTTGACCGCGATGATTACGACTACGTGTTGACGGGCCGTGAGCAAAACCAGATTCATATGGTTGCCGAGAATCCCGACGAATTGGGCGAGAAGCGCATAGCTGTTGGGCCGGTCGATTACCCCGACGATATCGGTACGCACGTGCGCGACCCCAAGATCCTTGAACACGACGGTATCTACTACATGGTTCTCGGCGCTCGTACGAAAGACGATCGCGGGTGCGTGCTTGTCTATACCTCGCGCAATCTTGAGGACTGGAGCTATGCGACGCGCATTGAGTTGGACGAGAAGTTTGGCTTTATGTGGGAGTGCCCCGATCTGTTTGAGCTCGATGGCGAGCTTATTCTCGTTTGCTGTCCGCAGGGTGTGCCTGCCGATGGTTGGCATTACCGCAATCCGCATCAGTGCGTGTGGTTCTCCATCGAGGCCGATTGGGAGGCGCCGAGCTTTAAAATCGTCGGGCAGGGCATGCCCCCGATGGTCGATGCCGGTTTTGATTTCTATGCTCCGCAGTCCTTTGAGGATACTGCAGGCCGGCGTTTGATGATCGGATGGTCGGGTTGCCCCGACGCGACGGCAGAAAACCCGACGGTGGCGCGCGGGTGGCAGTGCGCGTTGACGGTGCCGCGAGAGCTGAGCATACGCGATGGTAAGCTCTGCCAGCGGCCGGCGCACGAGATTGAGAGGATGCGCGGTGACTGCGTTCGCGCGATAGGCGGTGAAACCGTTGAGGAGCCGGGCCGCCTGTTTGATCTTGTGGTTTCCTGCGAGGGCGCCAAGATGGTCGAGCTCGAAATCCGCAAGGGTGTCTTTGTGCGCTATGCAGACGGGATGCTTACCCTCGACATGGGTGACGAAGGCTATGGGCGCGACCAGAGGTCGATTGAGCTCAGCGAGCTTCGCGACCTGCGCGTGCTTTCGGACACTACGATGGTCGAGATTTTTGCAAATGGCGGCGAGGCGGCACTTACGAGCCGTACCTATTCGCCGGCGGTTCCGGCGATGGGGTTGCATGCCGAAGGTGCGGCATCGATGAATTTCTACCGCCTCGCGCATTAACCGTGTGTGGAGCACGATTGGACTTGCTGGGCGGAATGTGCCGCAGTTGCCGCAGCGAACTACCGTTTATCGCGTATAGCTACCGTTTGCGGAGTAAGTAACACCTATTAATAAACCGTGTAGAATCTCAGATTAGCACGGAGTTTTTCCAGGGAGACGCTGTCCTTTGTTGTGTGCAAGGGGCGGCGTCTCTTTGGCGCTCTGCCGCCGTTGTGCAACAGTGCGGCGGCGCGTGCCATGTGTTGAAAAGCCAATGTTGAGATGGGTCGTGATGATAATGGGCAAGTACGTAATCGTGGTTGAGTCTGGTTCGGATGTGACGCCGGAGCTCTGCGAACGCTACGGTATCGTGCGCGTACCTATGCATGTCACGATTGGTGACGAGACCGTCGAGGACGGCTCGATCGATCCGCTCGAGATTTATTCGCGCTGCAACGAGTTTGGCGTGATGCCCAAGACCAGCGGCTGCGCGCCGGCAGATTTTGCGCACGTGTACGATCGCATCCATGCCGAGCAGCCCGATGCGACTATTCTGCACCTTGCGTATTCCGAGGCCACGACCTGCTCACACCAGTCTTCTAAGCTTGCCGCCAAGGGTCGCGACTACGTCTACTCCATGGACACGCGTTTTGTCTCGGTGGGCCAGTCGCTTGTTGCCGTCGAGACCGCCAAATACATCGAGGCTCACCCCGATGCCACCGTCGACGAAATCTTTGCATTTACGAATTCCGTCATGGACCGTGTGCTGCTGGGCTTTGTTCCTACCGACCTAGCCTTCCTTAAGGCGGGCGGTCGTCTATCCAACGTGGCATTCCTCGGTGCCCATCTGCTCAAGATTAAGCCCTGCATTGAGGTAACGGGCGGCAAGTTCGTGGCAACCAAGAAGTTCCGCGGCTCTATGCTCAAGTGCGCCCGCGCCTTTATTGACCACATGGTTGCGAAGGGCGAGATTGACTACTCGCATATTGGCCTGGCGTATTCGGTAGGCCTTTCCCAGGAGCTGCGCGACGACATGGAAGTCTATGCGCACGACCTGGGCTTTAAGGACGTTACCTGGACTCAGGTCGGCGGCGTCATCTCGAGCCATTGCGGCCCGACCGCCTTCGGTGCGGTGCTCACGCTTAAGGCGTAAGGTCTGACGTCTATCGATTTCTATTGCCTCAGCGGCGGGCGGGTTGCGATAACCTTCCCGCCGCTCTTGCGTAGGGCCAAATAGGACAACCCAATTGACCGCTAAACCGTTTCGCCATCATGCGTATGGGCTAGAATGATTCTGGCATTTATGTAGCTAAAACCAATGAGAGGCAAGGTAGCGGGAATGGCTGAGATGACGCTCGAGGGTGTGGACGCTCGTCCCGAGGACTCTGCGTTTGCCCTGGGCCGCGTACATTCGATTGAGACGATGGGAACGGTCGATGGACCCGGCATCCGCTTTGTGGTGTTTGTTCAGGGCTGCCCCATGCGCTGTGCGTATTGCCACAACCCCGATACCTGGTCGGTTAGCGGCGGCACCATGGTGACCGTCGAGCACCTGATGGACGAGTTCCAGAGCAACCATGAGTTTTACCGCAGCGGCGGTATTACGGTGTCCGGCGGCGAGCCGCTCTTGCAGCCCGCGTTTTTAGCCGACCTGTTCCGTGCAATGCACAACAACCCCGATGGCCGCGTGCATACCTGCCTCGACAGCTGCGGCTATGCGTTTGACCCCAACCATCCCGAGAAGTTCGATACTGTTCTCAACGAGACCGACATGGTGCTGCTCGACATCAAGCATGCCGATCCCGTTGAGCATAAAAAGCTGACCGGTTGCGATCCCGCACGCATTCTGGCGTTTGGTGATGAGCTTGCCCGTCGCAAGATTAAGGTCGTTATCCGCCACGTGGTGGTGCCCGGCATTACCGATACGGTTGAGGAGTGCGAGGCGCTCGGCCGCCTCATCGCTCCATGGCACAACGTGGTGGGCCTGGAAATGCTGCCGTATCACACGATGGGTGTCGTCAAGTACGAGCAATTGGGCATTCCCTATAAGCTCGAGGGCGTTCCACAGATGGATACCGCGCGCATGCCCGAGCTGCGCAACGCCGTCATGACGGGCATGAAAAAGCGTCGCGCGGAACTCAAAAACGCTATCGGCTAGCGATTCATTTTCGCTCCCCAAGGGCACTCATTGGGGACAGACTTAAATGAGTGCCCTTGGGCGCCAAGTTGATTGCCAAAGAGCCCCGTCAAGTTGCGGTGGAATAGTTCTTGTTTTTCGGCTTATGCCGCCCAAATAGGAACTATTCCACCGCAACTGCGTTTTGGGCGGAGATGCGCAACAGAATCGTGCCATTTGGATAAATACGCTTGTGGTTTCTTTAAAGACACCTTAAACGCCGCTGAATATCTTTGGAAAGAAATGCCTGCTCGGTATTATGCTGCTCGTATATAAACGGTAGCAGTCAGGAGACCACGTGCGAAACAGCGCATCGCGGGACGAGTATGTGCCGCAGCATAGCAGCAGATATGAGACGAAGGGCACGTCTTCGCGTGGCCTTGCTGACGCTCGCATCCGCGTGACGAAGATTGCCGCCATTGGGATGCTAACGTTGGCGGTTATTATCCTCGGAATTACCGCCAAAACCTACGCGTCGGAGCGAATGGCACGCTCAGATGCGTCAACGGTACAGACGCAAAACAAAAAGGTCTCTGAATCTAAAGCCACCGCAAGTCAAACCCTGTCGACAGCGAGCCTCAAGACGAGGCTTTCGAAGGCGGACTTTAACGATATTCCCTCAAGCGATACCGTGCAGACCTTCTCACTGGTTGATAACCAGATCCCCGTCCTGGAGGATGAGAGCCTCGTCGTGCTCCAAGATGCCCTGAGTCAGGCGCAGAAGCTGGGGGATGTGGGCGTAGTGTTCTACGACCTATCGAGCGGCAAGGGCGTGACGTATAACGCGGACGCCGAGGTGTACGGTGCGAGCAGCTATAAGGCGCTCTATGTACTCTACGTCTGCGAATCTCTGGTCGAGACGGGCCAGGTCTCACTCGATGATTCCCTTGGCACCTATGGCGGCTACAACATGGGCTGGCAGACGGTGCGCGACCTGATCGAGGCCGCGGTCGTTAATTCGGACAACGATTCGTTTATCGCGTTGCGTGCGGCGTTTGACCGTGTCGGTTACGAGGATTGGATTGTCGGTCTTGGCGTCGATTACGATACCGCACTCGATCCGATGAGTGATTTTCCCACTTATTGTCCGCGTACCTCGGCCAAGTTGTGGTGCGAGATGAGCGAGTATCTGAGCCATGATACCGAGACGTCGCAATGGCTGTCGGGCCTTCTGGCCTCTACGGCCCGATCGTTTATTCGTGATGGCATTGCGGACGACCAAGCCTTGGTGCGCAATAAGGCAGGCTGGATTAGCGAGGATGGTTGCTATTCGACATGCGATGCGGGCCTTATCGACATCGATGGCCGTACCTATGTCATGAGCATCATGACATCGATGCCGTGGAGCGACCGCTCGAGCGAGGTTGCGGCTGCGATTGCAAAGGCTCTGTTTGATACGCGAGCTGCGCTGGCCTAGCATTTTGTTTGACGAGGTCAAACAAAATGCTGGTACCATACCGTGGTTGAGAATTTCGTATAGGTTTGGGGAATGGCATGGCTACCATCGCGATTATCGGTGCACTCGAAAAAGAGATCATGCAGATTAAGGAAGAGCTGAGCGACGTTTGCGAGGCACAGGAGGCAGGCTTGACCGTTGTGAGCGGTGAGTTCGACGGCCTGACGCTTGTCGCCACAACGGCGGGCATGGGCACGGTGAATGCCGCTGCCGCAACACAGCACCTCATTAGCAAGTATGCTCCGCAGGCAGTTGTGCTTTCGGGTATCGCGGGCGGTTTGAACCCCAAGCTCCATATCGACGACGTGGTCATCGGCAAACGCCTGCGCTATCTGGATACCGATACCGCGCTTATCGCCGAGTCTGCACCGGGGCTCGAGGAGTTTGGCTCGACGCCTGCGCTGGTCGATATTGCTGCCGATGTGCTTGCTGAGCGTGGCTTTGTCAACGCTTCGACAAATGCAGCCGCTTCGAACGAGGGAGCCAAACAATTCCTGGTCGGCACGATTGCCACGGGCAACCGCTTTGTGACGGGCGCCGCCATGCGCAACGACGCTATCGAGGCGACGCATGCAGATTGTGTCGGCATGGAGGGCGCGGCAATTGCCCATGTCGCAACTAAAAATGGTGTCGATTGCCTGGTGCTGCGCGCTATCAGCGATAATTGTAACGAGGCGTACGATGCGATTTGCGACCGCGAGTTCGACCTGTTCGAGTATGCCCGTACCGCGAGTGGCATTACGCTCGATATCGTTCGCCGTATCGCTGCTATCTATTAGCGCGCTCTTTTGTAAGAACCTACGACCAAGGAGTGTCCATGGCCGATTCCATTAACTACCAGCTTGCCAAGTTCGTCGCCAGCTATGGCAAGGTTTCGCAGATTCCCGAGTCCACCTGCCCCGAGGTGAGCTTCGTCGGCCGCTCCAACGTGGGCAAGTCGTCGATCATGAACAAGCTTTTTGGCCGCAAGAACCTCGTCAAGGTTTCGAGCACGCCGGGCAAGACGAGCAACATCAACTTCTTCGAGGCCGACGACGTGCACTTCGTCGACCTGCCGGGTTATGGTTTCGCCCGTCGTTCCAAGGCCGAGCGTGACCGCTGGGCAGAACTTATCGGTGACTTCTTCGACTCGGAGCGCAGCTTTAACCTGGTCGTGTCGCTGGTGGATATTCGTCACGACCCGAGCAAACTCGACCATGACATGATCGACTATCTGCAGGGCAACGAGTTCAACTTTATCGTCTGCCTCACCAAGGCCGACAAGCTCAGCCGCACCCAGCAGGCCCGCCAGGCAGCAGCCATCAAAAAGCAGCTCAACGTCCCGGCCGAGAACGTGATCATCACAAGCTCCCAGACCGGTGCCGGCATCGACGAACTCAAAAAGCGCATCGCCGAGGCCTGCCTCTAATAAGCGCCCCTATCAATAAAAGGCAGGCTATCAGCCCGGCGCCCCTTCAAAGCGTGGGTCCCTGTAGACATCCTCAGCAAGGTAAGCGCAGGGACGGTCGGGATGTTCCCTCAAAATCATTCCGCAGCGCGAAGGCCCCTTGTCCATCGCTCCGTAGGAGCAGGACAAGGGGCCTTCATGCGCGAGGACGATTTTGAGGGAACATCCCGACCGTCCCGGACAGGTATATGGGGAGGATGTCTACAGGTACTCGATTTGAGCGCCCTCGGTGTTGCACGTCAGAATGTGCGTATCGCACTTGGGGAACTGCTCGCGCAGCTTGACCTGCAGGAACTTCGCCACGATGGTATCGTCGGTTACGGCCATGAGGGTCGAGCCGGAGCCACTGATCCAGATGGTCTTGGCGCCGCCGTTAAGGCAGGTGTCGCGCACAGCGTTGTAGTCGGGAATCAGACGGCGACGATAGGGTTCCTGGATACGGTCGTCATTGGCGGCGGCAATCAGGTCCAGATCGCCGGTCTCGAGACCGCGCGTCATGCCGGCGATGCGGCCCATCTGCCATACGGCGGTGGAAAGCGGAATCTCCTGCGGCACGACCTTGCGCGCCTCACTCGTGTGTACCTCGTAGGGCGGAATCACGGTAATAAAACGCAGGCGATCGCTCACTTCGTAGCGCAGGCACTGGGGGAGCGAATCGGTCGGTGTAAAAGAGCAGACTGCGCCGCCCAGGATGGCGGGGGCGACGTTGTCGGGATGTCCCTCGACCTCGGTGGCGATGCGGACGAGCTCGGCGCGGTCGACGGTGTGGCCCGTCAGCGCGGCGGCGGCCATAATGCCAGCGACAACGCAGGTGGAGCTGGAACCCAGGCCACGAGCGACGGGAACGTCAGTCTGAATGTCGATGGCGACGGGGAATGCCGGCTCGCCCCATGCGGCCAGCGCATCCACAAAGCTTACGTAGACTAGGTTGTTCTCGTTTTGGAACTCCTCGGGGCAGCCCGTGATGGTGAGCTTGTCGGCGCGCTCGAAGGTGAAGTGCGAGTAAAGGCTGACGGCCATGCCGAGGGTGTCGTAGCCAATGCCCAAGTTGGCGCTTGTTGCTGGGACGGTGATCTTGATCATGGGAATCTCCTGGGCGGTCTGCCTGTTTAGTTCGCTGCTCGGGCAGTCCTGGCTCGCTCGGAAAGCACATTAAGTGCTTTCCGGCTCGTGCGGAACTCGCGACGAACTAAACAGGCAGACCCGCATGTCAGCTCGTCATCATCCCGGTGGGTTTCTGATAAAAGAAGGTGCGCCGGCCTTCGCCGGCGCTTAATGAGGGGTTTAGTTGGTAGCCATCTTTTTTGCTGCGGACTCGACGTAGCTGGCCATCTCATCGACGTCGCAGACGTCTTCGAAGCGGACGGGTTTGGACTCGAGTTCGGCGAGCTGGGTCGGTGCGACCGTATTGGTGGCCTGCTCGAGCACGCGCATGGCCTCAAAGTCGTCCTCGGGAACGTTAAGGCCCAGGGCGTCGCAGCAGGCGCGCGGGAACTTGTAGGGGCTTGCGGTCGAAAGCAGCACGCGGGCCTTGGTGCCCTCGGCGGGGGCGACCTTTTCAAAGACGTGATAGCCGCAAGCGGTGTGCGGGTCGATCACATAGCCGTTTGCATCCCAGCAGTTCTTGATGGCAGCGCGGACCTCGTCCTCGCTGGCCCAACCGCAGCCAAAGACGCTCTGAATCTTTGCCAGCAGGTCGGCGGGAACCTCGTAGCGACCAGTCTGTGCCAGCTGCTCCATAAGGCCGGCAACGAGCTCGCAGTCGCCATCGGACAGGAAGTACAGCATGCGCTCCAGGTTGGAGCTAATAAGGATGTCCATCGACGGCGAGATGGTCGTGAAGAACGGGCGGTTACGGTCGTAAACGCCGGTGGTCAGGAAGTCGGCAAGCACGTTGTTCTTGTCGCTCGCCACGACGAGCTTGGCGACGGGCAGACCCATGCGCTTGGCGTAGTAGCCGGCCAAGATATCGCCAAAGTTGCCGGTCGGTACGCAGAACTCCACGGCGTCGCCGGCCTTGATGGCGCCGGCGCGCAGCAGCTGCGCATAGGCGGCAAAGTAGTAGACAACCTGCGGTACCAGACGGCCGACATTGATGGAGTTGGCGCTCGAAAGCACAGTGCCAGCGGCCTCCAGGCGCTCGGCAAGCTCCTTATCGGCAAAGATACGCTTGACGGCGCTCTGGGCATCGTCGAAGTTGCCGCGGATGCCGCAGACGGCGACGTTATCGCCCTCCTGAGTGGACATTTGCAGGTTCTGGACGCGGCTGACCTTGCCCTCGGGATAAAAGACGGTGATGCCCGTGCCCGGAGCGTCGGCAAAGCCGGCGAGTGCTGCCTTGCCCGTGTCGCCTGACGTGGCGGTGACGATCATGATGCGCTCGGCGCCGCCATCCTTGGCAGAAGTGCGGGCCATCAGACGGGGGAGCATTTGCAGGGCGACGTCCTTGAAGGCGCTCGTGGGGCCGCCAAAGAGCTCCATCACATAGGTCTGAGGGGCGTCGGTGCCCGGCGCAGCGTCGAGTTTGACGAGCGGCGTAACCTCTTCACTCGCGAACGTGCCGCGGTATGCCTCGTCGACACACGCCGAAATTTCTTCGGCCGTGTAATCATTCAGTAACATTCCCAACACATCTTGAGCGATTTCAAAGTACGATTTATCTGCAAGCGAGCTGATATCGACCTGCTGGGTGCCGAGCTCGTCCGAGACAAACAAACCCCCGTCGGGAGCGATGCCGGTGCGGATTGCCACCTTACTTGAGCACGATAAAGTGCGTCCTCGTGTACTATGATAAGTTCCCATATAACACTGCTCCTCGGATGCCTTGGTCCCAATCGGTGAAACCATGGTATCAGAGCGTGCAAAATAGGTTCGCAGAGGCTTTTTAGAAAGGTAACCTCCAGCCCATGATTAAGATTGCCAAGTTTGGCGGCTCGTCGGTCGCCGACGCCGAACACTTCAAGAAGATCAAGGCCATCGTCGATGCCGATCCGGCTCGCCGTTTTGTGGTGGTTTCCGCCTGCGGCCGCCGTTTTAAGGGCGACACCAAGGTGACCGACCTGCTCTATCTGGTCAATGCGCACGTTAAGTATCACGTGTCGTGTGAGGAGCTGCTCGAGGACATCGGCCAGCGCTATTTTGATATCGCTGATGAGTTGGAGCTCACCTATCCCATCCGTGAGGAGTTCGCGGCCTTTGCCGAGCGCGCCCGCTCGGGCGGCTACTCCACCGAGGAGCTTGTGAGCCGTGGCGAGTACTTTACCGCTCGCCTGATGGCTGAGTACCTGGGCCTACCGTTCCTGGACGCCGCGACGGTTGTGGCGTTCCATCACGACGGTACGCTCAGCATGAATCGCACCTCCGAGCTGGTGCAGGAGTATGGCCAGCAGGGCGGCTTTGTTATGCCCGGTTTCTACGGCGCGACGCGTGAGGGCCAGATCAAGCTGCTCGATCGTGGCGGCGGCGATATCTCGGGCTCGATTCTGGCCAAGTGCCTGGGCGCCGACCTGTACGAGAACTGGACCGACGTCTCGGGCTTCTATTCTGCCGACCCGCGTATTGTTCCCGAGGCTCAGCCCATTGCGCGCGTTACTTACGAGGAGCTGCGCGAGCTTTCGTACATGGGCGCAAGCGTCCTGCACGAGGAGGCCGTGTTCCCCGTGCGCGAGGCGGGCATTCCGCTGGTCATCAAGAACACCAATGCGCCGCAGGACCCCGGTACCATCATTAGCGAGACGGCTGACGAGGGCGAGGCAGAACCCATCATTACCGGTGTGACCGGCAAGCGCGGCTTTGTCGCCATCAACGTCGCCCGCGACCGCACCAAGCCCCGTGTCGGCTTTATGCGCCGTGCACTTTCGGTGTTCGAACGCTATGACGTTTCCGTCGAGCACATGCCCACTGGTGTCGACCGCTTTGGCGCCGTGGTGCAGGAGCAGGATGTGCACGATTCGCTGTACTCGCTTGTGGGCGACATTCAGCAGGAGGTCGAGCCGCTCGAGATCGAGGTTGTCGAGGGCCTGGCGCTCATCGCGACCGTCGGTCGTAACCTGCGCGGTCGTGCAGGTATCTCGGGCCATCTGTTTGGCATGCTCGGCCAGGCCGGCGTGAGCGTGCGCATGATTTCGCAGAGCTGTGACGAGATCAACATCATTATCGGTGTCGAGGAGAAGGACTTCGACCTGGCGATTCGGACCATTTACCGTGCCTTCTCCGACGAAAACGGCATTGTGAAGGTCTCCGATCTGGAGGCTCCTGCGCCGGTCGATCCCGCTCTGGCTGCGCTCAAAAAGTAGCGACTGCTCGGTAGATTTTTGGGTCATGTCTCAAAAATCTACGGTGGGGCGTTTCGTTTCGGTTTCGTTTCGACGGGGCGGGTTTCGTGCCCGCCCCGTTCTTGTATACACTGGCAACAATAATCGGCCTGCTTGGCGTGCGGGCAAAAGCCACAACCTTTAAAGGGGGAAGCATGAAACAGTACACGGTTGCTATTTTGGGCGCGACGGGAGCTGTAGGCACCCAGATGCTCGAGTGCCTCAACGAGCAGGAGTTCCCAGTTGGCAAGCTCAAGCTGCTGGCAAGTGCACGCTCCGCGGGTAAAACCGTCGAATTCCGCGGCGAGCAGATCGTGATTGAAGAGGCTTGCCCCGAGGCCTTTGAGGGCTGCGACATTGTGCTTGGAGCCGCCGGTGACGATATCGCGAAGGAGCTGCTGCCCGAGGCCGTCAAGCGCGGCGCCGTCGTGGTCGACAACAGCCATGCCTTCCGTATGGATCCCGAGGTGCCGCTGGTCGTGCCCGAGATCAATGCCGACGATATCAAGTGGCATCACGGCCTTATCGCCAACCCCAACTGCGCGACCATCATCGGCCTGGTTCCCACGTGGCCGCTGCATCAGCTCGCCGGCGTGAAGCGCATGATTGTCTCGACGTATCAGGCGGCTTCGGGCGCTGGCGCGCCCGGTATGGCCGAGCTCGAGGCTCAGCTGGCCGCCCTGGGCCGTGGTGAGGAGATTCCCGAGCCGCGCGCATTTGCCGCACAGCTCGCGAGCAACCTGATTCCGCAGATTGGCGGCGTCAAGGAGGAGGGCTTTACCTCCGAGGAGATGAAGCTACAAAACGAGGGCCGCAAGATTATGCATCTGCCCGAGCTGCGCGTGAACTGCACCTGCGTGCGCGTGCCCGTGCTGCGTTCGCACTCCGAGAGCATCACGCTCGAGTTCGAGCGTGACATTACGGTCGAGGAGGCCCGTGCTGCGCTGGCTGCCGCTCCCGGCGTGAAGCTGGTTGACGACATGAGCGCCGAGGATGCACACGACCGCTTCCCCATGCCGATGGATACGTCCGACCAGGACCTGATTTGGGTCGGCCGCGTGCGTCGCGACATCTCGAACCCCGAGGCCGCGCGCGGTATCACCTTCTGGTGCTGCGGCGACCAAATCCGTAAGGGCGCGGCAACCAACGCCGTCCAGATCGCTAAGCTGCTCTGCGAGTAACGGTGGATCTGTCCGGCGGGGGCCGGGCTTAGCTTTCAGAACGTTCTCGACCATGTGTGGCGCCTTGTCCTGCTCCTTCGGAGCCGCGGACAAGGCGCCACACTGGTCTGCGGAGTGTTCTGAAAACTAAGCCCGGCCCCCGCCTGCGGCGACGCTGCTGCGAGCGGTCTGCGATGGGGCCGTTGTTGGTTGGGGCCGCTGGGCTGATGTGGGGGCACATGGCTGTTGCGGGCCCTGGTTCCGGCGGCGGCCTCGGCGCTTCGCGCCTGCCGCCTTGGGGGACTGTGGGGCGCGGCCGGCAGCTGCGGCGCGTTGCGCCTGCTGCCTGGGGTGACTGCGGGGCCGTGACGGCAGCCGCGGCGCTGTCGCGCCTGCTGCCTGGGGTGACTTTGGGGTTGGGGTGAATCGGGGTCTAATACTTTGCCGAGAAGTGAACGACCTTATTTGGACCCCCGAAGCATTGGCATTTTTTGACCGCTATTTCCTGCGGTTTTATCGTATGAATCCTGGTGTTTTGCAATCAAAAAATGCGGATGCTTCGGCGCCCTAGTTTTACTCGTTCACTTCTCGGAAAACCATTCACCCACGTTTTTGCCGGACATCGTTTTGGGCGTTGTGACTCGGTATCGGCCGATATTGAGAGGAAAAACTCCCTCCCTTGGACAATCGAGCCCGCCCAGACGTATCTGCGGGGGTTGTCTGCACAATTCGCGGTATTATGGTGCGGAGTTTTGAAAGGAGCCGCTGGTGGTCACGACGACATTTGCTTCGCCTTTGGGCGAAATCCTGCTTGCCGCTGATGGCCGCGGTTTGACGGGGCTTTGGTTTGAGGGGCAGGAGCACTTTGGCTCTACGCTGCTCAAAGAGGATGCGGAGTATGTCGTAGGTGCCGATGCGGTTTCTGGTACCGGTGGGATGTCTTCGGTGAGTCCGGCAAATGGCGCGGCTTCTTCGGTGCTTGAGCGTTCTTGGGCTTGGCTGAATGCTTATTTTGCGGGGCAGGAGCCTCGGTTTACGCCGCCGTTGCATATGATTGGCACGGCGTTTCAGCGTGAGGTTTGGTTTGAGCTGCTTTCTATCCCGCGTGGCGAGGTCGCTACGTATGGTGAGATCGCCCAGCGTGTTGCGGCTCGACATCGTGTACCGGGAAACGAAGCACCTGTTGTGTCTCCCCGTGCCGTGGGGGCCGCGGTCGCGCGGAATCCCATTTCGATCATTGTGCCGTGCCATCGCGTGGTTGCCGCCGACGGCTCGCTTAACGGATATGCCGGCGGGCTTGATCGCAAGGAGTGGCTGCTTCGGCTTGAGGGCGCGTACGAGGAATAACGCCAGGGCACTTTGCATAGCCAAGACGCCGTTTCCGGTTGAGATCACCTGCTTGGACATCTATCTACGTTCGTTCTTGCAGGGCGTAGATCGACTTATCCATGTTGAACAGGTAAGCCACGACGCAGACAATAAAGAACATCGGCAAGCTGCCAAAGCCGAAGACTCCGCAGTCAATCAGGATCGGCGCGAGCAGCGTATTGGTGGCGCTGCCAAAGACGGCGGCGTATCCCAGCGCGGCGCAAAGCGCGATGGGCATGCCGAGTTGAGCCTCGTTATGGCGACATCTGGGTAACAGAAAGGCCCGTGTTCCTCAGAGGCAAGATAGGCAATTCTGCTTCTGAGGTAGATCTCAATTCTGCCGACCGCATCAAACATTAACTGCCGGAGGGCTCGGTCAAATTCATACGTGTAGATGATGGTTTCGAATGTTGTGCCTTCGCGAAAGATGGTAATCCCGGACTTGCATTTGGTTTTGTAGGGAAACCAGTAGGCCGACAGTCTGTAGTGGCCGACTTCGACCAAAGCTCGCCCGAGTTCGCTTTGATCAGAGCACTTAAGACCCTTGCTTTCTGTCAATAGTGCTATTTGTTCGTTGATGGATATCCGCGACTTCCGGCATTTCATTTAAGCCTCTTGATAGAAAAAGAGCTGGAGTTGCGCATCGTTGAGAGGCTTTCCAGCTTTAGCAAAACAAACTTATAAGATGCGACGGGCCGCGTCAGGATAATTACCGGACGGCCTAGGTGGCGGCTGGTTGACTGGCTTAAAACCTAGCGCGTGAAATGACGCTCCATGCTATTCGGCGCGCTTGATAGGATGACGAATCACAGTCTTAAGTTTCTCCGGTGCACTTTTGCGTGGATCGGAGAGATAGATTTCGTGATGGAAACGGGTGTCTGAGAAGTCGGGGACATAGCCCTGCTCGGTCGTGTATTCATTCATAGCGTTTACGGTCGCCGGTTCGTTGTCGTAGGGCCCGGTGTGCATGCATTGAACGCAGAGACCCTCGTCAACTTTAAGCAGCTCGACGGCAGAAAAGTCCAGTTTCTTTTTGGTCGTGGCTTCCGCGACTGCCCAGTCAAAATCATCTCGGCTGACGAAATCGGGCAGGCGGATGCACGAGATAAAGTTGAAATCGTCCTTGCGTACATAATCGATGTCGCCGATCGGGGAGTCTTGCCACCAGAATCCCTCGAGCGGCGGTACTACAAAGTCGAAATAGCCCTCGATACTCCTTGAGCCTTTCTTCGACATCTTGACGGTATAGGCGATGCCGTAAAGCAGTGGCAGGGCGTTTTGATACTCGCCACCTTCGGTATTTGGGTCGCCCTTTCCGCGAACGGCAACGTAGCTCATAGGCGGGACAGTTACGATACTCGGCTTGCTTGCAGGTTTGTAGAGCTCCTTGCATTCCTTCTTAAAGTCGAACGCCATGTTGGCCGCCTTTCTGCGTATTGGCCTACTTAGATAGTGGAATCATATCATAGAAACGAACAGCTGTTCGGATGATTCGGCTGACAGATAGAGATGCGTGCGTTGTGTTTGGCGGTCGGCCTGACCCTGTCGATGATTTCTCTGCCTCCCCGGCGCCTCATCTATGGCTGTCGTTTCCCCATATAAAACCTGCCAAAATGAACCTGTCCCTTTTTGGTCGGCGTGAAATGGGTAATACTAAAGAGTTATCCGACCAGATGGGAACCGATCGATGGCCTATATCGAATTCAAAGACGTCATCAAAGCATACGGCGAGGGCGATGCCCGCATCCATGCGCTCGACGGCGCGAGCTTTACCGTTGAGCGCGGTGAGCTCGCCATTATCCTGGGCGCTTCGGGCGCCGGCAAGACTACGGCGCTCAACATCCTAGGCGGCATGGATACGGTAACCTCCGGCTCCGTGACAGTGGACGGGCGCGACGTGAGCTCTGCCAACGAGGCGCAGCTTGTGGAGTACCGCCGCGCCGACGTCGGCTTTGTCTTTCAGTTCTACAATCTGGTTCCCAACCTGACGGCGCTCGAAAACGTTGAGCTTGCAGCTCAGATCTGCCCCGATTCGCTCGATGCCGAACAGACGCTTCGCCAGGTTGGCCTGGGCGAGCGCCTCGCCAACTTCCCCGCGCAGCTTTCGGGCGGCGAGCAGCAGCGCGTGTCCATTGCCCGCGCACTGGCCAAGAACCCCAAGCTTCTTTTATGCGACGAGCCCACGGGCGCGCTCGACTATAAAACCGGCAAGCAGATCTTGCAGCTGCTGCAGGATACCTGCCGCAAGCAGGGCATTACGGTCATCATCATCACGCACAACTCCGCGCTCGCGCCCATGGCCGATCGCCTGATCCGCTTTAAGAGTGGTCGCGTGGAGAGCGAGACGGTCCAGCAAAATCCCGTGCCTATCGAGACGATCGAGTGGTAGCGCCCATGGACCAGGACCGCCAAAACAGCCAACGCCGCGATGCGCGGAACATGGAGCACGAGCAGGATTTTACGACCTATCGCACCGCCCAAAGTTCAAACGATATGGTGCCGACGGTTTTTCGCCGTGGCATCTACCGTACAATCCGCGGCAGTCTTAAGCGCTTCTTGTCTATCGTGGTCATCACCGCGCTTGGCGTGAGCGTGATGTGCGGTCTTAAGGCAGGCTGCGAAGATTTGCGCGATTCGGTCGACGCCTATTTTGACCAGCAGAATGTCTATGACATTAACGTGCAGTCGACCTATGGCCTTACGCGCGACGATCTTGCGGCTATCCAAGAGGTCGACGGCGTCGAGACGGCCGAGGGTATCTACACCGAGACCGCCTACACCGCCGTGGGCACAACACGCGAGCGCGTGATCGTGCAAAGTCTTTCCAAGGAGAATATCGATCAACCGGTGCTGGTGAGCGGTGATTTGCCCGAGAGTGCCGATGAGGTCGCGGTGACTTCGAAGTTCCTGAAGGCTTCGGGCAAAAAGCTCGGCGATACGGTGAGTTTTGCCGCCAACGATGCGAGCTCGTCGAACCAAAGTGCCAAGGACCAGTTTGCCGCGGGCGATTACACCATTACGGCCGAGGTCCTCGATCCTACCGACGTGAGCTCCGACTCGACAGTCAACGCCTTTCGCGCTGCTTCGGCTGCGGACTATAAGTTCTATGTGAGCGAGGATGCCGCGGCATCTTCTTCCTATTCCGCAGTCCACGTAGCCGTCGAGGGAGCCAAGGACCTCAACTCCTATTCTGATGCCTATACGGCAAGGATTAACGAGGTCAAGGGCAATATCGAGAAGATCCGCGAGGAGCGTGAGAAGGCGCGCGCCCAGGAGCTGACGGTCGACACGCCGGCAAGCTTGGATGCGGCCGAGCGCCAGGCGAATATGCTCTTTGGGATTGAACAGGGCAACATCGATCGTATGGCCGAGGGCAGTGAGGAACGCGTCCAGGCTCAGGCCGAGTTGGACCAGCGCCGCGCCGCCGCCGATCAGCAATTCGCCGATGCCCGCGCCGAGCTTTCCGACCTGGGCGAATGCACTTGGTACATCCAGGACCGCGGTAACATCGCAAGCTACTCGAGCGTCGAGAGCGACAGTTCTTCGATCGAGGCCATCGCCACGGTGTTCCCGTTCATCTTCTTTATCGTCGCCGTGCTCATCAGCCTTACCACCGCCACGCGTATGGTCGAGGAGGAGCGCACGCTCATCGGCCTGTACAAGGCGCTCGGCTATTCACGCGGGCGTATCCTGTCCAAATACGTAGACTACGCACTGTGGGCGTGTCTGATCGGCGGTGTGCTCGGCAACATCATCGGATTTGTGGGCTTGCCGCTGTTCCTGTTTACGGTGTTCGACGACATGTACTCACTGCCCCAGATGCTGCTTTCGTACGACATCGTGTCCTCGATCGTCTCGGTGGCGCTGTTTGCCGTGGGTGTGGTGGGCGCCACGATTATCGCCTGTCGTCACGAGATGGCCGAGACCCCAGCCTCGCTCATGCGCCCCAAGGCGCCGCGTGCCGGCTCACGCATTCTGCTCGAGCGCATCGGCTTTATCTGGCGCCGCATGGGCTTTTTGAACAAGGTGGCAGCGCGTAACCTGTTCCGCTACAAAAAGCGTGCCTTTATGACCATCTTTGGCATCGCGGGCTGTACGGCGCTCGTGATTTGCGGCATGGGCATCCGCGACACGTCGGTGGCGCTTTCGCCCAAGCAGTACGGGCATATCACGCGCTATGACTTGCTGGCGGTCGCCAACCCCGACGATTTTTCGCAGACGCGCGCGGCGCTGGAGGAGCGTAGCGCGGCCATCGACTCCAACGTGACCGTGACTTCGACGCTGCCGATCATGACCGACAACGTCACCTTTACATTTGACGGCAAGAGCGAGACCGTGCAGCTGATCGTGATTCCCGACGACCGCACGGGTGACTTGGGCGATTACGTGTGCCTGGAGGATGAGTCCAAAGAACCGCTCGCCCTGCGTGACGGGGACGTGTATCTGAGCAAGAGTTCACAGTTGGTGCTGGGGATTCAGCCGGGCGAGACAGCACACGTCCAGGATTCGTCGCTCAACGTCGCCAAGGTCAAAGTCAGCGACATTTCGCTCAACTATCTGGGCAACACGCTTTACATGACGCAGAGTACCTATGAGCGTGCGTTCGGTCGAAGCGCACGCCTCAACGGCGTCTTTGTGCTGCTTAAGGGTTCGTCGGCCGACCAGATTGCGTTTAGCAAGAAAATTAAGAGCGACGGTTGGCTCACCATCTCGAGCACGGCCGAACATTGGCAGAACTACGAGGCGAACTTTACGATTATCAATTCTGTCGTGGTGCTCGTGACCTTTATGGCAGCGTGCCTATCGTTTGTGGTGGTGTTTACGCTGTCCAACACGAATATCTCCGAGCGCGAGCGCGAGCTGGCGACCATTAAGGTGTTGGGCTTCCGTCGCGGTGAGGTGCACCATTACGTCAACAAGGAGACGTTGATCCTCACGGCGATTGGCGCTGCGCTGGGCGTGCCGCTGGGCGGCTTGCTGGCCGAGAGTTTTACGTACATTTTGCAGATGCCGTCGCTGTACTTTGATGTCGAGGTCGAGCCGCTAAGCTACGTGCTCGCCGTGGTGCTTTCCTTTGGCTTTACGTTTATCGTCAACCTCGCCACCAATCGTACCCTCAACAAGATCGACATGGTCGGCGCCCTCAAGAGTGCCGAGTAACCTGCCAAAAAGGAACAGGTTTATTTTGGCAGGTTTTATCTGGGCAAACGCCGGACAACCATTAGGTGGCCCGGCGTTTGCCACGTTTTGTTGGGGATGTCTGTCGTTCAGTGCTCTTACTGGCCAATCCAGTGTTGCGCATAGCTCTTAATGTCCTCGGTAAAACCGTCAAGGTCGTCAAGGGTGATCACGCTGTCGATAAGCAAATTTGCTATCTCGCGGTGCATCGTGCTGCGGCGAATGTCGCTTGCAATTACGCCTGAGGACAGCTTGTCTCTATTGAGGCGTTCTTCTAGTGCCCAAAATCTACTGGATGCTTCGCTGTCGCCGTTCAGCATCTCAACGTACTGGCCGATGAGCTTTTCCATATAACATTCTTGCCATTGGGGAAGCATTTTCTTAAACAGCTTCCAGTCGCTTTCGGCTACGTCGCGCATATGTCCTCCGCTCGTCAAACGGGCTTTCCATTTGCCTTTCATTCTATTTGGTTTTCGCTCGCAGGCATGGATGGGAGGCTCTCTTTAGCCTTTGAGATCGGGCTTGAATGGGTCGTATGCCACAAAACGGGCCTATCTACTACGTTTAATTGGATACCCTCAACCATGCCGGGAAAACGAAAAATAAAACCGCAGGTAGAAGGCCTGTCGATTTTCGAAAAAGGCGGTCATGGTTGGCCCCTTCGGGCTAAACGTAGTAAACAGCCCTTTTCTTGGCGCGCGGTCAGCTCAATGCTTATCTCCGTGCCGGAACTGACCCAATTGTTTGTTAGTTGCGGTGATATACGGACTGTTTGGTGCTTGGGAGCCTCAAAACAGTCCCTATTCCACCACAACTTGGAAGGGGCGGGTGGTGTCGGATGAGTGGTGCTGGCGGGTTAGGGCGGTTTAGGCCTGTTTGCGGTGCTTCCATTGTTTACGGCACCAGCGCATGAGCGCCTTTATGACGGGAATCGTGATGAGGATGGCCCATGCGGGATGGGGTTGCTCCAGGCAGAGCCACATGTAGAGGAACCATGCCTCGGCACTGACCGAATAGACGACATCGATCAGCTTAGATAAGTGGCGTTGGTCGATAAAGTCGCCAAGCGCGTAATAGACGGGAATCAAAAAGACGAGGAAGAGTCCCGTAGCCCATGTGCCGTAGACAATGCCGAGCACCAGATAGGCGAGAGTGACAAGCGCGGGGAAGGGGAATTTGTTCCATGCACGTCCGACCTTGGTGTGGAAATGCTTGCCATGATGGTCGAGCTTGTCGTGTGCTTCCTTCCAGCTGGAGAACGTCTCACCGTCGATGGTGACGGTGCCGTCGTCATTGGTATGCATGCTATGCCCATCGTCCTCAAGCGTATCGACATGCACGCCGTCCGGCCCCACATGCACCTCTTCGCCCTTGCGCTCGTTGGTCACATGGATGCCGTTCCAGCCAACATGGACTTCCTCGCCTTTATTGGAATCAATGACGTGGATGCCGCGCGCGAGGGAAATATCGACAAGTGGTTTGTCGCCGCAATCGGCGTGCTCGGCAGAATCTTCGGCCTCTTTAGCCTCATCCACCGTTTCGGTGCTGCCGTCCTCTGAGCTATCGGCATCACTAGCCGCTTCCCCATACAACAACTCATCCAGCGACACACCATACAGCGCGGCGAGCGCAATGAGGTTATCGGTATCGGGTGAGGACTCGCTGCGTTCCCATTTACTGACAGCCTGACGGCTCACACCCAGCTGGGCGGCAAGCGCCTCCTGAGAAAGCCCGGCGGCCTTGCGGCGATCAACGAGCCGCTGCGCCATCGCAAGATCCATGGTGGTTCCTTTCGTTTGATGGTCGAATCGAATGAGCCGAGTATGCCGAGAACAACCGGTAGCGACCACCATTTCTAGTTAGAATCTGCCCCAACCCTACCGCAACTACCGGTAGCAACCATCATGACCAGCAATTATGTGACAAATGTTAGTGCTACTCTCAGCTAAGAGCCCGCCACATCCCAAAATCTCAGCCCACGCACTTGCAGCAAGAAGACGAATAGCCTCGGCCTCCCTAGTTACCGCAGGAGCCCCCAGGGCTTACCTCCCAAATCTTTCCGCAGGACGGAAGGACCCCGCCGCGCGAAGCGCACGGCGGGGTCCTGACATGTCCGAGGACAATTTGGGAGGTAAGCCCTGGGGGCTCCGATGGGGGCGGTTCCAGCCGAGGCTATTCGTCGCCGAAGCTGATGCCCAGCGCCTTGGCCTCGCGCACCAGATCACTCTGGGGGTCGACAAACTTGAGCTTGCCGGCGACATCCTCGAGCGGCATGTGGCACATTTTGCCGTCGCGCAGGGCAATCATGTAGCCAAACTCGCCGCGCAGGCAGCCGAGCGCTGCCTCGACGCCGCACTGGGTCGCAAAGATGCGGTCCTGGGCGTCGGGCTGGCCGCCGCGCTGCGTGTGGCCGGGGATGGCGACGCGGGTCTCGCGACCGGTCTTGGCCTCGATCTCCTTGGCGATGTCGTACACGATTGACGGGCTCGTGCGCTCGGCGAGCTTCTTCTTGTACTCCTTCTTGGGCAGCGCCGCGTCCTCCTTGGAGATGGCGCCCTCGGCGACGGCCACGATGGTAAAGCGGCTGCCGGTTTCCATGCGATGCTCGATGGTCTTGATGACCTGGTCCATGTCGTAGGGGATCTCGGGAATCAGGATGACGTCCGCGCCGCCCGCGACGCCGGCATACAGCGGGATCCAGCCAACCTTGTGTCCCATGATCTCGATAACGAATACGCGCCCATGGCTCGAAGCGGTGGTGTGGATGTCGTCGATGCACTTGGTTGCGACGTCGATGGCGCTCGTAAAGCCAAAGGTCATCTCGGTGCCCCAGGTGTCGTTATCGATGGTCTTGGGCAGGGCGATAACGTTGAGGCCCTCTTCGCGCAAGCGGTTGGCAGTCTTGGTGGATCCGTTACCGCCCAGCATAAACAGGCAGTCGAGCTGCAACTTGTGATAGGTGTGGACCATCGCGGGCACCTTCTCGACGCCGTCGGCCTCGGGAATGTTCAGGCGCTTGAACGGCGTGCGGCTCGTGCCCAAAATGGTGCCGCCGCGGGTGAGGATGCCGCTAAAATCGGCGGGCGTCATGACGCGGAACCTGCTGTAGATAAGGCCCTGGTAGCCGTCCTCAAAACCATAGATCTCGATAGGCTCTTCGCTATTGGTCATAAGCGTTTTGACGATGCCGCGCATGGTGGCGTTGAGCGCCTGGCAGTCGCCGCCACTAGTAAGAAGACCGATTCTAAGCATGGTGAATCCTTCCGGGCAAGTTATAACATGCGCATAAGTTTACCCCCGCACACTGTTGATGCGGGGGTAAAACGTGTTAGCTCAAATGTATAGAAATGTAAGCAACGTCAGGCGAGCGTAAGGACGACGGCGCCAGCTCCTTACAGCACAAAGGCGTCGATGTCGCCCCAGTGGCGGCGCAGCGTGATGACGGCAGCGGGTTCGGTATTGTCAAAGACGACCGACCGTTGCGTGTTGCTGGTGATGTCTTCCGGATTGGGCTCTTGCGCCGCAGCGCGTAGGGCCTTCCAAGCGACTGCCTCGTCCTGGGCACCGACATGGGCGTCAAGGACATCGGCGATTGCGACGGCGCGCTCTTTACCATGGCCCAGCTCGCCATTCTTTTGGTTGGGCAGCACTTCGTCACCATAGCAGGCGTAGAAGTTCGTGACCTGGCGTACAGGAGTCGCCTTGAAAGCGCGGTCCGGATCGCGCGGATCCCACTCCACCACCCGCGCGTCACCGGCGGCGTCGTTGATAAAGAAGTGGTAATCGCGTCCTGCCATGGCGTGCATGTCGTAGGCGGAAAGCAGGTCGACAGCTTCTTGCGTGGTGGCGGCACGGTCGAGCGCCAGGCGGATGGCGAGTGAGGTATTGATGACGGGGCGCTGCGTATCCTGATCACAGGGTTTGGAATCCAGGGTGAGTACGGCAATGGACACGCCGCATTCGTTAACACCGTCGAGCTGGGCAAACGGGCCCATGAGTGCGGCGGCACGTCCGGCGACGGAGTCAAGCGGAGTGTTATCGCCCAGGTTATTGAGAGCCGCAAAGCCGATGGAGGCATAGCCGTCGCGCGGGTGATTGCGCACCAGCAGCGCCGAGGTGTCGTCCTTAAAGTCGTAATTGCGACCGGTGCGCACGCGGCCTTCGGCATCTACGGCGGCAAAGGCGCTGCAGGCAAACTGGGGCGCCTGGACATGTGCCGGCACGCCGGGCAACACCTGCGCCACCACGGCATCGATGTAGGCCTGGTCGTCGCGCACATCGGCGGCGATGATGCAGTCGAGGTCGTAGTCGTAGGCGATGTCGATCGCGTACAGGTCATAGCCATCCGCGTAGCCGGTCAAGCGTTTGAGCGACGCAGCGGATTTGATTTGCTTGCGGTAAACAATGCCGGTGGCAGCGGCAAGGCCGACGGTGACTCCCGCGACACCGCAGGCGATGGCAATGTTACGTGGCTTCATGACGGCTCCTCTCGTCCTGTTAGCGTAATTGTCGCAAAAGGAGCGCGAGCATGATGGCTCAACTTGGTGAGCGGCGCGGGATTAAACATGGAATGAAAGGCGCGGCGCTGGCGCGACGGGGTATGCTGGAGGGGACCATCAACCCAGCGAAAGGGGAGAGCATGACGGATCAGGAAACGCCCGAGCGCGTGCACGTGACGGCCGACGATATCGAGGCCGCCAACGACCTCATCGACTTTATCGAGGCATGCCCCAGCATGTTCCATACGGCGGCGACCATTATGGCCGAGCTCGACGAGGCGGGCTTTACCTACCTGCCCGAGAACGCGGCGTGGGACATCGAGCCGGGCGGTCGCTATTACACGCAGCGCAACACTTCGAGCGTTGTTGCCTTTAAGGTGGGCGAGGACCTGGCTGCTACGTGGGGCGAGGACGGCGTTGCCGGCGACTATCATTTTCAACTCACGGCGTCGCACAGCGATTCGCCGACGTTTAAGGTCAAGGCCGTGCCCGAGCTTGACGGCGCGGGCGAGACGCTGCGCCTGAACACCGAGGCCTACGGCGGTATGATCGACTACACCTGGTTCGATCGCCCGCTGGCGCTCGCGGGCCGCGTGCTGGTGCGCGAGGGCGACCGTATCGAGAGTCGTTTGCTCGCTACCGAGCGCGAAGTTGCCATTATCCCGAGCCTTGCCATCCATATGAATCGTGGCGTTAACGAGGGCTTTGCGCCCAACCGAGCTGTCGACCTGTGCCCGCTCATCAGCGCCGGCGACCTTAAGCAGGGAGATTTTGACGCCCTGATCGCCGACGAACTGGACGTTGAGCCCGAGCAAATTTTGGGTCGCGACCTGTTCCTGGTCAATCGTCAGGATGCACGCATTTGGGGCTGGGCCGACGAGTTTATCTCGACGCCCAAGCTCGACGACCTGGCCTGCGCCTACACCTCGCTGCAGGCATTTTTGGGTGCCGAGAATGCGCACGACGTTTCGGTCTTTTGCTGCTTTGATAACGAGGAGGTTGGCTCCGAGACCAAGCAGGGCGCCATGTCGACGTTCTTGGCCGACGCGCTGCGCCGCATCAACGGGTCGCTGGGCTTCGATGACGAGTCGTACCACCGCGCACTTGCCGCTTCGATGCTCGTGAGCTGCGACAACGCGCATGCCGTGCACCCCAACCACGCCGAGAAGTGCGACGCCCGCAACCAGGTTGTGCTTAACGGCGGCATCGTCATCAAGGAGGCCGCCAACCAGCACTACTGCACCGACGCCTTTAGCCGCGCGGTGTTCCAGGCTATCTGCGATGATGCCGACGTGCCCACGCAGGCCTTTGCCAACAAGAGCGATATGGCCGGCGGTTCTACCCTGGGCAACCTGTCGAACATGCAGGCGAGCATGCATGCCGTGGACGTGGGCCTGCCGCAGCTGGCCATGCACTCGAGCTACGAGACCGGCGGCGTGCGCGACGTGATGTACGCCATCCGCGCTCTCACCGCCTTCTACGAGCGCGACCTAACCATCAACGGAGCCGAAAGCGTGGAGCTCTAAATGCGAGCCGAAGAAATGAAGGCCGAGCGTGGGGCTCAGCTTATTGATCGGGGTTTACAGCTGTTCGTCGCCGCTTGCCATGAGTCAGGGGTCGACGTTTCCAAGGCGCGACCAACGAGTGCTGAAGAACTCAAGCGTAACGCCTATTCGGACCGCTATGACGAGGAGACGGACTGGCTCTAATAAGCGAAGTGTCGAAAACGCTAGATGTATGTTTGATATCACTTTGGCGAGAGTGTCGCAGACAGAACTACCGGTATGGCGCAAGCCAACCTGACCCCATTGCACCAAACCTACCAAAAAGGGACAGGTTCATTTTGGCAGGCTTTATCTGGGCAAATGCCGCAATGCCAACAGCTGGACGGAATTGTTAAGACACCGTGGGTTGAGCAAATGTCAGCGAGCGACGTCCAGAACGAACAAGTTGGCATGAAAAAGGCGAGGCATTGACCTTCTGGTCATGCCTCGCCTTTTGAATGACAAATTGTCGCTCTGGGCGGCGCGCAGCGTCGACCGGTCCGCCGTTCGTTAGAACGGCGGAACCCTAATGTTCGATCCAGCAGCGAAGCGTCTCGCCGGCCTGCAGGTGACGCAGGTTCTCCGCGGCGATGTCGACCACATTGTTGAGCGTGGCGGCCAGGTGGAACCAGCCCGAGATGTGCGGTGTGATGAGCATGTTGGGCGCATCCCACAGCGGGCTTGTCTCAGGCAGCGGCTCGGGGTCGGTGACGTCGACCGCGGCGCCGGCGAGATGTCCCGATTCCAGAGCGGCAACCAAGTCGTCGGCGACCACAAGGTCGCCGCGGCCGCCGTTGGCAAAGAAGGCACCCGGTTTCATCGCGGCGAAGAACTCGGCGTTCGCCAGGCCGCGGGTCTCGGGTGTGCTGGGCATAAAGGATGCGACGATGTCGGCCTCGGCTAGGCGCTCGGACAGGGCGTCCATGCCGTCCATGTCCTCAAACACAATGGGGTAGACGAGCGGATGACGCTTGATGCCGCGGACGTGCGCGCCCATGCTGCGGCAGAGCGTGGCGAAGTGACCGCCAATGTCGCCCGCGCCCAGCACCAGCACATTGGCATTTTTGAGCGAGGTGACCGGACCTAAATCCTCCCAGCGATGTTCGCGCTGCAGGTCCTGGTAGCCGGGCAGGCGCTTCATCATTGACAGCACCATGGCAAACATGTGCTCGCTCACGGCCTGGCCGTAGGCGCCCACCGAGCAAGACAGCTTGGCGTCAGCCGGCACGGTGCCGGCAGCAAGGTAGTCGTCATAGCCCGCGGTCTGCAGCTGCAGTAGCTGGAGGTGCTCGCATGCGGTAAGCAGGGCAGGGTCTATGTTGCCCAAGATCACGTCGGCGTTGGCGACTTGTTCATGCGCGATGGCGTCGGCGCTCGTGTAGATAAAGTCCTCGCCCGGAGCGCTCGACTCGAGAATTGCGCGATGACGGTCGTTGACGGGCAGTAAAACCAGGATGTTCACAAGCAGTCCTCTCCGCTTGACCTGCCAAAAAGGGACAGGTTTATTTTGGCAGGTTTTATCAGGCAAAACGCTTAAATAAAGCGCCGGGCGCTCATGGACGGTTATAAGTCCATGAGCGCCCGGCGTCCGTGCGGCTACCAGCTGAGCAGCTCGTAACCGTTCTCGGTCACCACGAGCTGTACCTCGCACTGGGCCGAATCGCTGCCGTCCTTGGTGCGTACGCACCAGCCATCGCCCTTGCTAATCTTAATGTCGGGCGCTCCGGCGTTGACCATAGGCTCGATGGTAAAGACCATGCCCGGAGCCATGATGGTGTCCACATCGGGCGCCTCGGTGGTAAAGCCCACAAACGGGTCCTCGTGGAACTCCTTACCGATGCCGTGTCCGCCGTACTCGCGCACCACGCTAAAGCCGGCGTCCTCGACCGTCTTTTGCACGGCCTCGGCCATAACGGACAGCGGCAGCCATGGCTTGACGGCCGCCAGACCCGCTTCCACGCTGGCGCGGGTGACGTCGACCAGGCGCTGGCGCTCGGCAGAGACCTCGCCGATGCAGAACATGCGGCTCGAGTCGCTAAAGTAGCCGTCCAAGATCGTGGAGCAGTCCACGTTGATGATGTCACCCTCGTGCAGCACGTCCGTATCGCAGGGGATGCCGTGGCAGACCACGTCGTTGATCGAGGTGCACACACTCTTGGGGTAGCCCTCGTAGTTGAGGTCGGCCGGCGTGCCGCCGTGCTCGACGGTGTAGTCGTAGATCATCTGGTCGATCTGGTTGGTGGTCATGCCCGCGGCGATGTGCTCGCCTACGTAGTCGAGCACGCCCACGTTGATGGCGGCGGAGCGCTTGATGCCCTCGATATCGGCGGGCGTCTTGTAGAGCGTGCGGGGCAGAACCTCCCAGCCCTCTTCCCACAAGCGCTCGAGGCGCTCATCAAAGGCGTTATGGCATTTCTTATATTTTTTGCCGCTGCCGCACCAGCAAGCGTCGTTGCGGCCGGGCACGGGTCCATTGTCATACATGGCTAACTTCCTTTCATTCGCAGTTAGTATAGCCCACCCACGCGTCCATAAAAGTTGCGGTGATATAGTTCCGATTTAAGCGGTTTAACAGCACAAATAGGAACTATATCACCGCAACTGATGGGGCGGGATGGCAGCGCTAGCTGCTGTGTGGTTTTGCTAGTAGCTCACCTGGCAGGGAATGCCGAGGGCTTGGACGCGCGCGGCAATGGCGTCGAGCACCTCGGGCGCTGCTTTGGCAAGGCCAGCGACCGGTGTCTCGCGCGCCACCGTGTAGATGGTCGCTTCTTGCGGGCGAATGCGCTCAAGCGCCGCGAGCCAGGGGGCAACGTACTCCTCGCCGGTGTTGTCGATGGGCTTGCCCTGATACTCGCCGGTCAAAAAGATCGTCTGGATAATAACGTGACCGTCAAAGCTTGCGAACGTCTCGATCTGGTGCTCGACGTTGTAGGGGCCAACGGGCTGGTCGAGCAGCTGGATAAATGCCGGGTCGACGGTATCGAGCTTAAGAATGTTGTCGTCGACCATCATGAGCGCATCGTGCACAGCGGGCTGGTCGGCGCGCGTGCCGTTGGAAAGCACGGCAATCTTGGTGTTTGGGGCAAGCTCGTCGCGCAGCGCGACGGCGCCGGCAATGGCCTGCGGAAACTCCGGCGCGGCGGTGGGCTCGCCGTTGCCGGCAAACGTGATCACATCGGGGAGCTCGCCCTCGGCTGCCATCTCGCGCAGCTTTACCTCGAGCGCGTCGAGTACCACGGCAGCCGTGTTATACGGCTCGTGGCAGGGACGCTCGGAGTTGAGACCGTTTTCGCAGTAGATGCAGTCGAACGTGCAGATCTTGCCCGATGCCGGCATCATGTTGACGCCGAGCGAAAGGCCCAGACGGCGGCTGCGAACCGGTCCAAAGATGGGGCTGGCATTTAAAAACGTAGACATAGGCATATGCTCCTTGGGACAGCTGTGCCTAAGCATAGCATCGGTGCCAAAGTCTGATTCGGGCTTGTGCTTTTCAGGTTTCGTTTTCCACTCTGCCCTCAATGTCCACGCCATGAGAGGTTTCGGGTCGGGTACAGTTAATGTGTTAACAAGGCACAAGACGATGGGGCACAACATGGATTTTACGGTCGAGAATGCGGGCACCACGATTGCCTGTCGCGAATATGCCGGCCTGGATGTGTCGCCTGATACTCCTGCCTTGGTGTGTGTGCACGGTGCTTGTGTCGACGGCACATTTTTTGACGGTATCGCTTGTGAGCTCAGCCGCAACTACCGCGTAATTGCCTACGACCGCCGCGGCTGCGGTGGCAGCAGCGATGCGGCAGACGGCAGCTATGATCTTGCCGCTCAGGCCGCCGACCTGCAAGCCGTGATCGAACGCGTTGGCGCTCCGGCAAATGTGCTTGCGCATAGCGCCGGTACGTTGGTGGCACTGGAGCTTCTTCGCACCGAACCCCATCCCGTCTCCCGTGCGATTCTGCATGAGCCGGCTGTGTCGGCCGAAGGCGTCGGCATGGGCGCAGCTCCGGTTTTGCTCGATATGATTGCGGCTGGAAAGGTTTCAAGGGCGCTCCGGCTTTTCTTGGGAGCTCTCGGCGACTTGGACCCCGAGGCTCCCGGGACGACCGAGGCGGAAGCCAAGCACGCCCTGCGCAACGGCCGCAGTTTCATGGCAAACGAATACGGGGTTACTATGACCTGCGTTCCCGATTGGGATAGCGTTCGCACGTCAAAAACGGTGGCCGCCGTGCTCCTGGGCGAGCTCTCGATTGGCACGCCCCGCGAGGCTGGCACGCGAGCGGCTGCCGAATATCTCGATTGCCCTCTCGTGACGATCCCGGGCGCGCATAACGGTCTGCGCGATCGCCCGGCAGCGGCTGCCCGGGCTGTCCGTGGCATCCTGGGGCTCTAGCATCCGCAATAGCCAAAGCAGGCTTCATCCGCAAACGTTTCGGCCGTATTAACAAACGTGCTCAAAACCTCGCGTCTGCGGCTTCAATCGCGCCGTCTGCCAACTCATAAGAATGTGGCAGCATTCACGTACTTACCTGCATCGACAAGGTGTTACCCTTGTAACATTTGGAACCCACCGCTCCATGCGAAACTATCGAAAGGGCCCCATATGCTCAATAATCACGAGGTCAATCTAACCGACGAGGAGGCTGCCGTCGAGGTCGCCCGCGTCGCGAAGACCTACCCCGTGGTGCGTTTACTGTCGGCCGATCAGATTAAGAGTGAGCCTAACTGCTTGCTCGCCGGCGATCGCTGCCCTTGTCTGCGTCAGTCGAGTCTTGAGGCTTTGGCAGACTCCGATGAGGTGTCGGAGCAACTGCTCAATGATGGCACTGAGTACCGCGCCCGTCTACGCCCTCTGAAGGTCGAGGGCGAGCCTCACGTCTTGCTGATGGTGCGTCCGATTGATGAGCAAGAGGCCGCGGAAGAGGACCTTGTCTACACCGACGTGCTGACGAGCGTGCGCAATCGCCGATATTACGAGGAAAAGCTTCGCAGCGCCCGCATGAATGCCGGCGTTGCGATGATCGACGTTGATGATTTTAGGGCCTTCAACGATACGTGTGGCCGTCATGCCGGCGACCTTGCGCTCGGTGCTGTGGCGACAGCCATACGCAGCGGAATTCGTTCGACTGACGAGCTTGTGCGCTATGGCTGCGACAAGTTTGTGGTTGTCATGCCCAATATTCCCTCCGATGACTTCACCCGTCGCCTGCATCAGGTGTCCGATGCCGTTCATTCCACGATTATTCCGGGCCATGAGTACGTGAGCTTGACGGCATGTGTTGGTGGCGTTCGCATTCATGGCGAGACGGTCGATGAGGGCGTTGGCCGCGCTGTCCAATTACTGAGCCGCGCTAAGGCAAAATCCGGTACGGTCGTGACCGATGCCGATTCCATCGAGGCCTTCCAAAGCGAAAAGCCTTTGGTGCTTATCGCCGATGACTCCGAGATGAACCGAGCCATTCTCAGCGAGATGCTCAAGGACGAGCATTGCATCCTCGAGGCCGATAACGGTCGTGCGGCGCTCGACATGGTCGACCGCTATGGCGATGAGTTGTCGCTCGTGCTGCTGGACATTATCATGCCGGGCATAAGCGGCTTTGAGGTGCTGGCCGATCTGTCACGCCGATCGGGCATCGACAATCTGCCTGTCATCATGATTTCGAGTGAAGATTCCGATGATATGGTTCTGCGCGCGTACGAGCTGGGCGCCTCAGACTATATCAACCGCCCGTTTGACTCCCGTATCGTGCGCCGCCGCGTAAACAACACCATCCGCCTGTACGCCAAACAGCGCCGCCTGACGAGCCTGCTGTCCCAGCAGTACAACGAGCGCGTCAAGAACAGTCGCATGCTCATCGACATCATGGCCGGCGTCATGGAGCTGCGCAATGGCGAGAGCGGCAGGCACGTCACGAACATCGAGAAGCTGACCGAGCTGCTGCTTGGCTGCCTGGTCCAGCGTAGCGACAACATTTCCCTCAACAATGAGGAACGCTCCACGATTGCCCTGGCTTCGGCGCTGCACGATATCGGCAAGATGTCGATTGACGATGCAATTCTCAACAAGCCCGGGCGCCTCACGCCCGAGGAATTCGAGATTATGAAGACGCATACCACGATTGGCGCCAACATGCTACTCGAGCTGGGCAGCCATCACGCCGGCAATGCGCTTATGGAATATGCGTACCAGATTGCGCGTTGGCATCACGAGCGCTGGGACGGCAAGGGTTATCCCGATGGCCTTAAGGGCGACGAAATTCCCATCGCCGCACAGGTGGTTTCGGTGGTCGACGTGTACGATGCGCTGACGAGCGTGCGCGTGTACAAGGATGCCATCCCGCACGAGGAAGCGATCAAGATGATCCTGGACGGTAAGTGCGGCACCTTTAACCCGCTGCTGCTCGACTGCCTGCTCGAGGTGCAAGACCGCATTGCCGAAACCTTGGCACGCCCTGCCGACGTCGTTGCGTTTCCCACGATTTAGTTTGACCAAAGGAGTTTTAATCCATGATTTCCATGCGTGAAGCGTATGAGAAGATCGGCGCCAATTACGATGACGCTTGCGCTCGCCTGATGGGCGAGGAGATGCTCGCCCGCTTTGCCCTCAAGTTTTTGGATGACGAGAGCATGGACAAGCTGGAGGCTGCCATGGCGGCAGGAGACGCCAAGGAAGCGTTTATGGCAGCGCACACGCTCAAGGGCGTGAGCCAGAACCTGGGATTCGATAATCTGTACGAGCCGGCGGTCGTGGTAACCGAAGCGCTGCGCGGCGCCGATGCCGTTGACGGCGCTCGCGAGGGAATGCACGCGCTACAGCAGCAATATGCGGCCACGATGTCGGCTCTGCGCGAGGCGGCGGAGTAAGAGGCTGTGAGCCTTGATGACTATGAGAGTGGATAATCTCCCGTTTTAGGCCCGGTGGCGGCCTCAAAGTGGGAGATTATCCACGCTCGTTCGATACATGTCCAAAAATCCACGCTCACCCCTTCTGATTAGTGAATGGCCCATGCGCACTGGCGGGGCTTTCCGCATGCAATCCATATCGTTGTTCGATAAACTGTTCGAATAACGATAGAGCCGATGAGGGTGAGTGTATGTCCAACAGCGTTCAGCGTATGGCCAAGGCGGGCGAAAATATCAGGAAGCTTGGTTTTTGCATGGCAGCCGTTTTTGCAGGGATGCTCGTTGCTTTTGCCGCGTTGGTTGTTTACGTGATCTGGTATGCGGTTGCAAACGGTGCTTCTGTTGATTCTTTCGGTGTCGTGACGCTTCTCAATGGCGGGTGCATCGTTATCCCAAGCGGACTGTGCCTGGCACTCGTCGTGGGTATTTCGCTTGTCGTTTTGTGCGGGATCAGCCGTAACATCTCGCGGGGCGTCTCGCCCTTTACCAAGACGCATGTACGGCTTATCCGTGTTCTCGCGCTTGCCTTTGCTGCTAACGCCGCGGTTTCGCTTGTTGGTGCCTATGGATCGGTCAATCTCACCATTGGCGGACTGGAGCTTTACATCGTGCCTCATTCCTTCGTTATTGAGATTTGCCAAGGCATTGCCTTTGATGCGGGGTCGCTTATCGGCGCGGTTGTCTGTTTGTTTATCTCGGCGATCTGGAGTTATGCCTCGCTGCTCCAGGAGCAGTCTGACGAGCTTGTGTAGGAGGAAGCATGAGCTATCTCATTATCGAGCTTGAGACGCAGCTGCTTAAGACCGGAAAGACCAGTTCTGATCTGATTCGGGCGACGGGGCATACTCCGGCTAATATTTCAAAGCTTAGAAACGGAAAGATAAAAGCTATTCGCCTAAAGACGCTCCTCGATATCTGTGATGAGCTTGATTGTCAACCGGGAGATATTATTCAGCGCGTGAGTGAGAAAGAGCTTGAGGAGCTTATTGTTGAGCGTGCAAAAAACGTTGTGAGGCAGATGCGGGACGACGGAGGCAATGAGGCGTCGCTTCCGACATCAGTCTTTGCTGTCGATTTGAGCGACGAGTAGCTTAAGGCGAACAACTAAAACGAAATATCAGCGTGAAGGGGACCCGTGTCTAACACGGGTTCTTTCTTCTAGATTATCTTGACAAATACGAGTTATCGAAAAACAATAACTACAAGTAACCACGATAAAAGAAAGGAGGAACGATATGAGCGCATCAGCGATAAAGCTATCGAAGGTGTCAAAGCGCTACGGGAAACGGCGCGTTTTGCATGACGTTTCCTTCGAGGTGGATCAGTCTGAGCTTTGCGCCCTTGTTGGTGCAAACGGGGCGGGCAAAAGCACGCTTATTAAAATAGTGCTGGGCCTCTGTGAGCCATCGTCGGGGAGCGTGGAGCTCTTTGGAGGCAAATCAGAAAAGAGCTGAGCCTGATGCGGACGCGTGTCGGCTATGTGCCAGATTCCTGCGGAGCATACCAATCCCTCAGTGCGGCTGAGAATCTTCGGATCCGATGTGCGGAATGGGGGCTCGATGAGAAACGTGAGGTTCCTCGTGTCTTGGGCCTAGTCGGGCTGGACGTCGATGAGAAAAAGAGCGTGAGCAGTTTTTCTCTGGGAATGAAACGGCGACTGGATATAGCTACGGCTTTATTGGGCGACACCGACGTACTCATTTTCGATGAGCCGGCAAATGGATTGGATCCGTTGGGCATCGAGAGTATATGGGCCCTTATCGGTCGATTGAATCGGGAGCAGGGTAAGACCATGCTTATCTCTAGCCACGACTTGGATGAGCTGGCATCGGTTGCAACAAGCTGCCTGTTTCTTCATGACGGTGAACTGCTGAAAAAGGAATCGATGGACGTCATAAGGGATGAGGCGCCATCCCTAAAAGAGTATTACAGGCGCTTGATGAAGGCGGTCTCGCTATGAAGCGGGCGATCCATCCCATAAAGGCAGATATGATGCGTTTGCACAGGATATTTCCGGCGAAGTTTGGTCTTGCGCTTATGCTGGCGTTCGGCCTTCTCTTCGGCATCTTTCTAAAAAACGGAACAACGTTGCTCGCCTTTGGCTATGGCGTTTGTGGGGAGGATATTGGTTTCCTCTGGAATGCAATCGATCCTTCTGCGCCTGATGAGTCCCTTGCGCGCAGCGCTTTTGCCGGTACATCCCTGTTCGTTCCACTCATCGTTTGTTTGGTGCTTTTACAGGAGCATGGCTATAAAGAGGGGCACCGAATTTCTTCGGCAAGAGGTCTCAACCGCTTTTATGGGGCTCTAGCCCATGCATTTTCGTCTGCTTTAATAATTGGCGCAGCGTATAGCGCGCTTTGTCTTCTTCTTTTTGCAATAGCCATAATACGTGGAGGGCATAACTACTCGCACAACATACTAACTGTATTTTTGCCTGCAATGATAGTCAACGCCGTATTGGTGATATCGGTTGCGCTGGAGACGGTGACCATCTATCGGATAACGGGCAGCGCTGTATTGAGCGGGGCCGTGGTGATAGTTGGATTTGTCATGAGCTTGACGCTCTACGGAGCCTTCCTTCAGGCACCTATACCATCCTTGCGATGGATCTTCTTCCTTCCGGGGCCGTACCTTGGAGTCGGATGTGCCCTTGGGTATAGCGATATGGGGCAGCTGACGCTTCTGGGATATGGCGTGGCAGCCAGCTGTCTATCGGTATTGATTTACGCTCTCTTGAGCTTTCGCGCTGGGGGTGTGCTCAATGGCTCGTCAGATTAAAAGACTTCTCCAGTCAGAATTGAAGCATGTGAGCAAATGGGCGTACGCCTTAATCCTGGTAATTTATGCGTACATGGTGATATTGCAGCTTAATTCTTTCCCGATGTGGTTCTGTAGCCTCCGTGAGAACAGTTTCTTGGGTTTTTTCCCAGACCCGACGCTTCGGCTATCGGCGGAGGATGTCCTTCTATTTGGCAATGCAGAGGTTTTTCGCGGTCTGCTGTTCAACGTAGCCCCGTTGGCCCATGCATTGTTCTTTCCATTCATCGCGGCTTGCATTGTGCCGCGCTTTGTCAGTTCGGGCTTTGTCGAGGAACCGTGGGGGTTGTCGGAGGCTCGGGGAGGGAAGCGTGTGTGCGCTATCGTTGCGCGAGTGGTGCTATCTTCTTTTGCCCTTTTGGGCGCGTTTGTCCTGTCGAGTGTCGTTTTGTACTGTCTTAACTGCGCAATCGTTTCGGATGCTCAGCAGTATTTCAACCTGCATGTATTTTGCTATCGACTTGTTCTTGCTGCCGCTGCCTGCCTTGCATACGTGGTTTCTTGCGTAATCGTTGTTTCCTATTTTGGGTCCGGCTTCGGTCCGATTGGCATGCTGTTGCTTGTCAACGTCGTAGCGATCTACATACAGATCGGGGCCAATTCCATGCTTCCGCTTCCAGCCTCGATGCTCATGTGGATTTGCGGCGTGACCCCGTTGGGGAATGGTCAATGCATCTCGATTTTAATTGACTGCCTCATAAACGTAGCAAGCGTTTTTATCATTTGCTTTACTGTCGACCGATTGCGGTCGAGATTTCTCTGATTGTTTGTGAGGGATAATCATACCGAGCATATCAAATACAGGGGGGCGGGCACCGTAGCTGGTGTCCGCCCCCCCCCGGCTTAGGAGGCTTTAACCTGAGTGGTTCGCGAGCTAGCGGGTCTGCTTTACCTTGGCCGCTGCTTCGACAAACGACTTCCACAGGTTAAAGTCGGTCTCGAGCGTCTTCCACGTGTACTCAGGGTGCCATTGCACGCCCAAGCAGAATGGCTGGCCTTCGACCTCGATGCACTCGGGAACGCCGTCGGTTGCCTTGGCGACCAAACGCGTGCTCTTGCCCAGATGATCGACGCAGCAGTGGTGTGCGGAGTTGGTCTGGATCAGCCTGTGCCCGCCAAGCGCGCGCTCCAACAGCGAGCCCGGCACGACCTCGACGGGATGCACGGGGTCGTTGAGCACGTGGGTATGGCGCCACTGCGTGCGGCCCTCGCGAGCGCCCAGGCTCGGCACGTCCATGCACAGGGTGCCGCCAGTGGCGACATTGAGCAACTGCGTACCGCGGCAGGTGGTAAAGAGCGGCTTTTTGGCGCGGAGTACCTCGCCGACCAGCTTAAACTCGAAGCTATCGCGGATCTCGCAGCAGAGGGTGGGGTCGTAGGGTCGATCATCGCCCCAACGTTTGGGATTGACATCGGGGCCGCCGGGAATGGCGATGCCGTCGGCGATGTCGACGTAATGACGGATGACCTCAATGTCCTCGGTGATGGACATCTGCAGCGGCAGGCCGCCGGCGGCAAGGATGGCATCGACAAAGACACTTGCGATTTCCTCGTTGGGGGAGAGCGTCTCGCTTAAAAACGGCTTCGCCTCTTCCCAGCGCGGCGCGACGAGGATGAGCGGGCGGTCGGCGGGATCGACGTCGACGTGCGGGGTGTATGACGATGAAGTGCGAGTTCCGATCATAGGTGTTGCTTTCGAGTTTGGATGGTCATGGCGAGCAGATATGGCAATTGGGCTAGTGGCCCTTGATGGAGTTGAGGAAGTCTTGGGCGCGCTTGGTCTGGGGGTGGTCGAAGAACTCGTCGGGCGTGCCGGTTTCCACGATTTGGCCGTCGGCCATAAACACGACGCGGTCGGCTACGCGGCGGGCAAAGTTCATCTCGTGGGTGATGACGATCATCGTCATACCCTGCTGGGCCAGGCGAACCATGACCTCGAGCACCTCATTGATCATCTCGGGGTCAAGGGCGCTCGTGGGCTCGTCGAAGAGCATGGCCTTGGGCTGCATGGCGAGCGAACGGGCGATGGCGACGCGCTGCTGCTGGCCGCCCGAGAGCTGTGCAGGCACCTTATCGGCCTGCTCGGCAACACCCACGCGGCCCAGCAGGTCCATGGCGCGCTCGCGGGCCTCGTCCTTGGAGACGCCCAGCACATCGACCGGTCCCAGCATGACGTTTTGCAGTACGGTCATATGTGCGAACAGGTTGAACTGCTGAAACACCATGCCCAGCTCGGCGCGCATGCGGGCAAGGTCCTTGCCTTCCTGCGGCAGAGGCTCGCCCTCGATGAGGATCTCGCCCGAGTCGATGGTTTCCAGGCGGTTGATGGTTCGGCACATGGTCGACTTGCCCGAGCCCGAGGGACCAATCACCACGACGACCTCGCCGCGGTCGACCGAGAGATTGATGTCGTTGAGGACGTGCAGGTCGCCATAGTGCTTATCGACGTGCCTGAGCTCGATCAGCGGCTGATTGCCGGTGGAAGAAGTGCTCTGTGCCATGGTGCTCGGCTCCTTATGACTCGAAGTGATAAATCGTTAGCGGATGATGGTCGCGCCGGTCTTGTGCGAAACGTAGACGGCGGCCTTGTTGATCGCGACGTTGATGAGGATATAGATGACCGCGATCACCAGGTAGACCGACACGAGGGCATCGTAGTTGGTAATGAGCACGCGGGCATTTTGCATGAGGTCGGGGTAGCTCACCACGTAGGCGACGGTGGTGTCTTTGACGACGACCACAAGCTGCGAAATCAACGACGGAATGATAAACCGAATAGCCTGCGGCAGGACGATTTTAAAGGTGATTTTAGCTTTGGAGAGACCGAGTGCCTGGGCAGCCTCGACCTGGCCGCGCGGTACGGCGTTGACGCCGGCACGGAAGATTTCGGCCAGTACACCGGCTGCGGCGAGCGCGACGGGAAGCGTGAGCATCCAAAACGACGGCAGCGCAATCTTGTACTGGGGCAGCACCAAAAAGAAGAAGTAGATGAACAGAAGGCTCGGCACGCCACGGAAGAAATCGGTGAGCACGCGGCAGACCAGTTGCAATGGCTTGATTCCGCTGGTGCGGCCGAGCATAAGGGCAAGACCCAGCACCAGCGCGATGGCGCCGGCGGTAAGTGCGACTTTAACGGTGCCTTCAAAGCCGGCAAGCAAGAACTTCCAGGTGGTGAGGTGCGTAAAGAAATACCAATAGTGAACCGAAAGCTGGCCGGTCACATAAAAGCGCTGCAGCACGAGGGCAACGAGTACGACGACGGCAACAAGCGAGATAGCGGTGCCGATGCGAATCTTGGCGCGCATCTTGGGGCCGGGAGCCTCGTAGAGCGCATCGCGCATGGTGAGCGCGGAGGTGGAGTGCTTGCTCATCGGAGGATCCTCACCTTCTTATCGATATAGTTGCCAATGTGGCTCACCACAAAGGCTGTGCCCAGGTAGCCGAGCGCCGAGATAAAGAACGCGGCGACGCCGCCGAGCGAGCGCGTGTTGATGTAGCTCACCACGCCGGTGAGCTCCTGCGGTTTCAGCGGCACCTGACTGCCGAGCGCGGTGGTGAGCATGACGGCGATAAAGAGGTTGGTCATGGGCAGCACGCTCGAGCGCAGCGCCTGCGGAATCACGATCTTGGCGAGGATACGGCTGAAGCTCATGCCCAGCGAGCGGGCGGCTTCCACCTGGCCGACACCGACGGTGTTGATGCCGCTCATAAAGTTCTCGGAGCCAAAGGCAGAACCCAAGAGCACTGTGGCGACGATGACGCAGGTGCGGTAGGGCAGGACGACCTTGAGCGGCGGCAATGCGTAGACGACGATGATGAGCAACGCAATGCCGGGGATGTTACGGAAGACCTGGACGTACAGGTCGCCAAAGACGCGCAGCGGCTTGAGCGGCGACACGCGCATCACGGTGACGGCAACGGCCAGCACCATGGCGATGGCAAACGACTCAAGCGTCATGCCCCAGGTTGCTAGCAGCGCGTCAATGTAGTTCTGGCCATAGAGCGACCAGAGTTCGGAGAGACTCATGCGGACCTCCCGCCGATAAGGAAAGGGGCTCCCGTGTGTACGGAAGCCCCGACAACTCAGTAAGGAAACAGTTTAGCGCAATAAAGCGCACCGTGCGTTTCCGTATGGTTTCGTTGCGGTCGTTACTAGGCGCGTTGCCTAGGCGCCGATCTCGGGCAGTTCGGGAACATTGGTGTCACCCGTGCGGTCACCGATGCAGATCTGCCACAGCTCGGTCCAGGTGCCGTCGTCCTCAATCTTCTTAAGGAAGTCGTTGACAAAGGCGACGCCGTCGGAATCGAGCGGCAGGCCGATGCCATAGGGCTCCTTGCTGCCGAAGGGCTTGCCGGCGATCTTATACTTACCGGGCTCGCGGACCAGGGCGCTCTGCTGCATGTTGTTGTCGATGACGTAGGCGTCAACGCGACCCTGCTGGAGTGCCTGGCGGGCCTCCTCGTCGGTCTTGAACTCCTGCTGGCTGGCCTTGGGAGCGAGCTCCTCCAGGATGGCAGGGCCGTTGGAGCCGGACTGGACGGCGACGTTCTTGTCGGCCAGGTCGTCGACGCTCTTGATGTCGTCGTTGTCGGCGAGCACCAGGATAGCCTGCTGGGTGTAGTAGTAGGGACCGGCAAAGGAGACGAGCTTCTTGCGCTCGTCAGTGATGGTGTAGGTGGCAAAGACAGCGTCGACCTGGCCGTTCTGCAGGACGGACTCGCGCGTGTCCGAGGTCACCTGGGTGATCTCGACCTTGTTCTCGCCCAGAATGTAGTTGGACAGGAGCTGTGCGATACCGGCGTCGAAGCCGCGGGTCTGACCGTCCTTCTCGTTGAGGAGGGAGAAGAGCGTGGAGGTCTGGACGCCACCAATCGTAAAGACGCCGGCATCCTTGACGGCCGTAGCCCAGGTGCTGGCGGCGATGGCGTCGTCATCGGCCTTGGGGCCGTCGTTGACGAGCTTGTCGAATGCCTTGGCGTCGAGCGTGGCGGAAACCTCGGTATCCTCGGAGCTCTTGGAGGAACCGGCGGAACCCTTGTCGGCCTCGGTGCTGGTGTCGGAGCAGCCGGCAAGACCAAGGCCGGCGACGGTTGCGAAGGTGGCGGCGACGAAGCCGCGGCGGTCGAGAACGACCTGCTGGGAGAGGTTCTTGCTCATGGTAGAACACCTTTCTCAATAAAATCCCTAGCGGTTGAGTAGAGTTATACCCTATCCCGCTCAAATGGGTCAACACGAAATAACTCAGAAACATACTTACCTTATGGGTTATTCTACCTACCAAAAAGGGACAGGCACCTTTGTGGTGGTTCTGGCCGATGCAGCGGCATGCCTTGCTGTTTTGTCTCGATCTGTAACATCTGCAGCCATTTTTGCCGAGTAACTGTTACAGATTGAGATTTTCTCTTCAGGGGGATTCGAATGTCTCGATCTGTAACAGTTAGACGGACAAAAGCTCCCTTTCTGTTACAGATTGAGATAAAGGTTTGGGACTAAGACGTCTTATCTAGATCTGTAACAGTTAGACGGGAATTCGGGCCCTAGATGTTACAGATTGAGATAATCGCGCCGCGAAAATAAAAACCTCCGCAGGGATGCTTCCCTTGCGGAGGCTTTCTTACTCGTTGAGTAGTCTCACGGCTTCGGCGGCCATGGTCTCGACCGTCATGCCGTTCTGAGCGAGCAGCTCGTTGGGGTCGTAGCGGTCGGGGAAGCCCTTGGCGATGCCGAAGGTGCGCGTGCGCACGGGCGTGCAGGCCAGGTAACACGCCACACGCTCGCCCCAACCGCCGTCCAAGACGCCGTCCTCGAGGGTGACGACAACGCGATGCTCGGCAGCAAGGCTGTCGAGGAACTCGCGGTCGAGTTCGGTTGCGAAGCGCGGGTTGACGAGCGTGGCCTCGATGCCGTACTCGGCAGTCAGACGGTTTGCCACGCGCTCGCCCAGCTCAAAGAAATCGCCAAGCGCGAGCACGGCAACGTCGCGGCCCTGGCGCACGACGTTGTAGCGAGCGACGCCGTAATCGTCGCCCTCGGCAGGCGCCAGATCGGGGCGGCTTACCAGGCCAATGCCCGGCACACGGATCGTCACAGGATGCTCGCGGTGGTCGAGCGACCAGCTCAGCATGGACAGATATTCCTCCATGCAGGCCGGCGCCAAGTAGCGCATGTTGGGAAGACCGCCCAGCATGGAAATATCAAAGAACGAAAGGTGCGTCTCGGATGTGGTGCCAAAGATCGACGCGCCAAACACCAAGATGGTTGCCGGGGCGTCGTTGAGGCACAGGTCGTGCCACAGCTCGTCGTAGGCGCGCTGCAAAAACGTGCCGTACACACCAAAGACTGGCTTGGCGCCCGAGCGCGCAAGCGCGGTGGCAAAGGTTACGGCATGCTCCTCGGCAATGCCCACATCGACGAACTGTTTGCCGGCGGCAGCGCGAAGCTCGGGTGTAAAGCCCATGATGTAGGGCGTGGCGGCCGTGATGCCAACGACCTGCGGATCGCGCTCGATGGCGGCGCTGAGCGCCTCGCCCGTAATGTCGGCATAGGTGCGCGGCGCAGGCTCGCTCGGATGGCCCGGGCAGAGCTTGCGTCCAGTTGCCATGTCAAACGGACCCACGTGGTGCCAGCGTTCGGGGTCGCTCTGGGCTGGCTCAAAGCCCTTACCCTTGGCGGTGGAGACGTGCAGCACGATGGGATGATCGATATCGCACAGCTC
The DNA here is from genome assembly GCA_019419605.1 of Collinsella sp. GTDB lineage: Bacteria > Actinomycetota > Coriobacteriia > Coriobacteriales > Coriobacteriaceae > Collinsella. The sequence goes on from DXZP01000014.1 coordinate 42,254, forward strand.
CTGCAGCGTGTCGACCAGGGCCAACACATCGTTGCCGGCGTCCAGATAGCGGTAGTCGAGCCCCATCGCGCGGAAAACGTTGCGCTCACAGGTGCCGTTGCTGGCGCGCAGCTCGGCCAGATTGCGATACAGGCCACCGTGGTTCTCGGCAATGGACTGGTCGTTATCGTTGACGATGATGATCAGGTTGCTATCGAGTTCGGCGGCATTGTTAAAGCCCTCAAACGCCAGGCCGCCCGAAAGCGAGCCGTCGCCAATGATGGTGATGACGTTGTACGCATCGCCCGCCAGGTCACGAGCGTGCGCAAGGCCGCAGCCCAGGCTCACCGACGTGGAGGTGTGGCCCATGGCGAACAGGTCGTGCTCGGACTCGTCGGGATTGGCAAAGCCAGAGGCTTCGCCGTAGCGTGCCGGGTCGATATAAGTGTACGCGCGCCCAGTCAGCGCCTTGTGGGCATAGGTCTGGTGCGACACGTCAAAGACAATTTTGTCGGTGGGGGAGTTAAACACGCGATGGAGCGCGACCGTAAGCTCAACGACGCCCAGGTTGGGGGCAACGTGCCCGCCGACGGCGGCGGAGCTTTCGAGGATGGCGTGGCGGATCTCGCCGCAGAGCAGCGGAAGCTCGGCGCGATCGAGAGCCTTGACGTCCTCGGGCGTTGTCGTTTGCGTAAGCAGCATCGTTGTGGGTTACTCCATGCGAATCGTGCGCCGGCACTCCCTCGGCCGGCACAATTGCACAAGACAGTCTCGCACATTTTGGCGTTTGATATGTGACGGCGGCGCGGTAATTCGCCAACTGGTGGGGCAAAACGTTTTGTCCGATGCCATACTGGTAAATTCGACGATGATTTTATTCATTGCGTGCAGGCTGCGGCTTGCCGCCGAGCGCCGCCGGAAGGAGGCCGCATGTCCGATACCGTTCGTGCCGAGAAAATCGCGCGCGAGGTCGACGATACCGCCCGTCAGCTTGCCCAGGCGGGTCGCTTGGACTTGACGCGCGAGTTTATCCAGCATGGTGACGTGACGGTCTATGCACATGTGACTTCGGTCGCGCGGGCAAGCCTGTCTTTTGCCGAGCGCTTGGGCCGTGCCGGCATTTCGGTCGACCGTGCTTCGTTGTTGCGCGGGGCCCTGCTGCACGACTACTTTCTCTATGACTGGCACGATCCCGACCCAAGCCATCGGCTGCATGGCTTTCGCCACCCGTTTTTTGCCCTGGCACGTGCGGAGGAAGATTTTGAGCTGACGCCGCGCGAGCGGAATATTATCGTGCGCCATATGTTTCCGCTGGTACCGGTTCCACCGACGTGTCGCGAGGCATGGATTGTGTGCCTGGCCGATAAATGGTGCGCTCTGTGCGAGACGGTCGCCGGCCGTCTGCCGCGCAAAGGCGGCGCGAACGATTTGAACGAGGGGTCGAGTGACGGCTCGAGCAAAGAATCGAACGAAAAGAGGAGAGGGTAGACGGTGGGAATCGCGATCGATATGCCTTTTGGCGGCGCGACGCTTGCCGCCTGCCCGCTCTCGGCACTGGTACTTTCGTTCGCCTTTTACGGGTTTTGCGGTTGGGCATGGGAGTCGACGGTCTGCGCCATGCTCAACCAAGGACGCTTTGCCAACAGCGGATTTTTGCTGGGTCCGTGTTGCCCTATCTATGGTGTGGGCGGTATAGCCTGCTGGCTTTTGCTGCGCGGGATTCCGGATGCCTCGAGCCAGTTTGTCGCCGCGGCGCTCGTGTGCAGCGTGATCGAGTACGGCGTGGGCGCGCTGCTCGAAAAAACGACGGGTGCGCGCTTTTGGGATTACTCGCACCTGCCGTTTAACTTGCACGGGCGCATCTGCCTGTACTGGGCCTGCGCGTTTGGCTTGGGTGCGTTGTGCATCTGTCGCGTGGTGGAACCGGCGGTGTTGGGGCTGCTCGGCCATTTGCCGGTCTTGATCGTGCGGCTGCTGGCCTTTGCCGTCGCGGCTGTGATGGTCGTCGATGCGGCGTGCTCTTTGGCCAGCTGGCGCCGCCTGTCCGATCAGCTGGAGCACGTGCGTGCCGACCTTGCCGACCGCATCAATGAGTCGCTGGCCGATGCGTCGGACTCCATGCTCGAGCGTATTCCCGATTCGGCGATCGACTCGGTGGCGCAGACGCACGTCCGCAGCCGTGCCGTTAACGCATGGCTGGCGGAGCTGGGCGACGCGGCGCTCGATGCTCTGCGTGAGAAGGCTTCGATGCCGACGTTTATCTCGGACGGTGCCCGCGGCCTGGCGCTTGCCGCCCGCCGCGTCGCCGATGCCACGCCGAGCGTGCCTCGCCCGTCGCTCACCTGTCTCCGTGCCGGCAGGCGCGCGAGCCGTCCGGTGCCGAGCGTGTCGCTCAGCCGCCGCGACCTGCGCTTCTTCAATGCCTTCCCGCGCTTGCGCATTAACTGTTACGAGGGCGTCATCCGAGCCACCAACCTTCGCGACCGCGCTCGCGAGCTGTTCCGGCGCTAGCCGGGCCGGGCGCGCTCACGGCTCCCTTGCCCTCGCATTTCCCGTTCGTTTCGCGTCCGTTGCCGCGCCGTTTCCAAGATTGCGGTGCCGTTTCCATTCGACAACGCAGCGTTTAACAACGCCGTATCTGGTCTACACCAGTTGGCCCTCGGCCGCATCATGAGCGCCGACAACGTTCATGCGACCAAGGGGGAGCGAATGTACGATACGGGATCGACAACGTTTATGCTCATCTGCACCATGCTCGTGTTTTTAATGACACCGGGTCTGGCGTTTTTCTATGGCGGCCTGTCCAGGCGCAAAAATGTCATCAACACCATGCTTATGTGCTTTGGCGCCATTGGCCTGGTTGGTGTGCTGTGGATTGTTGCCGGCTGGTCGCTGGCCTACGGTGGCGACGGCTCCAGTCCGTTTATTGGAGGCCTTGACCAGCTGCTGTGCCTGCCGGCGCTCAACCAGGTGCTGCAGGCGGCCGAGGGCAATGCTGCGGATGGTGCCGTCTACCCTCAGATCATCAACATCGCCTTCCAGATGGCGTTTGCCATGATCACCGCCGCTATCGTTACGGGCAGTCTGGCAGGCCGCGTTAAGTTCGGTGCCATGACGGCCTTCCTGGGCATTTGGCTGCTTGTGGTCTATGCGCCGCTCGCCCACATGGTTTGGGGCGGCGAGGGCTCCTTTATCGGCGACATCATCGGCGCGCTCGACTTTGCCGGCGGCGACGTGGTGCACATTTCGTCCGGTCTTACGGGCCTGATTCTCTGCTTAATGCTCGGCCGTCGTCGCGGCTTTGGCATGATGAGCTACCGTCCGCATAACGTGCCGTTTGTGGCGCTGGGCGCCGGCCTGCTTTGGTTTGGCTGGTTTGGCTTTAACGGTGGCAGCGAGTTTAAGGCCGACGCCGTGGCGGCGCTCGCCATCCTCAACACCGTGACGGCCAGCGCGGCGGGTATGGTCTCGTGGCTTGTCGTTGAGCGCGTGCACACCGGTCGCCCCACGCTGGTGGGTGCCAGCACCGGTTTGGTCGCGGGCCTCGTGGTGGTCACGCCGGGCGCGGGCTTTGTCGAACCGTGGGCAGCGCTGGTCATGGGCCTGATTGTCTCGCCTGTCTGCTACTTGGCTATCAGTCATCTTAAGACTAAGTTTGGCTACGACGATGCGCTCGACGCGTTCGGCTGCCACGGTATCGGCGGCATTTTGGGCGGCGTTCTCACGGGCCTGTTCTGCGTGCCGGAGCTTTCGTGGACCGGTAAGGGTGGCCTGTTCTACACGGGCGACATGTCACTGCTCATCTCGCAGGTCCTGGGTATTGTGGTGACGGTCGCCATTGTGCTGGTGCTCGACTTGGTGATCGCCGCGGTGGTCAAGGCGCTGTTCCACGGCAGCCTGCGCGTGGACGAGACAGACGAGGCGCTGGGCCTGGATGCCAGCCAGCACGGCGAGAGCGCCTACCCCTCTTTCTCCGGACTCGATTAACAGCTTCCCCAAGCACCGCACCTTGCCGTTCAATCGTCGCTCACGTACTTAAGTACGCTTCGCTCCTCTTTCACGGCAATCTGCGGCACTTGGGAAACCTGTCAAGACCAGTTGGTTGCACTATTTTGATTTGCAAGGTTGGTCTGTGGCGCCTGGGAAACCCGCGTCTCATGTAAAGGGATACGTTGATTATTGAGAGGAATTCATTATGAAAAAGATCACGGCTATCGTGCGCCAGGAAAAGCTCGAGGTTCTAAAAGACGCGCTGTTTGCTGCTGATGTTCGCGGTATGACTATCAACCAGGTGCAGGGCTGCGGCGCACAGCACGGCTGGAAGGAATACGTGCGCGGCAACGAGCTGCTTGTCAACACGATTCCCAAGGTGCAGTTCACCCTTATCTGCGCCGATGAGCACGTCGACGGCATTGTCGACATCATCTGCAACGCTGCTCGCACCGGTGCCGTTGGAGACGGCAAGATTTGGGTCGAGCCGGTCGAGGAGGTTATCCGCATTCGCACCGGCGAACACGGCCCCGCCGCGGTGTAGAATCGACCGCCTACCATCCGCAACGTTAAAATGCTGCAATGAGGCACAAGGCTTGCGTTGCGGATGGACGGATTATGGGTCGTAATAAATATCCCGAGGAGACGGTCGCGAAGATTCTCGACGCGGCGCTGGAGTTATTCTGCGCACAGGGTTATGAGGGGACGAGCATTCAAGATATCGTCGACCGCCTCGATGGCATGACCAAGGGCGCTGTCTATCATCACTTCAAGAGCAAAGAAGAGATTTTTAACGCTGCTTTCAATCGGGCAATGACTCCGATTGTTGAGCACCGTCGCTCGATGCTTGGCGTCGGTAATATGACCGGCGCCCAAAAGCTAAAAAGGCTTTACGCTCCCGAGTCCGTCGTTCCGCAAATTGAACTATGGGCACGCATACATCCTGCGGCAGATCCGGTAAAAAGCTCGCGTCTACTGGCGATGCAGTACCAGGGTTCGTTTGACGAGTCTACCGATGGCTATCTCTTGCCGGTGATCGAGGAGGGCATCGCCGACGGATCCATTGCGTGCGAATGCCCGCGCGAAGCGGCAGAGGCCGTATCGTTGCTGGCGAATCTCTGGTTGCTGCCACTGTTTCGTCCGCTTGAACCCAAGGATCGAATGCTCGCTCGCGCTCAATGTTTGGCGCAGATGGCCTCTGCGGTGGGACTCGATTTGGGCGAGGAAGTGCTCCAGACAACGGCACGGATTTGGGACGTATGGGACCGTGCCGGGTGGTAATATAGATACTGACGGTATGTAATTGATTTGAGAGGGCAGCTTCGGCTGCCCTTTTCAAGTCAATAAATACATACTTCCGGTATGTATAGGGAGCGAACTTATGGCTGGGCTGAGAGACGTCGGCGTCTCGTTGAAATCAAAAACAGTGCGGTCAATCAGGCTCGCGGAACTTCTGGTTGCGCAGCTGTGCACGTATTCGATGCTGTCGGCGCTGTGCTTTGCGTATCCACTTTACTTGTTCGATTGCAGTGGATCGTCAACGTTATATGGCGTCGTCGTGGCGACGGCATTCATACCCGGCGTACTCGCAACTCCGGTTGGCGGAATCTTGGCGGATAGGGGAAGACATCGCGAGGTCCTCGTGGCCCTTGGCATTGCTCTGATGACTGCATCGCTGCTGTCTATCCCCATGAAGCGCTCGTTGCCTCTTGCGGTCGTCGTAGTAGCGATACTTTGTGTTCAATATGGTGTTCAATCGCTGCTAAAGCCAATGCTCCAAATTGAGACGGTGCGTATGGCGGGTGAAGAGAAGGTTGAGCGGGCCACTGCATTGGTTTCGCAGGTGACCATGGTGAGCAATATCTTGGGCCCTGTGGTCGGGACGGCAGTCTATGGGTGCTTTGGCATCGATACTCTTTGCACAACCGCGTCGGTGGCGTTTGCGATTTCAGCTCTCTTGTTTGGGGTCGCACTCAAGCAAAATGCCTCATCTGACACGATGGGAGACGGCGCGACTCGTACGACATGCCGAAACGATTTTCGGGAGTCGATTCGGTATCTGTTGCAAAATGCATTATTGGTCGCTGTGATTTTGCTTGCGGCAGTTTTGAACCTTGCGTTGGTTGGGCTAACGATTGGCGCTCCCATTATTGTTACAAAGCATCTCGGCATGCAATCGTCCTGCGTTGGGATAGTTGAGGTGGCTATGGGCTTGGGTGGTCTTGCCGGCAGTGGCTTGGTCGGCATTTGGCCGCATCGTTTTTCTTTCAATGGCATATGTCGATATGTTGCGATGATCTGTTTTGGAGTCGCACCGATCATTGTCACGCTACTGTTCGGCGCAGATGCATGCATGCTCACCGTGTTTGTGGTTGGTTCGGCATGGGTCATGGTGTGGGCGAGCATTGCGTCGGTTGAAATCATCGCGTTTGTTCAGCGGGCAGCGCCGACTGAGCTCTGCGGAAAAGTGCTTTCGGTCGTTTACATGGTCCTTTCCTGCGCAATACCTATCGGCCAATTGACGTACGGGGTTGCATATGATCGATGGACACCGGCGATTGTGTTCGCAGGTATGCTGGCGGTGCTGACGTTGACGACGGCGCTGTTTTATCGGCTGAAAAGTCGCTTGTGGCGATTGCCTTAACGCGCTGGGGCACCGTGAATTTGTGAAGGCGGTGGTACGCCGCGCCGGGACGGCATTGTTTGGGCGTGCCTCTCCTTCGTCTACAATATCGTGCAGACGAAGGAGAGGCATGCCCATGATCAAGATGTTTGCGAGTGACTTAGACGGAACGCTGCTGAACGCCCTGCACGAGGCGGACGGGACTATCCGCCGTGCCATTCGCGAGCTGACCGAGGCTGGCCTGCATGTGGTTCCCGCGACCGGGCGCTCGACGTTGCCGATCGGCGAGCATGGCTTTACGGGCCTGGCGCTTGACGCCTGCTGCTCCAATGGCTCCATCGTGCGCGACAGCCATGGCGAGGTGCTCAAAACCTGGACCATCGACCCACAGATCACTGAGGAGCTGCTCAAGGCGTTCCCGGACATTTGCTTTGATTGCTCCACACCCGATGGCATGTTTTCGAGCGGTTCGTTCGAGATGCACCAGGCGGGCTTTAAAAAGGACAGTCCCATTAAGCGTATCGTGATGCGTGGCATGCGTGCGCGTGGCGGCTATCACGAGGAGCAGTATTTCGACCAGTCGATCGGTGACATCCTTCGCCACGATGTGTGCAAGATCAACTGCCGCGTAACCTCGCCCGAGCTGGAGCGCGACCTTAAGGCCTATCTTGCCGAGCGATCGGACCGCGTGGTCAACGCGCCGTTCGATCCGGTGATGTTCGAGATCACGGACGTGGCGTGCAACAAGGGCGAGAGTGTTGCCTGGCTGGCGGGCTACTACGGTATTGCCGAGGACGAGGTCGCGGTCTACGGCGACGGCGGCAACGACATCGCCATGCTCAAGCGTTTCCGCCACAGCTATGCGACCAAAAACGCTAGCGATGCAGCTAAGGCTGCTGCGAGCGCAATTATCGGCAGCTGCATGGTCCACGCCGTCCCCAAACACATGCTCGCCACCATGCGCAAGCAAAACTCCCGCACCGTCATCGAATAATGTGACAAAGAGACTGCCCCCTCGTCACATTCCAAATATTGCCTTTACGTGTTGATACACACGGTGTGCAATAATACTCGCACTGTGCAATAGCGCACAGGCTGAGTAACAAGGAGGACGCTTGTCCCAGCTCGAGAAATGCGATCGCCGGTCCCTTCGCTCGCAGCGTGCCCTTCGCCAGGCACTTGCCAGCGAGCTTGCCGAAAGCGGCGACCTTTCGCGCATTAATGTCGCGTCGCTCACCGAGCGCGCTGGCCTTACGCGTCGCACGTTCTATTCGCACTACCGCGATATCCCCGACTTTATCAATCAAATCGAGGACGGCTTGCTGGCCGAGATCCGTGAGCGCATTGAGTTCATCACCGCAGCTCAGCTGCCTGATCTCTATCACAATATCGACGAGCTCGAGCCGGCGCCCGGTTCGGTTGAGCTGCTGCGTTATCTTGCGGCCAACCGCGACTTAATCGGTGCGCTGCTGGGTCCGGGCGGCGACCAGGCCTTCATTAAAAGGATTATCGACACCGCGCGTGAGGCTGTGGTGCCGCGTGCGCAGACGGGTATTTTGGGCCTGGCGCTGGGTACGTTCTTTGACTACTACGTCACCTACGTCGTGAGTGCCGAGGTCGGCATGATTCAGCGCTGGTTTGAGCGTGGGCTCACCGAATCGCCCGAGGCCATGGCGCGCATTATGACGGTGCTCGCTTTTGTGCGTCCCGGCGACCTGTATGGCCAACCCATTGATATCAACGTGCCGGAATACGGCATGAAGCTATTGAACTTGCAGCTCGAGGACGCGGCCGACACCGCCGCAACCGTCGAGTCCAACAACTAAGAGGAGAGACAGATGAGCAAACTCGTCGAGGGCATCAAGGATCGTATGGTTGCTGCCGCACGCGAGGCCGCGCCCGCCGTGGTGAACGCCGCGCAGAAGGCCGCGACCGCGGCAGCCGAGAAAGTTGTCGAGGCAGTTGCCGATGCCAAGAACGCGGCAGGGGAGACGTCCATCGCTAGCGAGCCCGCCACCGCCGCTGAGCCCGTAGCCGCCGCCCACGCCCCCGAAGGCGCGATCTTCAACCCTGAGAACGCCCGTGGTAACCTGCACCTGGGCATCGACGTGGGCTCTACCACCGTCAAGCTCGCCGTGCTCAACGACGACAACCAGATCGTGTACGCCAAGTCCCAG
>DXZP01000015.1:0-34985 GCA_019419605.1 Collinsella sp.
CTTGCAGCGACGGACCTCGGGACGCTCTTACACCACGTCTGCGCGCGCCACCGCGTATCCAATCTATTTATCACTACCAATGATAAACGGAATGAAATTCGAGAAGTGAGGACTTCCCTTGAGCGATTTTATCGAGAGCTTGAAGGCTGTCCGGGCGGGCAGCGGGACAAAATGCCAGAAATAGTGAAAAGTCATTATAAGCACCAAGTTTATGAAAACCTTCCAGATGATCTGGGCGTGAGCGTTGAAGAGATGCTTCGGCTTCTTGCGCGCGAGGGATTGGTAGTTTTGAGTTCTGGAGAACTCGAATCTTTGTTTGAAGCCTATGGGGTGGAATACGTTCACGGTTCGAATAAATGGCTAACTAATGCGTTCAGTTACATGGCGAACCATAGCTGTGACGAGCTGCGACATATTCCTGCCGTCGCTATAATATTGCAAGCATTTATTCCGGAGGAGCAGCGGGAATAATAGTCAGGTTCTGATGCGGGACTTCGGCTCTTCTATGTCGCGTTGAGGTTGGTCCATTATGGCGCTGAATAAATAATGGGATGTATTGCCAATCAAGGGTTAAAGAATGATTTGGAAGATTCATGGCATTAGATTGCCGGCCGCCGAGTCCGCTCTTCGTGATCATGCTTATCGATTTTTCGGCCAGGGTTCTTCTCGTCGGGCTTAAGGCGCCGCTCGACCGGTTGCGACCCGATGATTCGATACTCGCGGCGATACGCATATTTGAGCGTTTTGATAACGAGGCTTCACGGGATACCTTGGATTGCCTTGTTAGCCACGCTTGAATCCGGGGCACCGTAAAAGACGAGTTCGTGCGAGGAAATGTCGCTTCCGGAATCAGTCTTCCTATTTACGGCTGTCCAAAGCAGTCATTTCGCATGATAGAAGACGAGCCGTTATTTCGGTTGAATAAGCTGCAGCGATCCGTTCGCGATGCCATCAAATGATCCGGTGGCGTAGTCGTGTTATATGCTGCAGCTTTAGGGGAATGAGGACGGTACCGATTGGGATAATGCTCTAGTGGTGTCCGGTAGCGGATATAATTAATTCAATTTCGGCTCCGCGCTTAAGGACCCATAATGAAAACTCTCAATGGCCTCATGAAACATCTTAGGGATAAAGGGATAGAGACGCACGGCTCTGTCCATAAAAGAAAGATGAAGAATTACGGCTATTATCATGGCTACAAGGGTCATCGTTTTGTGGGCAATTCTTCCAACTGCTTGGATTTAACGAGCTTTGACGAGGTAATTGCCTTAAATGAGTTTGATATGGCGGTCAAGGCGCTCTTATATCCAAGCGTAATGTTTATTGAAACTGCGCTAAAGAACTATACGCTAGAAGCCGTGCTTGAAGATTCTCACTCGTTCGTGCTGGAAGATATTTTCTCTCGAACGCTCGTGGCGTACCGTGATTACCCTAGAAAAAGTAAAGACTATAGCGCTGCTATGAAAAAGCGCCTGGGTCTGCGCGCGGAAATCAATAGATTGATTCAGTACAATTATTCCAAGAACCCTGTTGTTAGGCATTTTTACGACAGCGATAAACCCTTGCCTATTTGGGCGCTATTCGAGGTCATGACTCTAGGAAACTTCGGTGTTTTCTATTCGTGCTTAAAGGGCTCGGTTAGACAGAGCATATCTGATGACCTAAAGCTTCCGAACAATTACGACGGTCCCGGGCTTCTTGAGCGTACTATCTTTGCGCTCAAGGACCTCCGTAACGCGATTGCTCATAATAGTGCCGTTTATGACGTTAGGTTTAAGAGGGCAAAAGTGGGCAATCAGCTTGGCCAGATGCTGTCATCCGAGATTGGCGTTCCTTCGATAGACTTTTCAACTATTACTGATTATGTCGTCCTAATTGTCTATCTACTCAGAAAGATGATGGTTTCCAAAACTGAGTGCTATCAGGTTATTCGAAATTATTCGAACGTGCTAGAAGATCTGCACGGATCTCTGTCCTCCTCGGATTTTCACAAGATAGTTAATACCGGAGCTAGGAGCAAGATGGATTCACTCCGTAGTTATATAGCTGCAACTTAAAAGTCAGCGTCTGAAGATGAAGATAGTTTTCACTTGTGTTGGGGCCCGTAGACAAACACAGGATATCGAGTAGAATATAGCCAATTGCGGTGGAAGCTCTCGGGCGACACCTGAAGAGGGTTGATGCGTCGGCCCTCTTTTTTTGACGATATTTTACAGCATGCTTGACATGGCTGCGCGAGGCCGTGCGGGGGCATCCGTGTAGGGAATGTCACCTCCAGAATCGATCTTGCGATTCAACTGCCGCTCGACGTGGCCATATCGCAAGATACCGATCTGGCGTCGGCGCACCGGAACCCATCGATCATTCGCCCGGTAATCACGACGGTATTGTTTGCGATCTTGCTCTCTTGCTCCGTGAACATGCAGTAGATCGGCAAGAGCCAGTTGGCGTAGATGCCCATCCCGTACGCTAAAGACGCTACCAATGAAACGCTCTGCTCGCCGGGTAGACCATGGTAGTAGCCGGCTGCGTTCATATGGAGGCGCCTGTCCATCAGGTCGTCGATATGAGCTTCTTTGGATGTGAACTTCAGCACCCTTTCTGCTCTTTCGCTTTGGTTTGCAGGGTTGCCAGAAGACAAAAAGATCAACGTGCTCGTTGCGTGCGCTTCATTTTATGTCCGCGCCAGTGGCTACACTTTTGAAAATCGGCACGAAGGTACCTGTCACATATCTCATGCTATAGACATATCGGCGAGTTCAGAATTGAAGGTGAAGTGAGTATGAAAGGCAGAAATCAGCACGTTACGAAGCGTTCTGATGGCAATTGGCAGGTTAAGGGCGAGGGAACAAGTCGCGCTTCTTTCGTTACGACGACCCAGAGCGAGGCGATAAAGCTCGGTCGACGCATTTGCTCCAATCAAGAATCGGAGTTGATTGTCCATCGTCGCGACGGAAGGATTCGCGCAAGGGATTCCCATGGCCACGACCCCTTCCCACCGAGGGGATAAGGGTTCGGCTCCATAGCGACAGCGGCCCGTAATGGTGTGCCCACTGTCGTTAAATGACTTCATCATTGCGGTGAAGGTTGTAAACGATGCTGTCGATTCGATGTTCGCATTGGAGCGCATATTTGGGCGTTTTGAAAACGAGGTGGTGCGGTATGAGGGTTCACTTCATTGAGGTGTAGAGTACATATCTCAATACAAAAGCTCTTTGGGAGCTTTAAGGGTGACGCTTTCTGATAGAGTGTTGCCCTTTTTCCATGCATGTAATGCGTAACGTGCTAGCTAAACGCCATTCCGGCAATGGGATGGTCGAGTATGGGCGGTTTGGCACCTTGCGCCTGCTGTCATTGGTGTAGCAAGCACTTGATTTAGCCTGCTTAAACTCTATAATCAAATAAAAACTCTGAAATATCTTTTCAAAACAATGAAAGGAATGTTGAGGACGATGCTTTGCCAGTTCACCTTCAGGAACTATAGATCCTATCGCGATGAGGTGGAGCTTTCCATGCAGGCGACGCCGATGAAGGAGTTTGAGCGTTCCCTCATAGAGTGTTCCGACGGGCAGAGTTTCCTTCCGGTGGCTGCGGTGTACGGGCCCAACGCTGGCGGCAAGTCTAATCTGCTCGAGTCTCTTGATTACGTTCGCTCGGCGGTGGCCAGACCGATAAGACTGCTGTCTGCCAGTGCTGATGCAGCAGAGGGCGATCGCCCTTTGATACCCCGTTGTTCGGCGTTTAAGTTCGATGATGTGTCTGCTGCCGAGCCCACCGAGTTCGAGCTCTACTATCGCGCGGGTGAGCACGAGTACCGCTATGCCCTGTCCGTGCATGCGGACGAGATCGTGTCCGAAGGCCTGTGGCGGCGAAAATTGGGAGCGTCACGCACGGCGATGCTGTTCGAGCGCGAGGATACAAAGGTTGAACTCGGCCCCACACTGCGTAAGCTTGTGACGGCCGCGAGGTTCAACCCAAGTCTGCCGTACCTATCGTTCCTTTGCATCAACTTCGATGCACCGGTGGTCCAGGAGGCGGCCAGCTGGTTTCTCGACGCTGTGTTTCTCAACTACAACAGTTCCTACCTGGAGCGGATGCTCGAGCAAATGCTCGACGAGGGCGACTCGCGCGAGGTCACGCGTTTTTTGCGCGCCGTTGATGTGCGTATTGACGGCTTCAGAGTGGAGAGGGCGCCGGAATGGCGCGGCCGGCGCGTCTTCGTGAGACACGAGGTGGGCGGCAAAGCGTACGAGCTGCGTTTATCCGAGGAATCTGCCGGCACCCAGAAGCTCATGGGGTTGGCTGCGTATCTGATGGCAGCGCTTGAGTGTGGTGGCACCGTTGTGGTAGACGAGCTCGACGCCAAACTGCACCCGAAGCTTCTTCGCTATGTGATCCTGCTGTTTAAGGATCCTGAGGTCAACAAGAGTGGCGCACAGCTCATCTTCTCGTCCCAGGACGTGTCTACCATGCGAAACGATGTGTTCCGCCGTGACGAGATATGGTTCGCTGCGCGCGGCGAGGGGGAGGCGAGCCAACTGTGGTCTCTCGCCGACATCCACGAGGCAAACGGTAATCTGGTAAGCAAGAACGCGGCTTTCGACAAGCAATACCTGTCCGGTCGCTACGGCGCCGATCCGTATCTCACCCGCATCGAGGAGTGGGATTAGCATGGTCCTTTTCATGAACAGAAGCCGCAGGTAGAAGCGTTGCTACTATCCAGTGTTGTCGGCATGTCTTGAATTTGCCGCATACTTCCGGATTGGGCGCTCATTTTGGACTCTCGAAGTCCCCACATTCCCTAAAAAAGTTCTTAAAACAGCCTTAAAGGCGTTCCAGCTCGCGTTGACAGCGTAAAATACGCATGTTTGACTATGACAGAAGTGGATTTTAGGGGAGGGGTGCGCCATGGAGGTGCTGGTTGTTGGCAACACCGCATATGTTGACGATGACTTTTGCGCCAAGGCATTCCCTGGGGACCACGTTAAGGTTGTAGCCGCGCAGGAAGCGCGCCGCGATAAGTCGTCGCCCCATGCCTCGTGGAAAGAGCTGCTTCAGCACTTGGAGCAGGCCAACGAGTTCGACCGCGTGGTCTACCTGTCTAATTACCTTACCCCGCATACCGATACCGTGGGCGATATCGAACTACTGCGCTCGGTCTTTCGTACGTGCGCGGGTCGCCGGGTCCAACTACTGTATGTAGCGGGGCCCGCGGGTGCCGAGGGTGCCGCCGATGCCGCGGGGCGAACGGGCAAGGGCATTATCGCGCACGCAGCCAACGACCTGTGCCGCTACTACGCTGCTCGCGAGGGCGTTCAGACCAAGATCCTGCGCGTGCCGTTCCTGTATACCGCGTCTGCCGCGCTGGAGGACCCGTTTTTGGTGCCGCTGTTCGACGCATGCTCAACCGGATCGGCCGCTCTGCAGGGCGCGCAGGATGCGGCGTTTCCCCTGCTGTGTGCCGAGGAGCTTTCGGTGCTGGTACGCCGTATCTTCGACAGCTGGAATGGTAACTTTGAGACGCTCGACGTAGCCGATACCTTCCATCACACGGTGGGTGAGGTGGGCGACGCCCTCAAGGCGCTGTTCCCAGGGCTCTCAGTTGCCTATGGCGATTCTGCCGGCTACGCCCTGCCCGCTAGCGACGTCGCTCGCGTGCGCTATGGCTGGTTTCAGCGCTATGACTTGCTGCGCGACCTCTCGACCATTCAGGCTCGCTGGGATGCTGGCCGTGCAAAGAAGGTCAACCCCTTGCGCGCGGCCATCGACTGCATTCAAATGCGCACGCTGCCTGTCAAATGCCTGGAGACGGCAGCCGCCTGGGTGCTCTTTGAAGTGCTGGAGCGCTTGTTCTCCCAATCGACCCAGCTCAACGTGCTCGATTATCGCCTGCTCTACGTGGTGCTCATCGGCACGCTGTATGGCTTGGACTTTGGCCTGGTTGCGGCGCTGCTGGCGTCGGTGGGTTTGGCCGCGAGCTACTTTACTCAGTACGGCTATACCTTCCAGGGCCTTTTCTACGAGCCGTCCAACTGGCTGCCGTTTATTGCGTACTTTGTTGTGGGTGCCGTGTGCGGCTATGTGCAGCTGCGCAACAGCGAAGCCATTAGGGCGGAGCACGATCAAAACGAGCTCGTGCGCAACCGCAATACGTTCCTTACGCAGCTCTACCACGACGCGATCGAGGACAAGCGCGCGTACAGGCGCCAGATCGTGGGTCGCCACGACAGCTTTGGCAAGATCTTTGCCGTGACGCAGGAGCTTGACGTGCTCAACCCACGCGACATTTATCGCAAGTGCTGCGAGCTTCTGGGCGAGATCCTCGAGAACGATTCGGTGGCGATCTACCATGTTTCGGGTGGGGCATTTGCACGCCTGGTGGCAGCAAGTCCCGCGATTGCCGAAGATGCTGCACGCTCGCTCACGCTTGAGCAGCTTGCACCTCTTTTGGGCGACGGGGGTCGTTCGAGCCTGTGGGTGAACCGCGAGCTGACGCCGGGGCTTCCCATGTTTGGATACACAATCGAGCGCGATGGGGCACCCGCCGTGTTGATCTTTGTGCGTAGTGCGGCCGAAAACCAAATGACGCTCTATTACCAAAACCTGTTCCGCATCTTGTGCGGCCTGGTCGAAAGCGCGCTGGGCCGTGCCTTTGACTATGAGGCGGTGGCACAGGATAAACGCTGCGTTGACGGCACTTGCGTGCTCAAGCAGGCTGCCTTTGGCCAAGAGCTCGCGGCCGAGCAGGCGCTGGCAGATGGCAAGATGGGCAGCTTTTTGCTCCTGCGCGTGGTACCGGGCATGGAGCCTGTCGGCGAGCTGGTGGGCGCAATTGGGTCGGCAATCCGCGAGAGCGATGCGGCGGGCCTGGTCGATGGTGACGTGCTTTACCTGCTTATGCGCCAGGCAAAGGCGTGCGACCTGCCCGTTATCCGCGAGCGTCTGAGCGCGAAGCAGATTGCGGTGGAGCCCGTCGACGGCGAGGACATCGTGGAGCTGCTGCAGCACATCTCTTACACCGGTGACGGTGAGGGGGGTGCCGCTTGATCTCGCTTGTCGTTGCTGCCGTCTTGCTGCTGATTCATGCGTTGGTTTGCCTGATGCTGTGGACGCTCATGAAGCTGGGCCTGCTGCCGGTGCGCGGGCACATGCTGGCTGTGATAGTGCTGGTGCCGCTGTGGGGTCCGTTGCTGGTGGTTCTGCTATCGGTCCGCAGCGCGGTGTTTGGCGAGGGGCTGAAGGAGTCTGCGCTGGAGTCGCTGCGCTTCAACGACGACCTGCATCGCAGCATCCTAGTGCACGAACGTGATGCCGATGCAGGCGTAGTGCCGCTCGAGGAGGCGCTCATCGTCAACGACCCGGCAGAACGGCGCCGCCTAATGCTCTCCATGCTCACCGAGGAGCCCGACGCGTACCTGGCGCAGCTGCAGGCGGCTAAGCTTAACGACGACGTTGAGGTGGCTCACTATGCCGCGACGGCGGTGGCGCAGATCTCCAAGGAGTCCGACCTTAAACTGCAGCAGCTGGAGCGTGCCTTTAAGACGGACCCGAGCGCGCAAAACCTCAACGAATACTGCGATTTTCTTGGTGAATACTTGGGCTCGGGTCTGGCCGAGGGGCGCGTGGCTCAGATTCAGCGCCAACAGTACGCGCGTTTGCTTGCGCGTCGCTGCGAGCGCGAGGACACCCTTGAGCTTCGCATTCGATACGCGACGGCGCTGGCCGATGTCGGACAGATCGACGAGGCGCAGGCCGTGACCGACCAGCTGGTGCTCGATGTGCCCGAGGAGCAGGAGGTTTGGATGCTTTGTCTGCGCCTTGCGGTGATGCGCCGCGACGGTGACGAGGTCCACCGCGTGATCGATGCGATTGACAAACAGCATGTATACTTGAGCGCCGCCAACCGCGAGGAACTGGCGTTTTGGCGCAACGGAGAGGAGGCCCGATGAGCGTGGTACAGCATATCCGCGACCGTGCGGGCCATTTTCGCTGGATGGGGCTGCTTGTGGTGTGGGCGGTCTTTATTGCCATGGCGGCCGTGCTGCTGGTGGAGCGCGCCGGCGTGCAGTACAGTGCGGGCCAGCATAAGCTGGGGATGCTTGCCGCCAACGATGCGGTTCCGGCCTCCTCGGCAATATTTGGCCAAAAGCCCACGTGCCTGGTCATTACCGATTCCGATCAAGCTGGCGTCGAGGACGTAAAGGAGCAGTTCGACCAGATTCTGCTCGACATGAAGATCGCGCACCGCGACGTGGACCTTGCGCTGGACGGCGCGGATGCCATTCCCTCGCTGACCTCCTACGATCGCGTGATTTTGCTCATGCCGTCGCTCGATGGGCTCGGTACGCACCTGAGCGACATTATGAGTTGGGTGAGTGCCGGCGGTTCGCTTATGCTCGCCATGCCGCCGGATAACTCGAGCTATCTGCAAGTGATTGCCTCCAAGCTTGGCATTGAATCGGCCGGATATGACTATGTAAAAGCCGAAAGCATAGTGCCGAGCGAGGACTTTATGCTGGGCGGGGGAGAGCGCTACGAGCTCTCGGACCCCTTTGATTCATCGCTTTCGGTTTCATTGCGCGAGACGGCGCACGTATGGGCAAAGACCGGTGACAAGGGCACGCCGCTCATTTGGTCTAACGCTTGCGGCAGTGGTCACACCGTGGTGTGCAACATTGGCATCTACGACAAGGTTATGCGTGGGTTCTATGCTTCGGCCATAAGCTTAATGGGTGATGCCACGGCCTATCCGGTCATCAACAGCGCCGTGTTCTTTTTGGACGACTTTCCTAGTCCCGTGCCCTCGGGCGACGGTACTTATATCAAGCGTGACTACGGCCTTTCCATTGCCGATTTTTACACCAAGGTCTGGTGGCCCGATCTGCAAAAGCTCACGCAAAAATACGGCATTCGCTATACCGGCGTGATGATCGAAAACTACGAGGACGCGGTCAACCAGACCGAGCCCGCGCGACAGGCCGATACCACGCAGTTCCGCTATTTTGGCGGCATGCTGCTGCAGATGGGCGGCGAGCTGGGCTTTCACGGCTACAACCATCAGCCGCTTGCGCTCTGGGACACCGACTATGGTACGTTGTACGTCTACAAGACCTGGAAGAACAAAGAGACGCTTGTCGCTTCGCTCAACGAACTTATCGCGTTTCAGGACGAGGTCCTGCCCAACGCTCATGGCTCGGTTTACGTGCCGCCGTCGAATATCCTTTCGGCCCGAGCGCGCAAGCTCATCGGCACCGACGTTCCGCGCATTAAGACCATTGCCAGTACGTATTTTGAGGACGGTACCGACCTGCCCTACGTGCAGGAGTTTGGCGTGGCGAGCGACGGCATTGTGGAACAACCGCGTATTGTCTCGGGCGGCATGGTCAACGATTCCTATATGCGCCTGGCAGCCGTGTCCGAGCTCAACATGCACTACGTGAGTACGCATTTTATGCACCCGGACGATCTGCTCGATCCCGATCGTGGTGCCAAGGAGGGCTGGGAGGTCTACAAGGGCGGCCTGACCGACTACCTGGACTGGCTTACCAAATCCGCGCCCGACCTGCGGCGCCAGACCGGCTCGGAATGCTCGGGCGCCATCCAGCGTTTTTCGTCCGTGACGGTGAGCGTGGATACAGACGCGAATGCCTGGACGCTCAGCCTGGGCAATTTCCACGACGAGGCGTGGCTCATGTTTCGCGCCAACAACGGCGAGCCGGGTGCAGTCACGGGTGGCGAGATTACGCATCTGACGGGCGATCTGTACCTGGTTAAAGCCACGGACAAGACGGTGACCATTGCACGCAAGGAGGGTGGCGCCAAATGAGAATCTGTTTGGTACTCGAGGGTTGCTACCCCTATGTGCACGGCGGCGTGTCCACTTGGATGCACGGCTACATCCAGGCCATGCCCGAGCACGAGTTTGTGCTGTGGGTGATTGGTGCGCATGCTGCCGACCGTGGCAAGTTTGTCTACGAGCTGCCCGGCAACGTGGTCGAGGTGCACGAGGTGTTCCTGGACGATGCCCTGCGGCTTTCGGGCGAGCAACATGAGGCCAGTTTTAACGACCGTGAGCGCGAGGCGCTACGCCGTCTGGTGTCGCTCTCCAATCCGGACTGGGACGTGTTGTTCGATATCTTCCAGCGCCGTCGCGTGCATCCGCTCTCGTTTTTGCAGAGCCGCACGTTTATGGATATCTTTCGCGATGCGTGCCTAGCCGAGTACCCCTACACGCCCTTTGCCGATGCATTCCACACCATGCGCTCCATGCTGCTGCCCGTGCTCTACCTTCTGGGCAGCGAGGTGCCGGTGGCCGATGTGTACCACGCCATCTCGACCGGCTACGGCGGCCTACTCGCCTGCCTGGGCTCAAGCGTTCACCAGGCTCCGGTGCTGCTGACCGAGCACGGCATTTATACCCGCGAGCGCGAGGAAGAGATCATTCGCGCCGACTGGGTGGTGCCGTCGTTTAAGGACCGCTGGATTCGCTTTTTCTACCTGCTTTCGGAGGAGATCTACCGCCGCGCCTTCCGCGTGACGAGCTTGTTCCATAACGCTCGCAAGACGCAGATCGATATGGGCTGCGATGCGGACAAATGCATGGTTATTCCCAACGGCATCCAGTTTGACCGCTTTAAGGACATTCCCTTAAAGCCCGATGACGGCTGGGTGGACATTGGCGCGGTGGTGCGCCTGGCGCCCATCAAGGACGTCAAGACCATGATCTATGCCTTCTTTGAGCTGCACGAGCGCCTGCCCAAGGTGCGCCTGCACATCATGGGTGGCGTGGACGACGAGGAGTACGGTGCCGAGTGTCACGCGCTGGTCGATACCCTGGGCGTGCGCGACTTGATCTTTACCGGCCGCGTCAACGTGGTTGAGTACATGGAAAAGCTCGACTTTACCATTTTGACGAGCATCTCCGAAGGTCAGCCGCTCAGCGTGCTGGAGTCGCTTGCAGCGCGCCGTCCCTGCGTGACGACTGAGGTGGGCTGCTGCCGCGAGTTGCTCGAAGGCGCCCCGGGCGATGACTTTGGCGTGGCAGGTTTTGTGACGCCGCCTATGTATCGCAAGGGCTTGGCTGATGCCATGGAGCGCATGTGCGTGAGCCGGGCCCGTCGCATTGAGATGGGGGAGCGTGGCCAGCGTCGCGTTGCCACGTACTTTTTGCACGAGCAGATGCTCGCCAACTATCGCGCGCTGTACGACGAGACGGCGCGCGCGTTTGACCTGCCCAGAGAGGGGGAGTAGCCGGTGGCCGGAATCGGTTTTGAGCTCAAACGCCTGTTTAGGCGCAAGGGTCTGTTTGCCACGATGCGCGCCTATGGCTACGCCGGCATTGTGTGCACGGGCCCCATGCTGCTTGGCGTGCTGCTCCAGGTGGGTATCTTGGTGCTGTGCGGTCTGTGGGGTGTGGGCCGCGCCAACCAGGATCTGCTGGTGTGCATGGTGACCTATACGCTGCTGGCATCGCTCACGCTCACAAGCTTTTTCTCCATGCCGGTCACGCGCTTTTTGGCCGACATGCTCTTTGCCGAGCGCGAGGATGAGATCCTGCCTTCGTTTTGGGGGTCTAATGCCACCATGCTCGTTGCGGGCATGGTGCTCTACGGCGTCTTTTTGCTGTTCTCTGGCGCCACGCTGCTGCAGGGGCTGCTGTGCCTGTGGCTGTTCAACATTATGATCGTCAACTGGAACGGCATGAGTTATCTCACGGCCATCAAGGATTACCGCGGTATCCTGTGCAGCTTTGCGGCTGCCATTGGCGTGGCGTGCCTGTGCGCCCTGGCCGCGCTGGCGCTGGGACTGCCGCCGGTCGAGGGCCTGCTGGCGTCAATCGCTCTGGGCTACGGCGTGATGCTCGCCTGGGACGTGGTGCTGCTGTACCGGTATTTTCCTCAGGGCGACCGCAGCCCCTGGCTCTTTTTACGGTGGCTCGATCAGTTTATGCCGTTGGCGCTCACGGGCTTGTTTACCAACCTGGGCCTCTTTGCGCACTTGGTGATAATATGGGCCGGCCCCATTGGCGTGCAGGTCAAAGGCCTTTTTTACGGTGCGCCCTATCATGATGTGCCGGCGTTGCTTGCGTTTTTGACTATTCTGGTCACGACCGTCAACTTTGTGGTGTCGGTCGAGGTCAACTTCTATCCGCGCTACCGCGACTACTACAGCCTGTTTAACGACGGCGGCGTGGTGGGCGACATCGTGGTGGCCGAGGAGGAAATGCTCGCCACGCTCAACCGGGAACTGCGCTTTTGTGCGCTCAAGCAGCTGTTTGTGACGGCGGCGGTCATTTCGCTCGAGACCACGGTGCTCTCGGCCCTGCCGCTGGGCTTCAACAACCTGATGCACGGGTATTTTCGCACGCTATGCGTGGGCTATGGCCTGTATGCCGTGGGCAATACGGTGATGCTCATCTTGCTGTACTTTACCGACTACAAGGGCGCCGTGCTTGCTTCCGGGCTGTTCGCGGGCGTGGCGGGGCTGGCGACCATCGTCTCGCTGTTCTTTCCGCAGCAGTTTTATGGCTTTGGCTTTTTGCTCGGCGCGGCGGTGTTTTTTGTTGTGGCGCTCATGCGGCTCGATACCTATACTGCCAATTTGCCGTATCGTATCCTGAGTCAACAGCCCATTGTGGCGACCGACAAGACGGGTCGCTTTACGGAGCTGGGCCGCTTGCTCGACTGTGCCGAACAGCGCTACGAGGAGCTGCGTTTAGAGGGCGAGCCGCATGGTGCGTTTGAGCGCATGGTGGTTCGCGTGTATCGCAATCGTTGGGGAGGTCCTGATGACCGATAGGATGATATCGCGTCGCCGTTTGATTGAGGCGGCTGCCGGCGCCTTGCTGCTTTCGGGCTGCTCTTCGCAGGACGAATCCTCGACAAATAAGGTAAAAAAGCAGGACAAGATTAAAAAGGCCGAGGCCTCCGTCCAGTCCAAGCATCTGCGCGATAAGGACGAGCTGTACGAGGTCTATGATGACTCGGGCATTGTGACCATGTATCTGACGGTCTCTCGCGGCAACAGCTCCGAGAACACGGACCATAGCTGGGCCGAGATCAACACGTACTCGGTGTATGACTATGCCGACATGGGCGTGACGCGCTATCAGGTTATGGGCCTGCTGCAGGCGGGCGACGAAGACGGCCCGGTGGCCGGCGAGGTTGGCTATGGCGAGGAAGCGCCCAATGCCACCGTGCAGGTGCGCGGCCAGACGTCGAGCTCCTACACGCAAAAGAATTACAAGGTGGAGCTCAAAAAAGGCAAGGGCACCTGGCGCCAACAGCGCGCGATTGCGCTCAACAAGCACATGGGCGAGGGTATGCGTTTTCGCAACAAGATGGCCTACGACCTTATCCGCGGGATT
Source organism: Collinsella sp. (assembly GCA_019419605.1). Taxonomy (GTDB): domain Bacteria; phylum Actinomycetota; class Coriobacteriia; order Coriobacteriales; family Coriobacteriaceae; genus Collinsella. The sequence continues at coordinate 13,367 of DXZP01000015.1, forward strand.
CCCCAGATGATGGGCCTGCGCACGCAGTTTGTGCATCTGTGGGTGTGCGACCAGACCGAAAAGTCCAACGATACCTTTGAGGACTACGGCCTGTTTACGCAGGTGGAGCAGCTCAACAAGACGGCGCTTAAGGCACATGGCCTGGATAAGAGCGGGCACCTGTATAAGGTGAACAGCTTTGATTTCCATCGCTGCGAGGACACCATTAAACTTGCCGACGATCCCGACTACAACCAGGCAAGCTTTGAGGGCATGCTCGAGATTAAGGGCGATTCGGACCACACCAAGCTCATCGAGATGCTCGACGCCCTCAACGACGAATCGCAAAAGATCGATGACGTGCTCGACACCTACTTTGATACCGAGAACCTGGTCTATTGGCTGGCGTTTCAGATTCTGACGGGCAACTGCGATACTCAGAACCGTAACTGCTATCTGTACAGCCCGCTCAACTCCAATACGTGGTACATTCTCGATTGGGACAACGACGGTATGCTGCGTAAGCTGGAGCTTTCTCTTACCGGGTTTTCGGACTATGCGAGCTGGGAGCGCGGCGTAAGCAACTACTGGGGCAACGTGCTATTCAATCGTGCGCTGCGCAGCAAATCGTTCCGCAGTGAGCTCGACCGCGCCGTCAAGGACCTGCGCTCGTATATGACCGAGGCACGCCTGGCCAAGATGATTAGACATTATTGCGAGGTTACCGAATCGCTGGTCTTTGCTTCGCCCGATATCGACCATCTGCCTGTCACCAAGGACGAATACGAGCAGATTGCCGCGGCGATTCCCTCCGAGATCGAGGAGAACTATAAGAGCTTTCGCGAGAGCTATAAAAAGCCCATGCCGTTCTACATTGGCGTGCCGCAGATTGATAACGGTAAGCTGCGCATTAACTGGGATGCGTCCTACGACTTTAAGGCGCGTGACATTCGCTATACCGTGGAGCTGGCGCGCGACTATGCCATAAGCGACGTGCTTTTTAAGGCCGAGGACGTGCTGCTTCCCGAGGTGACCTGCGATGCGCCCGATACCGGCCAGTATTTTGTGCGCGTGCGTGCCACCAACTCCGACGGCTATACGCAAGATGCGTTTGACTACTATGTAACCGACGACGGCAAGCACTACGGCATGAAGTGTTTTTACGTGCAAGACGGCGGTAAGGTCGTGGAGGATACGTATGAGGAGGGCTAGCGCGTTGCTTGAGCGCTTGGCGGCCCCGCCTGTGCGTGCCGCGCAGGAGCGTTACCGCCACGAGCTCAAATATCTCATTAACGAGGCCGAGCACGCCGCGCTTGCCTGTCGCATGGCGCCGGTGTTTAAGCTGGACAAGCATGCGCGGGCGGACGGTTACACTATTCGCAGCCTGTATTTTGACGACTACTGTAACTCGGCCTACGAGGAAAAAGACGCCGGCATTCTCATGCGCAAAAAGTATCGCGTACGCATCTATAACGGCAGCGACAAGGTGATTAAGCTCGAGCGCAAAAAGAAGTACGGTAGCTGGATTTACAAGGAAGATGCGCCGCTCACGCGTGGCGAGTTTGAGCAGATTCTGGCCGGTGACTACGACTTTTTGCTGAGGAGCCCCTATCCGCTCTGTCGCGAGTTCTACATCGAGTGCATCTGCAATATGATGCGCCCACGGACCATCGTGGACTACGAGCGCGAGCCGTGGGTGATGGACGAGGGCACCGTGCGCATTACCTTTGATAGCAACGTGCGTGCCGCGGTGGGTAGCTTTGACATTTTTGACGCGACCTTGCCTGCATTGCCCGTGCTGGAGCCCGGCAAGCTGGTGATGGAGGTCAAGTTTACGGAGTTTTGCCCGCAGCTGGTGCGCGATATGGTGCCGCCAGGTGCGGCCGAACTCACGGCGGTCTCTAAGTACTGCCTGTGTTACGAAAAGACCGCCTACCTGCGCGGATTTACCTACTGGGAATCGGATTTTGAGAACCGAGGGGATTTTTAGACCATGAGCACCAGGGACTTTTTTAAGAACTCCGTCTTGGAGGCGTTTGGCCAGGTCGACCCTGCCAAGATCGGCCTGTCGCTGCTCGTGGCGCTCGCCATGGGCATCCTGATCTACTACGTGTACAAGCGCTTTTTTACTGGCGTGGTCTATTCGCGCAGTTTTGCCGTGACGCTCGTGGGCATGTGCGTGCTTACCTGCATGGTCACGCTCGCGATCTCGACGAACGTGGTCATCTCGCTCGGTATGGTCGGTGCTCTGTCCATCGTCCGTTACCGTACGGCGGTTAAGGACCCGCTCGACCTGCTGTATCTGTTTTGGGCCATTACCACAGGCATTACGGCAGGCGCCGGCATGTATGCGCTCGTGGGGCTCACGGCAGTGGTGATCGTGGTGATGATCGCCGGCTTTGCGAGCCACCAGGACAAGGCGCACGTGTACATGATGGTCATCCACTACACGGGGCAGACCACCGGCGATGATATCGTGCGTGCATTTGGGCGCACCAAGTTCACCGTCAAATCCAAGACGATGCGCGGTGACAAGGTCGAGATGGCCGTCGAGGTGTTCTCGGACGGTGTGGATATGCCCTATGCCGACGCCATCCGCTCGCTCGACGGCGTTGAGGACCTGACGCTCATCCAGTACAACGGCGAATATCACGGCTAACTATGTTCCGGCGTTTTAACAAACGCCGGACCGCTCGACGCTGCGCGGGCATCTGCCGGGCGATCTGCCGCTCAAACCGTCGCTCGCGTACATGAAGTACGCGTCGCTCCTCTTTCGCGGCACCTCGCCACGGCAGCTGCCCGCTCGCTGGCGTACGATCTTTATGGATGGTTTATTCGGTTCGGTTTTTGGGGACGGTGTCGCGTGGACGTGCAACAGCTAGAAGAAATCTGGGCTGCAAGGGCTGGTGCGCGTGAGGCGCGTCTTGTTGCGGCCTCGCATGTGCCGGCGGCGCTGTCGATGCTGGGGATTGTGCAGCCCGGCGATCGCTTGGTGGCCTTTGCGGACGACTTTGCCGATGCATTTGCCTGCGGCTTTGATGGCTGCGATGTTTCGCTGGTGGGGGAGCCCGCGGCTGCGGCGTTTGCTGCTGCGCCCGAAGGCTTTGATGCATCGTTTGATGCTGGCGCGCCGCATCTGTGGTGGTTCGCCAATTCCATCGGTGGGTTTGGCCTGCGTGTGCCCGACCTTCGTGCACTGGGTCGCGAGGCTCGTGAGGCCCATGCACTGCTTGTGGTTGATAACACTGTGGCGGGCGTCTTTGGGTGCGATCCGCTGTGTCTGGGCGCCGTGCTTTCGCTCGAGGCGCTCGACCGTGTGTGTGCCGGCGTGGCGCCGCGCAAACTCGTTGCCGCTTCGGTGGCGCGCTCGCAGCTCAAGCGCCATCGCGTGGATGCCGCCGCAGAGTGCGCGCACGCGTTGCTTGCGGGCTGCGGTGCGCCCGCGCTTGACCTTTCTGTTGATGAGGCCGATGTGCTGGAGCGCGGGTTGCCCTCGCTCGATGCTCGCATGCAGGCTCACTTCGATCGCGCCCGTGCGCTGGCCGAGTATCTGGCTGCTAACGAGATGGTGTGTAACGTTCGCTATCCCGGGCTGGGCTCGCATCCCGATCATGCGGTTGCAACGGGAATCCTCGAGCACGGCTTTGGCCCGGCAGTTGAGTTTGACCTTATCGAGCGAAGTGCGGGTGAGCTGTTCGACACATTGCCGGGGGAGTTCCGCACGTCGCCCGCCGGCGGCGCAACGACACGCCTTTCGGCCCCACGCGGCAAGCAGAGGGGAACCATCCGCCTCTTCGCTGGCACTGATGATCCCCTGGTAGTGGCTGCCACCCTAGACACCGCCCTCCGCAAGTTAGCTACTCTTTGATGCTGGCGATGAGGTCGTTGGCTTTGGTGGCAATGACTTGGTTGATGTCGGTCTGCAGCTCTTCATAGACCGCTATGGCGCGCTTGCCGGCGGGGGTGAGCGATGATCCGCGGGCGCCGTCGCGCTCGATGAGCTTGCAGTCTAGCTGCCCTTCAGCCTCGTTCACAATGCGCCAAGCCTTGGAATACGCCATGCCCATGCTCTTGGCGGCACGGTTGAGCGAGTGGTCGCGGGCAATACCCTGCAGCAGCAAGACGCAGCCATGGCCAAACACACCCGGCAGATCCTTGTCGCACGCTTGAATGACCAACTTTGCCGTCGTCTTGTACTCCATGTGCTCCACGTCTTTCCGCTAAAGTGTTTGCTGGGCAAACGCAAAGCCTGCGTCAAACCCTCGTGTGCTCTTCTTAAATCATGCATTGTAGCAGTCAAAGTGCGTTAAGATACTTCCCCAGTATTGGGCGCCCAAGGTTGGGCTGGGTCCTACGAGGCCTGCAGCCGACCGGTCGCATGGAAAAAGGAGAAACATGGCTACGTTCTTTCCCGGTGAGTCCCACACGTTTTCGGAGTATCTGCTGGTTCCTGGTTACTCGTCCTCGCAGTGCATCCCCAACAACGTCTCTCTTAAGACGCCGCTAACCCGTTTCAAGCGCGGTGAGAAGCCGGCAATCACCCTGAACATCCCCATGGTTTCCGCCATCATGCAGTCCGTCTCGGGCGTCGACATGGGTGTCGCGCTCGCTACCGAGGGTGGCCTGTCCTTCATTTACGGTTCCCAGACCCCCGAGTCCGAGGCCGCTATGGTCAAGGCCGTTAAGGATCACAAGGCTGGCTTCGTTCAGTCCGATTCCACAATGACCCCCGACATGACCATGGAGCAGGTCATCGAGCTCAAGGAGAAGACCGGCCACTCCACCATGCCGGTTACCGACGACGGCACCCCCAAGGGCAAGCTCCTGGGTATCGTTACCAGCCGTGACTATCGCCCCAGCCGCGATGACCACCAGAAGAAGGTCGCCGAGTTCATGACCCCGCGCGAGCAGCTCATCGTGGGCGACAAGAACATCAGCCTCAAGGTTGCAAACGACGTCATCTGGGACAACAAGCTCAACGCTCTGCCCATTGTCGACGACAACGATCACCTCATGGGCATCGTCTTCCGCAAGGACTACGACAGCCACAAGACCAACCCCAACGAGCTGCTCGACGGCGATAAGCGCTACATGGTCGGCGCCGGTATCAACACCCGCGACTATGCCGAGCGCGTGCCGCTGCTCATCGAGGCCGGTGCCGACGTCCTATGCATCGACTCTTCCGAGGGCTTCAGCGAGTGGCAGAAGCGCACCATCGAGTGGATCCGCGCCAACTACGGCGAGGACGTCAAGGTCGGTGCCGGTAACGTCGTCGACGCCGAGGGCTTCCGCTTCCTGGCCGACTGCGGTGCCGACTTCATCAAGGTCGGTATCGGTGGCGGCTCCATCTGCATCACCCGTGAGACCAAGGGTATCGGCCGTGGCCAGGCCACCGCGCTGATCGACGTCTGCCGCGCCCGTGACGAGTACTATGAGGAGACCGGCGTCTACGTGCCCGTGTGCTCCGACGGCGGCATTGTCTACGACTACCACATGACGCTCGCCCTTGCCATGGGTGCCGACTTTATGATGCTGGGCCGCTACTTCGCCCGCTTTGACGAGAGCCCGACCGAGCGCGTCAACGTCAACGGCCAGTACATGAAGGAGTACTGGGGCGAGGGTTCTGCGCGTGCCCGTAACTGGCAGCGCTACGACCTGGGCGGCGCCGCGAAGCTCAGCTTTGTCGAGGGCGTTGACTCCTACGTTCCCTACGCCGGCTCCCTCAAGGACGGCGTGGGCGGCACGCTCTATAAGGTCAAGTCCACGATGTGCAACTGCGGTGCCCTCTCGATCCCCGAGCTCCAGGAAAAGGCACGCCTGACCCTGGTAAGCTCGACCTCGATCGTCGAAGGCGGAGCCCACGACGTCGTAGTCAAGGACTCCCAACAGAGCGTAACGTATCGATAAGATAAGACCTGCACATAAAGGTTGAGCCTCAACCACGTTATTTAGATAAAGCGAGATGCCTGCAAGTCGCAGGCATCTCGCTTGTTGTATTTGCTATCATCAGTCGAGTTAACGATGTGGCGGGGCGTTCTTATCTTTGCTCGCTGCAAGTTCCGCACGAGCCGAAGAGCACTTAATGTGCTCTTCGTGCGAGCAGGACTGTCCGCAGCAGCGAGTAAAGGTAAGAACGCCCCGCCCCAACCCAGCTAACAAAGGAGCTGATATGTGCGATTGCACAGATCATAAGGATGAGATCCCCGCCTACGACGCGCAGGCCATTGAGTCCCGGTGGATGAAGGCGTGGGACGACGAGAACCTCTTTGCCGTCGACACCGACGCCACCAAGCCCAAGAAGTATGTGCTCGAGATGTTCCCGTATCCGTCGGGCGACCTACACATGGGCCACGCGCGCAACTACACCATCGGCGATGCCATGGCCCGTCAGGCCCGCATGCGCGGCTTTGACGTGCTGCACCCCATCGGCTTTGACGCCTTTGGCCTGCCCGCTGAGAACGCCGCCATCAAGCACAACACGCAGGCTGCCGCCTGGACGTATAAGAACATGGACCAGGCGCTCGCCACGATGAGGCGCATGGGCTTCTCCTACGACCTGGATCGCACCGTTAAGACCTGCAGCCCCGACTACTATCGCTGGGGCCAGTGGATCTTTGAGAAGATGTGGGAAAAGGGCCTGGTCTATCGTAAGAAGAATCCGGTTAACTGGTGCCCCACCTGCAAGACCGTTTTGGCTAACGAGCAGGTGACCGAGGGCAAGTGCTGGCGTTGCGGCACCGAGCCCGAGAAGCGCGACCTTGAGCAGTGGTACTACAAGATCACCGAGTACTCCCAGGAGCTGCTCGATGACCTTGAGAAGCTCCCTGGCTGGCCCGAGCGCGTCAAGCAGATGCAGGCCAATTGGATCGGCCGCTCCGAGGGTGCCGAGGTCGACTTTACCCTGTGCGACGCCGATGGCGAGCCCATCGAGGGCGACGAGGGCAAGATCACCGTCTTCACCACGCGCGCCGATACCCTTTTTGGCGTCTCCTTCTTTGTCCTGGCTCCCGAGTACGCCCGTCTGCACGAGCTCGTCGAGGGCACGGAGTACGAGGCGGCCGTCACCAAGATCGTTGAGGACTCCAAGCACATTTCTGCCGTCGAGCGTGCCCAGGGCACTCTCGAGAAGCACGGTGCCTTTACCGGCCGCTACGTGGTGAACCCCGTTAACGGCGAAAAGGTCCCCGTGTGGGTTGCCGACTACGTCGTGGCCGATTACGGCACCGGCGCCGTCATGGCCGTTCCCTGCGGCGACCAGCGCGACTTTGAGTTTGCCCGCAAGTATGATCTGCCGATCGTGCCGATCATCCTGGACGACGATGATCGCGCTGCCGTCGAGGCCAGCGGCGAGACCATCGATACCTTCCATGCCGAGACTGTCGACTGGGAATGCGCCCACGCTGCCGAGGGCACGCTGGTCCAGTCGGGCAAGTACACCGGCATGCGCGGCGGTAAGCACTCCGAGGGCGAGTCTGCCATCGTGGCCGACCTCGACGCCATGGGCTGCGGTCGTCGCAAGGTCGAGTTCCGCCTGCGCGACTGGCTCATCAGCCGCCAGCGCTATTGGGGCAACCCCATCCCGGCCATCCACTGCGAGCACTGCGGCATCGTGCCCGTGCCCGAGGATCAGCTGCCGGTGACGCTGCCCGAGAACCTGGACCTGGGTGCCGGCGAGACGCTTGCCGAGTGCAAGGACTTCTACGAGACCACCTGCCCGGTCTGCGGCCGCCCGGCCAAGCGCGAGACCGATACCATGGACACCTTTACCTGCTCCAGCTGGTATTACCTGCGCTATACCGACCCGCACAACACCGAGCTGCCCTTCTCCCGCGAAGCCGCCGACCGTTGGATGCCCGTCGATAACTACATCGGCGGCATCGAGCACGCCATCCTGCACCTGCTCTACAGCCGCTTCTTTACCAAGGCACTGCGCGACCTGGGCCTGCTGAGTGTGGACGAGCCCTTCACCAACCTGCTGTGCCAGGGCATGGTCAAGGACGAGAACGGCGACACCATGTCCAAGTCCAAGGGCAACGTCGTGCCCCCGAGCTCGGTCATCGAGCCCTACGGCGCCGACACCATGCGTCTGGCGATCCTGTTTATCGCCCCGCCCGAGAAGGACTTCGACTGGGATCCCAAGGCCGTTGAGGGCGCCAACCGCTTCATCAAGCGCGCCTGGCGTATCGTGTGGCAGCTCGTCCAGTCCGGCGACGCCAACGTGGCCTTCGACAAGTCCGCGCTCGACGAGGTTGCGATGAAGCTCTATCGCGAGCGTCACCGGACCATCGCCAAGTGCACCGAGGACTTCGATCGCGGCCAGTTCAACACCGCCATCTCGGCCGTCATGGAACTCGTCAACGCGGCGAGCGCCTACCTCAACGCCACCGAGGGTGCCGCGCGCGACAAGGCCCTGTGCTACGGCGTGGCTAAGGACATCGTGAGCGTCCTTGCCCCCATCTGCCCGTTCTGGGCCGATGAGCTGTGGCATGAGGCACTCGGCTGCGAGGGCAACGCCTATACCGCCGCCTGGCCCGAGTTCGACCTGGCCGAGTCCATCGAGGACACGGTGCAGATTGTCGTGCAGGTGCTCGGCAAGGTTCGTGGCCGCATCGACGTAGCCCGCGATGCCTCCAACGAGGAGATGCAGGCTGCCGCCGAGGTCGCTGTCGCCAAGTGGACCGAGGGCAAGACGGTCGTCAAGGCCATCTGCGTGCCCGGCAAGCTGGTCAACCTGGTGGTCAAGTAAGCGCTGCGTGTAAAGCTGGCATGCAATAAACGAGGGACGGTCCGGTTGGGTCGTCCCTCGTTTTGTGTTGTATGCCCTGCTTAGTCAGTGCGTCGCACCGTCTTCTACGGGATGTGTACTAGGTCCCTAAAGTAAACGTTGCCCGTTGCCTCTTCGAACATCCAAATGTTGAGGTAGATGTCGTTGAGGTCGTTGTTCACATCAAAGTCGGGGTCGTCGAAGGTGCCCACAAAGGTGAGCATGGCGCGCGTTTCCTCGCCCGCTGCGACCTGCTGGCGCATGCGCACGTCGCAGACCTTACCGCTGACGTAGGCATAGGAGTCCGCGTCGCCAAACATCATGTCGACACCGGTATTGTTGGTCACCGTAAAGACGAGCGCGGCGTCTCCGTAGCCGTCGGTGTCCTTGCCCACGCAGGTAACATGGACGTTTTCGTCTGCCTCAAGGTCGATGGGGAACTGTTCTTGGGGGTCGGGACCTAGGCCCTGGGGATCGTCGATGTCTTCGTCTATTTTGTCGAAGCTTACCGGGGGTTCGGTTTTCTCGATGGCTTTGGTGCTGCCACGATCCGGTTCGCATGTTCCGGTTTTGCCATCGATGTTGTTGCAGCCCGTCAGAGCGAACGAGCAGGCAGCGACGACGAGCGCGGTCGCGCAGAGGGTGCCTAGGCGTTCCATGGATCCTCCTTGCCGTAGAGATGCTGGAAGGTTGTGCGGTCAATGCGTGCGGCAGGCTTTCTCGCTACAGAATGCCTCTCGGCTCTAGTCTGGCCGATGTGCGCCCAGGGATGGAATGCCCATAGGGCCCGATTCGGTCGGCACGCTGGGACGCATGGCCCGTTTTGGGACTGTTGAGGGCGCGCCGCATGGGGTTCCTCGGTCAATTGTCCCATTCTTGTGGAGAACCTGTGCGCACGCTGACCTGCAGATTCGTACTGTGCTTGCGCGTTTCCGCAGCTATTGGTATAGTTTGCTTGCAAATGAAGTTGTAATTGAAAGAAGTGGGGTTTCGGCCCCGCTTCTTTTTTGTATGGATGGAGGTGCCGCAATGGTCAAGACCAAGACCGAGCAGGCGATCATCGACGCGCTCGAGGCCGTCGCTCCCCAGCACGATGTCGACATCGTCGACGTCGAGCTCGTGGGCGCCACCAAGGCCCCCTGCGTGCGCGTGCGTATCGAGGGTGCCGAGGGTCAGAGCCTGTCTCTCAACGACGTCACGGCCAACACCAAGTGGGTCGGCGATGTGATTGAGGAGCTCGACCCTATCTCTTCGAGCTATACGCTTGAGGTGTCGAGCCCGGGCATGGCGCGCCCGCTGCGCCGCCCGTGCGACTTTGCCCGCTTTGTGGGCGAGAACTGTGAGCTCACCTCCACCGCCACTGAGGGCCGTCGCAAGTACGCCGGCAAGATTGCCGCTGCGACCGAGACCGACGTGACCCTCGAGCTCGAGGACGGCGAGTCCGTCACCCTCGATTTCTCTGATGTTAAAAAGTGCAAGTTGAAGCCCACCTACGACTTCAAGCCCGCGAAGGAAGGAAAGTAAGATGGCAGCATCCGACATGATGTCCGCCCTGATGGAGCTTTGCCAGGAGAAGCACATCGACCAGCTCTACCTGATCGACCGCCTGGAGCAGTCGCTCGCCAAGAGCTATGCCGAGATCCTGCATCTTGAGTGGGGCGCCAAGGTGACCATCGACCGCACCACCGGCAAGATCTACGTCTACCGCCTGGAGCCGATCGACGATTCCATGGACGAGGAGGGCAACTTCACCGAGTTCGAGGAGATCGACGTTACCCCCAAGAACACGAGCCGCATCGCCGCCCAGCACGCCAAGGCCGAGATCAACGCTATCGTGCGTAACTCCGCCCGTGAGCAGATCTACGAGGAGTTCTCCGGCCGCATCGGTGACCTCATCAGCGGTACCGTGCTGCAGTCCACGCCGGACTTCACGATCGTCAAGATTCGCGAAGGCGTCGAGGCCGAGCTTCCGCACTTCGATCAGCGCCGTTACGAGAACGAGCGCAACGAGCGTCCGATGGGCGAGCGCTACCTGCACAACCAGCATATCAAGGCCGTGATCATTGACGTTCGCGACCCCAACTCCAACCTGCAGCCGGTTCGTGGCGAGCACAGCCGTCCGCCGATTGTCATCTCCCGTACCCACCCCGAGCTCATGCGTCGTCTGTTTGAGCAGGAGGTGCCCGAGATCTATGAGGGCACCGTCCAGATCAAGTCGATCGCCCGCGAGCCCGGCCAGCGTTCCAAGGTCGCTGTCCACTCGCTCGACGACCGTCTGGATCCCGTGGGTGCCTGCGTCGGCCCCAAGGGCAGCCGTGTTCGCGCTGTCGTGGGCGAGCTCCGTGGCGAGCGCGTCGACGTCATCCTGTGGGATGCCGATCCTGCCGTCTACGTCGCCAACGCCCTGTCGCCTGCCAAGGTCACCCGCGTCCTCATCGACGAGGAGAAGGCCTACGCCGGCGTCATCGTGCCCGACGACCAGCTGTCCCTTGCCATCGGCAAGGAGGGCCAGAACGCCCGCCTCGCCGCGCGCCTGACCGGCTGGCACATCGACATTAAGTCCGAGACGCTTGCCGCCGACATCCTCAAGAACGTTCCCGTTCACGAGGAGCCCGTCGCCGACCTGATCGGTGACGAGGAGGACGAGGACGTCCGCCGCTGCGAGTACGTGTCCGAGGACGGCATCCAGTGCCGCAACCAGGCCCGTCCCGGCTCCCGTTTCTGCGGTGTCCACGACACCGACCCCTTCGATGATGCGGAGGACCTGATCTAGCGCGCGGTCGCGCCGGGCAGGTCCCGGCGCATCTCCCACGCTCGTTCAGTCTCTAGGCACCCAAGGTGCCAGAAAGGGTAGGTGAAGTCATATGGCAAAAGTCCGTGTGTCCACCCTGGCCAAAGAGTTCGGCATGACCTCCAAGGAACTGATGGGTCATCTCGCCGATATGAAGATTCCCGCTAAGTCCGCTTCCTCCACCTTGGAGGACGCTTATGTCGCCATGGTCCGCAAGCAGCTCGCCTCGGTGATCGAGGCCCGCGCTCAGGAAGTCGAGGCCGCCAAGCAGGCCGAGGAGCAGGCAGCTGCCGCCGAGGAGGCCGCACGCGCTGCCGAGGCCGAGCGCGAGCGCATCGCCGCCGAGAAGGCCCGCGAGGAGGAGCGCCGGCAGTTTGCCGCAGCCCAGGCTGCCGAGGAGGCTGCCCGCGCCGAGGCCGAGGCCAAGAAGAAGGCCGAGCAGGAGCGCCTTGCCCGCGAGAAGGAGGAGGCTGCCCGCGAGGCCCAGCGCCGCGCCATTCCCGCTTCCGACTCCGGTTCGCGCTTCCGTTCGCTGCTCGACCAGATCGCCGCACAGGAGACCGTGCTCAAGGAGAAGAAGGACGCCGAGGACAAGGCCAAGGCCGAGCGCGCCGCCGAGCGCGGTAACCGTCGTGGCGGCAACAACGACCGCCGCGGTGGCCGTCGTAACGATCGCAACGCTTCCGACAACAACTCCGAGCGCAACGCCTCCGAGAGCCGTCCGCACAGCCATCGCACCAACGCCAGCAACAACGTCGCTGCCGGCATGGACTTCCCCAACCCCGATAAGCAGGGCAAGGGCAAGAAGCGCAAGGGCGGTCACAACAACGAAGAGGACCACTACAGCCGCATGGCTCGCGAGGCCGAGGAGTACAGCCGCGAGAAGGTCCTCGAGGAGGCCCGCGCTGCCGTCGAGGAGGCCTCTCGTGAGTCCACCGGTCGCCGCAAGAAGCGCAAGGAGAAGCGCGAGCGCGAGGCTGCCAAGGCTCAGGAGGAGCGCAAGATTGAGGAGGCATTGGCCCAGGGCGTGAACCCCGAGGAGCTCGACGCCATCAAGGTTTCCCAGGGCGTTACCGTCCAGGAGCTCGCCGAGGCGCTCGACGTTCCGGCCAACGACATCATCAAGCGCCTGTTCCTGCTGGGTACGCCGCTCACCATGACGCAGTCCATGTCCGACGACCTCGTCGAGCTCGTTGCCGACGACTTGGGTCGTCAGATCAAGATCATCACCCCCGAGGAGGAGAACACCTTCTCGTTCTACGACGATCCCGCCGACCTTAAGCCGCGCGCACCGGTCGTCACCGTCATGGGCCACGTCGACCACGGCAAGACGAGCCTCCTCGACGCCATCCGTCACACCGGCGTTGCTGCCGGCGAGGCGGGCGGCATTACGCAGGCCATCGGTGCTTCGCAGGTCATGATCAACGACCGCAAGATCACCTTCATCGATACCCCCGGTCACGCCACCTTTACGGCTATGCGTGCCCGTGGCGCCAAGGTGACCGACATCGTCATTCTGATCGTGGCTGCCGACGACGGTGTCATGCCCCAGACGGTCGAGTCGATCAACCACGCCAAGGCCGCCGGCGTACCCATCGTTGTCGCCGTCAACAAGATCGATAAGCCCGGCGCCAACCCCGACCGTGTGCGTCAGGAGCTCACCGAGTACGGCGTCATCCCCGAGGAGTGGGGCGGACAGAACATGTTCGTCAACATCTCGGCCAAGCAGAAGATCGGTATCGACGATCTGCTCGAGACCGTGCTGCTCCAGGCAGATGTGCTCGAGCTCAAGGCCAACCCGGACACCTTTGCCTCCGGCAACGTCCTCGAGGCCAAGCTCGACAAGGGCCGCGGCTCGGTCGCTACTGTGCTCGTGACCCGCGGTACCCTGCACGTGGGCGATACGCTGGTCGCCGGCCTCACCTACGGCCGCGTCCGCGCCATGCTCGACCCCAAGGGCCGCGCCGTCACCGAGGCCGGTCCCTCCGACGCCGTTGAGATCCTGGGCCTGCAGTCCGTGCCCAACGCCGGTGACGAGTTCCGTGTGTTCGAGGACGAGCGCGAGGCTCGCGCCCTTGCCGACGAGCGTTCGCTCAAGGCCCGTATCGAGGAGCAGAGCCGCGTCAAGCACGTCACGCTCGAGAACCTCTTCGAGACCATTGCCGACGCCGAGGTCAAGGAGCTCAACCTGATCATCAAGGCCGACGTCCAGGGTTCCATCGAGGCCCTTCAGGACTCGCTCGACAAGATGGATCAGTCCGAGGTTCGCATCAACACGATCCACTCCGCCGTTGGTGCCATCAACGAGACCGACGTCGTTCTGGCCGACGCCTCCAACGCCATCATCATCGGCTTTGGTGTCCGTCCCGACGGTAAGGCCCGCTCCGCTGCCGAGCGCGAGGGCGTCGAGATCCGTTGCTACGACGTCATCTACAAGTGCCTCGAGGAACTCGACGCTGCCCGTATCGGCATGCTCAAGCCCACCGAGGTCGAGGTCTCCACGGGTACCGCGACCGTCCTGGACACCTTCAAGGTGCCCAAAGTCGGTATCGCCGCCGGTGTCCGTGTCGAAGAGGGCGAGATCGCCGCGACCGATTCCGTGCGTCTGGTGCGCGACGGCATCGTGGTCTTCAACGGCAAGATCGCCTCGATGCGCCACTACAAGGACGAGGCCAAGAGCCTCAAGAGCGGTTCCGAGGGCGGCATTGGCCTGGAGAACTTCCAGGACATCAAGCCCGGCGACCAGATCGAGGGTTACCGCATCGACCAGGTTGCCCGTACCGAGTAGGGGGTAGCGCTATGAAGCAAACGCAGGCAACCCGCCGTCTGGGCGAGCAGCTTCGCGAGAAGCTCGGTTATATCCTGCTCTTTGAGGTTTCCGATCCGCGTCTCGACCTGGTTACTTTGACCGCGGTCGAGGTCGCGGTGGACCGTTCGTTCGCGCGTGTGTTCGTGTCGTGCGATGCGAGCCGCTACGACGAGGTCATGGAGGCGCTCGCAAGCGCTAAGGGCCGTATTCGCAGCCTGTTGGCTCGCTCGCTCGATTGGCGTGTTACGCCCGAGCTCGATTTTCGCATCGATCGCTCGACCGATGAGGCCGAGCGCATCACGCGTGCGCTGGAAAACGTTCCCGCCACGCTTGCGATCGAAAAGGACGAGGACGGCTATCCGATAGCGGATGCCGCCCAGGAGGCAGCTTTAGATGACTAATTCCGCCGACCTCGCCTCGTGCGAGTCTGCAGATATTCAGCGACGCATCCTCGAGCTCATCGAGGGTGCGTCCTCCATTGCGATTTCGGGACATACTTCTCCCGATGGCGATGCCTTGGGCTCCGTGTTGGGTCTGGGCCTTTCGCTCATGAAGTTTTTCCCCAACAAGGACATTGCGCTGCTGTTGGCAGACGATGACCCGGTTCCGCGTATCTACCGCTTTATGGAAGGCTCCGATCGCCTGGTGCCGGCATCTGCGTACACCGGCAATCCTGACCTGTTCATCTCGGTGGACGTACCGGTCGTAGAGCGTCTCAATAATTCCGCCGAGGTGCTTCGTCGCTCCAAGCATGTGGTGTGCTTCGATCACCATCCGGCGCGCGAGGAGTTTGCCGAGCTCAGCCTGAGGCGCGTCGAAGCTGCAGCCTGCGCCATGATCATCGACCGCTTCTTGGACAATTGCGGCATTGTCGCACGTGATGGCGTTGCAACCTGCCTGCTGTGTGGCTTGGTTACCGATACCGGCCGTTTTCAGTACCAAAACGCCGACGCCGCCGCGTTCCATGCAGCCTCGCGTCTGGTTGCCCACGGTGCCGATCCGGCGCGTGTGGCACTCGAGGTCTACCAGAGCATGCGCGTTGAGTTTTTGCACCTCAAGTCCATCGTTATGGGCCGCATTAAGACGGTGGCCCACGGGCGCGTCGCGTATAGCTACGCGTACCAGAGTGACCTTGAGGCGTGCGGTGTCACCTCGGATGAGTGCGACGGTCTGGTTGACGTGGTGCGCTCGGTGATGGGCGTCGAGGTCTGCCTGTTCCTGAAGGGCATTGAGGGCGATACCAAGGTGCGCGGCAACCTGCGCTCCAAGGGTGACCTCAACGTGTCCGAGATCGCTGCTGCCTTTGGCGGAGGCGGACATCCTGCTGCCGCCGGTTTCTCCAACAACGGAACGATTCTCGAGACGCTCACCGTGGCACTTCCCATGCTGGCCGAACTGGTAGGGGAGGATCCCGCTTCGGTGACCGTCGAGCTTTAACTTTTTGGATGGTACATGGCTCGTCGTACGCCTTCTCAACTGAATATGCTGCTCGCCGTCGATAAGCCGGTGGGCTGCACGTCCCACGATGTGGTTTCGCAATGCCGGCGCGCCCTCCATGAGCGGCGCGTCGGCCATGCCGGCACGCTCGACCCCATGGCATCGGGTGTCATGGTGGTGGGTGTGGGCCAGGCCACCCGTCTGCTGGGCATGCTCACGCTCGATACCAAAAGCTATGTCGCCGACATCTCGTTTGGCGCCGAGACCAATACCGATGATGCGGAGGGCGAGGCGGTCCGCACGGTGGCTGTTGCCAACGAGCTCCGCGATCCTGCCTATGCCCGTGAGCGCCTGGCCGCTATGCTGGGTCCGCAGATGCAGGTGCCGCCGGCGTTTTCGGCTATCTCGGTCAATGGCGTTCGCGCCTACAAGTCTGCTCGTGAGGGCAATGCGGTGGACCTACCTCCGCGCCCCGTCGAGGTCTATGCCGCCGACCTGATCGCCGTGGGCGGCGAAGGTGATACGTGTGTGTGGACCGTGGCGTTCTCGGTGAGCAAGGGCACCTATATCCGTGCGCTCGCTCGCGACTTGGGCCGCGCCTGCGAGAGCGCCGCGCACATTTCCGCGCTGCGCCGCACGGCCTCCGGTGTTGTTTCCATTGGCGCCTGTCATGCGGTCGAGGAGCTTTCTCCCGAGTCCGCGCCCGGCTTTGCCCTGGATCCCATTGCGGCCCTGGGCGCCACGCGTGTTGACTTGCCGGGCAATCTTGCCGACGATCTGCTCTGCGGTCGACGCATTCCCGTTGAGCGTGCGCTTGCCGATTTCGATACCTCGAAGTCGCCTTTTGCGTTGGTGCTCGATGGGGGACTCAAGGCGCTCGCCCGCATCGAGGGTGGCCGCTTTGTCATGGAGCACGTGTTTCCGCAGGCAATCGGCGGTGTTCGATGATGTTGTCCGCTCACGAGCTCGCGCGTATTTTTTTCGCGGGCGAGTCGGACGTGGCTCACATCGTTACTGCCGATGCGTTTGATAAGTGTGAGCACCTGGGTGCCGCATCGATTGCCATCGGCGTGTTCGACGGCGTTCACCGTGGACACCAGGAGCTCATTGCGGCGCTTGTTAGCGATGCGCGCGCCCATGATTGCAAGGCGGTCGTGGTCACTTTCGATCCCGATCCGGACGTTGTGGTGAGTCCTTCGCCCGCTCAAAAATTGATGACGACGGCCGACCGTCTACATGCCTTGGCTCAGACCGGGGTCGATGCGGTGGTGGCCGTTCCCTTTACGCCTGAGGTTGCGGCACTCGACCATGTTGCTTTTCTCTCGCTGGTGTCGCGTCTGGTCGACATTCGTTCGATTCGCGTTGGCAGCGACTTTAGGCTGGGTCGTGGCGGTGCTTCTGGTGTTGCCGAGATGCGCTCTTGGGGTTCCGAGCGCGGCGTTGACGTGTATGGTCACGACCTGCTTTGCGAGGGCGGTGAGGCCATTTGCGCCACCCGCATTCGTCATGAGCTGGGACAGGGCCATGTGGAGCTTGCTGCTGAGTTGCTCGGCCGCCCGTATATGCTGCGTGGCGGTGTTATTCGTGGCCGTCACGAGGGTTCTGACATGGGCTTTCCCACGGCAAACCTGCAGGTTCCCGACGGCATTCAGGTGCCTGCCGATGGTGTGTATGAGGGTCTGGTGCTCGTCGATGACATCGCGTGGCCCGCTGCCGTTAATGTCGGCCTGCCGCCGACGTATGCCGACGATGCCGCTTCATCGCATCTCGAGGCTAACTTAATTGGTTATACGGGCGACCTGTACGGCGCTTCCGTTTCGCTGGCGTTTACGCGCTGGCTGCGTCCCTCGCGTGTGTTCGAATCGCTGGATGAGTTGATCTCGACCGTCGAGGGTAATATCGAGGATATTCGTCACAACTTGGGCGAGCAGGGGGTGAGTATCCGTGATTAGCGATGAGGAAAAAGACCAGGTACGCGCTGCGTCCGACTTAGTTGCCATCGTGCAGGAAACGGTTGAGCTCAAGCCCCGCGGCCATGAGTTTTGGGGTTGCTGCCCCTTCCATGGCGAAAAGACGCCTTCTTTCCACATTATCCCCGCTACGCAGGTCTGGCACTGCTTTGGCTGCGGCGAAGGCGGCGACGTCTTCACCTATATCATGAAGCGCGAAAACCTGAGCTTTCCCGAGTCAATCCGCTATTTGGCCGATCGTGCGGGTATTGAGCTGCATGACACCGGAGATCGTCGCGAGCGCGGTACCAAGCGTGCCCGCATCTACGATCTGTGTGCCGAGACCGCCCAGTTCTACCACACCATGCTTATGCGCGGTAAGGACGGCCGTCCACGCGAGTACTTTGCCAGCCGTGGTATGGGTGGCGACGTCTGCCGCCGCTACTGCCTGGGCTTTGCACCGGGCCGCAACGCGCTGGTGTCGCACCTGTCCCAGGCGGGTTTTACCCCGCAGGAGATGATCGACGCCAACGTTGCCGTGAGCCGCGGGCGCGGGCAGCTTGCCGACCGCTTCTACGACCGCGTGATGTTTCCCATCTTTGACGAGCAGGGTCACAACATTGCCTTTGGCGGGCGCATCATGGGTGACGGCCAACCCAAGTACCTCAACACCGCCGAGACGAGCGTGTTCCATAAAAAGCGAAACCTCTATGGCTTTAACTGGGCCAAGGAGTTTATCGTCGCGCAGGATACGGCCATCGTGGTGGAGGGCTATACCGATTGTATCGCCTGCTGGGAGGCGGGGATCAAAAACGTTGTCGCCACGCTGGGCACCGCGCTCACGGAGCATCACGTCAAGACGCTCACCCGCTTTGCCAAGCGTATCGTGTATATGTTCGATGGCGATGCCGCGGGCCAGAAGGCCGCCCGTCGCGCGATTCAATTTATCGAGCAGGATTCGATGGACCTGCGCTGCGTGGTGCTGCCCGACGGCAACGACCCCATGGAGTTCATCACGGCGCATGGTGGACAGGAGCTTCAGGCGCGCATCGACGCTGCCGAGCCGCTCATGGACTTTGTCTACCGTTCGCTGCAGGAGTCGAGTGACATCACCACGCCGGGCGGTCGTGCCAAGGCGCTGGAAGATGCGCTGACGCTTATCTATCCGCTGCGCGATAGCTATATGATCGACACATACTTTATCCAGATTGCCGATCTGCTGGGTTTGGATCTGGAGACGGTTCGCGCGAGTTCGGGTCGCGTGTTTCGCGATGTCGCCAAGCGCGAAGATGCGGAACGACGTCGTGAGCAGAACTATGAACGCCAGCGGGCGCAAGCCGAGCGCTCTGGTAGCGCGGGCGGTCGGACGTCTGGTTCGCAGGGGGCATCTCGCGGTGCTTGGGCATCGGGCGCGACGCCGCCGGTGTCCGCGCCGGTCGAAGAAGAGCCGTATGACTACGTCCCGCTCGATGCCTACGGTGCCGCGCCCGTGGAGGTCGTCGACGACCTGCCGCCGATCGATGTGCCTGATGGTATGGGTGCTGTGCCTGTGACTGATGGTTCGGGCGCTCCGGCTGCGGCGGCGCCGATGGTTCTTACTGATCTTGAGCGCAAGTCCTTGGCAGGGGAGCGCGAGCTGTTGACGATGCTCACGAGCTACCCCGACCTGTTCCGCACGTATGCCGACCGCATCTGCTCTATCGAGTGGGTTGACCCACGTCACGAGTCCATCGCATGGGCCGTTCTGGCAACGCCGCCGGGAACCGATCCTGCAGCCTGCATGGATGCGGCGCGCTCGGTCTGTCCCGAGGCGGCAACGCTTGTGAGTGCCGGGCGCATCTCCGCGACGAGCAAGCACCCCACCGAGACGAACATCGTGTTCATGCTCGATACGCTCGAGCTCTACACCATCAAGCGCCGCATGCGTGCCGCACAGGCCAAGCTGCGCCAGGACCGTTCGCTCGATGATGAGGCCCGTCGCGCGTTGACCGTGCAGGCCGCGCAGGATTCGCAGCGTCAACGCGAGCTGCAAAAGTCTATCGGCGGCGTGGCGGACCCGTTCCGTTTGATCGGTCTGGAGGCCGCGGGCACCGAACAAACCTAGATGTTGTGGTCAACCAGCGTATTCTCGCCTATATCCAGTCCTCTTTTTGGGTATAGATGTCAATGTGTGTGCTAAAGTATTGAGTCCTGTGGACTATGAAGGGAGAATCTGTGCCAAAAAAGACTGAGAGCACGGGTACTGGGCTGGAATCCTACGTTGCAAAGCTCATGGGCAACGGCTCAAACAGGACTTCGGTAACCGAGGACGAGATTCAGGTCGCCCTGAAGGATATCGATGTTTCTGACGAGCAGCTCACCGCGGTGTATTCCGCGCTGCGCAACAGCGGCATCCAGATTATCTCCGCGAGCGGTAACGACGACGCCCCCATGGACGTCGACGATGACGATAACGATACCGATACCGACGATTTCGATGACGACGACGAGCACGATTCCGGCTCGCTCGACGATCACGAGCTCAAGATGGCCCGTCAGGCCGATGCCGAGATGGGTTCTTCCAAGAGCAAGAAGAAGCGCACCGTGCGCACGTCCCGTTCACGCTCCCGCGTGCGTGGCATCGATGCCTCCACGGTGATGCTGACCGGCGATCCGGTTCGTATGTACCTCAAGGAGATCGGCAAGGTCGACCTGCTGACCGCCTCCGAAGAGGTCGATTTGGCCATGAAGATCGAGGCCGGTCTCGAGGCCACCGAGAAGCTCGAGGCTGCCGATGCCGGCGAGCTCGAGCTCACGCGTGCCGAGATGCGTCGTCTTACGCGCATTGAGAACGTGGGCCTCGAAGCCAAGCAGGCACTCATCAGCGCAAACCTGCGTCTGGTCGTCTCCATCGCCAAACGCTATGTCGGCCGCGGCATGCTGTTCCTTGACCTGATCCAGGAGGGCAACCTCGGTCTGATCCGCGCCGTCGAGAAGTTCGACTACCAGAAGGGCTTTAAGTTCTCCACGTACGCCACGTGGTGGATCCGTCAGGCCATTACGCGCGCCATTGCCGATCAGGCCCGTACCATCCGTATTCCCGTGCATATGGTTGAGACTATCAACAAGCTCGTCCGCGTGCAGCGCCAGCTCCTTCAGGACCTGGGTCGCGACCCGACCCCCGAGGAGATCGGTGCCGAGATGGACATGAGCGCCGACCGCGTCCGCGAGATCCAGAAGATCTCGCAGGAGCCCGTGTCGCTCGAGACCCCCATCGGCGAGGAAGAGGATTCCCAGCTGGGCGACTTTATCGAGGACTCCCAGGCTATCGTTCCGCCCGATGCCGCCAGCTTCTCCATGCTGCAGGAGCAGCTCACTCAGGTGCTCGACTCGCTTGCCGATCGTGAGCGCAAGGTTATCGAGCTGCGCTTTGGCCTTGTCGACGGGCATCCCCGCACGCTCGAGGAAGTCGGCCGCGAGTTTGGCGTCACGCGCGAGCGTATCCGCCAGATCGAGTCCAAGACCTTGGCCAAGCTCCGCCACCCGAGCCGCAGCAGCAAGCTGAAGGACTACATCGAGTCATAACCTCGCAAGCAAGAAGCGCCCTCAAGCACATCCGCTTGGGGGCGCTTTCATGTGGTCATTGGGGACGTCCCCAATGACTAGGTCGGAAAAATTCTTAAAAAAGTTCTTGCCCTGAGCTGATTCGTCCGTATAATAAACTTCGTTGCTTGAGAGCACGCACCTATTCCTCGGTAGCTCAATGGTAGAGCACGCGGCTGTTAACCGCGCTGTTGTAGGTTCGAGTCCTACCCGGGGAGCCAGAATTTCTCAGCCCATTCCGCTGGGCTTTTAAATTCCTCGGTAGCTCAATGGTAGAGCACGCGGCTGTTAACCGCGCTGTTGTAGGT
>DXZP01000015.1:35085-49337 GCA_019419605.1 Collinsella sp.
TCGAGTCCTACCCGGGGAGCCAGGTTGTAAAACCCGTCGCTTATGCGGCGGGTTTTTTCATGCCGCGACCACTTGACTCGAACGTTGCCATATCAACATTTCGTGTCGAGGATGTAATCCCGCGACCCACCACCTCAACATGGCGCGGTCGTTGTAGAATATTGCAATGATTGCTCCCACGACATGGTGCCGCGAGCACCAGATAAGGAGATTCTTGTGTCTGAGACCATTAACGGCAGCCTGAGCGTCTCGAACGACGTTATTGCCGATATTGCCGGTTATGCCGCGATGACGTGCTATGGCGTCGTCGGTATGGCTGAGCAGCTCCAAGGCGCCGAGAGCGTGCGCCTGCTTGCCGGTCAGCGCCTCCGCAAGGGCGTGCTTGTCTCCGCCGACGAGAACGGCCTTACGGTCGATCTTCACGTCGTGCTCGAGAACGGCGTCAACATGAAGTCCGTCTGCCACAACCTTTCGAGCTCCGTTGCCTTTACCCTGCAGGAGATTGCCCAAATCGATCCCGCCAGCCTTAAGATCGGCATCCATATCGACGCGCTCAAGAGCCGTCTGAACTAGCATCCGAAAACGGAGATTCAAATACCCATGATTGCAAAGACCATTCGCACCTGTTTTCCGATCGCTGCGGCTGCCGTTTCTGACAAGGCCGAGGAGATCAATAAGCTCAACGTCTTCCCCGTACCCGACGGCGACACCGGCACCAACATGTCGCTCACGCTCGCCTCGGTGACCAAGGAGCTCTCCGCCCTTCCCGCCGATGCCGACATGAAGGCCATTGCCGGCGCCATCACCCACGGCTCCCTGATGGGCGCCCGCGGTAACTCCGGCGTCATTACCTCGCAGATCCTGCGCGGTGTGGCCGAGGGCCTTGTCTCCGCCGACGAGCCCATTACGTCCGCCAACATCGCCTTCGCCTTCCGCCGCGCCGTCAAGGTCGCCTTCCAGGCCGTCCGTAAGCCCATCGAGGGCACGATTCTCACGGTGCTGCGCGATGTCTCGACCAAGGCCGACGAGTGCGAAAAGAAGAAGTTCTCGGCCGAGGACGCGCTCGATGCCATCGTCGTCGAGGCCTACCAGTCCGTCGCTCGCACGCCCGACCTGCTGCCCGTCCTCAAAGAGAACGGCGTGGTCGACTCCGGCGCCTTCGGCTTTGCCATCTTCTTGGAGAACTTTGTGGCTGCAGCACTTGGTCGCAGCACCGTTGTCGAGGATTTCTCCGCTACGTTCGATTCCGCTGGCTCTGCACGCGATGCCGCTCTTGGCCGCGTTGAGATCGAGGCCAACGACGATTGGGAGGGCTCGGAGTTCCGCTACTGCAACGAGTTCCTCTTTAAGGCCGACGCCCCGTTTGACGAGGACGAGTGCCTTAAGTTCCTGGGTTCCATGGGCGACTGTGAGCTGCTCGTGGGCGCATATCCCGACTACAAGATCCACGTGCACTCCAACACCCCGAACCTGGTGCTCGAGCACATGCTGCAGCTTGGCCAGATCTACGAGGTCTTTATCCACAACATGGAGATGGAGGCCCACGACCGTACCGCCAAGATCCACGAGGACCAGGAGAAGGCCGCCGAGCCCGCGAAGGCCCTGGGCTTTGTCGCCGTTGCCGCCGGTTCCGGCGAGGCAGACATCCTCAAGTCCCTCGGCGTTGACGTGATCGTGTCCGGTGGCCAGACCATGAATCCCTCGACTGCAGACCTGCTGGGCGCCGTCGACCAGGTCAACGCGACCTCGGTCATCATTCTGCCCAACAACGGCAACATCCGCATGGCCGCCGAGGCCGCTGCCTCTGCCTGCACCGACAAGAAGGTCGCCGTCGTTCCCACCAAGACCGTTCCGCAGGCCTTCTCCGCGCTGTTCGCGGTCCTGCCCGATTCCGAGCTCGAGGATGCCGTCGCCGCTATGGTCGACGCCATCAGCGAGGTCCGCGATGGCGAGGTCACCCGCGCCGTGCGCGACTCCAGTGCCTCCGACGGTTCGCCAATTCACTCCGGTGACGTCATGGGCATCATTGCCGGCTCCATCGACGTGGTCGGCTCCGACGTGAAGCAGGTCACGCTCGATTGCATCAACCGTATGCAGGAGGAAGAGGAGGGCGACGCGCTGACGATTCTGGCCGGCGAGGAACTGTCCGATGAGGCCTTCCAGGAGATCGTCGACGCTATCGAGGAGGCTCAGCCCGATCTGGAGATCGACGCCCATCGTGGCGAGCAGCCGCTCTATCCCGTGATCTTCTCGATCGAGTAGGCAACTGCCCATGTCCGAACTGTGCTCCGTGCCGCGCGTCTCGGAGCGCTTTGCCCAGAGCAATGCGCTCGACGAGGATATCGCGCGACTCAAATATGTTTCGGGTAAACGTGAGGAGGCCCTTCGCCGTCTGGGAATTCGGACGGTGGGGGACCTCCTTCTCCATATCCCTCATCGATACCTGGACTTTACGCGCTCCTGGTCCATCGAGATGGCGCCCATCGGTACCGTGTGTACCATCATCGCCACGGTCGATCGTATCGTCCAAAAGCAGCCGCGTCCGCGCATGCAGGTGACCGAGGTCTCACTCGTTGACGAGACGGGCGTGCTGCAGGTCGCCTTTTTCCGCCAGCCCTGGATTGCCCAGCAGCTTAAGCAGGGCGACCGCCTAGCCGTAATGGGTAAGGTCGAGTTTGCCTACGGCTTTAAGCAGATGGCCTCGCCGCACTTTGAAAAGCTTGAGGAAGGGCGCGCCGCGGGCACTATCCTGCCGGTCCATTACGTGAGTGACGGCGTGAGTCAGGCATGGATGCGCCGTATCGTAAGTGGCGCGCTCGAGGCCGTCGGCAATCCCTTTGATCCCATTCCGGCACGCTTACGCGTTAAACGTCGCCTGATGAGCCATGCCCGTGCCCTTCGATCGATCCACTTTCCCTCGAGCATGGCTGAGCGCGAAATCGCGCGCGCACGGCTTGCCTACGAGGAGTGCCTCTACCTGCAGCTGGCGCTGCGCCTGCGCAACGACGGTGTCTTGGTCGAAGTCGCTCCCTACGCCCACGCCGCGGGCGAGCACCTGGCCGCGCTCAAGCAGGCCCTGCCGTTTTCGCTGAGCGACGAGCAGGAGGCCGCGTTCCAAGACATCCTGCGCGATATGTGCGATGGCGGGCGCGTGATGAACCGCCTGCTGCTGGGCGATGTCGGTACCGGTAAGACCGCCGTTGCCGCCTGCGCGCTGGCTGTGGCTGCCGATAGCGGCACACAGGCCTGCGTTATGGCGCCCACGGGCGTGCTGGCGCGTCAATATGCCGATAAGACCGGCCCTCTGCTCTCGCAGGCCGGCATGTCTTGGGCGCTTCTGACGGGTGCCACGCCGGCCGCAGAGCGCGAGCGCATCCATGCACAGCTGGAATCGGGAGAGCTCGACGTCCTCTTTGGAACCCACGCGGTCCTTTCGGATAACGTGGCGTTTAAGTATTTGTCGCTCGTAGTCATCGATGAGCAGCACCGGTTTGGCGTCGGCCAACGCAATGCCTTGCGCGCGAAGGGCCCCGGTGCCGATCTGCTCGTTATGACGGCAACGCCCATCCCGCGTACGCTGGCGCTTTCGGTCTACGGCGATCTGGACACGAGTATCATCCGCCATCGGCCCGTCCCTGGCGCTGGCGTGACGACACGCGTGCTTACCGAGTCGAGTCGCGACCTTGCCTATGGCGCCATCCGCGAGGCGCATGAAAAGGGTCAGCAGGCCTACGTGATTTGCCCGCTCGTGGAGCCGAGTGACTCGGCCGATGATCTGGAGGACGTGCCCGGTATCGCCCGCGACGACGAGGGCCGCGTGACGGTCCCCGTGCCGCTGCACGATACGGCGACCGAGCTCGATCGCCTGCGTCTGGCGTTGCCGGGTCTTGCCATCGAGCGCCTTCACGGCCGCATGCCAGCGGGGGAGAAGGACCAGGTTATCGATGCCTTTAAGCGTGGCGAGATTGACGTGCTCGTCTCGACTACGGTGGTCGAGGTGGGCGTCGACGTGCCTAACGCCACCGTCATGGTCATCGAGAACGGGGAGCGCTTTGGTTTGGCTGCTCTGCACCAGCTGCGCGGTCGCGTGGGCCGTGGCAGCGTGTCGGGCACGTGTCTGGTCATGACGCACTCCAAGGGCAACGGCGGCGCTTCGGCAGCACAAGATCGCCTGCAATCGCTCGAGAAGACCTCGGATGGCTTTACGCTCGCCCAGATGGACCTGCGTCTGCGCCACGAGGGCGAAATCCTGGGGTACCGCCAGCATGGCGGAGTGACCCTGCGCTTTGTCGACCTGGATGCCGACGAGGAGCTGATCGAGTGGGCCCATTTGGACGCGGTCGAGCTCTTGCGGTATGCTTGCAACCTTGACTCCGTGGCGACGCGCCCCCTGCGCGATGCGGTCGCCATGCGATATCGACACATTTTTAAGGAGGTCAGCGGAGGATGAGAATCATCGGCGGCGAATGGCGCGGTCGTAAGATCGAGGAGCCCCGTGGTCGCGATGTCACCCGCCCCACGACCGATCGCGTGCGCGAGGCATGCGCATCTATGGTCATGTCGGCATTCGACTTCGATCTGGATGAGGTCCGCGTGCTGGACGCCTTTGGCGGCTCCGGTGCCTTAGGGTTAGAGATGCTCTCACGTGGTGCCCGCTCACTCACGACGTTCGAGATCGATCGGAATGCCGCGCGGCTCATTACCAAGAATATCGAGTCGCTCTGCCGTGACCGTGCGCGTTGGCGCGTGGTAACGGGCGACATGCTGGCGAGCGCCTCGCGCGGTCGTGTGCCGGGCGGCCCGTTTGATCTGGTCCTGCTCGACCCGCCCTATGCTTTTGGTGCCGAGCCGGTCGAGGAACTGCTGCCGAACCTGGCTCAGCAGGGTCTGCTTGCATCTGGCGCTTATGCCCTGTTTGAGCATGCCGCCGCCGATGCGGGCGCGCATCCGGCAGGCTTTGAGATTGTGCGCGAGAAGCACTACGGCATTACCTCGGTCGACCTGCTTCGTTGGGTCGGCGATGACGATGGTGAGGGCGATAACGCCGGCACCGATGCTAACAACAACGATGCCACGACGTTTCAGGAGGACGCCCATGAATGACACCATCAACCGCGTGATCGTCCCGGGCACCTTCGATCCCATCACGTTTGGCCATATCGACGTCATCCGCCGCGCCCGCCGCATCTTTCCCAGCGTGATCGTCGCTGTTGCCGAGTCGCAGGGTAAAAACGGTGTGGGTACCACGTTTATGCTCGATGAGCGCGTGGCGCTGGCCCGCGAGGCGCTCGGTGATATCGACGGCGTCGAGGTCCTGCCCTTTACCGGCCTCTTGGTCGACTTCGCTCGCGAGCAGGGGGCGGGGGCCGTGGTCAAGGGCCTGCGCGCCATGACCGACTTTGAGTACGAGCTGCAGCAGGCAGATCTCAACTATCGCTTGGATAACGAGCTGGAGTCCATCTTTGTCATGAGTGCGCCGCAGTACGGCTATATCTCGAGCTCGGTCGTTCGTCAGATCGCCTCACTCGGCAGCGATGTATCGACGTTTGTCCCGCCCAACGTGGTCGAAGCGCTCAGACATCGCTTTTCGTGACGTTTTTTATTGCCTGGTGGCATGTGGTAAACTAGCACGATGATATGTTACCTATGAAAGGAGACCGGATGCCGGGCGAGAATTTTCCTGGCGATAGGATCGTCAGCTTGGTCGATGAGCTCGAAGGGCTGATCGAGGAAGCCAAGCCGCCTTTCGGCAAGAACGCTCAGTTCAAGGTCATCGACGCCGACGTGTTCTTCAACATCCTCGACGAGATCCGCATGAGCTATCCCGAGGAGTGGCAGAAGTCCCGCCGTATCCTTAAGGAGCGCGAGGAGCTTATGGCTTCCGCCGCCGCTCAGGCCGATTCCATCATCGCCGACGCTCAGCAGCAGGCCCTCACCATTGCCGGTGAGCAGGAGATCGTCCGCTTGGCACAGCAGCAGGCCGACGACATCCGCGATCGTGCCCAGCAGTACGAGCGCGAGACGCGTTATGCTGCCGAGGACTACGCAGAGCAGGTCTTTACGCACCTGGAGGAGAATCTCAAGAGCCTGACCGGCACCGTTACCCGTTGCCGTCAGCAGCTCAACGAGGGTGCCGCCCAACAGAATGGTCAGTGGTAATGGCTGAGTTCCCGAGCGTTACCGTCGATCTTTCCGAACAGCTCGAGTTTCCCGGAGATTCGTATCCGCTGACCGGCAAGGTCGATGTCGCCACCTATACGGTGGGCGAGAAGGAGTACCAGCTACAGGACGGCATCGACTACGACGTTGTCTTTACCAATGCCGGTACCGGTGTCTTGCTCACGGGCATGGTCCGCGCGCACGCCACCGGCGAGTGCGACCGTTGCCTGGAGCCCGCTTCGTTTGATATCGCCGGCGAGATCGAGGAGTTCTACCTCTTTGAGGAGCCCGAGGATCCCGAGGCCTACGAGGACGGCTACGAGCTCCTGGGTGAGGACCGCATCGTCGATCTGGGTGAGCCCATCAACGATGCCGTTGTCATGGACACGCCGTTTGTGGTGCTCTGCAAGCCCGATTGCCGCGGTCTGTGTCCCACTTGCGGTTGCAATCTCAACGTCGAGCAATGCGATTGCGCCACCCAGGCAGAGGCAGAATGGGCCGCTGCCACGGAAAATCCATTTGCAGCATTGAAGAATCTCAAGCTCGATGAGTAAAACTGTGGTAGTATCGCTACTTGCGCGTAATCGCCACACTGGATAGTTCATAAGGAAGGTCACTATGCCCGTACCTAAACAAAAGCAGGGTCGTATCCGCACTCACACCCGTCGTTCCGCCAACATGAAGATCTCAGCTGCGGCTCAGTCCACGTGCCCCCGTTGCGGCGCTGTCAAGCTTCCGCATCACGTGTGCCCCAGCTGCGGTTTCTACAAGGACCGCGAGGTTATCGTTACCGAGTAACGGTATACTCTGGATGCGATGCCGTTCCAAATGGAACCACAATGGCCGGCTCAATGAGTCGGCCATTTTTGTATAAGGAGCATGTATATGAGTAACGTTCGCGTTTGTGTAGACATTGTGGGCGGAGACGAGAAACCTCAGGTTGTTCTCGATGGTATCGAGGCTGCGCTTGCCGCCGATCCCGATATCGAGGTCTTGGCAGCTGGCCCCGCTGAAATCGTCAATCCCTTTGCTGCTTCCCATGCACGTGTTGAGGCTCTTGAGGCACCCGACGTTATCGCCATGGATGACGATCCCATTCGCGCCGTGATGACCAAGCGTAAATCGTCGATCGTGCTTGCCTGCCGCGCCATCAAAAAGGGCAACGCGGACGCGTTCTTCTCCGCCGGCTCGACCGGTGCCATGACCGCTGCCGCCACCGCCTATGTGACGCCGTTTAGATATATGGCCGAAGGCAAGAAGCAGCCGGTGCGTCCCTGTCTGACCAATGCGCTGCCCAATCGCGCCGGCGGTCTGACGGTGCTGTGCGATATGGGCGCCAACCCCGATGTCGAGGTCGATGACATGGTGCGTTTTGCCCAGATGGGTAGCGCCTATGCCCGCGTCGTCCTGGGCATCGAGCATCCCCGCGTGGGCCTGCTTGCCAATGGCACCGAGGACGAGAAGGGTTCCAACTTTACCAAGGCCTGCTTCCCGGCCATGAAAGCCGCCGTTCCCGGCTTTGTGGGCAACTGCGAAGGCACCGACCTCACCTCGGGCAATTTCGATGTCGTCGTTGCCGATGGCATGTCGGGCAATATTGCGCTCAAGGCCACCGAGGGCGCTGCCAAGTTTTTGCTGCAGGAACTCAAGGGTGCCTTTATGGCCTCGCTCGGCACCAAGATCGCCGCGCTGCTCATCAAAAAGCAGATGCGCGAGATTAAGGCCAAGCTCTCTGGTGATGCCAAGGGCGGTGCGATTCTTTTGGGCCTGCGTGGCGTGGTCCTAATCGGCCATGGCGCCACCTCGGTCGAGGCTGTTAAAAACGGTACGCTCGCGGCGGCCGAAGCCGTGCGCGCGGGGCTGGTCGAGAACGTCGCCAACTCCATGGACGGCATCGTTTTGTAAGAGCGAGTTAGAGCGCTGTTATGTGCCTCGCGGCCTGCTTCGTGGGGTAGAATCAGAACCGTGTCTTGGTACCGCCCGGGCGGTACCATTCTTTTGGTATTCATTCACTATGAGAGGAAGCGCTATGGACCGCTCCGAAATCTTCGACAAGATCGCCGAGGTCGCTGCTGACGTTCTGGGCGTCGATGTTGCCGAAATTAGCGATGAGACCACCTTTGACGATCTCGATGCCAACTCGCTCGAGCGCCTGCAGCTGGTTACGGCTATCGAGGACGAGTTCAACCTCGAGATCGATGACGAGACTCTGCTCTCGCTCAACTCTGTCGCCGACGCCGTCGACGCGATCGAAAACGCCAGGGAGGCCTAGGTCTTGGCTTTGTCTGAACGACTTACGCGTGCCCAGGAAATCCTGGGCCACGAGTTCAATAATAAGGTGCTGCTGCGCGCGGCGCTTACGCATCCCTCGGCAGTCGAGGGCCAGCCGGTTTCTGCCAGCTATGAGCGCCTTGAATTCTTGGGCGATTCCATTTTGGGCGCTGTGGTCGCACGCTCCCTGTTTGAGTCCTATCCGGAGTTTGACGAGGGCAAGCTCACGCGCCTGAAGGTGTCGCTTGTCTCGGGCGCTACGCTGTCCGAGGTGTCGCACGAGCTGGGTATCGACGACATCATCATCTTTGGTGCCTCCGAGACCGGTACCGGCGCGCGTGGCCTGCACTCGGCGCTCGAGAACGTCTATGAGTCGCTCGTGGGCGCGCTGTATCTGGATGCTGGCTGGGATGCGGCGGCGGAGTTTATCCACCGTACGCTTAAGCCCCATTTGGCCTCTGAGCGTGCCGAGCATCCTGCGAACCCCAAGTCGTTCTTGCAGGAGTGCGTGCAGGCAGACGGCCATGAGCCTCCCGCGTATAAGCTTGTTGGCTCCGAGGGCCCGGCGCATGCGCCCACCTTTACCGCCGTGGTGTTGATCGATGGTATTCGCCAGGGTCGCGGCTCCGGCTCCTCAAAGAAGGAAGCCGAGGGAGCCGCTGCACTCGAGGCACTTGACCGCATGGGCTACACCACCAACGGCGTGATTCTCAACAAGAAGCCTGTTTAAGCGAGGAACCGTGTATCTCAAGTCCCTCACGCTCAAAGGGTTCAAGTCGTTTGCCGACCGCGCCCATATGACGTTTGAGCCGGGCCTGACCGTCATCGTCGGTCCCAACGGCTCGGGAAAATCGAACATCTCTGACTCGATTCTGTGGGTCCTGGGCGAGCAGAGCGCCAAGCAGCTGCGCGGCCAGGCCATGGAGGATGTCATCTTCTCGGGCTCGTCAGCGCGCAAGCCGGTGGGTGTCGCCGAGGTCACGCTGGTGCTCGATAACTCGGACCATATGCTGCCCGTCGACTTTGACGAGGTCGCCATCACCCGTCGTATGTATCGCTCGGGCGAAAGCGAGTACCTCATCAACTCGAGTCCGTGCCGCCTGATGGACATTCAGGACATCCTGCACGATTCGGGCTTGGGCAAGGATACGCATTCCATCATCAGCCAGGGCAAGCTCGACGCCATTTTGCAGAGCCGCCCCGAGGAGCGCCGTGCCCTCATCGAGGAGGCCGCCGGCATCTCCAAGCACAAGCGCCGCAAGGAGCGTGCGCTCAAAAAGATTAATTCGATGGACGAGCACTTGACCCGTGCCCGCGACATCAATAAGGAGATCGCCCGTCAGCTGCGGCCGCTGGAGCGTCAGGTCGATCGCGCGCGCAAGTACAAAGAGCTGTCCTCGCGCGCGAACGAGCTTACGCAGATGCTGGCCGTCGACGAGCTTCGTTCGCTGCAGTCGCAGTGGAACGACTTGGAGAGCCGCTCCAAGGAGGGTGCTGCCGAGCTTGAGCTTGCGCAGTACCGCTTGGGCGAAAAGGAACGCGAGCTCGAGAAGTTCCAGGTCATGCTCGAGGAAAAGGGCCTGTTTGTGGGCGATCTGGGCGAGCAGCGCCGCCATATGCAAGACGTGGTCGGTCGCATTAACTCCGATATGCGCCTGCTCGAGGAAAAGGGCCACAATATGGTGTCGCGCCTGTCCGACATGCGCGGCCAGATCTCGAGCTCCGAGCATCAGCGTCGTCGCGTGGTCGAGGAGCTCGAGGATGCACGTGCGCAGCTTGAGGAAGTGACCGGCGCGCACATGCAGGCCCAGGAGGACGTTGACGCCGCTGGTCCTGCCGCCGCTGAGCTCCACGAGCGGCGCGTGGCGCTCGACAATCAGATTTCGCAGCTTACGCGTGAGCAACGCGATGTGCAGCGTGTGGCCGATAACGCGGCGCTCGAACTCGCCAAGGTGAAGGACTCGCTGAGCAACGCCGAGGTCGAGGACAACATGTACGCCTCGCGCCTGGAGCAGATTGATGAACAGCTCGAGGAGGTTACAGCATCGCTTGATAGCCGTCGCGACCGTGCTGAGGAGCTTGAGAGTGCCCTTGAGGCGGCTCGTCAGGCCCAGAACGATGCGCGCGAGGCCACCGAGGTCGCCCGTGCAGCCCTGAAGGACTTGCGTAATCGTGAGAGCGAGGCGCGCAACAAGCTGTCCGAGGTGCGCTCGGAGCTTGCCAGCCAAAAGAAGCTCGATGCCCGCATGGCAGACAGCTCGCCGCTGGTGAGCCGTCTGGTGGGCGCGCTGGGCGACGATGTCTCAGGCCGTCTGGGCGACGTGCTCGACGCCCCTCGTGAGCTTGAGGGCCTGGTTGAGCAACTACTTGCCGGCGATATCGATGCTCTTTTGTTTGATGATGCCGCTACGCTTGAGCGCGCCGGTCGTGCGGCTTTGGACCAAAAGAAGGCTTCGGGCGAGGCGCTGCTGATGGCGCGCGGCGTGAGTGGCTCTGCTGCCGCCGAGGGCGCTGCCGGTACGCGTCTGGTCGATCGTCTGTCCGTGCGCTCCGGTTATGGCCCGGTTGTCGAGGCCCTTCTCGGCGGCTATTACGTGGTCGATGACTTGGCTGCCGCGTTGGCTGCCCCTGTCGTTGACGGTGTGACCTACGTGACTCCCGATGGCGCCCGCGTGAGCTGTGGTGGTCTGGTGCGCGTGGGGCTCGATGCCGGCGAGGCTTCGGGTGCCTTGGAGCGCAAGCGCCGCATCCGTGAGCTCGAGGGCCTGGAACCCGATCTGGCTGCCATCTTTGAGCATGCTTCGGACCAAGTCGTTGAGGCCAACGCCGCCGTCGAGGAGGCACGTGCCGCCGAGGGCGATGCCGCCGGTGAGATCGCCCGTCTTGAGGGCGAGCGCCGCTCGCTGCTCTCCGAGATCGGCCGCTTGGAGCAAAGCGTCAACAATGCCGAGGTCGAGCGCGTGCGCATCTCCAAGCGCCGCGAGCAGGCCTCCGAGGCCGTTCGCGCTGCGCGCCCGCGCGTTGACGAGCTCACCCGTTCGCGTGACGAGGCGCGTGCACAGGCAAGCGACCTGGGTCTCCAGATTGCCGAGGCCAACGATGAGCTCGATCGCGTTCGCCGTGACGATTCCGAGGCCGCCGGTAAGCTCGCCGATGCCAAGGTGCGCCTGGCCCAGACGAGCGAGCGCCTGCGTTCGCTGAAGGGCCGCGTGCCCGACCTTGAGCATCGTCTTGAGGGCATCGACCGTCGTATCCGCGGAACACGCCAGGCTTCGCGCTCGCTCGAGCTGCTGCGCCTGCGCGTCGACCCCATGCACGAACGCTATTCTGCCCTGTTGGAACGCGCATCGGATTGGGCAGCGCGCCTGCGTGACCAGGCCTCTCTGGAAGAGGCGGACTCCGCTTCGCTCAAGAAGACCATCGAGGATGCCAAGGCCGGGGTCTCCCGTGCCAAGGAGCGGGTTGATGCCGCCACGGCGATGCAAAATGAGTTCAAGGTTGCGCGCGGCAAGCTCGAGGTGCAGGTAGAGGCGGCCATCAAGGCCATTACCGCCGACGGTACCACGGTGCTCGAGGAAGCGCTCATGCTGCCGGCGCCCACCGATCGCGATGCCGCCGAGCGCGAGCTCAACCAGCTTGTGCGCCAGATCAACAATCTGGGCCCCGTGAACCAGGTTGCCATGGAGGAGTACGAGCAGCTCAAGCGCCGCGCCGACTACATCGAGGAGCAGCTGGCTGATCTGGAGAGCGCGCGCAAGGCGCTCACCAAGATCACGGTGGCCATTGATCGCAAGATGCGCAAGGCGTTTCTGGTGACGTTTGAGAAGGTCGACGCGAACTTCCGCGAGATCTTCGCCATGCTGTTCCCGGGTGGCCAGGCTCATCTTGAGATGACCGATCCCGAGCATCCTGCCGAGACGGGCATTGAGGTTGTGGCGCAGCCGCGCGGCAAGCGCATTACCAAGATGATGCTCATGTCGGGTGGCGAGAAGAGTCTGACGGCGCTCGCCCTGCTCTTTGCCGTGTACCGCACGCGCACGGTGCCGTTCTATGTGCTGGACGAGGTCGAGGCGGCGCTTGATGACGCCAACCTGTCCAAGCTCATCGGAGCCCTCGATGTGCTGCGTTCCGATACACAGCTCTTGGTCATTTCGCATCAGCGCCGTACTATGGAGGACGCTGACGTTCTCTATGGCGTCTCGATGCAAGCCGACGGCGTCAGCCGCGTCGTCTCGCAAAAACTCGATCGCGAAACCGGAAAGGTCGTGAATGCATAATGGGATTCTTTGACGCTCTCTCGCGCGGACTTGAGCGCAGCCGCGAGGCCCTCAACGAGGTCTTCTACTTTGGCGGCGAGGTCGACGAGGACTTTTGGGAGGACCTTGAGGACACCCTCGTTATGGGTGACATGGGTGCCGAGGTCGCTATTCAGGTCTCCGATGACCTGCGCGATGCCGCAGCCAAGAAGAACCTCAAGACCGCACCGCAGCTTCGTCGCGCTCTGGCCGAGCAGCTTGAGCAGCACTTTGTGCCCATCGAGCGCGATCCGTTCTCCGATACGCCGAGCTGCGTGCTGTTTGTGGGCATCAACGGTGCCGGCAAGACCACGACGGTCGGCAAGATTGCGAGCGCCATGGCTTCCCGCGGCAAGAATGTCGTGATCGGTTCGGCCGATACCTTCCGCGCCGCCGCCATCGAGCAGCTCGATGTGTGGGGTCAGCGCGCCGGCGTTCCCGTCATCAAGCGCGACCGCGGCTCCGACCCGGCGAGCGTTTGTTACGACGTGCTCGACGAGGCCGACAGGCGCGGCAGCGACCTGGTGCTTATCGACAC
Organism: Collinsella sp.; assembly: GCA_019419605.1. Taxonomy (GTDB): domain Bacteria; phylum Actinomycetota; class Coriobacteriia; order Coriobacteriales; family Coriobacteriaceae; genus Collinsella. The sequence continues at coordinate 48,349 of DXZP01000015.1, forward strand.
CGCCGGTCGTCTGCATACGAGCCCCGAGCTCATGCGCGAGCTCGCCAAGGTGGTCAACGTGACGCGTAAGCGCGCCGCCAATATGGCCGCCGGCCCCATGCCGGTTTCGGTCGTGCTTGTGATCGATGCCGCCACTGGTCAGAACGGTCTGAACCAGGCGCTCGAGTTTAACGAGGCGCTGGGCCTGGACGGTATTATCATGACCAAGCTCGACGGCACGGCTAAGGGCGGTATCGCCATGGCCGTGGCCGAGAAGCTCAAGCTCCCGATCCTGCGCATCGGCGTGGGCGAGCAGGTCGATGACCTGCAGGAGTTTAACGCCAAAGATTTCTGCCGCGCCCTGGTGGGCGAGTCCAACTAAGGAGTAACCAGTGTTTGATTCCCTGAGCGATCGCCTCAACGACACATTTGACCGCCTGCGCGGCAAGGGTAAGCTGACCGAGGCCGATATCACCTCGGCCATGCGCGACATTCGCATGGCGCTGCTCGAGGCCGACGTTAACTTTAAGGTCGTCAAGGAGTTCGTTGCTAAGACTAAGGAGCGCTGCATGACCGCCGAGGTCATGGAGTCGCTGTCGCCGGCGCAAAACGTCGTCAAGATCGTGCTCGACGAGCTCACCGAGATGCTCGGCTCCACCGAGAGCAAGCTCGTTTTTAGTAACCGCATTCCTAATGTCATCATGCTCGTGGGCCTGCAGGGCTCCGGTAAGACCACGGCTGCCGTAAAGCTTGCCCACCTGCTCAAGAAGCAGGGCCGCTCGCCGCTGCTCGCCGCGTGCGACGTCTACCGTCCCGCTGCTGCCGACCAGCTTGCCACGCTCGGCGGCGAGATCGGCGTGCCGGTCTTCCGCGGTGACGGCGAGCACCCGGTCGACATCGCCAAGGGCGCCATCCAGGAGGCCGTCGACCACCTGCGTGACGTGGTCATCGTCGATACCGCCGGACGTCTTCAGATCGACGAGCAGATGATGCAGGAGCTGTCTCTTATA
>DXZP01000016.1:0-47978 GCA_019419605.1 Collinsella sp.
GCCGCGCGGCAAGGAGATATATTGCCAGACCGGAGGGGCGCCGGGGGCGGGAATCGCGCACTCCATATTTTGTTCACAAATGAATAGAACCCTCAGTTGCTTCACTGAGACCGCATTCGAAGCAGCAGCTTCTGATATTGGCGATGACCAGCTGGTTTATAGGTGTTAAGGCATCGGTCATCTCTGGAGCGCCACTTTACTCCAAAAGCATGAGCTATTTGTTTCCCGTCGGTAAAAGGCGGGTTTTGTTCGCCAAGCGTTCTTATATATCTTATATATAGAGAAGTTCGGGTTCGAACCCGTGCACCGTCAACTAAAAAGCGACCAGCCGGAGCCGATCGCTTTCTATTCTATGCTGGAGCATCCAGAGGGTGCTTCCGAACTCATTTTCTCGCTGCCATTCATGCTTTCGAAGCATCGTTTGACCTCCGCAGCCTCATGTTTTGAGGATCTGCCGTGTTTATCACTGTTATCCATGAGTGTGTGGAAGTGATCCTCATACAGATACATGCAATCCGCCAGAAAACTGAGAAGCATCTTTCTGCAGCCCTCGTTGTCTATCCTCGCATCTCTCAGGTCTTCCTGAAATTCACAAGCAGTCTTAGGGTCAATTTGTTTCTGCTTTCAGAGACTTGTTTGAGAGTTTTTAAAGACAGTTCAAAACAATAAGTGAGACACCATAAAGCAGAGCAAGATGTGCCGGATAGAAAATGTAGAAGAAGTATTTCAGCCTCAGCCCTCGCTTGCCATTATAAAAATTGATAAGCAGCAACGAAACAACCGCGGCAGCAACATCAGGATTAAGTACATTAGCTGCAGCAAGCTCAAATCCGCCGCCAACTATATGGCATGACGAAAGGAGCACTGCGCATACTGCAGCAAAGAACATCTTGCCCTTGCTGTCGTGGAATAAATAGAATGCAGCCACAAGCAGAATGCCATACACACCGCCATCTAGTTTAGTGTATTCAGCTGCCAGTGCTGTCAAAACAATCAGAGCAATTTCTGCGATGCATCTCTTCCATTTTGAAAGACTTTGTATCTTTTCCAGAACAATCAAAAAGACCAAGGAAAGCAGGAGCTCACACATAACATTTTGTTGCCGAAGGTCAAATAGTTGCCCGGTTTGGACGAAATCGTATATGGGCTCCGCAATGATTGCGAAGACAAGCATATTTCGCAGGTACTTCTTTAAGTCATGAGTATGCAAAAATCCCTCAACTATCAAAAAGCAAAATAAGGGAAATGCAATTCTGCCAAGAACATGAAGCACATCCGAAGCCTCGCTTAGAATCGCCCACTGTTCGTCTGATATCTGACTGTACGATGCGTGAGTCATGATTCCATTGGTCAGGACGATCCTGCTTACATGATCGAGAACCATCGAAATGGCTGCTATTATCTTTAATGTGCTGCCGCTAATTCCGTATCTATTTGTTTTCATTTCGTATTCCTTACTTTGGGTGGGCCGTCAGGGGTTCAGCCTGCTCCGCAGGCGGCCGCTGCGGCGCTTCGCGCCTTGCGCGCTGCGCTGGCAAACGCTCACGCGTTTACTCAGCTCCGCGCCCTTTCGGGTTCGAACCCGCGTCGCGGCAACAAAAAAGCGGCCGGCATCCGCCAGTCGCTTTTCCATTCTATGGTGGGCCGTCAGGGGTTCGAACCCTGGACCTTGGGATTAAAAGTCCCCTGCTCTGCCAGCTGAGCTAACGGCCCGCGGGTGGCATTGTACCACGGTCTGGGACTATTCCCAACTCCATTGGCCGTTCTGGAAAATCACAACTTCACGTCCATCAGGCGTAATGCCCGTAATATCGATGTCGTCCGTGCCAATCATAAAATCGACGTGCGTGCTCGAGACGTTAACGCCATGCTCCAGGAGCTCTTCCTTGGACATGTCATACCCACCCTCGATGCATTCGGGGAAACCGACACCTAGCGCGAGATGGCAGCTAGCGTTCTCGTCATAGAGCGTATCGTAGAACAGTACGCCACTTTCGCGGATCGGCGTGTTCTTGGAGATGAGCGCGACCTCTCCCAGGTGAGCAGCGCCCTCGTCAGTATCGATGATGCTTGCGAGCGTTGCCTTGCCCACACGGGCATCGTAGTCCACTACGCGGCCGCCCTCGAACTTAATCCAAAAATCGTCGACCTTATTGCCATGGTGGATGAGCGGCATGGCCGAGTACACGATACCGTCGGCGCGCATGCGATCGGGCGAAGTGAAGACTTCCTCGGTGGGAATGTTGGGGAAGAAGGGGTGCCCTTCGGGCGTCTTGCCCTTGCCGCCGGCCCACTCGTGACCTTTCGTCATGCCAATCGTCAGATCGGTTCCATTTGCCGCGGCGTAATGCAGGTAGTCGAAACGATTGTCGTTCAGAAAACGCAGGTTCTTTTCGAATGCGGCGTCATGGAGTTCCCAGTCGCTCTCTGGGTCCTGGCCATCGGCGCGCGCGGTGTGCAGAATCGCATTCCACAGCTTATAGATTGCAACCTCATCGGCGTCTCCCGGGAACACCTCGTGCGCCCAAGCCACGACCGGAGCGCCGGCGATGCACCACGGATTGATGTTGTAATCCAGTCCACGGCGGAAAACTTTGCATTGCGTATTCCTCGCCTTGGATGCCGCGGCCGGCTTGGCTGGATCGATGCCCTTGAGGGCCGCAGGATCCGCCCCCTCGATAAAGACAAAGCAGGCACCATCCTGGGCCAGGGAATCCAGCTGCATGCGCTTCCACTCGGGCGTCTGCTCAAAATAGCTTTTATCGACATGCTCGTACGTGAGCCTCGTCACGGCATCATCGGCCCAAATGACCGTCACGTGGCCAGCGCCGGCGGCATAAGCCTCCGCGACCACCACGCGGGCAAAAGGCGCGCACTCGACCGGAGACTGAACGACAACCTCCTGGCCGGGCTTGACGTTTACGCCCTTGCGGACAACCAGACGCGCATAGTTTTTAATCTTGGGCTCCAGGGCCTTCATGCCCTCCAGAGCTTCTTCGACCGTCAGGGCAGCTCGAATCATGTGCCACTCCATCTATCTATAGAACAGTAAAAAGCGCGCCGCAAAAACGACGCGCCTTATATCTTAGCGATAAGTATGCATGCAAACGCTATTTCTTCTTGGAGTCCTTTTTGTCCTCCTCGGCAGCCGCGCGCTCAATAAGAGCGTTGAGCTTGTTCTCGGACATGCCCTCGGCCTGCGTGCGGTACATGTTACGCAGGGGACGAATACGAACGAAGTCGTAAATAAAGTCACCCAAAATGACGACGTAGGACAAAACGATGCCGACCATCTGGACAGGGCTGGACACCATGCCAGCGGGAGCGAAGTAGAGCGAAGCCCAAATTGCCACGACGAGTACCATGCCGATAGTAAGCACGGCCCACCAGATACGACGGCGCTTGGTGTAGTCCTCATCCTGCTTGAGAAGGATATTCGACACCGTGTAGATGCGGTCCTCCTTGGCGCGCTGCTTAGCCTTGCGGGCGCGCTTCTCCTCTTTAGAGAGGCCCTCGAGATTCTCGCCCTTCTCGAGCTCTTTGCGGCGTGCCTTAGACGAAGCCGGCACGACGCGGACAGAGCTCGCTGCCTGACGGGCGGGCTTGGCGGATGCAGCGGACTTGCGCGCAACCCCGGTAACCTCGTGGGATTGCGTGCGCTTGTTCGTGGCGCTACGGGTACTCACTTATGCGTTCTCCTTCATGCTTGTGAACTGGGAGCCCGTGATGATCTGGAAGGCCTCGCGATAGCGCTCGGACGTGCCATCGATGACCTCGGCGGGCAGGTGCGGGGTCTCCCCCGTCATATCCCAGTTGGCTTTGAGCCAATTGCGGACGAATTGCTTGTCGTAGCTGGGCTGAATCTTGCCCTCCTCGTAGCTGGCGGCAGGCCAGAAACGGCTGGAGTCGGGCGTGAGGCACTCGTCGATCAGCGTAACCTTGCCATCGATGACACCGAACTCGAACTTGGTGTCGGCAATGATGATGCCACGGGTCGCTGCATACTCGGCGGCAGCCTTGTAGATCTTGAGGGAAAGGTCGCGAATCTGCGTGGCGATGTCCTCGCCCACGATCTCGCAGCAACGCTCGAACGAGATGTTCTCGTCGTGGTCACCGATCTCGGCCTTCGTGGACGGCGTAAACAGCGGCTCGGGAAGCTTGGAAGCCTCGGTCAGGCCCTCAGGCAGCTGGATGCCGCAGACGGTGCCGTTCTCGTCGTAGGTCTTCTTGCCCGAACCGGTCAGATAGCCGCGGACGATGCACTCGATAGGAATCGTCTGGGCCTTCTTAACCAGCATGGCGCGGCCGGCGAGGTAGTCACGATACTCAGCAAACTCCTCAGGGAAATCCGCCGGGTCGATGGAAACGAGGTGGTTGGGAACGATGTCGGCAAACTTATCGAACCAGAATGCCGAGATGCGGTTGAGCACCTCTCCCTTAAACGGAATCTCGTCGGGAAGAATGAAGTCGAACGCAGAAATGCGGTCGGTGGCGACCATCAGCAGGTTTTCACCGGCATCGTAGATATCACGAACCTTGCCACGGGAATCCGGACGACGCTCCATCGTTGTCACGTGAGTCACTCCTTACCAAAATACGACAGTAATGCGGGTTCTTTCCCGCACGTTTTCGCAAACTCGGAGCGGCAGGGACGAAACCCCTCCTTCACCGAATAGCGAAAAGCTAGTGCTCCATTGTAGTAGATGCCGCGTCCGCCGTGTGCTCGCGAGGCAGATGAATCGTAAAAGTCGTACCCTTTCCAAGCTCCGACTCCACGGATATGTAGCCGTGATGGCGCTCGACGATCTGTTTAGTCACGGCGAGGCCCACGCCCAGACCGCCCGCCTCACGGGCACGGCTGGCATCGGCGCGCCAAAAACGGCCGAAGATGCGCGACAAGTCATCCTTGGCAATACCGATGCCGGTATCAGAAACGGCGATGCTGACGTGTTTGCGGTCACTGAGCACCGACACCACGACCCAACCGCCCTCGGGGGTGTAGCGCATGGCGTTGCTCATGAGATTGATGACGCATTGTGTGATCATGTCGGGATCGGCTTCGACGACATCGTCGTGACCTTGGGTCTCGTCAGCAAAGCGCAAGCGCAGATCGCGGTCGACAAACAGGCGCTCCTGGGCATTGACGATGGAACGCACGAAAGGAACCATGTCCACCGGCTCAAGGTTGAGCGGAGCCGTGCTGTTTTCCATGCGCGACAGGTCGAGCATCTGCTGCACCAGACGAGCCAGGCGACGCGTCTCGGAAGCAACAGTCTCCAAGTGCTCATCGTCGGTAGGATATACGCCATCCTGCATGGCCTCGACCGTTGCGAGCATGGCCATAAGCGGAGTGCGAAGTTCGTGAGCCACGTCCGAGGTCAAACGTTTCTCGTGTTTCATATCCTTCTCGAGCGATGTGGCCATCTCATCGAATGTCTCGCCCAGTTGATCGATCTCGTCATCGCCGCGCAAGCCCGTACGAGCAGACAGATCGCCATCGCGAATTTGCTTGGCCGTGCTGGTAATACGGTGAATCGGCTTGGTGAGCATGCGCGACACGAGTGATCCGATAACGACCGAAATGCAAACTGCAACAACCGCAGCAAGGGCCATGGCGTTAAAGGTCTTCTCCCTAAACGCAGAATCTGCCTTGGTGAGCAAGGCATCGGAGCCGATGGCCCACAGCTTTACTTGTCCGACATGCTCGCCGGAAGACGTTATGATTTCGACGTTTGCAACGCTATCGGAGCCGGTGGGAGCCGACGAGACCGGACTATGCGATGCTTTTTTCCCGCTCGAGCTGCTCGACGGCGATTCGTTCTCGCGCACATCGGCGGTCGCGCTTGCCGAAGGCCATGAGTCGTCATAAACGACAACGCCTTTCTTGTTGACGACCTGCATACTCAGGTCGTCGGACACCAAACTTGATGTCGCGACCGTACGTAGCTCGCCCGCAGTCCAATTGCCGTTTTCCTCATACGACGTCGCAAGCTTTTCGGCAGCGGAATTTGCGATTTCGACGATATTGGAGCGCGTGTAATCCGAAAAGACCGTGCCCCACACAACAGAGACCACGCCCACCAGCACCAATACCGTCATGAGCGATGTCAGAGCAAAAGCAAGTGCCATGCGCGAGGGATAGCTCATCGTTGGCCGTGAATCGGAGCGAGGCGTGTTCCAACTAGCCTTGGAACCCGCCTCGCTCTCCTGCTTGTGCTTTTGTCCGATTTCAAAGCGCGCAGGTGTCATATGTGATTTCCCTATTTCTCGTCCGACTTATCGGTCTTGGCCGGAGCCTCGAAGCGATAGCCGACACCATGGACGGTGTAGAGCCACTTGGGCTTCTTGGGATCATCGCCCAGCTTGGCGCGAAGGTTCTTCACGTGGCTATCGATGGTGCGCTCATAGCCCTCAAAGTCGTAGCCGAGCACCTTCTCGACCAGCTCCATGCGGTTGTAGACGCGACCGGGGTGACGGGCAAGCGTGGTGAGCAGCTTAAACTCGGAAGCCGTCAGGTCGACTTCCTTGCCCTCGACCAAAATCTTGTGGCCCGAGATATCGATGACCAGATCGCCGAAGTCGAGTACCTCGACGGCTGGCTCGTCGGCCTGATGGGCACGGCGGAACAGAGCGCGAACGCGCGCGACAAGCTCGCGCGGCGAGAACGGCTTAATCAGATAGTCGTCGGCGCCGAGCTCAAGACCGATAATACGGTCCTCGATCTCGCCCTTGGCAGTCAGCATGATGATGGGGACATCCGAGGTATCGCGAATGGTGCGGCAAACGCGCTCGCCGGGGATCTTGGGGAGCATAAGGTCGAGCACGACCAGGTCAAACTGATGCTTCTCGAACTCCTCGATCGCGGACTGGCCGTCGCCGACACCCACAACCCAGTAGCCTTCGCGCTCGAGATAGGCAGCGACGGCGTCACGGATTGCCTTCTCATCCTCGACCAGCAGAATCTTTTTTGCATCTGAAGCCATAACACGGCCCCCCTGTCTCAATCAGCTAAGAACAAGCCCATTTTAACGCACCTGAGCCCGCCGGATGCCACTATGACGCGGCAGCTCGGCGGGCGGTACTCACAATTACAACGCGTTTATTCCCCTGTTGGCGCCTTTTTAACCCCTCTAAGCTTAAAGAGAGAATAGGCGTGCGGTGACCGTCTCGGGTATACCCTGGCTGTTGCGCACCGTGGCGTACGTAAGAAATGAGTCCGATTTTCCCGCCGTAGCTGGATAATCGCCATATTCCAAAGCGCGGTCGGGCGACAGTAGCGAGCCATAGGTCTTGGCAGAGGTGTCGATGAGAAAATGCGATGCCTGTACCTTAACGAGATATTTATTCTTCTTGCCGGCAGCACATGCGAGCGGCTCGCGGGACAGGAAGAGGTATGGCCCTCCCTCATTACCGATATACGTGCCCATGTTGCCCAGGCTGCCCACGCCACTATAGGTCGCCTCGATAGAAAACACGAAGGTATCGCCCATATATACGGCCTCGAAAGGCGAGACTGACGAGGGAAGGACTAGCTGGGCACGTTTGGTGTTGTTGCCATCGGTCAGATCGATTGCCGTTATGCCGTAGTAGACGCCCTCGTCGTTGCGGACACGCGGCGAGATGGTCAAAATGCCGTCGCTCACGCGCGGGGCCGACGCAAAGCGGCCCGTCGATTTCCAAATTGTCTCGGCCTTGGATTCATCAAGCGAGCGACGATAGCAAAACGAATCACTACTCGTTTTATTGCCGCCTGCCGAAGGCATTTTATACCAGATGGCTGATGACCCGAACGTCGTAAACAGTGGCGGATCGTAGTCCTTGCCACCTCGATCGAGCTCAACCACGTCGCCAGAGAGCGAAGCGCCCGACAGATTTTGAGCGTAGAGCTTCCACGATGAACTGGCAAAGTTCATCTCAACCCACGCAAACACGCCGTCGCCGGCACGGACATCGTAAAAAGCATATCCCGTGCCCTCGATAGGATTCTCAATTAATGTGGTAAGCGAGCCATCGCCCAGGTTGAGCACACCGAGTGTGTTGGCGTGCAGTGCCGATGCGGGCGCCATCATTGCCGCAGCATAGTCACCATCGCAGTAGTACAGCAACGTGCCCAGCGGCAGCGTCCACGATGCCGCCGGCTCAAGATCGATGTCAACTGCCTCGTACTCATCAGTGATCGAGACAATCTTCGAATCGTCCTTGATAACCTGCGGCTCGCCAGCGGCATCATCACTGGTGCCTGTTTTTTTCGAACATCCGGCAAGCACCGTGGCAGCGCCCGCGGCAGCTCCACCGAGCACAAAGCCGCGGCGCGATATTCCGTTCTTGATGTGGTCGGCGATACCCATTAGGCGATCTCGGCGCGAGCGGCCTCGATAGCGCGCGTAAGCTGATCGGCGCAAGAGGTCTTCTTCATGCCGCAGGTATTGCCGGCAAGAACCTCGATCACACGGTCAGCAGGAGCGCCCTCGACCAGTTTGGAGATGGCCTTGAGGTTGCCATCGCAGCCGCCGGTAAACTCAACGCCCAGCACCTTGCTGCCGTCATCGGAAAGGTCAAGGTGAATATTGCGAGAGCATACACCCTGCGGCTTGTAATCAAACGAAATCATGCGATCCCCTCTCAGAATGTTATTCGAGACGACTATTATCCCCGTCTTTCCCTAAATGCAACGAGGCGCTTTGCCGGCAACACACATTACCAGCAAAGCGCCCTAAAAAGCTAACGTTATGCCCGAACCTACTCGAAGCTCAGCTGCTCCAGACGATCAAAGACCGTGTCGATACGGGTGAGGAAGTCCCACGGATCAAAGATCTCGTCGAGCTTCTCCTGACTGACGGTGCAGCGCGGGTCGGCCTCGAGACGCTCCTTAAAGGTGGGGCCGGAGACACAATCCTGCACCTCGCGCCAGGTTGCCATGGCGTTCTCCTGCACAATGGCGTACGCGTCCTCGCGGGTGATGCCCGTGTCGACGAGGGCCAGCAGCACCTTGGAGGAGAAGATGAGGCCGCGGGTCTTATTGAGGTTGGCCATCATGCGGGCAGGGTACAGCTGCAGGCCGTCGATAACGCGGATGAGGCACTGGAACATGTGGTCGAGGGCGATGAAGCTGTCGGCCTGGGCGACACGCTCGGCAGAGGAGTGCGAAATGTCACGCTCGTGCCACAGGGCGACGTTATCGAAGGCAACCTGGGCGTTGGACTTCACGACGCGCGACAGACCGCAGACCTTCTCCATGGTGATCGGGTTGCGCTTGTGCGGCATGGCGGAGCTGCCCTTTTGACCCTTGCGGAACGGCTCCTCGGCCTCGAGGGTATCGGTCTTCTGCAGATTGCGAACCTCGGTAGCGATGCGCTCGCAGGTGGCCGCGGTGGTGGCGAGAACGCCGGCGAGATAGGCGTGATGGTCGCGGCTGATAACCTGCGTGGACAGCGGGTCGTGAACCAGACCCAGGTGCTCGCAGACATACTCCTCGACAAACGGTTCGATGGAGCTGTACGTGCCAACAGCGCCCGAGATGGCACCGAAGGCAACATTCTTGCGGGCGTCCTCAAGACGATCCAGATCGCGCTTGAGTTCCCAGGCCCAAGAGCCGAACTTCATGCCGAAGGTCATCGGCTCGGCGTGGATGCCATGAGTGCGGCCGGCACAGAGCGTGTTGCGCTCCTCAAAGGCGCGACGCTTGCAAATCTCGCCGAGCTTCTTGACGTCCTCGATGATCAGGTCGCAGGCCTGGGTGAGCTGGTAGCACAGAGCCGTGTCGCCCAGATCGGAGCTGGTCATGCCATAGTGAACCCAGCGGCTGGGCTTGGGGTCGCCCTCGGGAACATCGGCGTCGATGTACTCCTTCATGTTGGTCAGGAAGGCGATGACGTCGTGGCGCGTGACCTCCTCGATCTCGTCGACCTTTGCCTTCTCAAAGTTGGCATGGTCGCGGATCCACTGGGCTTCGTCTTTAGAAATGCCGATCTTGCCGAGCTCCGCCTGGGCCTCACAGGCCAGGACCTCGATCTCCTGCCAAATGGCGTACTTGTTCTCGAGGGAGAAGATGTGTCCCATCTCCGGGCGGGTATAGCGATCGATCATAGCGGCTCCTTTTTGGTTATTGGCACGTTGGTCGTAACCCAACCATTGTACCGTGCGCAGGTGCAAGTATGGGCAGCAGGCATTAACCTAACATTTTGGAATTGGAGCGGGCAACGGGACGTCCGCGTATTTGCTTCGCAAATCCGCACCGGCTGCGGTCGATCTCCTCGGATTCACGGAGACGATGGGGAAGACTTTGTTGAATTGGCCGCCCCAAAGTCTCCCGCGCTCGATGGAGCGGGCAACGGGACGTCCGCGTATTTGCTTCGCAAATCCGCACCGGCTTCAGGCGCCTGCCGGCGCCTTCGCCTGCTCGCTACAAACGCTTCGCGTTTGTTTTACGCTCGCACCCTGGCGGGTTCGAGTCCCGGCGCTTTATTGAAAAAAGCACGGCACCGGAACGGTGTCGTGCTTTTACTTTTTCTGGAGCGGGCAACGGGACTCGAACCCGCGAGTGTCAGCTTGGGAAGCTGATGCCTTACCACTTGGCGATGCCCGCTTGTGTGTTGGCTAGTATAACGCGGTTGTCTTGTTCGATACAAGGGTGGCGATGCTTGTTTTAGCTGTGGAGATTCGTTTGAAAATCGCATCAATTGTGGAGACGAGGACCTTTGGCCTCCTGTTCTCCTTATCTTCTACCTGCGCTTTTGCCTGATTGTTGTATTTGAGCTCAATTTGTCAGGAATTGGGCAAGCTTTTAGTCAGGCTCCGGTACTTACCCGCATGAACCTCGGGGGTAGCCTCATCCTACGCGTCGCAACCTCCCCATGCGGCGCACGAGGGATAAGGAGCAGCCATGTCCAACGCACCCACGCACTCTGTCCACAGCGCAATCGCAACAGGTCCGCTGCTCCTGCTCCTCTTCCTGCTTTTCGGCTGTCTGGCACCGGGAGCCGCATTTGCCGTCGATGGCTACGACCAGCTCGGCTTCCGCACTATTAGCGATGATTGTGGGCCCTTCTTCATCGGCAAGTATGAAGCTCAAGACGCCTCGATTGCCTACTGCATGAACCAGGAGCGCCCCGGCCCCACCAAGCCGGGCGGCCCATGGCTCAACTTTGATCAAGGCTGGGTGTGGCTCGACGACGAGTTCGCGGCAATCGTTTGTCACGGATATCCTACCGCCACGTCGTTTGGCGGTTACCATCTTTCACCCGATCGCGCCCGCGCCGCCACCCAGCTTGCCGTATGGATGCTCAACGGCACTACCCATGTCGACGGCACCTACTCCTACACAACCGCTCAGGGCAAAACCAAGAGCGGGCACTTTACCGCCGACAATGAAGTCGTGGCGGCTGCGCGGTGGCTCCACGACAGCGCAAAATCAGGAAGCATCAAAGCCGCTCCGCACCGCGCGCGGCGCTATATAGGAACCGTATCGGGCGGCAGCAAACGTCAAGACATGCTCTATGTACTGCCGGCGGTCTCTGTTTCCTTCCAAAAGCAGTCTGCAAACGCTGCCATTACCAGCGGAAACAATACTTATCAGTTTGACGGGGCAACATTCGATGTTTTTGAGAGCGCCAGCGGCGCGCGTGTCGGCACCGTCCAGATGGACAGCAACGGTCGAGCGCAGGCAACACTCCTACCCAACACGGCATACTACCTAGTTGAGATAACAGCGCCAGCTGGTTATATCCCCCTGCACGATCGCATTGCCTTTACCACGACGAATAACGGCGGATACGTCACCATTGATGAACAACCCGGCACCATTACCTTGCGCATTGTAAAGCTCGACGCCGCAACGAATGCAGGCCCCCAAGTTGGAGCTTCGCTCGCAGGAGCAGAATTCGTGTGCGTATCGCAATCAACCCCTGGATGGACACAAACTCTCAGGACCGATGAAAGCGGTCGAGCTACCCTCACCGATGTCCCCCTGGGAACCTTTACCATCTATGAATCGAAGGCGCCCGAGGGCTATTTGCCCTCCGGTGACAGTTGGTCTTACACCGTTGGAGCCGACCAACTCGGCGATTCAGGCGTGGTCGAGATCGAATCTCGCGTTTCCAATATCCCCATTGCGTTTGACCTTGAGATTTCCAAATTCAAGGACTACGGCAATAGCGATCAATCCGGCCTGGAGCAGCCGGCAGGAGATGTTGTCTTTGAGGTTGTCAGTAACAGCTCTCAGCAGGTTGTTGGCACACTGACTACAAACATCTATGGCTTTGCCTCCACCAAAGACCAGCCCGAAGCATGGTTCGGCACAGGCAAGCGACCAGCCGGTGTCCACGGAGCCGTCCCATACGACCGCGCCGGCTACACGGTTCGTGAGGTTCCGGAAACCGTCCCCGAGGGTTTTAAACGTGCGGGGGAATGGACCGTCGAGGCCAATCAGATTTCCGACGGCGCCGAGCTTCAATATATCGTGGACAACCACGCTCTGTCGACGCATCTCCAGATTGTAAAACGCGATGCCCAAACAGGCGCCTCTGTTCCCCTAGCCGGATTCACCTTCCAACTCCTCGACAGCAATCACAAACCTGTCTCACAAACATGCTGGTATCCAGCACATAACGTAATGGACACCTTTACGACTGACGCGACCGGCACCGTCACACTGCCCGAATCGCTCGTGCCGGGCACCTATTATGTACGCGAAACCTCGGCCAAAGAGCCCTATCTTGTCGGCGGAGAGATCGAGGTAAACATACCCGCCGATATAAACCTAACGCCCGTTGCAATCGTCTCGTATTATGACCACGCCGCGACCGGAAACATCAGGATCGTTAAAACCGATGCCGTAGACGGCAGCAGCCTCGCGGGCGCCATCTTTGAGATCCGTGCCTCAGGTGATATCGTGCGCCCCGACGGTAGCATTGCCGCGCTCGACGGCGAGGCTGTCGCTACCGTCACGACGGATGAAACTGGAGAAGCACGCGCGGACGACCTCCCGCTGGGATCTGGCACCGCACGCTACGAGGTTGTCGAGACTCAAGCGCCGACCGGCTTCTTGCTCGACCGGACGCATCATATCGTCGACCTTACCTATGCCGACCAGAAAACACCCGTTGTGGAAGCACGGCTTAACGTATCCGACGATTACACCAAGGTTGATATCTCCAAGGTCGATGCAAGCGGAGAGCAGGAAGTGAAAGGCGCACAGCTCACCTTATATGGTCCCGATAAAACCGAAATAGACTCCTGGACCTCATCCGACAAGCCGCACCGCATCGAACATCTTGCACCCGGTACCTACTCGTTGCGCGAAACGATGTCTCCGCGGACCTATGACCTTGCCGAGGAGATAACGTTTGAAATAAAGGATACGGGAGAAGTCCAATCCGTCGCGATGAAGGATGCGCCCATCGAGATCAAAGGACAGGTCGACAAGCGTCAGGAACTTGTCCAACCTATCGGGAAGGGTCTGTTGGCTAACGGCGATGGAAAAAACCGCGCCGCGATGCAAACCAATACGGATGGGCTTTTCTCCTATACCATCGATGCTCGAAACGATTCCGCTACTTGGGTTGATGAGTTTACGATTACCGATGATCTTGAGTGCGCCAAAGACGGCACGGCGAGATTCGTCTCAATCGAAACCCCCGTCGCCATCGGCGACCTCAACGGTCTGTGCAACGTGTGGTATCGCACGACGCCGTTGGACTCGACAGACGTCGATGAGCCGGCAAACGCGACGCTTGACGATGGGCACGAAAATCCTTGGCTTGAGTCCGACGAAGTAAAAGAGAGTCTGGGTGAAGATTGCCGCCTCGTCGATTACGACGGCTGGCACCTCTGGAAGGCGGATGTCTCGACCACGGAATCCGCCACACTCGAGGCGAAAGAACTCGACCTTTCATCCAATACCGTCGTGACGGGCATTCGCATTGAATACGGTGCGGTAGCCGCCGACTTTACGACTCGAAGCGATACGGATTCTTGGACCCGTGATGATCTCAAAGATGAGCACGACGACCTTGACGATGCCAAAGCAATCCTTGGCACAGATGCTCGGGGCGCAGTCGTGCACATGCAGGCAACGTCGGCTTACACACCCCAAACTGCACTCACCAACAGCGCACGCGTCGATCTTTGCCGCAACGGCGGCGGCGATAAACTTGAGTCACATGACGAGGACCGTGTCATTCAACGCTGTACCCTACCGCAGGACCTACCGGCAACAGGGTCAGCTCCCATCGCCGCTTGCATCACCGCGCTCCTGACCTCGGGTGCCGCAGCCCTATGGTTCGCTCGCCTTAGGTCAATCCCAAAGAAGCGCTAGCGCGATGAAAAAGCGGGCGAGCCAGTCCCCCGGCTCGCCCGCTTTCAATCATTTAAATCGCCGCATCTACTCTGCAGACGAAGATCCACCATCAACGATTGCTTGCTCGGACTCAGGAATCCCATCGGCACCCGTGCTCTGTTCTTGCTCCACCTCTTCGCTGATTGCGGAGGCGGGGGTCGAGCCCTTCGCGCCCACGATGTAGGCAGCTCCAAACCCTAACGCAATGGCAATCAAGGTCAAAATCACGTAGACAGGCCAATGGCGCTTAATATACGAAAACACGTTGACTCCTTAGAGCTCCGTCTACGAACGGCGGATAACCTCGGTCACGACCTCGGATACCGTGGCAATGTTCGTCGGGTTGACATTGTGGGGCAGGTCGTCCTCGGTACGAGCGCAAGCCAGACGCGTGCCGTCCACGCCGGCGATGGTGAGGGCTCGGCGGCTCGCCTCGAGCGCGGCGTAGGCATCGGTCTTGGCATAGGGCATCTCGAGCGCGCCACAATCGACATGGAACGACTTGCACACCTTGCTGACCAGGTTCATGATGCGGCGATCGCCCTTGAGCAGCTGCTGTTCGCCCTCAACCGTCACCACCGAAAGCCTACCGGCGCCGACGGATTCAAGATTGATGAAGAAGACGCCGCGGAGCTTATCGCGATGCGAAGCCAAGAAGGCCTTCATACCGGCGCCATCACAATCCGAGGCGCCCGTTGCCACAAACCAGATATCGTGACCGAGCAGCTCATCGTCGCCCATAGAAGCGACAGCCGAGAGCATATCTTCGGAAGAAGCACCGTCGGAAGACGTAGCGCCGCCCTTCCAGCCATCGCTATCGTCCTCGAAATTATCCCACGAACCGATGCCGCGACCGGACTTCTTGGCATCGTAATCGTCTTCGACGCCCAGCCAGTCACTCATGCTGTCCTGTTCGTTTTCCTTTTTACGACCGAACAGGCCGCCCAGGCCGCGCTTGCGAGACTTAGGTGCCGCAGGGGCGGGAGCCGAAATGGTCTCGATCGGCTGTGCGCCCGACGCAACGGGCATAGGAGGCGCAACGGGTGCCGATGTGGGTTCGGGACCCTGAGCGGTAGCAAAGGGGTCGTTGACCTGTGCGGAGGGATCGGGAAGGTCGAACAGCGACGTGCGAGACGCAACGTTTGTCTGCTTCATCGACGGCAGCGACGGATCGGGGACCGAAGCCAGCGGAGACGAGGAGGGTGCAGGCGACGGTGCCGACGCCGGATCGGGAACATTCATCTGCGGACGCGGCGATGCTTGGGAGGAAATCTGGGCCATAAGGGAATCGACCGTTTCGTCCTGAGTGGGAGCGACATCGGCAACCGTGGCACCGGAACCACTCGGGATCGGCATGGTGAAAATCTGCGTGGAGTAAGGCCTCGACCCATCTGTCTCGGGAGCCTCGGAAACCGCAGGCACTTCCTCCTGCTCGACCTCGGTCGAATCACCTTGATCGGCTGCCGCGTATTGCCCTTCGTCACAGTTGACCTCGACGGGCTCGTGCCCGGCGACATCTTGGATTTCGGCAGCATCAATAGGCTCGTCATCGTCTGCCGCGTCGCCCTGCTCATCGGAAACAGGAAGGGGCTCGGCAATCGCGGTGCCTTGCTTTTCAAACGTTATCGTGGAATCGAACTGCGCGGCATCAAACGACATGGTGCTATCGACGTGCTGCTGAGCCTCAAAGGACGTTGTAGCTTCGGCAGCGTCGACGGGCACGGACTGCATAGCCTCGTTCTGCTCGAGCTCTTGCGCCGTGCGCTCACGTGCCGCCTCGGCTGCCTGCTGCTGAGCGATAGCCTCCTGCTCGGCAGCCTCGCGTGCGGCAGCGCGCTTCTCCTCGAAATCGTCGACAAATTTCTTGCCCTTTGCAAGCGCACCCTTAAAGAAGTTGGAAGCACTGGCGCCAATCGAAGAGAACGCGGATGCAATATCGGCATGGGGCGTTGCCGCGGGAATCTCGGCCGAAAAATCAGTATCGCTCTCGTAAGACACGCGCCTCGGCTGTTCAACGTAATCGTCGTCAGGCTCGTCCGCAACGTCTTGCGCCGGCGCGGCGGGGGCCAAAATGTCCAGTCCTGCCGCGGGATCGATCGCGGACACCGCCTCGGGCTCGGCAACGGCAGCGGTAACCGCGGCAGACTCATCATCCACGGTGACGGCGGGCGCAGGTGCAGTCACGACGGGGGCAGGCTCGGGCTCAAACGTCGGCTCCTCGCCCTCCTCGTAATCGAGCGTGCAGGACTCGGGAAGCATCCCGAGCGCACGGATGGCATCCGAACCAAAGCGGATGTTGCCGGCGGCATTGCGATAGAGCTTGGGCTCGGGCTCGGCCGCGACAGGCTCCTCCGCCGGCTCGGCAGCGGAAACCTCGTCATTGAACTCTTCGGCCTGGACAGCCTGATTCTGATCCTCGGGCACAATGGCGCCAATCAGCGTCTCGTCGGCAGACGCACCCTCAAAGCCCTCGATCTGCTCGTCGAAATCCTCACCCTGTTCGGGCTCGGCCTGAGCGTCGGGAGCAATCGGCTGACCGAACTCATCCTCGGCGTAGGTAGGCTCTTCATACTCGATGGTGTTGCCGTAGTCGTTTTGCTGTTGGGCCGCGGCATACTCCGCTGCTGCGCGCGCCATCTCCTCGGCACGACGCTTCTGCTCCCCAAAATAGGTATCGAACGGAACATCGTCGGGAAACTCGTTTTCGCCCTGGAAGGGAGCAACGTTGTCCATAACGCCGAGCATAGCGGCGACAGAAGACTTGTTGCACACCGCGCCGGACGTATAGGGAAGAATGTAGCGGTTAGAAATGATGTTTGCCGCGTTGGCGAGCGCAACGAGGGAAGCGAGGATCGCGACAATCCACAGCAGAACCTTGAGCGCGCCGGGGAGCGGCAGGATACGCAAGATGGCAACGGCAGCAGGGGCAACCGTGGCAACGGGCAACAGCTTGGCGATGAGCGCACGATACGAAGCATAGGGCTCGCGGGCGAGCAGCTCGGCACGGGGAGAGTCGTAGTGTGCGACAACGACCACCGGGCGGTTGCGCGGAGACGCGAGCGGGCCCGAGGCCTTGTGGTAGGCGATGACATTTTGGCTCACGCCCGCCTTGCCCAGGCGTGAAACCACGGGGTGGCCCGTGCGCTCGAGCACGTAAAGAACGGCGCCGACAATGGCCAGCAAGGTGCCGACCAAGCCGATGCCGCCGCCGATGCCCATCAGCAGGGCGCCGGCAAACGCAAGAATACCGGTAACGGCAAATGCCAACCTGCTGGGCGCCGGGGCATTGAACTCCTGAACCTCGGGATCAAAGCCATGGTTGCGGAAGATCTGAGCGATATCCTCGGCAGCCAAGCGCTCTTCTTCGCTGCATGCCGGCGTGATGCCGGTGTTCTGCAGCAGGTGGTTAATATAGTTCTGGGTGTTCGCCATGTGCGCTCCACATCCATAATCCGACAAATAGGCCCAATGCATGCACATTAGAACCGTATATAGTCGAAAGTATACCCCGAGCGAGCGCAAACGACCGAATTCGGGCCATCTTAACGCCCCGAGCGGACAAGGATATAGCCTAATCTCCATATCGGACTAAAATCATGGCAGCAAACCACCTTCTCATGCGAGGACTCTATGACGGCAAGCGACGCGACCGCGACAATTAAAAAGGGGAATTCGGAGCCCAGTTTCGATAAAATGGCCCAGCGCATCCTCAATCTTTTCTTTGTGCTCAACAGCTCCCCCGAACCGCTGACGACCGAGCAGATCGTCTTGGATTCTGACCTGGGATATGGCTCGGGCAACATCGACTCGGATAAGCGCAAGTTTCGGCGCGATCGTGACAAACTGCTCGAGCGTGGCATCTTAATCAAGGAGGTTCGCCCCGCCGGTGCGCAGGAGACCGAGGAAAGCTCGTGGACAATCGACCGCGAGCACACGTTTGCGGCAGGCGGCATCTTAAGCGCAGACGACGCCGATATCCTGCTCAACGCTATCGACCAGACAATAGCGGCCGGCTCTTCCACCTTTGCCGCGCCGCTTGCCGACATTCGCTCCAAAATTGCCTACCTCACCGGCATATCTGCGGTGGACGAAGCACCGATCCGCCGCTCTCCCACCGTCGATGCGGTATGGAGCGCCTTTGCCGAGCGATGCGCGCTGCGATTTTTATATCAGAACGGACGCGGTGGGCAAAAAGAGCGTACCGTCTGCGTCTACGGCATGTTCGAGCGCGAGGGCGTGGCGTACTTCTGCGGCCTCGACAATGCCACCGACGACATCAGGACATTCCGCTGCGACCGTATCGTTCGCGCTTGGCGTCCTTCGAAGGCCTACACCATCCCTGCGGACTTCAACCTCAACGACTACCTGTTCTTTGAATTCGATTTTGCCGACCGACCGCCCGTTGCAGCCACGTTCTCGTTCGCCCCGCAGGCGCAGATCGATATGATCAACGGCCTCACGCGCGGGCGAGGTGAGCTCGCACACACCGATGCGGGATGGACCTGGACCGTTGACGTGCGCGACCTTGAAGCCGCCGCCTCATTTTGCATGGCCCACGCTATGGACGGCATGAGGCCCATGGCCCCCAAATCGCTCAAGCAGGCGTGGAACCACCTCATTGAAAGGACGGTGCACGAGTATGCCCGTGCGTAAACTCACCAGCGAGCAGAGACTCTCGCGCGCCATCGACATCATGGAGGCCCTCTACGCCGCCGGCGAGAACGGCATGACTCGAAACGAGATTTGCAGTCGCTTTGACATCACGGGGGCGTCGCTCGACGAGATTCTCGAGATCGTCTCGACGCTCGCGGACCGAGAATCGGGTGCGCGCATCATCTGCGAATGCCACGGCGAGCGTGTGGTCCTCACCGGTGACGCCGGACGTGTGCTACCGCTGCGCTTGAGTACCGCCGAGGGCGCTGTGCTCAACCACGAACTTGAATCGTTGGGGATCGAGCCGCAGACGGCAGCTCGGATTCGACACGCTCTTCTACCCGAAGAGCTCGGCTATAACCAGCGCGTCTTTGACACCGTCAACCACGGGTCGCACTGGCAGCAGCTGAGCTGCGCCATTCAGGACGGCGTTCGCTGCCTCATCTCGTATCGCTCGATGGACGATGCACGGCCACGCGAGCGTCTGGTCGACCCCTTGCGCATTACGGCAAACGGCGACCAAACATACCTGATTGCCTGGGACATCGCGGTCGATGAGCAGCGCACCTATCGCATGGATAAAATCGAGGGACTCACCTTGACGGAAGACTCCGTCGTGCCTCACGCACCGGACGTCGCATCCCTCCACGATTCCCTTGCCCGGACGCAGCGTAGCGCAAAGCTCTTGATGCCATTCGATATGGCGGAGCATCTGGACTGGGCCGGCATCACCCTCATCGAGCGCAGCGGGGCAGACATGGCAACGGTAACCGTGCATTACGGCTCCGAGCGTTGGCTACTGAGCCAGATAATCGCAGCGGGCGGAGCCATCCGCATCTTGGATAACCCCACCCTGTCAAAGCGTCTGTGCGATATGGCAAAAACTCTCGTCTGTCCGCTTTAGCGCCGCCGCTCGTGGCGTGCGCGCCACAGTTGCAGATAGTGCCCGATCTGCGCCGATTCGATGCGCTGGTAGGAGCTCGTGGGCAGCGACGTTAAGAACTTCTTGCCATAGCCCTTCGTCACCAGGCGAGGATCCGCCAAGATCAGCACACCGCTATCGGTCGACGAGCGAATCAAACGCCCCGCGGCCTGCTTAACCTCGAGCACCGCCTCGGGCAGCGAATAGCGCGCCCATGCGCGGTCTTCGCGCAGGTTGCGCTCGCACGAGAGCGGGTCCGTGGGGCTCGAGAACGGCAACTTGGGAATGATGACGCAGCGCAGCGTCTCGCCGCTGGCATCAAACCCCTCCCAGAAGGCCTTGAGCGCAAAAAGCGACGAGGCCGGTTCGTTGATAAACCGGTCGCGCAGGCGACGAGGAGATGAGTTGCGCTGCTGGCAGTTGAGCTCCAGACCCGCACGGGCCATCTTGGGCTCAACGCGGGCGTATAGGTCCTCCATGTCGCGCCGATTGGTGAACAACGTGAGCACCGATCCGCCCATGGCAAGATGGGCGTCGACCAGTACGCGCTCGAGCGCCGTAAGATAGCTCTCACGATCGCGCGGATCGGGGATATCGCCCGCAACGACTACAGCCATGTTCGAATCGAAGTCGTAGCTCGAATCCAAGTGCAGCGATGACGACGTTGAAGCACCGATGCGATCAAGGCCGACCGCATGGTTAAAGTGCTCAAAGCTTTTGGACACCGTCATGGTCGCCGAGGCAAAGATAGCCGTGTGAACCTCGGGTAGCCACTCGGTTGCCAAAGCCTCGCCAATGTCGATGCGCTCTGCGGTCATCGACTCTCCGCCGGCACGAAGTCTGCGATTGACCTGCAGCGAGTACACGTAGTGTTCATCGGTGCCATCAATGATGAGTTTGAGGTTCTCGGCCAGCTCGTGCAGGCGGCGCGAGATATCACCCAGGTCGACAACAACCTCGGGCTTGTCGGCGGCGACGGCTTGCACCAGCGCGTCGACGCTCTTGTCAGCTTGTTCCAATGCGTCGATGCCAGTGTAGGCCGACTGTAAGAAATCATGCCAGTCGTCTGATTCGCGCAGCTCGGGGCCAATCCATAGATTGGCATTGTCATAACCCCCACGCGCACGGCGGCCGAGCTCGCGAACGCCATCGAACACGTCGGCGATTGCCATGCTCGCGCGGGCAACCGTCGACGTCGCCTTGGCAGTAAGGCCCAGATAGAGCGTAGAGCCCTCGGAGGTTGCCAAATCACGGGAAACCTGGCTTAGTGCGCCGGTGCTCGAGCCACCCAGGCGCTCGAACAGGACGCGTGATTCGTCCGCCGACACCACGCGCGCCCACTGACGGCGCGCCTCGCGCTCGATGGAATGGGCCTCGTCGATTACCCAATGACGAATCGGAGGCAAAATCCTGCCCTCGGCCGCGACGTTACGGAACAGCAGGGAATGGTTGGTGACCACCACATCGGCATGCGCCGCACGACGGCGAGCACCGTGGACCAAACATTTATCAGGGAAAAACGGGCAGAGGCGACGAGCACACTCGCGCGAGGCCGTCGTAAAGTCGGGACGGTTGACGCTGCGCCACCGAATGCCGAGCGAGTCGAGGTCGCCATCGGCTGATTGGCAGACGTACGCCATAATGACCGCGACCGCCGTGAGCGTGTCCGCCGGATCGCGCTTGGTGGTGATCTCGACCTGGCCGCGGCTCATGCGCTCGAGCTTGCGCAGGCACGGATAGTGGTCATACCCCTTGAGAGCGCAAAATGACAGACCACCGTTCAGTTGCTCGGCAAGTTTTGGCAGCTCATGGTACATGAGCTGGTCGGCAAGATTGTTCGATTTGGTCGCAATACCAACCGTGATGTTGTTACGGCGTGCTGCCTCGGCAAAAGGCACCAGATAGGCCATCGATTTGCCGACGCCTGTGCCCGCCTCAATTACACGATGAGTGCCCGTGACCAGCGCATCGTGGACCTCGAGCGCCATCGCGATCTGCTCATCACGCGGCTCGTAGGTGGGATACATGCGATTGACCAGGCCACCTGGCGCATAGTCCGCCTCAATCTCCTCACGACTCGGCATCTTGAGGACCGGCAGTTCGTCGGCGTCCACCCGATCGTCGGCGCGATCGGCCTTGAGAACGTCAGCACGAGCGGCGCTGAGGGAGAAGATAGAACCAGGGTTCTGCCCTGCCAAGAACGAGAAGATAGGGCGATAGGACCAAGGCACGTCCGGATGCATGTCGGCTAGGCGCGCCATGAGGCCCTGGGGCAAGTCGGTGAGCGCCACGAGCAACACGCGCCATACGCCACACAGGGCGTCGACGTCGGCATTGGCACGGTGTGACACCGAGTCACAGCCAAACAGATCGGCCATAAAAGACAGCTTGTGCGAGGCCAGGCGCGGAAGCGCGATGCGCGACAGCGCCAGCGAATCGATCCAAATATCGCTCACGTTGACGCCGCCTTTGACCGACTCGATAAACGAGCGGTCGAACGTGGCGTTGTGTGCGATCACCGGGCAGCCACCGACAAAATCGGCGAGAGCGGCGACGGCCTCAACCGCCGACGGGGCATCTGCCACATCGGCATTTGTAATGCTCGTGAGCTCGGTAATCTCGGCGGGAATCAGCTGTTTGGGATGCACGAAGGTATCGAAGCGGTCGATGACCTCGCGGCCCGAAAGACGGGCCGCCGAGATCTCGATCAGCTCGTTGTCCTGCACCGAAAGACCCGTGGTCTCGGTATCGAGGACAATCACATCTTCCTCGATAAGGCCGAAGGACTGCGTTTTGGCGCGGTCGGCAAGCGTGGCATAGGAGTCGATGACAAACTGCGGCGTTCCTGACGAAACCGCGTCCTCGATTAGCATGCAATGCCCGCTCGACGAAGGCCCATACGGATCAGGCTGTCACAGACCTGCGGGAACGTCATGTCGTCGGTGTGGCGGATCTCATCCGGATACAGCGACGTATCGGTCATGCCGGGAATGGTATTGGTCTCGAGGATAACGGGGCCGTCCTCGCTCACAATAAAGTCGCTGCGCGAGATACCCAGGCAACCGAGGGCCTTGTGAGCGGCGCAGGCAAGCTCCTGAGCGCGAGCGTAATTCTCGGGTGAAATCTGCGCCGGAATGCGATGGATATCCGTAGGGTCGACATACTTCACGTCCAGATCGTAGAACTCGCAGTCCTCGGGCTTACGAATCTCAACAATCGGCAGGGCGCGCACGTCATCTTCGCCGTATACGCCGACGGTGATCTCGGTACCCTCGATGCACTTCTCGACCAGCACTTTGTCGCCGTACTCAAACGCCTTGGCGATTGCCGCGGGCAGCTCGGAGGGCTCATGGACCAGGGAAATGCCATAGCTGGAACCGTTGACGGCCGGCTTCACAAAGCAGCGCTCGCCACAAACCTCGACGATATGATCGATATCGACTTCATCGCCCACCTCGAGCGCAAGGCCGGGGGCAATGGGAATGCCCGCCTTGGCGTATAGGAGCTTAGAGACCTCCTTGTCGGCACCGCAGGCGCTGGCAAGTACGCCCGAGGCCGTGTAGGGGATACCCAGGGTCTCCATGGCACCCTGCATGGCGCCATCCTCACCGCCGGCGCCGTGCATGGCGATAAATGCCACATCGAATCCGCCGTTCGCCATGGTTACCATAAAGTCATCAGCGGCCGTGTCAAGCAGCTCCACCGAGGTGTAGCCGGCTTCCTTCAGTGCCACCACAACGTTCTTTCCCGAATCGAGCGAGATCTCGCGCTCGGCGGAATGACCGCCCGCCAAGACCGCTACGTGCATGTTCTCTAGGCTTTTACCCGGCATGGGCAGACTCCTCCTCTATAATTTCTGCAGCTGATACCATATTGTAGCGATACCCTCTACGTTTCCCCAAAATCGAAAGGCTTCCATGAATCCCAGGACTAAATCTCAGGACATTCGCGACTTGAGCCAAAACGATATTCGCGAGCTCGTGGCCGAACTTGGCCAGCCCGCCTTCCGCGCGAAGCAGCTCATCGAATGGGTCTTTGAGAAGAACGTTTGTTCGTTTGACGATATGACCAACCTCCCCAAGGCTTTCCGTGAGCAGCTTAAAGAGGCTTTTGCCTTTGATACGCCGACTGAACTCACCAAGCAGGTTTCCAAAGATGGCTCGCGCAAGTATCTGCTCGAGTACCACGATGGCATTTCCGTCGAGACTGTCGGCATGCCCCGTCGTAACAAGCTTTCCGTCTGCGTTTCCACCCAGGCAGGCTGCGGCATGGGCTGTGCCTTTTGCGCTACCGGTCTCAACGGCCTCAAGCGCTCTCTGACCGCTCAAGAGATCGTCGACCAGGTGCTTCATGTATCCAACGACTTTGGCGAGCGTGCCACAAGCGTTGTCTTCATGGGCCAGGGCGAGCCGTTTGCCAACTACGACGAGGTTCTCAAGGCGCTGCGTATCCTCAACGACCCCGATGGCATCGGTATCGGCGCTCGTCACCTCACCGTCTCTACCAGCGGCGTTATTCCCGGTATTCGCAAATTTGCCGATATCCCCGAGCAGTTCACTCTTGCCGTTTCCCTGCATTCCGCCATCCAGTCGACGCGCAATAAGCTCATGCCCGGTGTTAAGAAATACACGCTGCTTCGCCTTCACGAAGCGCTTCAGCTCTACACCGAGAAGACTGGCCGCCGCCCGACCTATGAGTATGCCATGATCGAAGGCGTCAACGATACGAATCCCGAGATGCAGGCGCTCTGCGACTTCTGCGAGGGAACGCTGTGCCACGTTAACCTGATTCAGCTTAACGACATCGAGGGCAGCCCGCTCAAGCCGTCGCCGATTCATAAGGTTGAGGATCTTCAGCGTCGTCTTGAGTCCCGTGGCATCGAGACCACGATTCGTAACTCCCGTGGTAACGATATTGACGCCGCTTGTGGACAGCTGAAGCAGCGCTTCAAAGTTCAGAAGAACGCATAGGGGAGTCGCACCCCAATACGTTTCATGTGAAACATCGAACGGCCCCGGTTGCAGGATATGCAACCGGGGCCGTTTCATTTATCGACCTCAATTTTGGACCAACTGCTACCTATCCCATTTTTTACGGACAAAATAAAGGGACCTTGTCTCATGAATCAGACAAGGGCTCCTCAAAATATGCAGGGTAATTGTTAGGTACCTAATAGCCTACATTTTCCCATTGGTTGCTAACCCAATCTTGATTAATCTTGGGATTCTTCGTTACCTGAGCAGTACGCATGGCAACATCTTCTGTCATAACATCCATTTTCTTCTTTGAAGTATCGACGATATCTTGCGCGCTACGAAGCAAACGACCCCGAAGTTCATCGTCTGTCGCGATCTTATAGCCAGCAAAGGCACCAGCCGCGACAGTCGTCGCCAATGCAATCGCAGTTATAATCTTATTCCTCATCTTGGCCCCCTTGATCAAACTGAATCATTTCACCAAGAATACGAGAAAGCTCTTCTTCGTCTTTAAACTCAATTTCAATCTTATTCTTTCCACGCGAGCTCTTCACACGCACGTTGGTATTAAATACCTGGCGAAGCACACGGGCAGCCTTTTTAAAAGACTGAGGCGTTGCAGGCCTCGGCGTCTTAGGCGTCTCTCCGGCAGAAAACAATGGAGCAAGATTTTCTGTCGCTCTTACGGAAAGGCCCTCTGCAACAACCTTTTCTGCAAGTCGAATTCGAGCATCCTCATAGGGAACTGCAAGAATCGCACGTGCATGACCAGCAGTAAGTTTACCCTCAAAAATCATCTGCTGAACTACTTCGGGGAGATCAAGAAGGCGCAACGAATTTGTAATTGCAGAGCGTGATTTGCTTACTGCCTTCGACAATGCCTCCTGGGTCATACCGCTGGCATCAATGAGCTGGCGATAGCCCTTAGCCTCTTCGACGGGATTCAGATCAGAACGCTGAAGGTTTTCGATAAGAGCAAGAGCCAGCATCTCTTCATCATTAACATCTTTAATGATGACAGGCAGCTCCTCAAGACCAGCAAGCTTTGACGCCTGGTAACGACGCTCACCAGCGATAATCTCATAGCCGTTTCCATGCTTGCGAACCAAGAGCGGCTGCAAAACGCCATGCTCTTGGACTGACTCGCTCAACTCGCGAAGTTCAGTTTCATTAAAATGAATTCGCGGTTGATTAGGGTTGGGAACGATATCCTCAATAGGTAGTTTTGTTACAGATGCGGCATTTGAAGCAGATACAGCAGAACCACCGGTCTCATACTCGGCCTCTGAGACCAAAGCATTGAGTCCACGTCCCAATCCGCCACGTTTCTTTACACTAGGCACGCTTGATCACCTCTTTTGCAAGGTTCATATACGCTTTTGCACCCTTATTTTGAGGTGCATAGGTAATTACCGGTTCTCCAAAAGACGGAGCTTCGGAGATTTTAACCGTACGGGGGATTAGCGTCTTAAATGCCTTATCACCAAAGTACGATTGAACCTCATCAACAACCTGATTCGATAGAGAAGTACGCGAGTCATACATGGTCATAAGCACACCATAGGTGTCTAAGCCCTTGTTCAGACGTGATTTGACCATCTTCATTGACTCTAGCAGCTTCGTAACGCCCTCGAGTGCGTAGTACTCGCACTGGATCGGAATCAAAACGCTGTCTGCTGCGGTCAAGGCATTAATAGTAAGCAGGCCGAGCGAAGGAGGACAGTCAATGAAAATAAAATCGAACTCGTCCTGAATCGGCTCAAGCAAATCTTTGAGGCGGGTTTCACGAGCAATTGCGCTTACGAGCTCAATTTCGGCACCTGCAAGCTGAATCGTAGCTGGAATTACGAATACCTTTTTGCAATTTGTATCAAGAACAAGCGATTCTGCCGGCACATCATTCAACAATGCATCATAGATGCAGTGATCAAGGTCTTCTTTTTCAATTCCAAATCCACTGGTACTGTTTCCCTGCGGATCAAAATCGACAATCAGTGTCTTACGACCCTGCTCACCCAGTGCTGCTGCAAGGTTTACAGCCGTTGTTGACTTACCGACGCCGCCTTTTTGATTGATGATTGCAATGATACGCGTGTCTATTGCGTTCTTAGAACGCTTAACGTCGCGAAATCCCACGGTCCCTCCTGGTGTGTATTAAAGCTGTCAAACGGAGGATGTTTCACGTGAAACATTCCGATTCGATATCAACTGCCATGTTTCACGTGAAACACTGCAAGTTGTTAGTATCCATTATGTTTCACGTGAAACATCTAGGCAAGCGGATTCTTCTTTGCCATGCCATTTGCACGAGGCAATGAAACAGATGCTGGATGACTCTTCTTAAGAACAATGAACTCCCTGTGGCCCAAGCCCTCAGGCAAATCGATTGCGTCATTAAGAAGCAAAGTGAAGCCGCAAATCTTAGCTGCTGACATGCCGGAAGCAAGCTCCTCATCCGAAGGATTACCCTTGGTGATAACAAATAGCCCTCCGTCTTTGAGGAACGGAGCAGCATACTCAACAAGAATCGGTAGAGGGGCAAGTGCGCGGGCGGTTACGACAGAAAACTGCTTCTTATGGCTTCGAGCATATTCTTCAAGGCGATCATGAAGCGCATGAGCATGTTTCAATCCAAGAACATCAACAAAAGAATTGACAGCATCAACCTTCTTACCAACAGAGTCAATATAAGTAGCTTTACGATGCGTGGTTATGGTTAACGGAATACCAGGGAAGCCCGCACCTGTTCCCATATCGAGCAAAGCTCCCTCAGGAGCCTTATTGATATAGGGGAGCAAAACAAGTGAGTCGAGGATATGAAGTACCACAGCATCTTCTATGTTAAGAATACGAGTGAGATTGGTTGTCTTATTTGTTTCCAGAACCAAATCCAAATGTTGAATACATTTCCTCAGCTCAGTATCAGTTAAGCTCAAGGAATACTCTTTGCAATAGGAAGTTAGACGACTCAACATCTTGTCAGCCTGCTGATCAGTAAGTACTAACAACGAAAGCTCCTTTCTGACAAAAATCAGTGTATCGAGAACTTTTGACAAAAAAAGGGGACGTGGAAACCACGTCCCCTTAGCATAAGCTCGAGTAGATTATCGAGCAACAATCACCACATGGCGATCGGGGTCAGAACCCTCAGAATGAGTATCGACGGCGTCATTGCCACGAAGTGCAATGTGAACCAGTCGGCGCTCGTAGGCATTCATGGGCGGAAGCGAAACACTCTTATGAGTGCGGATGGCACGCTCGGCTGCAGACTGAGCCATGGAGGCAACCTTGTCCTGACGGCGGCTCTTGTATCCCTCGACGTCCACTACAACCGGATACCTAAAGCCAAGCTTGCGGCTCACTAGCAAAGAGAACATAACCTGAAGGGCATCAAGGGTGCGACCATGACGGCCAATGAGAACAGCAAGGTCGGGAGCCGTTACATCCAGAATCAGCTCACCCTCGTCGCCCTCATACTCATCGATAGGAGAGTTGGCGGCATCGAAGTGCGAAAGGATGGAACGCAGGATGGAAATCGCGACATCGGCAATGGTGTCGAGCTCCTCGTCGGTCAGCTCTTCACCGGCCTTGTAGCGCTGTGCAATCTCGGGATAATCGCCCGCGACCTGCGGGGCAACCTCCTCAAGCATATCCTCGATGATCTCTTCAGACATAACGTACTCCAAAAGTTAGGTACCTAAATAAGATTGATATCCCGCTACTTCTTCTTGTGCGGGCGCGGCTTCTTCTCGCGACGAGTGACCTCAACCTGCAGCGGCGCGTTCTTAAGGCGCTCCTCCTCATCGGCCTTCGCCTTGTCGATGACCTTCTGCGTCACAAAAATCTGCTGGATAACCTGCCAAGCAGACGAGACGTCGTAGTACAGCAGAACACCAACGGGAAGGCTCCAGCCCATCCAAAGCATCATGACCGTCATGACAACGGCCATCATACGCATGCTCTGAGCCTGCTGGCCGGTCTGGTTGCGCGACATATAGAGCTGCGGAATCAGGGTCAGGACAGCGAACAGGATCAGGCAGACCAGCGCAGGCAGCGCGACCATAAAGCCATCGGCAAAGGAGGCACTCGGCGTGGTGGTCAGGTCGGGCAGAATATTAAAGAACGAGAACGTGCCGTCGTTAAAGTAGTCCGGCAGGTTACGCAGCAGCGTAAAGAGGGCGAACAGGACAGGCATCTGAATCAACAGCGGCAGACAACCAGCCATCGGGTTGAACTTGTTCTCGCTGTAGAACTTCTGCATCTCCTCGGCCTGACGCTGGGGATCGTCGGCATAGCGCTCCTGGATCTCGAGCATCTTGGGCTGCAGCACCTGCATGCGTGCCGTCGACTTAGTCGACTTGAGCATAAGCGGCGTCAGCAGCAGACGGATGATGACCACCAGGATGATGATGGACAGGCCCCAGTCGACCGCAAAGGTCTGGATGAGCTTGAGCAGCTCGAAAAGGATGTTAACGATCCAATCCCACATGTAAGTTTTCCTCCGATAGCGAGTGCCCGCTAGGGCACAGGGTCATAACCGCCGACGTGCAGGGGATTGCAGCGAGCGATGCGCCTCACGGCAAGCCAGCAGCCTCTCAAAACACCGTACTTCTCAATCGCCTGGACGGCGTATTGCGAGCACGTTGGGTAATAAATGCAGGCGTCAGGCAATAAGGGCGAAATAACCTGTTGATATATGCGAATAGGAGCGATGGCAACACGTCGCAAAACGTGATTGCTCATCGCTCCTCCCCGGCAACGCCGGCGCGTTTCATAAGCGAACGCAATGCATTGTCCATCTCCTGCGGCGAGGAAACCCTCGTCTTGGGAGTTGCGAACAAGATGATGTCATAACCCGCAACGGGAAATCCACAGCTGCGGGCGGCCTCGCGCATCACACGCTTAGAACGGTTGCGCACGACAGCACAACCGAGCCGTTTAGCACCAACGAAGGCGACCCTTCCGGAGTCGCCTTCGCCAACCGATTCACATATGGTCATTCGAATCAGAGGGTGATTGAAACGACGCCCCTGACTGAACACATGCTCGAAATCTTGCCGAGACTTAATAGTCTTCATGCGAGATGTGTGTATCGCTGCTAGACAGTGAGACGCTTGCGGCCCTTGGCGCGACGACGGGCGAGCACGGCACGACCACCCTTAGTGGCCATACGGGCACGGAAGCCATGGGTCTTGGCACGCTTACGCTTATTAGGCTGATACGTACGCTTCATCTTAAGTTCCTCCTGCTGCATTTCGAGTGTCCGCGGGGGCGCGGACGCAGATATAGACACGTGAGCTTGAAGATTGTAGGGAAATCAATGTTCAAATGTCAAGAAATCAAAGGTAAAAGGTTGCGCAGTTCACACGGTTCCCCCATAAGCCGAGCTCGATTTAGCAGTGCATGGCAACTTTTCACGATATTTCATCGAGTTTTCAACAGGTCATGTTGGCAATGTTGAGAACTTTTCGTCCGTTTTCCAAAGTTTTCAACAGGTTTTGAAAAGTTGTCGAAAGATGAGAAACATTGCACGGTGAGCTACTATTTGTTCGAAACCTTTTGAAAGATTGCGAGCGGCATGTCTGACGACTTTTACACCATGGTCGATTCCGGAGACCCGGCACCCGACAACGAGCACATCACCGGCGTGCGCGAAGAGCGTAAGGAAGGCGAGCAGACGACCACGCAGGCGCCAAAAGCCATGTACGCCGCGCGCATCGCCGTCTATGACGATATGCTGTCGACACCGCGTGTGATCGTCATTGATCCGCAAGATGTCCGCACATATTTGGAAGAGACGACCAACACCGTCTACCAGTGCATGAAAGAACAAGGTGGCCATATCTCGCTCATGGTCATCCGCGAGATTATCGAAAACTTTATCCACGCGCACTTTGCCGAGCCCATCATCTCGATTCTGGACGGCGGAGACACCATCCGCTTTGCTGACCAAGGACCCGGCATCGACGACAAGGAGCGTGCTTTCGACTTTGGCGTTACCAGCGCAAACAGCAAGATGAAGCGCTATATCCGTGGAACCGGAGCAGGGTTTCCCATGGTGCAGGAGTATTTGGAAAACGCCGGCGGGGCCGTGTCCATCGAGGACAACATGGGCAACGGCACCGTGGTTACGGTAAGCCTGGACCCTAAACGCGTGCAGGAAATAGAGCGTGCCGGCGGACGCGGTGCTGCCGTGCGGCCCGAGACGGAGCAGCCCACATATCCCCTGCCGGGAGCTTTTGCGCAGCAGCCCATGGCAACGCAACAGATGCAGCCCCCCGTGGGACAGATGCAGCAGCCCGGAATGCTTCCTACACAAGAGCCCCAGGCGGCATCGATGTCGATGCCGCCAAACGCGCCAGAGGCCATGCCGCTGGCGGATCAGGATGCAGCAGCAATGCAGCAGGCGACGGGGGCACCGGGTGGCCAGCAAATGGGCTATCAGCCGTACCAACAGGGATATCCATATCAGCAGATGCCGCCACTGGGGTATGGCCAGCAGTTCCCGCAGCAGTACCAGCAGGGATATCAGCAGCCGTACCAGCAGATGCCGCAGCAGCAGTACAACCCCTGGGCCCAGCAGATGACTCCGCAGCCTTACCAACAGTGGCCTCAAAGTTTTCAACAGCAAATGCCGCCGATGCAGAGTTCTCAACAACCAGCAGCTCAAATGATGTATCCTAATGCAGCAAATCAGTATGCGCAGCCACAACCGGACGTGTTCGTAAGCGATCGCGGCAACGCCGCGCTGGGCTATCTGGCGCAAAATCAAGCGTGCGGTGCTACCGATCTGGCGAGGGCGTTTGGAAACTCGGCCCCCACTTGGTCACGCACGCTCAATGACTTGGCGCAGGCCGGCTTGGTCATCAAGCATGGCCAGAAATACCATCTGACCGAACTCGGCGCCGCTCGCGTGCGAGCTCAGAGCTAAAGAACGGGAGAGACAGTGGACGAGGAAGCAAGCATCATCCTGGGGGATGCCATCGCCTTTTGCCAGCGCGACGGCCAAGATGCACGCCTCATCAACATGCTGGGGCAATCGCGCGCCATAAGCCTGACCGAAGATACGCTCACGATCGAGGCCCCCTCGCGCTTTGCCATCGCGCAGCTCAAAAAGCATCAGCCGACTATTGAGGCCTATCTGGAAGAAATCGCCTTTGCACCGATTGCGCTCGACATCGTGGCACCGCAAGGAGCCGTGGCGGAATCCGCTGCTGCGACGGCGCCCGCCGCGGCTCCCGCTGCCTCCCCGGCGGTGCCGGCCTCCGCAGGCGACGTGCCGACAATCGAGCACCAGCACGGCGATGTTTCCCGTGTAACCATGGCACCGTTGCCGACCGCGGCGGCGACGTCAACGAACGCACCCGTCACGCACATGCCTATCGCTCACGACGCAGCGGCGGGCGCGGATTCGGGCATTGCAATCAAGAACACGCTCTCGGCCGATGATTTTCGTCGCATGATGAACCAGATGAAGGGCGGAGCGCCGACTAAGTCCACGCAAGCTGCGACCCCCGCTTCACCCATGCCGGCACCGACCGTACCGGCCGAGCAGAATGCGGATGGAGCCCCGCTCGCCGCGAACTCAAAATTTACCTTTGAGAACTTTGTCTACGGCCCCGAGAACAGCCATGCCTATCGCTCGGCACTCAAGTTTGCCGCCCTCGCGGACGAGCGTGGCACGTGCACATCACTGTTCATCTACGGCAAATCGGGCCTGGGCAAGACGCACCTGCTGCTTGCCATCAAAAACGAGCTCGCCGAGAAGTCGCCCGAGATCAAGGTCAAGTATGCCAACTCCCAGGCATATCTGGACGACCTGATGACCGAGTTCGACCGCCAAAAGAAGAGCAACGCCCCTATCATGCAGGCATACCACGGCGTGGACGTGCTCATCATCGATGACATCCAAAACATCATCGGCAAGCGCGCGAGCGTGGACTACTTTTTCCAGCTCATGGACGAGTTCATCCGCAACAACAAGAAGGTCGTCATCGCGGCAGACCGCGCCCCCAAGGACCTGAGCATGGACGAGCGTCTGACCAGCCGCTTCAACGCCGGCATGCTCTGCTTGGTCGCAGAGCCCAGCTACGAGATGAAATACAAGATCTTGCAGCGCTATTACGAGAACACCATCGTCGCCGCTCCCGAGGCAGGCGACGACTCGCTGCTGGCGGCCTATGGGGGCGACGGCGGGCACCTGACCGACGAGCACTTTAAACACATGGCCGAGGTCTCGGGCACCAACATCCGCGAACTCGAGAGCTTCTGCGAGCGCTGCGCCGGCGAGGCGGGCGACCGCGAGCGCGAGGGCGGGGAGCTCACCTTTGACGATATCGACGCCATCGCCAGCCAGTACTTCGACACATCGGCCAAAAAGATCAACGTCCAGACGGTTCAGTCCGTCATCGAAGAGCAGTACGGCGTGACGCACGAGGAGCTCATCGGCCCGCGTCGCAACGCCAATATCGCCAAAGCACGCCATATCGCTATCTACCTAGCCATCGAGATGTGCGAGATGACGACCACGGCGGTGGGCGCCGAATTTGGCAACCGCAACCACTCGACCGTCAGCACGAGCTACAAAAAGGTCCAGAAGATGATCCAGGAAGACCGCACTGTCACCGAAGACCTCAAGTCGCTGCGCGATAAAATTACACTGCGCTCGTAGGGAAATAGAGACACCTGTTGAAAACTTGTCGAAACCACGGGCATAAGGTGTCTAAAACCCAACCCGCGGTGATGAAAAGTTTTGCGCAGGTTTTGAACGTGGAAAACCACCCCTGTTGCACACAGGTTGCTGTCGATTCTCTTTCTGGGTCTGACCTGCGTCTTTGGGAGTAATCAACAGTTTCGTCAGTGCTATTACTATTATTAAGATATTTATATCTATAGAAAGGTATTAA
This sequence comes from Collinsella sp., assembly GCA_019419605.1. Lineage (GTDB taxonomy): Bacteria > Actinomycetota > Coriobacteriia > Coriobacteriales > Coriobacteriaceae > Collinsella. Next base: position 33,793 of record DXZP01000016.1, read on the forward strand.
AAGATGAAGTTCACCGTCAGCCAGAGCTCGCTTACACAAGCCATCGGCGTCGTTATGAAGGGTGTCGCTTCGGCATCCACCCTCCCCATCCTGTCGGGCGTGCTCGTTAAGGCCCAAGACGGCATCTTGGAATTCCAGACCTCTAACTACACCATCTCGATCCGTCATCGCATCGCGGCGCATGTCGAAGAAGAGGGCGAGATGGTTATTCCCTGTAAGATGCTCTCCAATATCACCAAGACCCTCCCCGATGCCCCGGTCACCTTTGAGCTGTCCGAGCGCCAGGTGCTGATTGGTTGCGAGAAGAGCTCTTTCCGCCTGAACACGCTCGATGCCAATGACTTCCCCGAGTTTCCGGCCTATGCCATCGAGAGTGCCGTGGAGCTGCCGACCGATGTCTTGTCCGAAATGGTCGGCCGCGTGTGGCGCGTCACCTCGACCGACAAGGCTCGCCCCATCCTGGGCGGCGTGCACATGAAGGTCGAGAACAACACCGTACGCCTGGTAGCGACCGATTCCTTTCGCTTGGCCGTGTGCGATACGCAGGTCGAGACCTCGACCCTCGAGGGCTCCTTTGAGCTCAACGTTCCGGCTGACGCCTTTAACGACGCGCTGAACATCATGGCCAGCCAGGCGACCATCATGATCGGGGCTACCGACACCCAGGTCGTCTTCGAGGCCGGCAACACCACCTACGTGTCGCGCCGTATCGAGGGCGTGTACCCCAACTACAAGCAGCTCATCCCCGATTCGTGCGTGACGAGCGTCAAGATCGACGTCGCCGCCTTTAACGCCGCCCTCAAGCGCGTGGCCGTTATCGCGAGCGCCAACCCCGCCGTCAAGTTCGAGATCGATGTCGAGAACGGGCAGATGGGCCTGTCCTCCATTTCCAATGACCAGGACCTTGCGCAGGAGACGATCGATGTCGAGGCCGAGGGCGAGTCGGGTACCATCGCCTTCAACTACCATTACATCTTCGGCTGCCTCAATGCCCTGTCCAAGGAGAAGGAGATCACGCTGGAGCTCAAGAGCTACTCGCAGGCGGGCATCTTTAAGTCCTACGACAAGATCAACTACCTGTACCTGGTCATGCCGGTCCGCATCTAGCGCTGCGCCATGACCATGTTCGCCCGCGATCTTTCCGTCGCGCACTACCGCAGCTTCGATAGCTATCGCCTTGCCCTGGACGAGGGCGTGACGATACTTGCGGGACCCAACGCGGCGGGAAAGACCAATCTCATAGAGGCGCTGCAGCTGCTGACGAGCGGCGCCTCGTTTAGGCATCCGACCGCAGCCGAGCTCGTCCATGACGGCGTGGGCTCGTGCAAGATCGAGCTGAGGCTCGAGGGCGACGGCCGCGTGCTTGATATGGGATTGAGCGCGGAGGACGGTAAGCGCTCGTTTAGCCGCAACGGCAAGAGATGCTCTGCCGCTGGTGTGCGCGGGGTTCTGCCGAGCGTGCTGTTTTGCCCCGACCATCTGGACATGGTTAAGCGAGGCGCCAGTGTGCGCCGCGCCGCCCTCGATGACTTTGGCATGCAACTGAGCGCACGCTATGCCGATCTTGCGAACACCTATGGGCGCTGCGTGACCCAGCGTAACGCCCTGCTCAAGGAGACCTGGTGCTGCCGCGAGATGCTCGGCGCGTGGAACGAATCGATTGCCCGCGCGGGCTCGGCCCTGCTCGTGCACCGGTTGGCCCTGCTCGACCGGCTGGCGGGCCATGTGCGCGCTGCCTACGGGCAAGTAGCGTCCGGTGAAGCCGCCAACGTGTCCTATGCGTCCACGCTGGGGGATTTACCCCAGGTCGAGGATCGCGAAGAGCTGAAGGGCTGGGCGTACGAGCGCATGCTGGCCGCCCTTGATGAGCACGCCGACGAGGAAATTCGCCGCGGCGTGACGTTGGTGGGACCGCATCGCGACGAGATTGAATTTACCGTGGCGGGTCGCTCCGCCCGTTCATTTGCCAGCCAAGGACAGCAGCGAACGTTGGTGCTGTCCTGGAAGGTGGCCGAGGTGGCCGTGGCTCGCGATGTCCTGGGCACCGCCCCACTGCTGCTTTTGGACGACGTGATGAGCGAGCTCGACGGCGAGCGTCGCGGCGCTTTCCTGCGGCTGATCGGCGATGATATCCAGACGGTCATAACCACGACCAACCTGGGGTACTTTACCGATGACCTGCTTGATCGAGCCAAGGTGGTGAGCATGGGTGAGACGTGCTAATTACGAGCGCGAGAGCGAGACGGTCGCCTTCAGTGGCTTTTTGAACGCAGAGCGCCAGCGCATCCTGGCGGCTGCGACCCCTGAGCGCCGTGCGCAGATGGAGGCCGCCGAGGAGTCGCGTGCGGCCTATCGCGCGTGGAACGCGGTGTGCTCGGGCACGCGCGAGGGGCGGCATGTGACGGGTCTGCGCTACCTGCCCGAGTCCAATGAGCTGCTGGTATATCTCGACTCGCCCTCGTGGACGCAGGAAATGACGCTGTTGCGCGAGATCATCCGCGCGCGCATGGAGCGCGCCGGTGCGCATGTGGACGGCCTGGTGTTCAAAACCACCGCGCCCGGTCACACGCCACCCGCCGCCAAGGAGCGCCTGCGCCCGGCCGTGACCGAGCGCCCGCCGGCTCCGCACGCCGACCTCAGCGATGCCGAGCGCACCGAGATTGAGCGCCAAGTGGCGCCCATCGAAGACCAAAAACTGCGCGAGGCCCTCGAGAACGCCATGAGAGCCAGTGCCGAGTGGGCCAAGGGCGTGCAAAGCAAAAAAGAGCCTTAAATCGCATCTGGTGGCCTTGTAGAGCCAAATACCCTCGTTCCCGAGGGTATTTTTTTACGATAAACTAGTAAGGCTGTACACATTTTCTTGACTGAAGGAGGACGTGTGGCAAGCGAAAACGATTACGATGGCGGCGAGATTAAGATTCTCGAAGGTCTCGAGGCCGTTCGTAAGCGCCCGGGCATGTATATCGGCTCGACGAGCGCCAGCGGTCTGCATCACCTGGTGTGGGAGATCGTTGACAACTCCGTCGACGAGGCCATGGCCGGTTTCTGCACCGAGATCCAGGTGACGGTCCACGCCGACAACTCCATCACGGTCGTCGACAACGGGCGCGGCATCCCCGTTGACGAGCACCCTGTTAAAAAGATCCCGACGCTCGAGGTCGTCATGACGATCTTGCACGCCGGCGGTAAGTTCGATAACTCGGCCTATAAGGTCTCGGGCGGCCTGCACGGCGTGGGCATCTCCGTCGTCAACGCACTGTCCAAGCGCGTGGTCGTTCAGGTTCGTCGCGATGGCAACACCTACGAGATGGAATTCTCGCGCGGCAAGACCGTCAAGAAGATGGAGGTCGTGGGCACCTCGGATTCGACGGGCACCACCGTCACCTTCTGGCCCGACGACGAGATCTTCGAGACCTGCATCTACGATTTCGATACGCTGCACAACCGTCTGCAGGAGACGGCGTTCCTCAATAAGAACCTCAAAATCGTGCTGACCGACGAGCGCGAGGCGACTCCCCACGTGGAGGAGTTTTGCTACGAGGGCGGCATCATCGACTTCGTCAAGTTCCTCAACGAGGGCAAGGACGTCCCCGAGGCCTTTAAGGAGCCCATCTATATCGAGGGCAAATCGGACCCGGACGCGCCTGTGGCCAAGATGGGCGAGGTCGAGGTTTCCCTGCAGTGGAATAGCGGCTACGGCGAGAACGTCATGTCGTTCGCCAACGACATCTACACTCCCGAGGGCGGCATGCACCTTGAGGGCTTCCGCACCGCGCTCACCCGCGTGATCAACGATTACGCACGCAAGCAGAACCTGCTCAAGGAAAAAGATGCCAACCTGACCGGCGACGATGTGCGCGAGGGTCTTTCGGCCGTTATTTCGGTCAAGCTGCCCGACCCGCAGTTTGAGGGCCAGACCAAGGCCAAGCTCGGCAGCTCCTATATGCGTGCGCTCACGCTCAAGATCGTGACCGACGGCCTCGCCGATTACCTCGAGGAGCATCCCAAGCCTGCTCGCGAGATCGTCAAGAAGGCGCAACAGGCCTGCAAGGCGCGCAACGCCGCCCGCAAGGCGCGCGAGGCGACCCGCCGCAAGAGCCTGCTCGAGACGGCATCCCTGCCCGGTAAGCTCGCCGACTGCTCGGTGCGCGATGCCGAGCTGACCGAGCTCTTCATCGTAGAGGGCGACTCGGCAGGCGGTTCGGCCAAGGACGGCCGTCGCCGAGACATCCAGGCGATTCTGCCCCTGCGTGGCAAGATTTTGAACGTCGAGCGCGTTGGTGACCATCGCGCGTTCTCGAGTGACACCATCCAGTCGCTGATTACCGCGATCGGCTGCGGCGTCACGACGAGTGCCGGCGACGGCGGCGACTTCGATATCACCAAGGCGCGCTACCACAAGATCATCATCATGACCGATGCAGACGTCGACGGTGCGCATATCCGCATTCTGCTGCTGACGTTCTTCTACAAGTACATGCGTCCGCTGATCGATGCCGGCTACGTCTATGTTGCCTGCCCGCCCATCTTTGGCATTAAGGTGCGCAACAAGATCCACTACGTGTATCCCAACGGCCGCCAGCCCGAAGACGAGATCCTGCGCGACACCATCCAGAGTCTGGGCCTGAACCCCGACGACAACGACGAGGCCGGCAAGGCCAAGGATGGCAAGATCACCAAGAAGCGCAAGGGCTATACCGTCCAGCGCTACAAGGGCCTGGGCGAGATGGACCCCAAGCAGCTTGCCTCGACGACGATGGATCCCAAGACCCGCATCCTGCAGCGTGTGTCGATCGAGGACGCCGTGGTGGCGGACCGCGCCGTGCGCGAGCTGATGGGTTCCGAGGTCGGCTATCGCCGCGAGTACATCGAGAAACATGCCCACGACGCGCGTTTCCTTGACGCCTAGCTTTCCCAGGCACCCCATCTTGCCCTTCAGGATTTCGGGCGCCGCACGCAAGGCGTGCGCCCTCATCCTTCAGGGCAACCTGGGGCACCTGGAAAACCTAGGAGGGTTATCCGGCATTCCCGGTAATCCGTCTCCGTGGTAGGGAACTAATGGACCACGCAAACCATGAGGAGGTAACGTGGCAGACGATATCAACAATAACGAGGGTATGGGCGAGGCCGGCGATGCCGGCATGCCCGACGATCTGAAGCGCCTACTTGCCCGTGCTGAGCAGGGCGAGGACGGCGATCCTGACGCCTATAACCCCGATGCCGATGATGACGAGGAAGAGGACGACGACGGTGAGCTCGAGGAGAGCTTTGGCGAAGTCGATCGTGGCGCCTCGGCCGGCGAGGATATAAACGGCGGCCAGCTCCAGATTTCGGAGTTTGGCCGCGAGATGAAGCAGTCATTTATCGAGTATTCGATGTCGGTCATCACGGCGCGCGCCCTGCCGGACGTGCGCGACGGCTTAAAGCCGGTGCACCGCCGCATCCTGTACGCGATGAACGAGAGCGGCATCTACCCCAACCGCCCACATAAGAAGTCGGCGTGGACGGTCGGCGAAGTTATCGGTAAGTACCACCCGCACGGCGATTTCGCGGTCTATGAGGCCATGGTTCGCCTGGCGCAGTGGTTCTCCATGCGCACGCCGCTCATCGACGGTCACGGCAACTTCGGTAACATCGACGGCGACGGCGCGGCGGCCATGCGTTACACCGAGAGCCGCCTGGCCAAGCCCGCCATGGAGCTGCTGCGTGACCTGCAAAAGGATACCGTCGACTGGCAGCCCAACTACGACGAATCGCTCGCCGAGCCCGTGGCGCTGCCTGCGCGCTTCCCCAACCTGCTGGTCAACGGCAGCCAGGGCATCGCCGTCGGCATGGCCACCAACATCGCTCCGCATAACCTCACCGAGGCGATCGAGGCCACCTGCTACCTGATCGACAACCCCGACGCCACCGTCGACGAGCTCATGCAGATCATGCCCGGTCCGGACTTCCCCACCGGCGCCATCATCATGGGCAGCGCCGGCATTAAGCAGAGCTACGAGACCGGCCGCGGCTCCATTACCGTGCGCGCCAAGGCTCACGTGGAGTCCACCAAGACCGGCCGCAGCCGCCTGGTCTTTACCGAGATTCCTTACATGGTCAACAAGGGCACCCTGCAGGAGAAGATCGCCCAGCTCGTCAACGACAAGCGCATCGAGGGCATCTCGGATATGCGCGATGAGTCCAACCAGAAGGGTATCCGTCTGGTCATCGAGCTCAAGAAGGGCGTCATTCCGCAGGTCGTGCTCAACAACCTGTATAAGTACACCTCACTGCAGACGACCTTTGGCGCCAACAACCTGGCGCTCGTCAACGGCGTTCCCAAATGCCTGAGCCTGCGCGAGATGCTGCAGCACTACATCGACCACCAGGTCGACGTCGTCACCCGCCGCACCCGCTTCGACCTTAAGAAGGCCCAGGCCCGCGCGCATATCCTTGAGGGCTACTTGATGGCTCTCGACCATATCGACGAGGTCATTAGCATCATCCGCTCCTCGCAGACCGACTCCGAGGCCAGCAGCCGCTTGATCGAGCGCTTTGGCTTTACGCCCGAGCAGACCACGGCCATCCTCGAGATGAAGCTGCGCCGCCTGACCGGCCTGGAGCGCGACAAGATCCAGGAAGAGTTGGACGGCCTGCGCCGCGCCATCGCCTACTACGAGGACCTGCTGGCGCATGAGGAGAAGATCCTGGGCGTCATCAAGGAAGAGATGCGTGAGATCTCCAAGAAGTTTGGCGATAAGCGCCGCACCGAGATCAGCCATGTCGAGAAGGACCTGGACGTCGAGGACCTCATCGCCGACGAGGATATGGTCGTGACCATCACCCACACCGGCTATGTCAAGCGCATTCCGGTGGCCGCCTACCGCGCCCAGAAGCGCGGCGGCAAGGGCGTGTCGGGCGTCAACCTCAAAGAGGACGACGTTATCGACGAGATGTTCATCGCGTCCACGCACGAGTACGTGCTGTTCTTCTCGAGCAAGGGTAAGGTCTATCGCCTGAAGGTGCACGAGCTGCCGGTGGGTACGCGCCAGGCGCGCGGTACCGCGATCGTCAACCTGCTGCCCTTCGAGGAGGGCGAGAAGATCGCGAGCGTCATCAGCTGCCGCGAGTTCCCTGCCGACGAGTATCTGATGTTTGCCACCAAGAGCGGCATGGTCAAAAAGACCGTGATGAGCGCATATGACCGCAGTCGTCGCGACGGCCTGATCGCTATCAACCTGCGTGACGACGACGCGCTGCTGAACGTGCGCCGCGTGCGCGAGGGCGACAAGATTATCCTGGCCACCACCGCGGGTAAGGCGATCATGTTCTCCGAGGAACAGGTGCGCGCCACCGGCCGCGATACCAGCGGCGTTCGCGGTATCGGTATGAAGGACGGCGTGAGCGTTCTGGGCATGGAAGTCACTAACGGCAACGGCGATCTATTCGTCATCACCGAGCGCGGCTACGGCAAGCGCACGCCGGTCGCGGACTACCCGGAGCAGAATCGCGGCGGCCAGGGCGTCTACACCATCCAAATGACCGAGCGTAAGGGCAACCTCGCGGCCATGAAGACGGTGGGCCCGCAGCACGAGTTGTTCATCGTGACGGAGGGCGCGACGGTCATTCGCGTCAAGACCGATGAGATTAGCCAGACTGGCCGCGCTACCCAGGGCGTCAAGATGATGACCGTTGACGACAACGACCGCATCTGCGCCGTAGCCCGCATGACGGCCGCCAAGGAGAAGCCCGAAGGGGAAGCCACAGAAGACGGCTCCGCCCCCGAAGAAACCCCTGTCGATCTAGGCGACGGCAACGACATGCCAGAGGATCTTCTAGACGAGTAAGAGGCCCTAGCTGGTAAAAATCATCAGACCTCTTATATCGGCGGTCGGCGCACTGCGCGCCGACCGCTTTTTTGACAATCTTGAACCTCGCGTCGGCCCCGGCTGCCCGGCGGCATGCGAAGTCGATCGCGAGTTCCGCACGAGCCGGAGAGCACTTAATGTACTCTCCGTGCGAGCAGGACTGTCCGAGCAGGCGACTTCGCATGCCGCCGGGCAGCCGGGGCCGACACCCCTCAAAGATTTTCAAAAAAGTTGTTGACGCGCGCGTAACGACTCGTCTAATATATCCCTTGCGCGATGGACCTGTAGCTCAGTTGGTTAGAGCGTCCGGCTGATAACCGGGAGGTCACAAGTTCGAATCTTGTCAGGTCCACCACTTTCTTTCGCAATAAACACCCCAGCGAGAGCCGAGTCGCCGCTGGGGTGTTTATTACTGTCTCCGTGGGGGTTTAGCTCAGCTGGGAGAGCGCGGGCTTTGCAAGCCTGAGGTCAGGGGTTCGATCCCCCTAACCTCCACCATGATGGACCTGTAGCTCAGTTGGTTAGAGCGTCCGGCTGATAACCGGGAGGTCACAAGTTCGAATCTTGTCAGGTCCACCATCAAAACCGTGAAGAGCCCTGGGGCGTTGCCTCGGGGCTTTTTTTCTTACCTACTGAAAGTAGTCAAAAAAGCCCCGTCCCAAATTAACTACTTTGATTTTGTGTGCTGTGCGAAAGTTTGGGTAGTATAGCTATTCAATGCGGCGGGCTGCCGCGTGTTAACCGCTACGTACCGGAGGTGTTCCATGGTTCGTGTCGACATAGAGACCATCGTCATGGCCGCCGGTCCCGTGCCATCGCTTATCGTACTTCGTGAGCGCAGCAGCAAATCGGACTCGCCCGCGCCGCTGCGTTCCCTTTCCATTCAGACTGGTTCGTTTGAAGCTGCTGCCATCAGCCGCGGCATCGATAGCGGCCGCGCCGAGCGCCCGATTACCCATGACCTGCTGCTCGATACCGTTGACGCCCTGGGCGCCAAGCTCGAGCGCATCGAGATCGTTCGCGCCGAGCCGCCGGTGTTCTACGCGACGATCGTCGTACTGGACGATGGCGAGGAGCGCAAGATCGACGCCCGCCCCAGTGACGCCATTGCCCTGGCCGTGCGCAGCAATGCCCCCATGTTTGTGGAGGACGACATCATGAATCGCCTGGGCACTGTTTCCACCCACGCCGAGGATGTCGACGACGAGCAGGAGTTCGAGAAGTTCGACGAGTTCGTCCATACGCTCTCCCCCGATGACTTCTAAATGCGGGGCGGCAGGGTTGCGGAGTGTTCGCTGATGGCCAGCGGTATGTCGGCTGAGGCGGCGGCCATTGCGCGCGAGGCCCAGATGCGCTCGGAGGCATCCGAGGCGGCACGCATTGCCTATGTGACGCAGGCCCGCACGCTTCGCGAGCGCCGCGGCTCGTTTATCAAGATGGTTGTCGTCTCCGCCCTTGTCGCGGCAATCTGCTCGCGCCTTCGTGGTACAGTTGGTGCGCTTGGGTTTTCGATTTCAACAGGCTTGGTAATCTGGGGTGTGGTCGATGCAGTAATGCTGACCAACCAGATCAAGGTACTCGACAAGCGCGCGATGGATATGATGCGCGCCCGCGACGCTGCCGCCAAGATCGCCGCCGAGGCACAAGAACTGTAACGACGCCAGACTCGATGGGAAGGTCTAAAGATGGCACAGGATATGCAGGACGCCGGTAACGTCTCCGCCGAGCTCGACGCCATGGTGTGTGACCTGATCGGCGCGTTCTTGGACGACCTTGCCGCCGGTGAAAACCCTGGCGTGGTCGTGGCAATTGAGGACGCTGCTTCCAACCGTTATCTGGCGGCGCTCGATGAGGATGGCGAAGAGGCGTGCCTCGAGGCGGCCACCAACTTTATCTCCGAGCACAAGATGGGTCTTAAGGACGAGGGCCTGGGCCGTATCGCCCGCTATGCCATCGGCTATACCGGCTGCGTCGAAATTGACGGAGGCTACCACGACGCTCTGCTCGTGAGCTTCTTTGAGACTACGCTCGAGAGCGGTTTTTCGGCATATGTGCTGTATGAGGGCATGGGCGCCGGCGATGGTTTTATGTGGAGCGACCCTGAACCTGCAGGTGAGGAAACCCCTCTCATCTAAAATCGCTAAAATAAACGAGTTTTCGGTAAAAGGCTCAATATTCCCGCTGAGCGTTGTGTCGCTGGGCGGGCCGCATACGCGTGCCGTTTGTATATGGATAGAAGATAGGGGAACTACATGCGCGTAGACAATCTGAGGAACATCGCCATCATCGCCCACGTCGACCACGGCAAGACGACGATGGTCGACAAACTCCTGCGTGCCACGGACGCCTTCCGTGCCAACCAGCAGGTCGAGGACCGCGTCCTGGACTCTAACGACCAGGAGCGCGAGCGCGGCATCACGATTCTCGCCAAGAATATCTCTATCGAGTACAAGGACGTCAAGATCAACGTCATCGATACCCCGGGCCACGCCGACTTTGGCGGCGAGGTCGAGCGCGTGCTGCGTATGGCCGACGGCGCCCTGCTGCTGGTCGACGCCTTTGAGGGCCCCATGCCCCAGACCCGCTTCGTGCTGCGTCACGCTATCGACACCGGCCTCAAGATCATGATCGTCATCAACAAGATCGACCGTCCGGGTGCTAACCCCGAGAAGGCCTACAACGACTGCCTCGACCTTATGGCCGACCTGGGCGCTACCGACGATCAGCTCGAGTTTGCCATGGAGCACGTGGTCTACGCCAGCGCCATGAATGGCTTTGCCCGCCTTGACCCCAACGACGGCAACATGGACATGTATCCGCTGCTCGATATGATCATCGACGACATGCCCGCGCCCGAGGTTGACGAGAACGCCCCGCTGGCCATGCAGTGCGTGACCATCGACCACTCCAACTTCGTCGGCCGTATCGGCATCGGTCGCGTGTACTCCGGCACCATCCATCAGGGCGATCAGATTCTGGTCGTCAAGAACGACGGCTCCAGCGCCACCGCTACCGTCAAGCAGCTCTTTACCTTCGACTACCTGGGCCGCACCGAATGCCAGGAAGTCGGCGCCGGCGACATCGCCGCCGTCGTGGGCATCGACCGCACCGATATCGGCGATGTCTACACCGATCCCGAGAACCCCGTTGAGCTCGAGCCCATCGAGATCGACCCGCCGACTCTGTCCATCGTCTTTGAGGCTTCGACCTCCCCGCTCGTCGGTCGCGACGGCGACATCGTGGGCGCCCGTCAGCTCAAGGAGCGCCTGTTCAACGAGGCCGAGAACAACGTAACCATGAAGATCGAGGAGCTCGAGGACAAGAGCGGCGTCGAGGTCTCGGGTCGCGGCATCCTGCACCTGTCCGTTCTGATGGAGTCCATGCGTCGCGAGGGCTTTGAGTTCCAGGTTGGCCGTCCCCGCGTTCTGTTTAAGAAGGACGAGAACGGCAACAAGATGGAGCCCGTCGAGCAGGCCGTCGTCGAGTGCCCGGACGAGTACTCGGGCAAGGTCGTTGAGGTCTTCGGTACCTCCGGCGGCATCATGACGAGCATGGATACCTCGGGCATCGTGACGCACCTCGAGTTTAAGATCCCGACGCGCGGCATCATGGGCCTTAAGAACCGCATCATGAACGTCACCCACGGCGAGGGCGTGTTCTACCACACCTTCCTGGAGTACGGCCCCTATGCCGGCGAGATCGGTAACCGCCAGAACGGCGCCATGATCTCCATGACCACCGAGAAGGCCGTCGCCTACGCTCTGGGTACGCTGCAGGAGCGCGGCCAGCTGTTCGTTGAGCCGGGCACTGAGTGCTACGAGGGCATGATCGTGGGCGAGCGCAGCAAGGCCGGCGACATGGTCGTCAATATTGCCCGTACCAAGAACCTGGGCAACCAGCGCTCTTCGACCTCCGATATCTCCGTCCAGCTGGTGCCGCCCCGCACCTTCTCGCTGGAGGAGGCGCTGGAGTACATCGCCGACGACGAGCTGGTCGAGATTACTCCCAAGAACATTCGCCTGCGCAAGCGTCTGCTCAACGCTACCGACCGCAAGAAGGCTGCCGTCCGCGCCGGTCAGGTCAACAAATAAGTGCTGGGTTTTATAGCTTTAATGAGAAAGGGCGTCGACCGCAATGGTCGGCGCCCTTTTTGGTGCATGGGGATTGAGGCGGCCTACGCCACCACAAAGGTGCCTGTCCCCTTTGTGGTGGTTGGTGGTTAGGCGGTGGGAAGGCCTGGCGTGTTAGCCGGCTGCTGCGGCTTGAGGTGGGCGTTGTGCCAAATGATTTGGATGACGTAGCCGAGCGTGAAGACGAAGGCTACGCCGCTGACAAAGTTGCCCATAAGAGGAAGTGCCGTGAGCGCGCCCGCGACGATACCGCCCGCGGCGGCCATGGCGAAGCGGTTTTGGTTGTGTCCGACCATGCGTGCGATCGCGGTACCCGTAAATGCCGCCGAGACCAAAGCGATGCCGATGATGCTGCACATGAGGGCTCCGGCGAGCGACAGGCCTGCAATCGAGATGATAAGCAGCAGGACGGCGGGAGCGATGGCGACCGTGCCCAGAAGGCCACTTACCCACAGTGGCATGGGATGCTGATGGAGCATGCCGGCGGCGCTGGCGGTTGCGCGCGGAAAGACAAGCTCAAGCAGGATAGCGACAAAGCAGGTGGAAAGCGCTGCGGCAACGATGCCGCCGATCATGTCGTTGACCGTAGAGGTGTTCTCGTTCTCGGTCCGGTCGATCTTGAGGGCTCCAACCTGGGCGCCCTCGGCCCGCTCGGGGTCCTGTGAGACGTGGGCGTTCACCGTGCCGGTGATGCGGGCGTTTTTACCCAGGATGAGCTTGTCGGCCCAGACTTCAACATTGCCATCGACGGTGCCGTCGATGGTAACGGTGTCGCCGGCAAGCGCCGCCGATTTGGCGGAGCCGCGCAGGGCGACCGTTTCGCCCGCCGCGTAAAAACAGTTGGCGGTGCTGCCGGTGTTGAGCACGACGTGCTGGCCGGCCACCGTGACGCTGCCATCGATTGCGGTTTTGGCGATATCGATGGTGCGTGCCGCCAGACGAACGGCGCCGCCTACGGTGCAATCGCGAATCGACAGGTTCTCACCAGCCGCGATAATATCGCGGCCGATGGAGGCGTCGTCTAGGTTGAGACTTTGGCCGGCCCAGTACAGGTCGCCTTCGATACCGGACGGAGTTGAGTCAACTTCGGTTGCGAGCACATTTCCCGCGGTGTCGGTGCCGGCGAACGACACCGTGGGAAGTGCGGTGAGCGCGAGCGCAATCAGCGCGAATAGGATGGTGATGCGGGCCTGCGCTTTGTGGCGCCGGATCGACGGTACTTGGTTGCAAGGCATAGTGAATCCTTCGTTAGATACTCGACAGGTATCTAACAGGGTACCCACCGCGCGGGCGCTCTAAAAGAATCTCTCGGTTGCATTTCGAGGGGTTGTGCTGTGCTACCTACTTTTTACGGTGCAAAAAGCGCGCGATGTCTTCCTCGGTAGGGCTTTTAATGTCAAAGCGCAGTGATAGCCAGCGCAGCCCCATGGTCACCACAACGCATACGACCAGCGCGGCAACATTGCTCATGAGGCCGCTCATGACGAGGGCTACATAGCTTGCCGATCCGGCGATGGCCGCGATGGCATAGAAGTTGGTGCGTTGGAAAATGCCCGGGACCACGCCCATAAAGCCGTCGCGCAGCATGCCGCCGCCCACGGCGGTAAAGAAGCCCATCATGATACATACGGCGGGCGCAAATCCGTACACCAACGCCTTGTCCGCGCCGGTTGCTGCATAGATGCCGACCGAGATGATGTCGAGCAGGGGAATGAGTTTTTCGGGCTTATCGACGATTGCCGGGAAGATATAGATGATGGCGGCTGTGGCGATGGAGAGCGGTAGTGCCATGGGCTGGTTGAGGATGTAGACGTTGCCGACCTGGAGCGTCATATCGCGCAAAAGACCGCCGCCCAGACCGCAGACCACCGCGAGCGCGACCGCGCCCACCAGGTCGAGCTTGTGCTCGCGAGCGACCAGCACGCCCGAGATCGATGCCGCGACAACGGCGAACATCTCGAGCCAAAATGGGATAGCGACCATGGCATCCGAGGCGTGTGAAGTAACAGTCATAGCGGCGACGACGGGCAAGATGAGGTCCTTTGATTCTCGGGTTTGAACAATGCCCGTACATAGTACATGGTTGGAGGCGATTGAGACCCTATTGCTCGGCAAACGGTAGGGACTGGGAACGGTCATGGGTACCAAACAGGTGGCGCGCGCAGACGTGGTGTAAGAGCGTCCCGAGGTCCGTCGCTGCAAGTCC